>NZ_SLXV01000012.1 GCF_004341445.1 Baia soyae
AGCGAAAGCGAGTCTGAATAGGGCGCTTTAGTACGTAGTCGTTGACCCGAAACCAGGTGATCTACCCATGTCCAGGATGAAGTTCCGGTAACACGGAATGGAGGTCCGAACCCACTAGTGTTGAAAAACTAGGGGATGAGGTGTGGGTAGCGGAGAAATTCCAATCGAACCTGGAGATAGCTGGTTCTCCCCGAAATAGCTTTAGGGCTAGCCTTGGGAGCCTAAGTCATGGAGGTAGAGCACTGATTGGGCTAGGGGTCCTTCCCGGATTACCGAACTCAGTCAAACTCCGAATGCCATGTACTTGTACCCCAGGAGTCAGACTGCGAGTGCTAAGATCCGTAGTCAAGAGGGAAACAGCCCAGACCACCAGCTAAGGTCCCTAAATGATCGTTCAGTGGAAAAGGATGTGGAGTTGCCTAGACAACCAGGATGTTGGCTTAGAAGCAGCCACCATTGAAAGAGTGCGTAATAGCTCACTGGTCAAGTGACTCTGCGCCGAAAATGTAACGGGGCTAAACGATCTACCGAAGCTGTGGATGGCACCACTTAAGTGGTGCGATGGTAGGGGAGCGTTCTAAGTGCAGCGAAGCTCGAGCGTAAGCGAGGGTGGAGCGCTTAGAAGTGAGAATGCCGGTATGAGTAGCGAAAAGAGGGGTGAGAATCCCCTCCACCGTAAGCCTAAGGTTTCCTGAGGAAGGTTCGTCCGCTCAGGGTTAGTCGGGACCTAAGCTGAGGCCGAAAGGCGTAGGCGATGGACAACAGGTTGATATTCCTGTACCACCATGATTCGTTTGTACGATGGGGGGACGCAGGAGGGTAGAGAATCGCGCGACTGGAAGTGCGCGTCCAAGCAGTGAGGCAGGGGAGATAGGCAAATCCGTTTCCCTTTTAATGCTAGGCTGTGATGGCGAGGGAAATTTATAGTACCGAAGTTCTTGATCTCACACTGCCAAGAAAAGCCTCTAGGAGAAGATTGGTGCCCGTACCGCAAACCGACACAGGTAGGCGAGGAGAGAATCCTAAGGTGCTCGGGAAAACTCTCGTTAAGGAACTCGGCAAAATGACCCCGTAACTTCGGGAGAAGGGGTGCCCCCTTATGGGGGGCCGCAGTGAATAGGCCCAGGCGACTGTTTAGCAAAAACACAGGTCTCTGCGAAGCCGCAAGGCGAAGTATAGGGGCTGACGCCTGCCCGGTGCTGGAAGGTTAAGGGGAAAGGTTAGCGCAAGCGAAGCTTTGAACTGAAGCCCCAGTAAACGGCGGCCGTAACTATAACGGTCCTAAGGTAGCGAAATTCCTTGTCGGGTAAGTTCCGACCCGCACGAAAGGCGTAACGATCTGGGCGCTGTCTCGACGAGAGACCCGGTGAAATTGTATTGCTAGTGAAGATGCTAGCTACCCGCGACAAGACGGAAAGACCCCGTGGAGCTTTACTGTAGCCTGATATTGAATCTAGATACGACTTGTACAGGATAGGTGGGAGTCGCTGAAGCCAGGACGCCAGTCTTGGTCGAGACAACGGTGGGATACCACTCTGGTCGTATCGGGGTTCTAACTCGCGCCCGTCATCCGGGCGGAGGACCGTGTCAGGTGGACAGTTTGACTGGGGCGGTCGCCTCCTAAAAGGTAACGGAGGCGCTCCAAGGTTCCCTCAGCGCGGTTGGAAATCGCGCCTATAGAGTGCAAAGGCATAAGGGAGCTTGACTGCGAGACCTACAAGTCGAGCAGGGACGAAAGTCGGACTTAGTGATCCGGTGGTTCCGAGTGGAAGGGCCATCGCTCAACGGATAAAAGCTACCCCGGGGATAACAGGCTTATCTCCCCCAAGAGTCCACATCGACGGGGAGGTTTGGCACCTCGATGTCGGCTCATCGCATCCTGGGGCTGAAGTAGGTCCCAAGGGTTGGGCTGTTCGCCCATTAAAGCGGTACGCGAGCTGGGTTCAGAACGTCGTGAGACAGTTCGGTCCCTATCTGTCGTGGGCGTAGGAAATTTGAGGAGAGCTGTCCTTAGTACGAGAGGACCGGGATGGACATACCGCTGGTGTACCAGTTGTCTCGCCAGAGGCATCGCTGGGTAGCCATGTATGGACGGGATAAGCGCTGAAAGCATCTAAGCGCGAAGCCCCCTCCAAGATGAGATTTCCCACTGACTTAGTCAGGTAAGACCCCTTGTAGACGACGAGGTTGATCGGTCTGAGGTGTACGCACAGCAATGTGTTCAGCTGACAGATACGAATCGGTCGAGGGCTTATCCTACAAATCAATCATCTCTTTCGAGATGCAACACTCTTTCTCATTTCTGATCTAATTTTGAAGGTGTAATGCCTTTCAACTAAATAGTCTGGTGATGATGGCGGAGGGGATCCACTCGTTCCCATCCCGAACACGACCGTTAAGCCCTCCAGCGCCGATGGTACTTGGACCGCAGGGTCCTGGAAGAGTAGGACGTCGCCAGGCATACATAATAAAGAAAGCACTCAGCTTATAGTTGGGTGCTTTCTTTATTATGTATAGGACGATATATACATAGGTCCTGATATAAAGAAAAGAAGTCTGAGCCACTAGGGTTGGATTGGCTTATTTCTACTTGAGCTGTGGACAGGTACATTGCTCTGGAACTTAGATCATCAAAAAATAGCTAATCAAAATGATATCAAATTTATGTTGTGAGTCTCTATAGAATGGTTCAAATAGTTATTGGATGCTCTTTTTACCCATAAATAATCTAAATAATTAGACTTAATCAGGCTTTTTAACATTTAAACCGAACGCTTCAAATCAATATTGGATAAATGTTCGTTTTTTATTGACTAACTTTTAACTCCTTGTTACACTGATAACGAATCAAGCTTATGAATCAAATGAAATATCTCAAAATGAATATAGAATAAAGTACTTTTCTTCATATAAGTCTGGGAATGGGCCTGGATGTCTCTACAAGGAAACCGTAAATTTCCTTTCTATGGGGAAAGTCTACTTTTAGGCGGGACATGAGACCGAAAATGTAGATTTTTCACATGAAAATATCTGTATTTCGGTCTTTTTTATATAAATTAGAGGGAGAGATGAATAGATGAATCGCCCGAAAGTTGGAGTAATCATGGGGAGTATGTCGGATTGGTCCACGATGCAAAAAGCATGTCAAATCCTGGACGAGTTAGAGGTACCTTATGAGAAGCAAGTCGTTTCCGCTCACCGTACCCCAGATGAGATGTTCCGGTATGCAGAAGAAGCATCGAAAAAGGGGATTTGTGTCATTATTGCAGGAGCAGGTGGAGCGGCTCATCTACCAGGTATGGTTGCTTCTAAGACGATTCTTCCTGTGATTGGAGTTCCGATTAAAAGCTCCACTTTAAATGGGATTGATTCTCTCCTTTCCATTGTGCAGATGCCAGCGGGTGTGCCGGTAGCCACAGTTGCCATTGGAGATGCAGGAGCAAGTAATGCAGGCTTGCTGGCAGCTCAGATATTAGCTATAACGGATGAAGATTTACAGCGAAGATATCAAGAACGCCGAGAGATGATTCGCGAGCGCGTAGTAAAGGATAGTGAACTGGTATGACAATGCGATCTACACAATTAGAGAATTCCCTACTGAATAGCCTTCCAAAAAAAGAGTCCAGTTTTATTTGGAGAGAATCAAGTGACGTTTCTCCATTAGTCATGCCTGGACAGACGATCGGAGTATTAGGTGGTGGCCAGTTAGGTCGCATGATTATTCTAGAGGGACGTAGATTAGGATATCGCTTTGTTGTATTAGATCCAGCTATCGACTCTCCAGCAGGACAAGTAGCGGATGAACAGATTGTTGGAGCATATGATTCCCCAGTGGCAATGGCACGACTTATGGAAAAATCTGATCTAGTTGTATATGAATTTGAAAATATAGATCCTGATATGGTTCGAATGATTGAGACTATCAAGCCCTTACCACAAGGAAGTAATCTGCTTCGTTGGACGAGACACCGAGGGCAAGAGCGGAAAGTGTTGCAAGATGCACAAATACCGACTGCTCCTTATCAGGTTGTGACCTCGAAAACAGAGTTGCTTGAAGCTATTGAGGAATTACAACTTCCGTGTGTATTGAAAGTACTTACGGGTGGATATGATGGAAAGGGTCAATGGGTGCTTCGCACTTCGGGCGATCCGTTTCCTCCAGTGGATATAATAGAGAAGGGAATATTGGTTGAGAAATTTATTCCTTATGTAAAAGAGATTTCGGTGATTGTAGCTCGAGGGATTTCAGGGGAGGTAGAGGTTTACCCACCCGTTATGAACATCCATCGGGATCAAATTTTACACATGACGATTTCTCCAGCTCCTATTAAAGAGGGGATTCGTACGAGGGCGGAACAAATTGCGTATCATTTGGCTAGCCAACTTCGATTTGTGGGGGTGCTTGCTATTGAGATGTTTGTGCTGGCAGATGGAACTATTTTGGTAAATGAATTAGCGCCTAGGCCACACAATTCAGGGCATATCACGATGGATACCACGACCCCTTGCCAGTTTGAGCAGTTCGTACGTGCGGTAACAGGACTTCCACTTCGTAAATCGATTCGAAAAAATACTGGAATTATGGTAAATCTATTAGGAGAACATCAAGAGGCCTTTTTTGAGCAATTGGCGAAGTTACCTTCATGTGCAAAGGTGCATTGGTATGGGAAAAGCGTTGCCAAAGAGGGAAGAAAGATGGGACATATTAATTTTGTTAGGGATTCGTTACAAGATTTGTTAGAGTTGATTAATGAGCTGCCTATTTGGAAGCCACTAAGCCAACAAGAGTGGGAAGCCATTTTTGCCATTGCTAACAATCAGATGGAAGGTAGGAGATTGCATGATTGAACGTTATAGTCGTCCAGAGATGACTGCGATTTGGACAGAAGAGAATAAGTTTCGTGCTTGGCTAGAAGTAGAAATCCTTGCTTGTGAAGCATGGGTTGAGTTGGGGCATATCCCTAAGGAAGATGTTTTGCTGATTCGCAAAAATGCGAAGGTGAACGTAGAGAGAATTGCTGAGATTGAACTAGAAACGCGTCATGATGTCGTTGCGTTTACTCGTGCTGTTTCGGAGACGCTTGGTCCAGAATCAAAGTGGGTACATTATGGACTTACTTCTACTGATGTTGTGGATACAGCGTTATCGTACTTGCTCCATCAAGCAAATGCCATTTTACTTGCGGATGTGGATCGGTTCATAGATGTTTTGAAAGAGAAAGCACTCGAGCATAAATATACCGTGATGATGGGACGTACCCATGGTGTGCATGCAGAACCGACCACGTTTGGGCTGAAAATGGCGCTATGGTATGCGGAGATGAAGCGGAATCGGGAACGATTGGTACAAGCGATTGAATCGGTACGTGTAGGGAAGATGTCTGGAGCAGTCGGAACGTATGCCAATATTGATCCGTTTGTAGAAGAGTATGTATGTGAGAAGTTAGGCTTGCAGGCAGCGGAAATCTCCACACAAACTTTGCAACGCGACCGACATGCTCACTATCTATCGACTTTGGCCTTGATTGCGACCTCTTTGGATAAGTTTGCAACGGAGATTCGGGGTCTGCAGAAGAGTGAGACGCGTGAGGTAGAAGAAGCGTTTAAAAAAGGGCAGAAGGGATCCTCTGCGATGCCTCATAAACGTAATCCGATTGGCTGTGAAAATGTTAGCGGCCTAGCACGTGTGATTCGTGGGCATATGGTTTCTGCGTATGAAAATGTTCCTCTGTGGCATGAGCGAGATATTTCTCACTCTTCGGTAGAACGTGTTATTTTACCGGATGCAACGATTTTGCTTGACTATCTGCTAAATCGTTTTGCTCGCATTGTAAAGGAGCTAACCGTTTTCCCTGAAAATATGAAGCGGAATATGGATCGGACTTTTGGATTGATTTACTCGCAACGTGTGCTTCTGACTCTGATTAATAAGGGCTTGAAACGTGAAGAGGCGTATGATCGTGTGCAAAGATTGGCGATGCAAGCATGGGAGGAACAGACGCCATTTCGCCCACTTGTAGAGAAGGATGAGCTGATTCGTGAGACTCTTACTGAAGAAGAGATAGCGGATTGCTTTGATTATCAGTTCCATTTGGCGCAGGTGGATACGATTTTTAAGCGGGTAGGTTTGGGATTGTAGAATAACCAGCTATTGGGTGATCGAGGACTGGAGTCAGTTCGATCACTGCTCAAAAGAGCCTTAGGAGTGAGAAGGATTTTAACAGTGATGGCCTGGGGTGAGTAGAGATAGGGGGAGCTTGCATGAACACAGATAGTGTGCTGTATGAGGGAAAGGCCAAACAACTATTTCCTACTGATGATCCACAAGTTCTTCGGGTTGTATATAAGGATTCTGCGACTGCTTTTAATGGGGAGAAAAAAGCGGAGTTAGGCGGAAAAGGGACTTTAAACAACCAAATTAGTAAGCTGTTTTTTCAGTTGCTTACCGAACATGGTGTGGAGCATCATTTTATTAAAACGATCTCGGACTATGAGCAATTGGTAAAAAAGGTGTCTATTATTCCATTAGAAGTAGTGGTTCGCAATATAGCGGCTGGATCGCTGGTTAAACGAGTAGGGTTACCAGAAGGTACCCAGCTGAGCCATCCAGTGGTGGAATTTTATTATAAGAATGATGATTTAGGGGATCCACTCATGAATCATGATCACATTGCGATGTTGGAACTGGCCACTCCGGATCAGGTCGGTCATATGAGGCAGATCTCTCTTCAAGTAAATGATATTTTACAGTTATATCTAGAACAAAAGGGTCTTATGTTGGTTGATTTTAAATTAGAGTTTGGAGTCGATCTGTCTGGAAGATTGTTGCTAGCAGATGAAATATCTCCTGATACGTGCCGCTTTTGGGATAACACAACAGGGAAAAAGTTAGATAAAGATCGATTTCGCCAAGATCTAGGGAATGTTTTGGAAGCATATCAAGAAATCTATCAACGACTAGGGGGCGCTTCACATGCTTAAAGCGATCATTTTTATTACGCTAAAAGAGAGTGTACTCGATCCACAAGGTGTGGCTGTAAAGAATTCGTTGCACACGATGGGCTATCAAACAGTGGCAGATGTGAGGATTGGCAAAAGGCTTGAGGTTGTGCTTAATACGATGGATCGGCAAAAAGCAGATGAAGAGATTCGAATTATGTGTGAAAAGTTACTTTCGAACCCTGTGATAGAGAATTTTACGTTTGAAATCGAGGAGGTAGATGAAAGTGCGATTTGCAGTTCCAATCTTTCCGGGGTCTAATTGTGACTGGGATTGTATCCATGGTGTGGAAGATGTGTTAGGGGAAGAAGTGAAACCTGTATGGCATCAAACTTCGGATTTGGATGGATTTGATGCAGTGATTCTGCCAGGTGGCTTCTCTTACGGTGATTATCTGCGTGCGGGTGCGTTGGCTCGCTATTCTCCTGTCATGGAGTCGGTTGTGAATGCTGCAAATGAAGGAAAACTTGTAATCGGAATATGTAATGGATTCCAAATTTTGCAAGAAACAGGACTCCTTCCAGGGGCCTTGATGCAGAATAATCATCTACAGTTTCGTTGTAATTTTACTACGTTGCGTGTAGAAAATAATCAAACTCCTTTTACCAATCAATATAAGCTTGGAGAAACAATTGAAATTCCGATTGCTCATGGGCAAGGTAATTTCACCTGTGATCCGAATACTCTTATGGAATTACAAGCAAATAACCAGATACTCTTTCGATATGCAGGAACAAATCCAAATGGCTCTCTCGATCAAATCGCTGGTATTACGAATCGAAACGGGAATGTGTTAGGAATGATGCCTCATCCTGAACGAGCGATTGTGGATTGGATGGGGTCGGCCGATGGAACTAGACTATTTACATCAATGTTACAAGCATGGAAGGAGAATCAAGGTGCTGCATGAATCTACTCAAACCGTTGCGCAAGCTGTGAAGACGATAGCGAATGAGCCTACTCCAGAAAATATTCGAGATCAAGAGTTGTATCGCAATATGGGGGTTTTGCCTGAGGAGTATGACCAAATCTGTGGACACTTAGGTCGTCTGCCTAGCTGGACCGAAGTAGGAATTTACTCAGTTATGTGGTCTGAACATTGTAGCTATAAGAACTCTAAACCATTGCTTCGCAAGTTTCCAACGTCAGGACCAAGGGTTTTGCAAGGTCCGGGAGAAGGAGCAGGCGTAATTGACATCGGGGATAATCAGGCGGTTGTGTTTAAGATCGAAAGCCACAACCATCCGACTGCTGTTGAGCCATTTCAAGGGGCGGCCACAGGTGTGGGTGGGATTATCCGTGATGTGTTTTCCATGGGTGCTCGTCCAGTTGCGTTGCTTAATTCCTTACGGTTTGGTGAGCTTGAGTCACCACATGTACGATATTTGTTTGATCATGCAGTGGCTGGGATTGCTCATTATGGCAATTGTATTGGAATCCCAACGGTGGGTGGAGAAGTTGTCTTTGATCCTTCTTATGAGGGGAATCCACTGGTCAATGCGATGTGTGTCGGAGTACTAGAACATCATGAGCTACAAAAAGGGATCGCAACAGGTGTAGGGAATCCTATTATTTATGTAGGAGCTAGCACAGGGCGCGATGGGATTCATGGTGCTACGTTTGCCTCTGAAGAGTTAAATGAGGAATCAGAGGAGAAGCGTTCTGCGGTTCAAGTGGGTGATCCGTTTGTAGAGAAATTGCTTCTCGAAGCTTGTATTGAAATGGTAAAGAAAGAAATGCTTTTGGGTATTCAAGATATGGGAGCGGCAGGACTTACCTGTTCAAGTGCGGAGATGGCTGCAAAAGGTGGAGTGGGGCTAGAGATGAATCTAGACTTAGTTCCACAGCGTGAATCTGGAATGACCCCGTATGAGATCATGCTCTCTGAATCCCAAGAACGGATGCTACTTGTGGTCGAAACAGGTAGAGAACACGAGGTAAAAGAAGTTTGTGATCGTTGGGGTTTGCAATCTGCTGTTGTTGGACGGGTGACGGAAGGAAATCGTTATCAAATTTTGCATCAAGGTGATTTGATTACGGATATTCCGGTTAACACGTTGGTAGACGATGCACCTATTTATGAAAGAGAGGCCAGAGAGCCTGCTTATTATACAGAATTTGAAAAAGTGGATGCATATGACCAAGTGAAAGAAGTGGATCCACAAGCGGCTTTTTATAAGGTTTTAGGCTCAAGTAATGTGGCAAGTAAACGTTATGTTTATCAACAATATGACCATATGGTACGTACGAGTACGGCAGTTCGCCCTGGATCTGACGCGGCAGTTGTGGTGATACGTGGGACCGAAAAGGCATTAGCAATGTCAACGGATGGAAACGGTCGCTATGTTTATCTAGACCCAGAGCAAGGTGGCCGAATTGCGGTGGCTGAGTCGGCACGAAATGTGGTTTGTTCCGGTGCTGAACCGCTTGGCGTAACGGATTGTTTAAACTTTGGTAGTCCAGAAAAGCCAGAGGTCTACTGGCAGTTATCAAAAGCGATTGATGGAATGAGTGAGGCGTGTCATGCCTTGTCCACACCGGTTATTGGAGGAAATGTGAGCCTTTATAATGAAACAAACGGGCAATCGATTTTCCCGACACCGGTTATTGGTATGGTTGGGTTGATTGAGAAGAGAGAGCATATTACGACGCAAGCATTCCAGCAAGCAGGCGACTCGGTATTGTTGTTAGGGGATACGAAGGTTGAATTGGGTGGAAGTGAGTTGCAACATCTTATGACAGGTAGCATTAGTGGACGCCCACCCGTACTCGATTGTAAAGCGGAACAAACTCTTCAAGCGGCATTATTAGATGCGATCCGCCAAGGGATGATTCAATCTGCCCATGATTTGGCGGAAGGTGGACTTGCTCTAGCGGTTGCTGAATCGGCAATGAGCGGAAAATGTGGCGTTCGGATTGATTGGAAAAATGAATTGCCTACGATCGCCGCGCTTTATAGTGAGACACAATCACGTGTCATGGTGAGTGTGCGTTCAGAAGATCGAGCAGAGATGATTGCATTTTTCCAAGAGAGAGGTGTTCCGGTGCACGAAGTTGGAGTGGTTACGGAAGAGCCAACTATCGCGATCTCTTATAATGGACAAGTGGTTGTTCATGATTCGCTTGCTTCGATTACGCAACTCTACGAGGAGGCGATCCTATGCAAGATGAAAGCATCTTCGATGAACTAAATGAAGAATGTGGCGTGTTTGGCATTGTAGGTCATCCGACTGCAGCTGCTCTCACTTATTACGGATTACACGCTTTGCAACATCGTGGACAAGAGAGTGCAGGTATTGTAAGCACCAATGGCGATCGTTTTCACATCCACCGCGATATGGGACTTGTAACCGAAGTGTTTTCTACTGAGACGATTGAGCGATGCAAAGGAACGGTCGCTATTGGTCATGTTCGTTATTCCACAACGGGTGCAAGTGAGTTAGCGAATGTTCAGCCTCTTGTTTTTACGTTCGCTAGAGGAGAAATTGCCATTGCTACGAATGGAAACTTAGTGAATGGGGACCGGTTGCGGGCAGAGCTAGAGGCGGAGGGGGCGATTTTTCAGTCAACTACGGATACAGAAGTGATTGCTCATTTAATCGCTCGCTCTCGGGAGGAAACGATTGAGTGTGCGGTAAAAGAAGCACTAAATCGTCTAGTGGGTGCCTATGCACTTCTCATCCTAACCAATGAGCAGTTACTCGTTTGCCAAGATCCACATAGTCTTCGTCCGTTATCCATGGGAATGGTGGAAGGAGCGTATGTTTTCTCTTCCGAGACGTGTGCATTTGATATTACTGGGGCGGAATACATTCGTGAGATAGAGCCTGGAGAGATGGTGATTCTCGATGATAGAGGGATTCGCTCGGAACGATTTGCTCCGCCGGCTCCACGTTCGCTCTGTTCGTTTGAGTATATCTATTTTGCTAGGCCGGATAGTGATATCGGAGGCATCAATGTTCACAGTGCTCGAAAGCGGATGGGGGTCCAGATGGCATTGGAAGCTCCTGTGGAAGCAGATGTGGTAACGGGTGTACCTGACTCGAGTATTTCGGCGGCGATTGGATTTGCGGAGGCGACTGGGATCTCATACGAATTGGGATTAATTAAAAATCGCTATGTAGGACGAACATTCATTCAGCCTAGTCAGATGATGCGAGAACGCGGTGTAAAGATGAAATTGAGCGCTGTTCGCAAAGTCGTAGAAGGAAAGCGAGTTGTCATGGTGGATGACTCGATTGTGCGAGGGACGACGAGCAGGCGAATCGTTCAGCTCATTCGTGATGCAGGTGCGACCGAAGTTCATGTACGTATTAGCTCTCCACCTGTGAAAAATCCTTGTTTCTATGGAATTGATACTGCCGATCGGGAGCAATTGATCGCAGCTACTCATTCGCTGGAAGAGATTCGCCGGGCCATTGGAGCGGATAGCTTAGCATTTTTAAGCCCGGAAGGGATGCTACGAGGGATTGGACGAGAGAGTCAGGAAAAGAATTGTGGGCATTGTTTAGCTTGTTTTAACGGCGATTATCCAACTGTCATCGAACAGGAACTAGTAGGGGAGGGGCAACGATGAGTGAATCCTATCGTGCGGCAGGAGTCGATATTGATGCAGGAAATGAAGCAGTAGAGAGAATGAAAGCGCACGTAAACCGAACGACCCGCCCAGGAGTGATGGGTGGATTGGGCGGATTTGGGGGCCTGTTTGCTCTAGGTGCTTATGAAGAGCCGATACTAGTTTCTGCTACAGATGGGGTAGGAACGAAGTTGAAAGTGGCTTTTATGCTGGATCGGCATGACACCATTGGTATAGATTGTGTCGCTATGTGTGTGAATGATTTAGTCGTTCAAGGAGCAGAGCCGCTGTTTTTCCTCGATTATCTCGCTACTGGGAAGCTCCGACCTGAGCAGGCGGAAGCTGTCGTAAAAGGGATTGCGGACGGATGTGTTCAGGCTGGTTGTGCCCTGATTGGCGGTGAAACGGCTGAGATGCCAGGGATGTATGCATCGGGTGAATACGATGTAGCGGGCTTCTGTGTAGGGGCTGTAGAGAAAAAGAATCTTCTACCGAGTTCAGATATTCAAGCGGGGGATGTTCTCGTTGGATTAGCGAGTAATGGACTGCATAGCAACGGATACTCACTAGCGAGAAAAGTTCTCTTAACAGATCGCTCCTTTGATTGGTCGGAAAGCGTACCGGGATCATCGCAAAACGTAGCAGAAGCGATGTTGGCTCCAACTCGGATCTATGTGAAATCAGTTCTTTCTCTGATTGAGAAGTTTTCGATAAAAGGTGCGGCGCATATTACCGGTGGTGGAATTGTTGAGAATGTACCACGGATGTTGCCGGAAGGTCTGCAAGCTGTGATTGATCGTGATTCATGGCAGGTTCCTGCTATTTTTCAGTGGATTCAGCAGGTAGGAAATATTAGTCAATCGGATATGGATCGCACGTTTAATAATGGGATTGGGATGGTGCTTTGTGTCCCGAGCAAGGAAGCGGACTCTATTATGCAAAAAGCAGTTGAGCTTGGAGAAACTCCTTTTTTGATTGGTAGGGTAGAAGAGGGGATGGATTCTCTGCGCTTTGAAGATGGAGGGTGCCGATGAGTATTGCTATCTTTGCTTCAGGAAATGGAAGCAATTTTGAAGCGATCGTGCGATATTCAAGGGAACAGAATTGGACGACTTCTGTTTCCTTGTTAGTCGTTGACCGTGAGGATGCGGGTGCGATTGAGCGGGCTAAGAGATTAGAGGTTCCGTATTATGTTGTATCTCCGAAACACTTTCCTTCTAAGCTGGAATATGAAGAGGCGTTACTTGAACTGATGGAGAAACATGGTGTGGAGTGGATCGTATTAGCTGGATATCTCAGAATCGTGGGAGATACCTTACTTGAACCTTTTGAAGGAAAAATGGTAAATATTCACCCGTCGTTGCTTCCTTCTTTTCCAGGGCTTCATGCGGTTGAGCAGGCATGGGGGTATGGTGTGAAGGTGACAGGGGTCACAGTTCATTTTGTTGATGCTGGATTGGATTCGGGGCAGATTATTGCTCAGCGGGCTGTAGAAGTGGATGAAATGGATACGATAGATATGCTAACAAATAAGATTCATGAAGTGGAGCATCAGGTTTATCCGGAAACGATATGGAAAGTGGTTACAGGGGAAGTTGCTTATAGTCCGATGATTATTGTGGTGAGTGGTTAGTTGGTTGAGTTTAATGGGGCTTGCTAATTATTAGATACTAGATGTCCAGGGGCATCTAGTATCTGCCGACAGCTCAAACAGTCTCTCCTAACTCTGATCATCCAACAGCCTAAGTCTTTTCTGCATTTAAATAAACATTAGCTTATAGAAACACATATTTAAAATAAAAATAAACAGCCATTAATAAGGAGGATCCACCATGAATCGTATTAAACGTGCTCTTATTAGTGTCTCTGATAAAATAGGAATCGTAGAACTTGCCCAGCAACTAGTAGCCAAGGAGGTCGAAGTGATCTCTACCGGCGGAACGCATCAACTCCTGAGAGAAGCTGGAATCCCTGTAATCGGAATATCAGAGATAACAGGCTTTCCAGAAATCATGGATGGTCGTGTGAAGACCTTACATCCGAAGGTACACGGGGGCTTGCTTGCGGTTCGAGATCTTCCTACTCATAGACAACAGATGGAGGCAAACGGAATCCAAGAAATCGATCTAGTGGTGGTTAATTTATATCCGTTTGCGCAAACGATTTCTAATCCAAATATTTCGTACGAAGAAGCGATTGAAAACATTGATATCGGTGGCCCATCGATGGTCCGCTCAGCTGCTAAAAATCATCGTTTTGTTACAGTAGTGGTCGATCCAGCAGATTATCAAAACATTGCTGATGAGATTACCAATCATGGAGAGACGACTTTGCAAACAAGAGAATATCTAGCGGCAAAGGCATTTTCCCATACGGCTGCTTACGATTCACTAATAGCTAAGCACCTAAATGATCGAATCGGGAATTCATTCCCAGGGCAACTAACGGTCACCTATCAGAAACAGTCCTCTTTGCGATATGGAGAAAATCCGCATCAGAAAGCATCATTTTATAAAGAGACCCTCTCTACGGACGGACTGATCACCTCTGCTAAACAGATTCATGGTAAAGAACTTAGTTACAACAATATCAATGATGCTAATGCAGCTCTCGCTATCGTAAATGAATTTAAAGAGCCAGTCGTAGTGGCAGTGAAGCATATGAATCCATGTGGTGTAGGAATTGGAGAAACGATCGAAGAAGCGTATCAAAAAGCATATGAAGCGGACCCGGTCTCCATTTTTGGTGGAATTGTTGCGACGAATCAGATAGTAACGAAGGAAGTAGCACTTCAAATGACGAAGCTGTTTCTTGAGATTATAATAGCTCCCTATTTTGAATTAGATGCGCTTACGATACTTAAAGAGAAGAAGAACCTTCGTCTACTGGCATTAGGAAACATTACTCAAAGTAAAGCAAATTCGATTGTTACGGTTGGCGGAGGCGCTTTGGTCCAAGAAGCAGACCTTCACCAAGTGATCCAAGGCGATTGCCAAGTGGTAACGGATCGTGAGCCGACTCAGGAGGAGTGGGAGCAACTCCTATTTGGTTTTAAAGTAGTTAAGCATGTAAAATCGAATGCGATTGTGTTAGTGAAGGAGAATCGTACGGTTGGCGTAGGGGCTGGACAAATGAACCGGATTGGTGCCGCTCGAATTGCGATCGGGCAGGCAGGCGAACTTGCTACTGGATCTGTATTAGCCTCTGATGCCTTTTTCCCGATGTCAGATACGGTTGAAGAAGCAGCAAAAGCGGGAGTAACAGCTATTATTCAACCAGGTGGTTCCATTCGAGATCAAGAATCCATTGAAGCAGCAAATCGTTTGGGCTTGGTTATGGTATTTACTGGGGTTCGTCACTTCAAACATTAGACAGAACTAATTTTCTTCCAAGAACAAAGGTTTATGAGGTATCGACTTGTATTTTCCTTGCGTATACTAATAAAAAACGTTAAGGAGGATTCCTTTTATGTCGTTATTAAAATGGGCTTTGTTCTGGACGATCGCGGCTGTCTTATCGATCGGTGTCCTTTCGTATATATGGTTTGATTCAGGCTTAGCAGTATGGGGGAGCAATTTGAAGTTTGGAGCAGGTTTGTTCTTTGCCGTTGCGTTAATCGTGGGTGGGGTACTTACAACAGATAAGAATTACAAAGCGAAAACGAGAAGTTTTTATCGTGAAGAATGGTCCTTCATCTGTCTTCTTGTTACAATTTCACTTTTCGGCATTAGTCTGGTCTTTTCCTAGATCCTTGGATGGATGGTAAAGTCGGATGATATGCCGATTTACCTTCTAAGGGGGATAAATGGATGCGTGTACTGATTATAGGTAGTGGTGGTAGAGAACATGCTTTACTTTGGAAAATCGCACAAAGCCCAAAAGTGAAGGAGATTTTTGTAGCACCTGGTAATGCTGGGATGATGAACATAGCAACTTTGGTACCGATCTCTGTAGAGGATTTAGATGGTTTACGCCAATTTGCTCTAGAACAACAGATTGATTTAACGATTGTTGGACCGGAAGTCCCTCTGCTACATGGAATTGTGGACCAGTTTCAAGAAGCTGGCTTATCAGTCTTTGGACCAAATGGACAAGCTGCACAGATTGAAGGCAGTAAACGATTTGCAAAGGACTTTATGAAAAAACACGATATCCCAACGGCCCATTACCAAGCCTTTACCGATGCGGAAGAAGCAAAGCAATATGTGCGTCAAACAGGAGTACCCATTGTGATTAAAGCAGATGGACTTGCTGCGGGTAAGGGAGTGGTGGTTGCCACTACCTTAGGAGAGGCAGAGCTAGCGATTTCGGAGGCTATGGAGCAGAAGGTGTTTGGATCAGCAGGGGATGTCGTGATAGTAGAAGAGTTCCTGGTTGGACAAGAGCTATCCTTGATGGCATTTGTAGATGGAACGACGGTTGTGCCAATGGTCCCAGCCCAGGATCATAAACCAGCCTATGATGGGGACTTAGGACCTAATACAGGCGGGATGGGGACATACTCGCCTGTGCCACAGTTCTCCGAGGATGCCCTATCTCTTGCAGTTCAGACGGTCCTAGAACCGATGGTACAAGCCTTCCAAAAAGAAGGAATCGATTATCGAGGCGTATTATACGCAGGTTTGATGATGACTCCGGAAGGGCCAAAAGTGATTGAGTTTAATGCTCGCTTTGGGGATCCTGAGACGCAGGTGGTACTTCCGAGGTTAACCAGTGATTTGGTTGAGATTATGATAGCAGTAGTGGAAGGGCGCCTGCGTGCAGATCTGGTTACATGGTCAGACGAAGCGGCTGTATGTGTCATTTTATCTGCAGGTGGATATCCGGGACCGTATCAGAGTGGGTTGCCAATTACGGGCATGGTAAATCAGTTAGATCATAGGGAATCGGTGTATCATGCAGGAACAAGGTATGAAGGTAGTCAGTTGGTGACAGCTGGAGGAAGGGTTCTTGGGGTGACTGCGTTAGGAGAAAACTTGCAGATTGCTCGCGAAAAAGCATATAGCCTTGTCGAACAGATTCATTTTCCAAGTGCACACTATCGAAAAGATATTGCGGAAAAGGCCATCCAATATCTGGCGCAAATTCAAAAATAAATGTCTTTCGAAGGCAACCTACTGATTCGCTCAAGAGGTTGCCTTTTCTATGCACAAATAAAAAAGAGGCAGGTCTGTACTTGCCCCTTCTGCATCTGACTAGAGCAGATGATTATTAGCACATGGTTGTTGTTTCTTTATCCCCCTGAATGCACATGGCATGAACAGGGATTTGAAACCACCAAGCTCCATCTGTCCTTCGAATAGGCTGATAACCGGCTTTTTTCAAAGTACGAGCGACAGTCCAACTTGCCGTATAGACGGTGGCTAGGTTGGTGGATTCATCAAATTGGATCACGGTTTCTTTTTCCATTTCACTTAGAGACATGTTACGATTCACTCCCCAACCGGATCAGATTCCTGATCACATATTTTTTGATTTCATGTCTTTGTTCTCAAGTCCACGTTGCCACCTTCAAGTACGAGAAACTGTTTGTACCCTATTTTTCGACGTAAACTGACAGATGCCTTCTTTTTTCTGAAAAATTTTTTCTTATCGTTCGAGAAATAATCTTTTCAGAAGGTAACCAGTATCTTAATTCAGGGCTAGTGTTCTTCATCGATACAAAGTTGTTTCATTCTGACTTTCGTAAAAAGAAATTGTATTGAAGTGATCTCCCAATGGTGGACCGTAGTATATGTGAAAACGCCTCCAAAACCGACGGAATGCTAAGAAGAGCGGATAATTGAATTAAGGTGTATAGATCTATCTACGACCAGAGAGAAACAGCTAATCTCATCCAATGGATCTGTTTGCTCACTCTATACCTCCTTTTTAGTTCTTGAAAACTATTATACGAAAAAGTCAGAATATAGGCAATAGATAAGACTTCAAATTGAAGTAAATTTCCTATATTGAGGTAGTGAGAACAAATGTTCTGTTTCTAATTTAGATTGTAACATAGTTTGTTAGGTTTTCAAGTAGCTAATATAAAAAAAAAGATCTGACCGAAATAGTGGTCAGATCGACAATTTTAGAGAAGAATATAGTAGTCATTCGTGTGAACTAGATGTTGAGAAGTTTAGGATCATATCTTTACTAATAGAGGATCGGATTTTGTTATAGAGAGCTTTGCAGGGGCAGAATCGGGTTATTCCCTCTGCAATCTTCATAACGGACATCACTGTGATGAAAAGGAAACACATTCGATTTACACGGCGACGATTTAAATAGTTAATACTCCAGAGTAATCCAACTAATCCGCAAGCAATTCGCATCATGGCATTGGTGGTACTAATGTTTTTTTGCATATTCGTTCCCCCTTGGTTTATTGTTCTTAGGTTGTTCTAACTTGTCTGCTCTATACAAAGAGGAGGAAAAAGATGTTGAAGTTTAAAAGATATAGGGTAAGTAGAAGCGAGGTGTATCCAAGATGCATAACGACTTGGTAGCGTTTGGATTTTTGTATGGTATAATAAGGAATATTTGATTAGATTCCCTAAACTTCGGCTGTTCAACTACTAAAGGATTGTGGTAATCTTATATTTTCTTGGAGTAAGTTTATAATGTATGGAATTCAGTCATTCTATGTATACATTTTGGTATGTTTTATTGTAATTTTTTCATACCATTTGGCATGATATCTGTAAATAAAGGGAGTTAACATCTTGAATATGGAACGGAACCAGCATGTGGTTAATAACCTCACTGCCTTTTTGTACCTTTCCATTCTTCTCTCTCCATTTTTACCCCCGGTCGCTTTAGGACTACTTAGTTGTGCTACTATTTATTACGTTAGGGGAAATTGGGAGTTTAGAAGCTGGCCAGAGGTTGTTTTTCTGGGTTTTATGCTAGTGACCATCATTAGCTGGTGCTACAATCCAACTTGGTATCACCTTAAAGACCTACATATCACTTTCCCGATTGGGATTGTACCACTTGCAACATTTGGAGCATACTACATGCTATCTATGTGGACGCGTAAGGTATTAAACTTTAGTTGGAGGGATTTGCAAAAGGTATATCTCTTGTTTTGGCTTGGTGGGCTTTACGTGGCTGCGATCGTATTTCTACAGCAATTAGATTGGTACGGGTTACATGCTACGTGGTTAGGGGACTTATTAGACTTCTACCGTACGAACCGATATCAATCAGAGAGATCGATTCGAAGCATTGGTACAACTGGTAACTCTAATTTAACAGCTGCCCTTTTAATTTGTTTTGCGTTATTAAGTATCTATGCATCATCTGTTTTAAAGGGGAAATGGAAGAAAACGTTGGCCTTTTCGATGTTCTTTTTATTTTGTACGGCGATAGCGTACACGGGCTCTAGAGGAGCTTGGATTGGCTTGGTAATAGGCCTGATTGTTCAAGTATGGATGACGGGTCAAAGAAAATGGACAGTAGGTTTGTTTGCTGCTTTTGTAGGCATTGTTGCATTTTTTCCATCCATTATTCCGCGAAAGGATACGCTTGCCACTACCATTGACGACCGTTTTCAGGTCTGGAGTACTTCTTGGCAAATCTTTCAGGACAACTGGCTCTTGGGAACATTACCGATTCATTTTGGGCAATTATATAAGCAGATAACGGGTAAGATTATCTATCATGCACATAATGTGGTGCTGGGAGTCGCTTCCGAATATGGAGTAATTGGACTCTTTTTATTTAGCGCCCTGATTTTCATGACGATTCGTCGAGCACGGGCTTGGAGAAAGGCTGCCAATCAAAAGGGTGAGAAACGATTGGCTGGTATGCTGATCTCGCAGACAGTCGCTTTACTTGGTCACGGTATGTATGATTACCCGATTGTTTCACCACAGGTAGGTCTTCTGTTTATGTTAAGTGTCGTGATGATTCATACACAATATGAACGAAGGTGTGTTGTAAGGCCTAATTGGAGTGATGATGAGGAATCTGCGGATAAGCTAAAAGCCGCCACATCGTATCCGCTTAAACACGTATCAGCAGTGCTGTCTATTCGAAAAATCAAGAAAAACGAATCGTAATGAAATAAAAAACTTTGTACTCTGGATGAATAGAGTATAAAGTTTTTTTGTTGTGTCCATTTGTGTTTAACTTTTCAAAATTCTGTCCATGATGTTTATTAGAATTGATAAGAAAGGTGAATATGAATGAAAAAGTATTTATTAATCACGCTAGTTGTGATCCTCTTTGCCATAGGTGCCCATATCCAGGATGATGGTTCACTTAAACTAGACCCAATACCCGTAGCCGCAAAAGAAATGGAATCATCAGCTACTACTTCTTCTTATGTGAAAGTAACCATCCAAAAGGGGGACACCCTTTACCGATTAGCAAAGAAATACGGAACATCTGTGCAGAAAATCGTGGAATTAAACCAGATTTCAGACCCCTCTAAAGTTCGAGTGGGACAATCAATTCGTATTAAGAGTGGAAAACAAGCAGTAGTGAATCCGTTGCAAAATGTCGTACCAAGTGAGTCTAAAAAAGAGAAGCCCGCACAAACCTCAAGCGTGACATCGTGGCATCGTGGAAAAGTGTTAGGTGAGTTTTCGGTTGTTGCGATGACCCCTCCGGTGCAAAGTAAGAGTAGTCTAAGTGGTGTTACCATTGGCGTGGATCCAAAAGTGATCCCTGTAGGATCTAGAGTATATCTCCCTACTATCGGCTACCGCACTGCTCGAGATGCTGAAGGAAGGGTACACGGTAATGAGATCGAATTGTATGTAGAAAGCACAGCAAAAGCAAAACAGATGGGTACAAAGGAAAAAATGTTGTTGGAAGTCGTCAATTAATGATACATAGGGCTACTAGGATAATCCCATTCCTAGTAGCTTCGCTTTGTTATAAAATGAAACAAAGATATAGTAGAAGGTGAAAAGTTGAAACTTACGATTCCGCTATCCAAGGATTATTCCTTTGAAAAGACAATCGAACGAGTAAAAGAGTTTGAGAAAGCAACTGAATACGAGATAGACGCGAAGTTATGGCGAGCGATTCGGCTTTCTTCCCGAGCGATTGTAGTAGGAGTATGTAGGGATCAAGCAGGACAACTGGAAATCGAATCCCATGATGACTTGAGTCAATCAGAGCAAGCGGAACTGAAGGAGATTATGACTCATCGTTGGTCCTCGCAAGTTGATTTAACCCCCTTTTATGAACAAGTGACCCAACATCCTATCTTATCTTCGGTCCTATCCGATCGTATGGGATTTCATATTGTCCGCGAACCTGATTTATATGAATGTTTGATTCGTACGATTATCTCCCAACAGCTCAACCTATCCTTTGCTGGAACGCTGATCAATCGATTTATCGAAGAATTTGGCGAGAAAATTCCTCATCTGGATAGGTGGTTCTCTTCTTTTCCTACAGCCAGGCGAGTAGCCGATCTACACTACGAAGATCTTACCACGCTACAACTGACTCAACGAAAAGCGGAGTATATCATTGACTTATCTCGGGCGATTATAGAAGGGAAGCTGGACTTATCTAGTCTTCAGCAAGAAACAGATGAAGAGATCATGAAACGTTTAATATCCTTTCGTGGGATTGGGAGATGGACTGCCGAGTGTCTGCTCATGTTTGGATACGGCAGGTCGAATGTGTTGCCAGCGGCTGATATTGGCTTGCGTAATGCCCTCCAGCTCCTCTATGGATCCGATACGAGGCCCAGTGAAGCTGAAGTTCGGGAATTAGCGAAAGACTGGAGTCCATACGCCAGCTATGTTACTTTTTATTTATGGGACTATCTCACCCAACAAAAAAAGACAAATAAGACTACGAAAAAGGTTATAATGAACGATAGATAATAAAGGGGGCTATAAAGTGGCTAAAAAGCGTAAAAAAGAACTTCGTGTAGCAACTGTTGATGAAGTTGGCGTTTTGACCCGGGATATCAAAGGAATGAGTCTCTGGTTAGCCTTCGTAGTGGTTGTGGGAGTCACATTGGGGATTCTGTCTAAAAGTATTCTGTAAATAATGGATTGAGATAAAAAATCGCCCTTGTAGGGAAGCTGAGGCTATCCTGCAGGGGCGATTTCGCTATCTATTCCTTTTTTACGCCCACTTTTTGAGGGTCGGTTGCTACGACTACACTGCGCGGGGTAGCAATGGTGATTCCGCGTCTATGTAAGCTTAAAACAGCCTCTTTTCGCATAGCTCGCTCGACGATGAAGTATTCTTCTGGGGTTGCGATGGTGGTAATGGTAAATTGGACTCCATTTACGTCCATGTTGGTAATTCCCACCACTTCAGGGTCAGAGATGATCTGGTCTTTATATTCTTCTTTGACGGTCATACAAGCTTCTTGTAGCGCCTCATCCACGACATCTAAATCGGACTCAGGTGGCACAGTAACTGGGACAATGGCACGCATTTTTTCTCGGTTATAGTTGGTCACTTGATTGATGGTTCCATTTGGCAGATAGTGTAGCCGTTGATTATATTCACGGATTTTCGTGACACGAAGTCCAACTTCCTCAACGGTACCATTGATCTGTCCGTTAATTTGAACGACATCTCCCACTTCTAATTGTCGTTCGAAGATCATAAAGAAGCCGGTTATAATGTCGCGAACTAAGTTTTGAGCCCCAAAACCGATGGCAAGACCTAAAATTCCAGCTCCAGCCAATACGGGACCAAGATTTATGCCAATTTTAGCTAGTACAGTTAGGGCCGCAATAAAATAAATTACGTAATGGGAGATGGATTTAATTAATTTGACCAATGTTTTGGCAGTACGATTTTCCACTTTTCCTAGTGAAAAGGCTTGATCAATAATCTTGTCAAAAACCCGAACCACTAACCATGCGAGAAACATAACGATGACAATATTAATGAACGGTAAGACGATACTATCCATCGGATTCGATGTGACTCGATCGAAAAAGGATTCAAACCCATCTAAGATATCTCCAGTGGATGCGGCAGTCGTCGCGTCTTTCGGTGTTGTTGGGGGAAACATCGTATCACCTCAATAAAATATTTTACTTATTTGTAGTAGACATCATCTCATAAATTTTCTTTTCTAACTGTCCTTCGCTGATCCAGCCTACAAATGAATGAAGGATATTATAGCGATTATCCAAGATGGCTACTGCCACAAACGGAAAGTGCTTCTTATGATGATAGCGGACGTCGAGCCACCGTACTTCATAGCCAAATGGGTGCTGGATTACTTGTGGATAGCCATAATGGGTAAAGGATAAAAACGCATCGATTGCTTCTGCTTGTTTCGAGTGATGGGTAGCTGGATGATGGTTAAATTCAGTTGTAAGCTGTCCAGTCCAGAGCAATTTACCACTTCGGATTTCGCCCATTCGTACTTCTGTCTGCGTCTCGTATACGCAATTCCACTGGCCCCAGCGGGCAGTCGGGATGACGGTATAGGAGCCTGGTGCGTTTACTTGTTTTTTTACCCATCTAAGCCAACGATGATGTACACAGGTTCGCCATATTAAATATAGGCCGATGACGATATAAATAGAAGAAAAGATGAAACCCGCATAAGAAGGAAAAAACCACCATATGACAAATCCTACGATATGCAATATAAACAAGAAGGGATCAAAAATATTGATGATGTCCCATGCCACCCATTTATTCGAAAAAGGCCTGAGCGCTTGTGTCCCATACGAATTAAATAAATCAATAAAAACATGTACAAGGACCGCTATAAAACACCATAGCCATACATGAGCTGTATTCGATGCTGGAAATACAAAATGGAGAACGAGGGTTAAAAGAGTGGGCCAAATCAACCACATGGGTAGAGAATGGGTCCAACCTCTGTGATTTCGAATATAGGCAGGATTGCCCTTTAGACGATACAATGTATCTATGTCAGGTGTTTGTGAGCCAACTACTGTACCTAATAGTACAGCATGAGCTGTGGCTAGATCGCTTGCTACTACCGGATCTAGTTGTGCTAATCCAAAAAGACCTAATCCCATGACAAGATGGGTGCCTGTATCCATAGTGTCCTCCTTTTCATAAAAAGGTATTTGAAAGCAGAAAGGAATGGTAGCAGTGAGTCAATTACTAACAGTGTTTGTTGAATATAGAGTTCAAGAAGATTCCATTTCTATGTTTCAAGATCAGTACTTTGCCCAAATTCGAGAACAGATAAAGAATCAGATGGAACATGTCGTGCGTCATGAGTTCCTACTATCTGAAGCTCAAGTGGGACAAGTTGTGGAAGTGATTCAAGTGGATGACAAAGATGCGACTATCCAATTACAAGAGCTTCGTATTGGACCCACGCTATCGTGGTTCCATTCATTAGATTCTCATATTGTAGGCGGTAGGTCAAAAATAAAATTATGGACATTTCGTCAATGTGATTGAAATTATAACGATTTGATTACATTATTATACTATTGATGAAAAAAAGTCTGTTTCTTATATAATTAGTTGTAGGAGGCAAGTATGCAATTAATCATGAATACAATGGAGAGACCAGAGTCTACTATTGTTTCAACGATTCAAACCGAGCTTTTACATTGGTATGCTCGATACCAGCGAGATCTACCATGGCGAAAAGACCAAGATCCATATAAGGTTTGGGTTTCAGAAATTATGCTTCAGCAAACTCGGGTGAATACCGTTATCCCTTATTTTAACCGCTTTATTGAGCGTTTTCCTACTATTATAGACTTAGCGAATGCAAGTGACGATGATGTAGTGAAGATGTGGGAAGGATTGGGCTACTATTCCCGTGTGCGGAACCTCCATTCTGCGGTGAAAGAGGTAGCAGACAAGTATGGTGGTAAAGTACCCGATCAAATAGAAGAGATTTCTCGTTTAAAAGGAATTGGTCCTTATACAGCGGGTGCTATTTTAAGTATTGCCTATCAAAGAAAGGTACCAGCAGTAGATGGCAATGTGATGCGGGTATATTCACGGATTTTTGCTTTATATGATGATATTGCGATACCAGCCACTCGCAAGAAAATGGAAGCGATTGGGGATGTTTTGATCCCAGAACATGCACCAGGTGACTTTAATCAAGCGCTTATGGAACTAGGAGCTACGATCTGTACGCCTACGTCACCACAGTGCCTGTTTTGCCCAGTATCTTCTGTTTGCGAGGCAAATGAACAAGAGTTGCAAGATGAATTGCCACAGAAAAAAAAGGCGAAGGCACCTACCCCTGTTTCGGTCCGATTTGCTTGGATTGAATCGGGTCATTCTGTTTTTCTTGTAAAACGTCCAGACAAAGGATTACTAGCAGGTATGTGGTCGCTTCCCACTTTTGATCAGGAAGATCCATCAGCTGAGTTAGATCAATATCTCCTTACTCGTAGATGGACTGTGCAAAGCAGAGAAGTGGAAGCTAAGATAGATCATGTGTTTAGCCACCGTCATTGGTTCATCGAGATTGAGCGGATCAAGTTAGATCAGGTTCCCATTGAATGTGGTGAGAACGAAGAATGGCTAGATATCAATAGTATCTACCAAAAAGCGTTTCCAAATGTTTATCGAAAAGCCATTTCAGTTATGAAAAAACAATAAAAAACGCGATCATTTTGTATTTTTATACAGGTGATAAATAAGTGACTTTATTATATTTTTAGATAAAATGTTGTGTAAGGGGAGAGCCTGAGTGCAGGAAAAAGATAAAGAGAAAAAAGAGCCAGATAGCCTTGATCAAGAGGATATAGGGGATTCTGCGGAGGCGACTCAAAATGAATCCGACTTTCTGGTGTTAGAGGAAAATAGTGAGGTTCTTCTATCAGATACTTCTAAGTGGAATTTTACGGAGTTAGAGAAAGTACTTGAAGAACAAGAGGGGCTTTCTCGTGATGAAACCGAAGCTGATGCTGAGGGTGAAGAAGAGATGTCTGCTATCTTAGAAGAAGAGAACCAGGAGATAGAGCTACAAGATACCGAGATAGCAAAGCATGATGCTAGGGAGTCAGCTTCTGAGTCGGAAGAATCCAAGGAGTCCGAGACAGATGAAAATTCCTTTTTACAAAATCTACATCAAAGTACTCATTTGATGAATGGAGAAGAGCTGGTTGGATCGAAAAAAGAAGAAGATCAACCTACTAAAGCCCCTGATCCCGAAAAGAAGAAGGCTAAAGAAACGAAAAAGTGGTTTGTCAGTGCCTTAGCGTTTCTATTTGTAGTGGGGGCTGTTTATCTCTGGGTTACGCAAGATGCAAGTAATAATCCTCGTGCCAGTGAAGAGAAGGTAAAGGCACCCCCTCAGAAAATAACCCTAACAGCAAAAGGGAAAAATTTTGAACTCGACTTGCGAACCGTTGGCTACGATGGAGAAGATGCGACTAAAATTGATCAGAAGAAGCTCACAGCATGGCTAGATGATGTGAAAAAGCAAGTAGATGTCCCAATGAAAAATGCCTCTCAGAAAAAAGTAGGGGATCCCATTACACCAGAGCAAGCGGGTTCTGTGGTTGATGTAGAAACAGTTCAAGAGTGGCTTACCGATATCAAATCTTTAGTGAATCAAACGAAAGAGCTTCCATTCATTGCAGTTGAGCCACAAGTTACCACTGATGATATTAAAAAAGCGGATGATAGAGTAGTTGGAACCTATAAGACTACCTTTGACCCTGGGAATGAAAATCGAACGATTAATATCAAGAAAGCGTCCGACACCATTAATGGGATCGTATTACTTCCGGGAGAAGAGTTTTCTTTTAATAAAGTAGTGGGTGAACGTACAGCGGCGCGTGGCTATAAAAAAGCAGGCGTCATTGTCAAAGGAGAGATCTCGGAAGATATTGGCGGGGGAATCTGTCAGGTTTCCAGTACATTGTTTAACAGTGTAGATAAGGCAAATGTGAAGATTACTCGTCGCATTTCGCATAGTAAAGAAGTTCCATATGTACCACCAGGTAGGGATGCAACTGTCTCATGGGGTGGGCCTGATTTCCGCTTTAAAAATAATTACAACAAGCCGATGGTGATTCGAATTACCATCAACGGTGGAACGATTCAAATCAATACGTATACAGCTCCTGGAGCCGTAAGAGGAAAGAATCAACCATTACCTCCGGAAAAGTTTAGTAAAAGTACAGATAGTGGAGCAAAGTCGGATGAAGATAGTCCAGAAAAAGAAACCAAAACTCCATAGTTGAACATAAGATAAGGTACTTGAATCATATTGGGATGTGTCTGGGCTAAGGTGGTGCCCACACACATCCTTTTTCATTATGGGTATACATCTCTCTTCTAGAAGAAATGATGAAGAATACAATAGATAATCTAGGGAGAGAGACCAAATGAAAATAAATGGATCAATTTGGATTTTTCGGATTTCAGGGATGCTTTCTGTGATGGGTGCTATTTCGATGTGGTTGCTTCTTCAACAAACAAAGAATGATTATGCTACGACCGCTCAGTTTATTGTAGAGAGAAGCTCATCTTTTTTCTTCTGGTATGTGAGTAGCGGAGTATTATTAGTAATCGGTTTATTAATTGCATGTACCTGGAATGTGAAACTAGTATCTCCTGAGAGGAAGTGGATGGGACAGATTGCTTGGTTTGTTCATCTATCAGGAATTTGTCTTGTGATCTTATATTTGTTTGCTCAAGGGATCATTGTGCCACTTGCTCATGCTACAGGAGAAACTCAAGGGAATGTCGGCCTTTTTTATGCACTTAATGAATTGGAACAAAGTCTGGTTCATCTACTAACATATGTAATTCCGTCTGTTCTATCGATTGGCGGATTCCTATATTGTCTCGTGTTGTTTACTGATTCACGCTTTCAAGGTTCGATTCGTGTTCTACATTTTGTTTTATGGACGGGGGTTTTATTAAGTAGCTTGCTGTGTCATGTCGGAGTTCCGAATCTCTCAATCTGGATCTGGTCCATTCTCTTCCCCGTTGTGACTTGGTATACAGGGGGTCTAACGAAATATCAAAATGCTTAAAGTCACTTCCTCCTTTTTGCAGGTAATCATTAGATGAAGATCTAATTAAATGCAGATAGGAAAGTGAGGAGACCTTAGATGCGGTTGAGAAATAGAGAATGGTATGAGAAATACGCGCATCGACTTGATCCTGATTTGCGTGTGCAACTAAGCCGTAAGAAGCAATTAGATAAGGAGTCTATATCGGTCTCTTATCCAGCGATCATACAGTTTGATAAAGAAGAATCGGTTGAACCATACGCGCTAGCAAATTGGTGCGTAGAGCGCGGTGGGAGTGTGCTAGGAGAAATCCCTTTGATTGATTCAATCTATGGAGAGTTTTCAGCGGAACTCTTAGAAGAACTAGTAGTCCATCATCAGGTAGAGCACTTATATCTCGATCGACGTGTGTATGCTTCACTGGACTTATCTGCGAAATCGACTGGAGTGAGGCAACTACATCTAGAGCGCAATTTAACGGGAGCGGGCACTACCATTGCTATTCTAGATACGGGATTGTATCCTCATCCAGATCTCATGAATCCGATTCCGCGGATTGTGGGATTTGTAGATTTGATTCAGGGAAAGACGGATTATTATGATGACCATGGTCACGGGACTCATTGTGCAGGGAGTGCGGCCGGAAATGGGTTTAGCTCGCAGGGGATTTATGTGGGTGCAGCTCCAGAGGCCAAGGTAGTAGGAGTTAAGGTACTCGACCAACATGGCGGAGGGAAGCTTTCGACCGTCGTTCGCGGCATTGAGTGGTGTGTAATGAATCAGAAGGAATATCAGTTAGACATCTTGTCTCTTTCACTAGGTGCTCCTGCTATTCAATCTTATCGAAATGATCCTTTAGCACAGGCTTCTCGAATTGCTTGGCATAACGGGATCATGGTTTGTACAGCGGCAGGGAATGATGGTCCGAAGCCGGGGACGATCAGTAGTCCAGGGCATGATCCGCTCATACTGACAGTAGGTGCTGCCTATCATGAGGTAGCTACCTTTTCGAGTCGTGGACCTACAAAGGATGGGTGGATGAAGCCGGATCTCTATGCACCAGGTGCCGATATCATTTCATTAAACGCTCCAGGCTCCGAATTAGAGTTACAATTTGCAGATAAATGCGTAGATGAACATTACTTACGACTGTCAGGCACTTCGATGGCAACCCCTTATGTGGCGGGAATATGTGCATTGCTCTTAGAGGAGAATCCGAATCTCACCCCTAATGATCTAAAAGCGATCTTAACGAGTACGGCGAAGGAGATTTCAGGGGAGTTAGCTGGCAATGTATGTGCAGTAGCGGCAGTGGAGCTAGCGGAACATTATCGTCATTTTCAGCGGAATCAATTGCCATCTCCGTAAATGTTGACTTTAGACCCCAGTTTACATAATATAGAAATACACTACAAACGATAAAGAAAACGCTGTGACAAGGAATAGTAAAGCTATCTAACCTAGTATAGAGAGTAGAGTCCATCGGCTGAAAGATTCTATCTAGAACCTAGCTCGAACCCGCCCTTGTAGTGGCTGATGATAGACTGTTTTTGCTTTCTAGAAATCAGATCGGAGCTGACCGTTATCTCAGAGTTATGCAGTTGGGAACGAAATAAATTGTATGTTTATATGTTTCTCTGCATAAATAGAGATAAATTCACGGTTAGTGAGTTTAAATAAGGTGGTACCACGGAAGAAAGCCCTTTCGTCCTTAAGTGGATGAACGGGTTTTTATTTGTTTTTTATTTGCTTTTTATTTGTTTTTAATTTGCTTTTTTATTTATAAGGAGGAAAGAAAGTGACAGATCATATATTTGAGCATCTTCGTGTTGGATTTATCGGCGCGGGTTCGATTACAGAGGCCATGATTGCAGGATTGACTAGGGGGAGAGTGATCCCGTCGTGTAATATATCAGTGGTGAATCGTTCTAACTGTGCTAGACTACAAGAGTTAGCTGACCGCTATCAATTAACTCGTCATTCTCATGATGAGCAAGCTATTTTAGAGTCGGATGTCATCGTACTCGCGATCAAACCAAAAGTGGCTAGTCAAGTTTTGCAGGTTTGGGGCCCTAAGTTTAGGGAGAATCAATTGATTCTTTCCGTGATCGCAGGCGTGAGTACAAATCAGATCGAAGCGGCGTGTCCGCAAAAAGTAGCCGTTGTACGAACGATGCCGAATACCTCAGCGGCAGTAGGTAGATCGGCAACTGCCATTTGTAAGGGGCAGCATGTGAAGGAATATAACTTCGCCACCGCTAAAACGATTCTAGAGTCAATCGGAATCGTGCTAGAGGTTCAGGAGTCGCAGATGGATGCTGTAACAGGGCTTGCAGGGAGTGGACCGGCCTATTTCTACTACATGGTAGAAGCCATGCAAAAAGCAGGGGTCTACGTGGGGCTCGAATCTGATATCGCTCGACAATTTATTATTCAAACTTGTATCGGTGCTGCGGAGATGCTAATCCATACTGGAAAAGAACCGTCTCGTCTACGTGAAGAAGTTACTTCCGAGGGAGGTACGACTTTTGCAGGATTGAAGGCGTTGAAGAAATTCTATTTTGAAGAGGCGATTTGTGAGGCGATTTTGAAAGCCACAGAACGTTCACAAGAGTTGGGCAAACCCACGAGCCACTTGAGCTCTCGATGTTAGAGAGCTCTGTTTTTTCTTACTTGGTAATATTTACATCATTGTAAATATGAATAAAAATATATATCATAATCACATCGTTGAGGTAAAGGATAACAGAATTAAAGATTTTCATTTACTCCAAAAAAGCAGATCACGAAAATAAATTCTGAAACGTTTGTTTTATATCTTTCAGATTTTGGCAATAAAGGAAAATAGGAACGCTTTTCTGGAGGTGAGTGGAAATCTTACAGAATCGAGGCGACATGGTGCGGGTAGAGAGTTACAAGCACCAAGATGTTTTGCACCGAATCTGGAAAACCTCTTTTGTCCTTCATGAAGATGATCGTCAATTAGTGATTGCCAATGAAGACGTCGAAGTCATCCAGCCGGATGGAACCGATGCAGTCTTTGCTGGCATAGCCATTACGATTTTTCCCAAGGACGAATGGTTTAATACGGTTTGCGTGTACAGGAATTCGGACAAGCTCCGATACTATTACACCAACATCGCCTCACCTGTGATATTGGATCGCACGAAAAATGTCATAACCTATATCGATTATGACCTTGATGTTATCACCTATTCTGATTTAAGATTTCAAATTGTGGATCAGGATGAGTACGAGGTAAATCAAGTTCGATACGCGTACCCCTCACAGGTAATGTTACAGATTGAACAAGCTGTACATAAGATCACAGATCTGATCCATACCCGATCAGCTCCATTTGCTCCAGAAATTGCCCCATATTGGTTCAGGCAGTATCGTTCCCTGATCAAAGGAGAGGGATGATGGAGTGAATGTAGTCAGTATCGTTCAACATCGTGTAACAAAGTGGATTGTCTTGGCGCTGTTTGGCGTATCAATCGCTATTGGAGTAAACCAATTTATACTTGCGATGTCAATCGTAAACGGAACATCCATGCAACCAACCCTACACGATGGAGATCGTTTGTTAGTCAACAAATTTTCATTTTTGTTTCACACACCAGAGCGAGGGGATGTTGTCACGTTCCAAGATCCCTCCGACGCAAATCGATATCTCGTAAAACGAGTGATCGGGGTCCCAGCTGACCGGATTGAGATAAAAGACGGAAAGCTTCTGCGAAATGGACAGGTCGTAACAGAACCCTATATCGATACCAGGATTGAAGATGGAAATTTCGGACCGATTGTAGTGCAAAAAGGAACGATTTTTGTGATGGGAGATAACCGGCACCGCTTTGCTTCTCGAGATAGCAGATACGATACAGTAGGACAGGTTTCTGTGCGATTGATCGAGGGAAAAGTAGAATGGATTCTATGGAGACCATCCCTAAGTGCCCATCTTTGACCAATTTTTAAAAACTATTGCAAATGTGGTTAAAAGTCAAAGATTGTTCACAAAAATTAATTTGCCTATGTGGAAAAAAAGAGCATAATAGGTAAAGTACATTTCAATCTTTCGAAAATCAAATCCTGTTGAAAAAAATCCTCTTTTGTCAGAATTGGCGTTTTGGCAATAAGGTCCATTTAAATGATAGGTTTGCAAAAAATAGGAGGCATTTATTCATGAACTTGCTAGACAAAACACGTAGAATTTCAAAGATCTTACAAAAAAACGTAGGTCACCACTTGGTGGATTTTGATGAGGTTGCACAAGCACTTTGCGACGTTATTTCTTCTAACATCTATGTTGTAAATCCAGAAGGAAAAATGATGGGTCTTGCTACGAATCATGACTTTGAAAATGAGCGCATGCAAAAATATCAGACTAATCGCGAATTCCCAGCTGACTATGCTCGTCTTCTTATGGAAGTAGATCATACAATGCCAAACATTGGGGTTGATAGTCCCTACACTGCATATCCATATGAAATGAAGGAAATGTTCCGTGAAGGTCTTACCACATTGGTTCCAATTATCGGTGGCGGAGATCGTTTAGGTACACTCGTTCTTTCTCGAGTGAATGAATCCTTTGTAGACGATGACCTCATCTTGGCCGAATATGGTGCGACTGTAGTAGGAATGGAAGTACTTCGCGAACGTGCTGGTAAAGTAGAAGATGAAGCTCGTAGCCGTGCAGTGGTTCAACTTGCGATTAGCTCTCTTTCTTTCTCAGAGTTAGAAGCAGCAGAACACATCTTCAACGAACTAGATGGCTTAGAAGGCTTACTAGTAGCAAGTAAGATTGCGGATCGTGTCGGAATTACCCGTTCTGTAATTGTAAACGCACTTCGTAAATTAGAATCTGCTGGTGTAGTAGAGTCCCGTTCCCTAGGAATGAAAGGTACTTACATCAAAATTCTAAACGCGAAATTGTTACCAGCGTTGGAAAAAGCGCGTCATTAATTTCACGCTAATAAGAAAGTAAGACCGAGAGCATGATTGTTCTCGGTCTTTTTGTGTGTTGGTACTCTGTTTTTGATATACTAGGGGCACCAGATTCGATGGTATGTAGGAGATGAAAATATGGGAAGTGTTCGAAGATATCTCCAATTTGTAAAGCCCTATCGGAAGCAGATTGTAGGTACAATGGGGATCGGGATGATTAAGTTTGGCATCCCGTTGTTATTGCCTCTTATGCTTAAGTATGTGATCGACCATATACTGCTATCTGGGATGGCCAGGGAAGAACAGATGCGGCAACTATGGTGGATTACAGTAGGTGCTTTTTTCTTATTTACAGTCGTACGAATCCCCGCGGAGTATTACAGGCAATATTTCGCCCAATGGACGGCCAATCGTGTTTTATTTGATGTGCGGAATCAGATGTATGATCATATCCAGCGATTATCACTCCGCTATTACAATAATCAAAAAGTAGGGCAAGTGATTTCACGCGTGATTAACGATGTGGAACAAACAAAAGAGTTTGTGATTACGGGCATGATGAATGTTTGGTTGGATTTTATCACTTTATTTATTGCGGTGGGAATGATGATCTGGATCGATCCATGGATGACCTTAATCTCGCTTTCGATCTTCCCGTTATATGGGCTTAGTGTGAAGTACTTTTATCAGAATCTACGGAAGTACACACGTGAGAGATCACAAGCATTGAGCGAGTTACAAGGGCACCTTCACGAGAAGATTCAGGGGATTCCTGTGATCCGTGCTTTTCATCTTGAAGACCATGAGCAAGTCCAGTTTCAAAAGCGGAATCGCCATTTTCTCGAAAAAGCGTTGACTCATACACGTTGGACAGCGAAAACATTTGCTTCTGTTAATACGATTACCGATTTAGCCCCGATTATTGTGATTGCGGTGTCTGCTTACCAAGTCATACAGGGTGGACTTACTCTGGGGGCTATGACAGCCTTCTATGGCTATCTAGGACTGATCTATTCACCCGTACGTCGACTTGTAAACGCCTCTACTACGCTTACCCAAGCACACGCTTCTATGGATCGTGTATTTGAGTTTCTGGATGAGTCTTACGACATAGTGGACCGTCCCGATGCATATGTAGTGAAAGAGGTACAAGGAAAGATTGACTTTCATGAGGTTGAGTTTTCTTACGGGAAAGAACGAGATCCTGTTCTAAAAAATATAAATTTAGAGATAGAAGCGGGTCAGATGATTGCCTTAGTTGGACCGTCTGGTGGGGGTAAATCATCTATCGTTGGACTAATTCCACGTTTTTTTGATGTGACGAAAGGTAGTATAAAAGTAGATGGTCGGGACGTGCGTGACTACACGCAGGAAAGCTTGCGAAAACAGATCGGATTCGTTCTTCAAGATAACTTTCTTTTTAGTGGGACGATCGCTGAAAACATTCGGATGGGGAATATAGAGGCTTCAGAAAGTGAGATGGTAGAGGCCGCAAAAGCCGCAAATGCGCACGATTTTATTATGCAACTTCCTCAGGGCTATCAAACGGAAATTGGAGAGCGTGGTGTAAAATTATCGGGTGGACAGAAGCAACGTTTAGCGATTGCTCGTGTGTTTCAAAAAGATCCTCGGATTATTATCTTGGATGAGGCTACATCCGCGCTTGATTTGCAATCGGAATCACTGGTTCAGGAATCACTGGAGAGACTTGCTAAGAATCGAACCACGATCGTAGTGGCTCACAGGTTGTCTACGATTACCCATGCGGATCAGATCGTTGTCATTGATAAAGGAGAAGTGGTGGAGAAGGGAACACATGAACAGCTCCTATTACGTGAGGGTCTTTATAGTGAACTTTTTCACGTACAAAATTTAGATGCTCTTTCCAATGAAAAAAACAAATTTTGATTCCATGAAATTTTGACATAAAATATTCACATACTATGTAACAAGGTTCGTTTATGGATGGAATACCATGCGAATTAAGGGAACTTTGAAGCAAGTAAATGTTATTATACGAAAATGCGGGAGAAAACAAATCCTTTCTATCTTATCTGGAAATCTTTCTGCCCTTGCACGAACATCCATCATCAACTAAAATGATGTTGGTATCAAGCGTAAATCAGGGATTGTGAATAAAAGTATTTGCTTGAAAAAGGATGTTAACAATCAGCTTCTTGGTTGGACGTAAACAAGGAGGGAGGTTTGTTATGTCAAGATCTGCTGAGAGAGCATTAGCTTCCCAGTCTCTCATGGATGTAGGTAAATCAACGTGGCGCGATTACTACGAAGTTACGAAGCCAGGTATTAATAAGTCAAATCTGCTCGCGACATTTACGGGCTTTTGGCTGGCTTCTGGTTTTCAGCATTTTGATTTTCTAAACCTACTATGGACGCTCCTCGGAACGGCATTGGTGATTGCAGGAGGCTGTGTGTTAAATAATTTTTACGATCGAGATATCGATCCAAAAATGAATCGCACAGAGACCAGAGCAGTCCCTGAAGGTCGAATTAAGCCGATGGTTGCGTTATGGTACGGCATATTTTTAAGTGTGGCAGGATTTATTGTACTTGGTGTACTGGTCAATGCCGCTACAGCATTCTTGGGTTTTATTGGGTTCTTTGTATATGTGATGATTTATACAATGTGGCTGAAGCGTACGAGTGTGTGGAATACTGTAGTAGGTGGTGTCTCTGGTGCTGTGCCCCCGATGATCGGTTGGGTGGCTGTTACCGAGCGGATCGATTTAACCGCTTGGGCTCTTTTCTTGGTCTTGTTCATGTGGCAACCCCCTCACTTCTTTGCGCTGGCGATGCGTCGGGTAGAAGAATACCGCGCTGCTGGGATTCCGATGTTACCAGTGATAAAAGGGTTTGCTGAGACCAAGATCCAAATGCTACTCTTTACCCTCTTGTTGTTGCCTTCATCCCTCTTATTGTTCTTTACTGGGGCGAGTGGTTGGGTGTATTTAACGGCAGCAACCATACTAGGGGTTGTCTACATCATCCTTTCTATTAAAGGCTTTTATGCCAAGGATGATATCGCTTGGGCTAAGATGATGTTTCTCTACTCGCTCATCTATCTCATGGGCATACTCTTAGTGATGGTGATTGACAAAGGAATTACATCCTTCTATTAGATGTGAACAAGTAGGGTTTTGTTGCCCTGCATTTATTCAATCAGTTCTTTTCAGGATTCGGGGTTATACTGAGTTTATGAGAGGAACTGTCTTCAGAAAGTGAGGTTGAATGTAGTGAGCCGAAAAGGTTTATGGCGAATATTAGCTGTACTTGCCCTAGCGATGCTTGTATTAGCAGGCTGTGATTCAAGTAAAATACTACCAAGTGATGCACTCAATGTACTTGATCCTAAAGGGACCGCGGGTGAAAAGAGCTTAGACTTAATCTATTTTAGTATTGCGATCATGCTAGTGGTTTTTGCTATTGTAATGGCTATTTTTATCTATGTTTTAGTGAAGTTTCGAAAGCGTGAAGGGGTAACGTTAGACCGTTCCAAATACAAGGATCATAATACTGTGTTGGAAATTATCTGGACGGTTCTTCCGATTGCGGCTCTGGTAGCGCTCGCAATTCCGACTGTGAAGTATACCTTCGATCTTGCTGAAGTACCAAAAGGCGACGATGTGTTGGTGGTAGAAGTTGTCGGTCATCAATATTGGTGGGAATTTAAATATCCGAAACAAGGATTTAAAACGGCTCAAGAATTACATATACCTGTTGGGAAGAAAGTTCACTTTAAAATTACAGGTACTGATGTACTTCATGCATTCTGGGTTCCAGCACTTGGGGGTAAGATGGACGTAATCCCTGGACGTGTCAACGAGCTTACACTTGATGCGAAAAAAGCAGGATTATACCACGGTAAATGTGCAGAGCTTTGTGGAGCGAGTCATGCTTTGATGGACTTTAAAGTTGTCGCAGAAGAACAAGCTGATTTTGATAAGTGGATTGCGAAGATGTCTGCTCCTCCAGCACCTGTTGTGACAGCGAAAGAAAAGCAGGGTGAAGAGATCTTTAATAGTTCTTGTATCAAATGTCATGCTGGTATGGATCCAAAAAGAGAAGGCCCAGATTTGACGAAGTTTGGTAACCGTCAGTCCATTGCAGGTATTCTTAAGTACGATGAAAAGAACCTAAAAGCTTGGCTAAAAGATCCCAAATCGATCAAGCCAGGTACGAAGATGGAGAAATTTGACTTCCTGAATGATCAAGAGCTTGATGCTCTAACGCAATACTTAATGAATCGCAAATAAGACTCCTGTCTTGTGAGGTAACGAAGGAGGGACTACCTTGGGTACATTGCTTATCATGATTGTTTTCGGGCTATTCTTTGCAGCGATTTTTACAGGGGGATATAATAATACCCTGATCCAACGTGCGCGTAAGACCACAGCCTGGGATTGGCTTACCTCGGTGGACCATAAAAAAATTGGTGTCATGTATTTTATGGCGGGGATCTTTTACTTTGTAGTAGGAGGTTTGGAGGCGCTCTTCATGCGCTACCAATTATTGGTTCCTGGAAATGATGCTTTTGTAGGACGTACTTTTAACGAATTACTTACAATGCATGGTACAACGATGATCTTCTTTGCGGCTATGCCACTGATTTTTGGTTTGATAAACGTGGTTATGCCTCTGCAAATCGGTGCGCGCGACGTTGCGTTTCCGTTTCTAAACTCTTTGGGTTTCTGGTTGTTCTTCTTCGGAGCGCTTTTGACGAATATGGGATGGATATTCGGTGGAGCTCCTGATGCTGGTTGGACTTCCTATGTACAATTAGCCTTGAATGAATATAGCCCGGGGCCTGGGGTCGATTATTATGTACTCGGCTTGCAGATAGCGGGTGCAGGAACGACGATGAGTGGGATTAACTTCCTCGTCACCATTTTAAACATGCGTACGAAAGGCATGAGCCTACTTCGTATGCCAATGTTTACATGGACATCACTGATTACTTCTGTGTTGATTATCTTTGCAATGCCTCCCCTTACCATTGCACTTCTCTTATTGATGATGGATCGCCTTTTCGGAGCGAATTTCTTCGATCATGTAATGGGTGGTAGTGCGGTGCTTTGGGAGCATTTGTTCTGGATCTTCGGTCACCCAGAGGTATACATTGTAGTTCTCCCTGCGTTTGGGATTATGTCTGATATCTTCTCGACATTCTCTAAAAAGAAACTGTTTGGTTATAACTCGATGGTGTTCGCAACATCATTAATTGGATTCTTAGGCTTCATGGTATGGGTTCACCATATGTTTACTGTAGGCCTCGGTCCTGTATCGAACTCCATTTTTGCTATCGCAACGATGCTCATTGCGATTCCAACGGGTATCAAAGTATTTAACTGGTTGTTTACTATGTGGGGCGGAGAATTAACCTTTCCAGTCGCCATGAAGTGGGCAATTGGCTTTATTCCAACATTCGTTATTGGTGGTATGACGGGGATTATGCTTGCTGCTCCTCCGGCCGACTTCCAATATCAAGATAGCTATTTCGTAGTAGCTCACTTCCACTATGTGTTAATTGGTGGTACGGTATTTGCTCTTCTTGCTGGAGCATACTACTGGTGGCCGAAAATGTTTGGTAAGATGTTAAGTGAAAGACTAGGAAATTGGCATTTCTGGCTTTTCTTTATCGGATTCCATCTAACATTCTTCCCGCAACATTTCTTGGGACTCTTCGGTATGCCACGTCGTGTGTTTACCTACGAACCAAATGTAGGGCTAGAATATATTAACCAAGTGAGTACATTCGGTGCGATTCTCATGGGAATCGGAACCATTATCTTTGCTTGGAATATGATTCAATCGTTCCGTTCCAAAAAAATTGCTGCTGCAGATCCTTGGGATGGTCGTTCATTGGAGTGGGCTACTGAGACTCCAGTTCCTTTCTATAACTTTGCACAACTACCAGAAGTTCGCGGTGTAGATGCATTCTGGCTCGAAAAACAAGCAGGAAACAAGCAGATGACTCCTGCTGAGCCGTTAGGTAAGATTCATATGCCATCTGGCTCTCATATCCCATTCTTGATGTCGATTGCCCTCTTTGTGGGTGGTTGGGGCTTAATCGCTCGTAGTTGGCAAATCGGTGTCATGGGGCTACTTGCGTTCGGCGTAACGATGTTCATGCGTTCCTTCGACCGTGATCATGGATTCTATGTAAAACCGAAAGAACTCCTAGATAAGGAGGCGAAAAGTTAATGGCTCATCATCCAGTTGAAATCAAACCGGGGATGCATCTAGAGACAGCTACTTTTGAAGGTAAAAATAAAGTAATGGGCTTCTGGATGTTCCTTGGTGCTGAAACCGTATTGTTTGCTTGTTTGTTTGGTACGTATCTAGCGCTCCGTAATCAAACTGTAAATGGTCCAAGTGGGGCTGAATTGTTTGATCCGGTTCTTGTTGCGGTAGCGACAGCGATCTTGTTATTTAGTAGCTTAACCAGTGTTTTCGCCATGATGGCAATGAATAAGCTAGATAAAAAAGGAATGCTCTTCTGGTTGGGAGTAACCGTATTGCTTGGTCTCTCCTTCCTAGTTCTCGAGATCTATGAATTTGTTCACTATATACATGAGGGTCATACCTTTATGAGTAGTGCCTTTGGTTCTTCCTTCTATGCTTTAGTTGGAACGCATGGTGCGCACGTAACCTTTGGGATCATTTGGATTTCGACGATTATGTATCAAGCTTGGAAATGGGGCATTAATACAGAAACAGCTCCTAAGCTATTTGTAAGTAGTCTGTATTGGCACTTTATCGACGTTGTATGGGTGTTTATCTTTACGTTGGTATATCTTCTCGGAATGGTGGGATAATGATGGCGGATCAAAGTACTTCTAATACCCAACCAACTGAGTACAAATCTGAGAGTAAAATGAAGCATATCGTTTCATTTGTGGCGATGATCTTGCTTACCGTCGCAGCTTTCGTTCTTGTACTAAGAGATGTTGTACCAGTGGCTTGGGTACTACCCTTGATGCTCGGTTTTGCGGTGATTCAGGTTCTATTGCAATTGTTTACCTTTATGCATTTGGATCAAAAAGGATCTCTCTACTATATTCTCTTTATTGCTTTTGGAGTGATGGTAGCTGTTATATCCGCAGCGGGAATCATCTTCATGCCGTAGATAATCATGATAGAAGCCTTTTCCTTTTAACGAGGAAAGGGCTTTTTATTTTACTCTGAACTGCACCTCCAATTGTTAGACACGAAATAAAATCCAACAGTTGGAGGTGTTTTTTCTATGACCTTCGGAGGCGGATGGAGTAACCGGACCTACAGGAGAAATTGGAGCCACAGGTCCCACTGGAATCCAGGTCCTACTGGAGTAAATGTTGCCAACATAGTTGGTGGAGCAGTGCGAGACAACTCTTCAGGGGTAATTAATTCCAATGTGTCAGGATTAAACGCTGGTGATGCTATTGGGCCAAGAGTAAGATTTACTCAAGGACAAACATAAAAAACGAGTATTGGAATTAGCTATTCCATTTACTCGTTTTTTGTGTTTACTGGGTATTTGATTCATGATTTACCATGTGGTAGGCAGACATGGCAAGCCGTGACCACATTTGTTCACGGATGGGACCATGGATGCCTACTTCGTCCAGTGTTTCGTGCATACAAGTAAGCCATGCTTCTGCTCGCTCAGGAGTAATTTCAAAGGGCATGTGCCGTGCGCGTAGCATAGGGTGTCCTTTTTTCTCCGTATATAAGCCAGGACCACCAAAGAATTGAGTAAGAAACATGTATTGGTTTTCAATGGTTTCGGTTAGGTCCTCCGGAAAGATGGGATCGAGAAGTGGGTGTGCTTTAACCCGTGGATAGAAGACTTCTACAATCTGGCGGATGGTAGGTGCCCCTCCGATCGCTTCGTAGATGGTTGTTTGGTTACTCATGGGTGTGTCTCCATTTTTGAAAATGCGATATCTACGGCTTGCAAGGTTTCGAGCATATCTTGATCCGTATGAGCTGTGGTTAGGAACCATGCTTCGTATTTAGAAGCAGCTAAGTAGATTCCTTGTTCTAGCATGAGACGGAAGAATTCTCCGAACTTCTCGCTATCTGAAGTTTGGGCTGTATCGTAATCGAATACCTCTTGATCCGTAAAGTAGACGGTAAGTGCTCCGCCAAATCGATTTAGCGTGATTTGTACTCCATGTTTACTAGCAGAAGAACGAATTCCTTCTTCTAGCCGAGCTCCCATTTCATCTAGTTTCTCATAGGTGCCTTCTTTGCTTAATTCACGAATACAAGCAATTCCTGCGGAGATAGAGAGTGGGTTGCCTGCCATCGTTCCCGCCTGGTACATTGGACCCATAGGAGCGACTTTATCCATGATTTCTCTACGGCCACCGTAAGCTCCGATTGGGAGTCCGCCTCCAATGATTTTCCCGAGTGCGGTTAGATCAGGCTCAACTCCATATAAATTCTGGATTCCTCCGTATTGGAAGCGGAATGCGGTGATGACTTCATCATAGATAACTAAACCGCCGGCCTGATGGACAAGCTCATTTACCTGTTCTAAGAACTGAGGAGCGGGAGGTACAATCCCAAAGTTTCCAACAAGAGGTTCCACTAACACACCTGCAATCTGATCGCCCCATTTAGCAAGAGCCTCTTGCAGAGCGGGGATATCGTTGTAAGGAACCGTAATTACTTCTTGCGCGATACTAGTTGGAATTCCGGCGCTATCTGGGATTCCGAGTGTAGACGGTCCAGAGCCAGCGGCAACGAGGACCAGATCAGAATGCCCGTGATAACATCCTGCAAATTTTAGGATTTTATTACGCCCAGTATAAGCTCGTGCTAGGCGAATAGTGGTCATCACTGCTTCTGTGCCGCTATTTACAAAGCGAATTTGTTCCATGGAAGGAATCGCATCCCGAAGCATCGTAGCAAATTCAACTTCTTTCGAAGTGGGTGCGCCATATAAAATCCCATCAACTGCTGTTTCTTGAATCGCTTGTGTGACGGCTGGGTGGGCATGTCCTAAGATAACAGGGCCAAAAGCCGCTAGATAATCAATATATCGATTGCCATCTTCATCATAAAAATAAGCACCTTCTGCTCGCTTCATGAAGACCGGAGCACCGCCGCCAACCGCTTTAAATGAGCGAGAGGGGCTATTCACTCCTCCTACGATCACATCGAGTGCCTGTTCATATAGTGTAGTAGACTTTATTCTTTGATTCATACGTATCTCACCTTCTCTTTCTCCTTGTCATTGTAACGAGAAACAGGTGAAAACGGAAGCCACAGGCTGTGTTATAATTTCAATTGAAAATGAAATGTGTTTGACGATAGAAGGAGAGGTCAAAGATGCTTCGTAAGTGGATCACCAGTGCTGGATTTGGCTCTGCTAGTGTGGATACCATTTTAGCAGATAACCGCTTTTTCCCTGGGGATGTATTAAAGGGAGAAGTGGTCATTCGAGGTGGAAGTACAGATCAAGATATCTCGAAAATTGAACTAGCTTTAGTTGTCCAATATAACAAAGGCGGAAAAAAAGTATCGCATATATTTAAAAAGTTTCCACTTTCCGATGCTGTGATGATTGAAGCAGAACAGACGAAACGAGTTCCATTCCAATTTCGAATTCCCGCGGAGATTCCGATGTCGGAGGGACGTTTCCCCATTTTCTTAAAAACCATGTTAGATATTAAACTAGGCGTAGCCCCAACGGATTCGGATCGCATTCATATCTTTCCTTCTCCGATCATTCAAAAAATCCTACGAGAAATTGAAGAGGCTGGATTCTTACTTTATAAGATTAGCAATGAATACGATTCAGAAGTGAAGCCACATCCATTTTATCAAATGTTTCAATTTAAACCGATTGGCTCCTTTCATGGATATGTGGATGATTTCTTGGTCATCTTTACCTACGACGAGATTGGGTTACATATGGAAATCGAGATGATTCGCACGGCCAAAGTGCTAACCAGTCAATTATATTGGGAGCATAGTAATCCGGAGTCCACTCTACAAATGAATGGACAAGCCGTACAAGAAGATCCACTACATAAAATTCGCAAGATGTTACGTAGTAGAACAAGAAGGGAGAAATAGTTATTATGTCGATCTTTGGGAAAACATTAGCTAGCATGGGAATCGGGGCTACTAAGGTAGATACACGCCTTGAGAAATCAAGCTATCGTCAAGGAGACTTCATCAACGGAGCCGTTTACGTGCAAGGGGGACAAGTAGAACAGAGGGTAGATGATATCTATCTGTATTTAGTTGTCCAGTATCATCATGAGGGTAATAGTGCCGAATATGTGCTCGATGAGTTCCGGATCACGGAGCCATTTGTGATTGGTCCGAGTGTGTCCAAAGAGATTCCGTTCGAGTTTCAGCTCCCCTATGATGTACCTGTGACGACAAGCGGCTGCCCCGTTTATCTGAAAACAGGTCTTGATATCCGGATGGCAAAAGATCCCGGAGACGTGGATGGGATTGAGATCACTCCTCATCCGCTCGTGCATCAAATGATTCAGTTAATCGAGGAGATTGGATTTGAATTAAGAGGGGTCACAGCCGACTTTGAGCATTACTACACACAACAACCGTTTGTACAGGAATATCGCCTAGCTCCGTTGTTGCGCTTTCAAGATGTAGTGGATCAGGTTGTGGTTGTCTTTACCCCGCATGATCACGAAGTAGATATCATTTTAAAAGTGGACCGTAAAGCTGTGGATTTGATGACTTCGATGGAAGAGGCATTGGATTTGGATCAGAGGATGACTCGCTTTGTTGTGACTCAGGCTGAGTATGAGTCGGGGCAGTTGGCGAGGAAAGTGGAGAGTCTGATTGTGAAGCAGGTTTACTAGGGTTTGGTAGAGTGAATGATTTATAATGGCACATTGGGAGATAAAGTATGGACAGATTATTTTTACCTTCATATCCATAAGTAAGTATTGATAGATGTTGTTACAGAAAAAAGCTGCATCCTGACGTGGATGTAGCTTTTTTCTGTAAGGCCATATGTGATTGTGTAAGAAGTGGCTATAGAGCAATCCCTATTGTAAATACTTCAATAATCGATCTACTAGAGCCTCTGTAACCACTACATTGCCGCCTTGGATAAACAACTGATCGACCTTATTATCATTGCTCCGTTGTCCATCTAAGTATTGCGCTACACTGGTTGAAAAGGAGTCTCTTGGAGTGAGAAGTAAGGTGCCTTTATGTTTGGCCGCAAGTGGTGCCCCTAGGACTGCATCGATATGAATGGTGCCAAGTGGCTGAGCAGGGTCATTCTCCCCATTTGCTAGGACGATCGTTCTAGCATCGGTTTGGAACTTTTTCGCTAACTCAACTCCAGACTCATAACGTGTGAGGGTTTTCCCATCTCCAATTCTCTCTACCGTATTGCCAGGAGCGAGATCGCGTAGTTCTTTTTCTGTGTTTGTAACAACAATCGTAGGGTCATCTACAATCACAAACTTCTTATACTGTGGATATTTTTTGAGGAAGTCTTTCACATCGTCGTGGAGCCCTGTGTCTTTTGCATAGAGAAGAGGTATCCCTTTTTGAATCGATATATTCATTGCTTGTGTACCTACAGGACCGAAATTGCTACTGGTGATAAGAGCAGTATCTGGTTTTGTACCTAATTCATTCATTTTGTTAGTGAAATACTCAGCAATTTTCGCATTGGTTTGGGCTGGATAAGCTCCAGCTATGCGAACAGGCTTAATTCCTAAATCTTGGATTGTTTTTTCCACATTGCTAGACATTCTTTCCGTATTCCCTAGAATGTAGGCTGTATCGGGTTTTAATCGAATGATCTCTTGCTTGACTCGATCGGGGAGTGAATTATTTTTTCCAGTAGGAGTTAGCAAGATAGGAGCATTGTCGAAGTGGGATAGGACTGCTCCGCCTTTTATATCGTAATAGTCATCTTGTCCGGTAATAATGACTGACTTGACTCCATCTGGATGTAGTGCTTGGCTGGTTTTAATTGCTGTGTCATATTGATCAGAACCATTGGTTCTGAGTAAGCTTGGTCGAACGATTTCGACTACACGAGTGATCGAATTCCCGCTTTGGCTCGATGCTTGGAATTCATATTTGCTATAAGCAGGTGTATTTTTTTGGATGCTATAGCTTTCTTGAAAGGGACTGCTAACCGGAAGGTTACGGGTAGTCCCGCTTTTACCTTGTTCTTTCAGGGTTAAAGAAGTGGTATTCGTTGATGTGCCTTCAAACGAAAACCGAACATCTTGCAAAGCAAGTCGATAAGATTCACGAATCGGATTCTCGAGTGCTGGTTTGGTTAGTTTGATCTCGGGAAGGTTTGTATCCGGCTTTTCGCTAAAGGATAATTGGGAGAGTGTAATCGAGTAGAGCATCTCGCCCTTTTCCACCACTAATGCATACTTTCCTGCAGGTAGTGTATTACCTGTTTGGTAAGTTTTTGTACTGTTGTCCAAAGAAGCAATAAAAGCATTCGGTGCTTTCCGTTCTCCAGAAGAGGTTAGGTTAATCGTACCTTCACTCGTTGTTTCAAACGCGTAGTAATGGATTTCTCCTGTATGTAGGTACCCATTGTACGAACCCGGATCGGTGTAAGGTTTTTGAGTCGTAACAGTCGGATCTGTAGAACGTTTCTTTCTTGCACTTTGCTTTTTATCTAAGTTCTTAAGCCCGTCCTTCCAGTTAGAGACAATGGGTTGTGGTAAAGAAGGCGTATAGGATTCTTTATCTGTTGGGCGAACGAGAGAAAGTTTTCCTTCCGCAAGTGCTCCTACTGGCAAGCAAAACGCCACGAATAGGGTAACGAGTAAAATGATGCGCAACCCTTTTGAAAAGCGAACAAATATTTTTCCATCTCCTCTATATCTTATAATTCCTTTTTTAATTTACATGATTATATCTCGATTCACAATGAAAAATATAAAAAATAATTTAAAAACGGATAATAATCATATATAATTTGGAATGGATTTCATGACGGAGGGAGAAAAAGCAACACATGAGTAAGAAAGTTCGAATAATAGTAAGCATGATTGTCACTATTTTCTTATGGACGAGCATGCAACCCCTACCTGCCTATGCGGTAGATTTCATCAACAATGAGTATTACCAATGGCAAATCAAACAGCCATACGCAATGGACAAAGATTCCAATGCACTTCTATCGTTTTATAAAGAGACGGCAGCAGAAAAAAAGGCGGCATCCAAAACACCAGCCGCCCCTGCTAAAGCGTCTATCGTTAAAGATCAAATTATCGACTGGGGGGAACCGGTCATCACCTTAAACGAACCCACTAAGGTTCACGGTGATGGAGCTGAACTCAGTTGGAGTAAGTACACCGGATCTGGTTTCGTAGAGTATCAGGTCCACCGGAGTAACCAGCCTAAATTTACTCCGAGCGAAAGCACCCTCATCGCTCCTATCGACGGAGTGAATCAGACACAATACCGAGATACGACTGCCCAGCCAACTCCGGCGATTAATCCTGCTGAGATGGGACGTACGTATTACTACATGGTCACCGTAAAAACCACCGAAAGCAAAGTGTTCCCTTCTAAGGAAAAGCAAGTGCAATTACCCAAGGCTGGGCTGACCCTACAAGTGATTCAGCAAGCAGAGGATACGACTCTCTCCAGCGCAAAACCAACTACGAATTTAGATAAAATAGATGGAAAACCGTTTCTTTCGGTAGGGAATATGGGTACCTACGGAATTACACGTAGCGTAATCAAGTTTGACTTATCTTCCCTCCCTACCGGAGTAAAAGTATCCAGTTCCTATCTCGCACTCATGAATTCCGAGTATGAGGAATCGGATGATAAAACACCTACGAAATACGATATCTATTCACTCGCCAAAGGATTTACCGAAGAGGCTACCTGGAATGCCCCATGGAGTCAGCCGGGTGGAGACTACGAAATCGGATCACTTAATGCCATTAGTACAAGCTATACAGCCGAGTGGCATCTGTGGAAGACCACTCCTGCCGTTCAAGCGTGGCTAAACGGTACCAAAACGAACAATGGATTTTTACTGAAGTTTCAGGGTGAAGAAGGAAGTGTGAAAGAGCGGACAGCCTTCCATAGTAGCGAATCACCCGATACATCTGTACGTCCGAAATTAATGGTAATCTACACCACGAAGACTGCTGCGAATAACTACTATGCTCCAAGTACTCCTTCTTACATGACCACTGGAGCCGAGTATGTCGTAGACGTCACCTTAACCAATACAACCGAAGAGAAATGGAGTGGTTCTACCGATAAACTTTCCTATCACTGGATCGGACCCGATGGGAAAGAAGTGACGAATGCTCGACTCGATAGCCCGCTTCGTCCCGTAGATGAAAAAGGCATCGAAGCCCCAACCCCGATTGATGTCAATCCCGGACAGACAATTAAAGTTCGAGCAAAGGTAAAAGCGCCTACCCTCACAGGGAACCAGAGTCGTGAATCCTATAGCTTGCGCTGGGACCTCTCGAAAAATGGAAAATGGCTCTCACAAGATGCCAATCCAGTAGCGGTACTGGAGCAAAAAGTAGCGATAGAGAAAAAAGGAGAAGACAAAGGGTTTGGCCATAATGCGGCTCAGATCACCGACTTTGCCAGCCCAGACAGTAAGGTTGGGATGAACGTTTACCAAGGAAACGTCACCTTTTTTTACAAGCCCTACTCGAATCCTTCGAGAGGATTTGAAACCTATGCGCAGCTGAACTATAACAGCCTAAGCACCACAGATGCAGGCCTCGGAAAAGGATGGTCACTCGGGACCGGATCCGTTGTTAGTATCGGTGCCCCTGCCACAAATGGTGCGATGGTCAACAGTAAAGATGAGATTATCTCGGGCGCCGTCGCAGTCGTGGATGAAGAGGGCGAAACCCACGAATTTACTTGGAATAAGAACAAGAATAAATTTGATCCACCTGCAGGACTTAACCTATCTGTAGAATACTTAGGTAGTAAAGATAAACGGAAAAAATGGGTCTTCACAGAGCAAGACCGAGTCCAATACTTTCTAGATGACCGAGGCTATACCAGTGAAATCGTAGATAAAAACGGCAACAAGCTTATCTACGAATACGAAGAAAGAAAGATCGATAACAAACCGAAACAACTTCTACGCCGAATCAAAGACTCGATGAATCGGGAAACCTTGCAAATTACGTATAATGACCGAAATAAAATTGATTATATAGACGATATTGCGGGTAGACGATTGCAGTTTGTCTATGATGACCAAGACCGATTAGTCAAGCTGATGGACGGAATTGAGGTAGGAAAAGTCACAAATGTAACGGACTTAAAAACCTATCGATTTGAATACCACCCGACACTCAAGTCACATATCGTCAAAGTGACCGACTCCCGGGGAAATGCAACCACGTTTGATTATCATACAAGCGGAGACCTAGCGAACAAAGTCTCCAAGATGACCAACCGAGCAAAAGAACACATTTTCATCGACTACAACGCAAATCAGCGGATTGTAACCGATGCGAATAAAGATCGTCATACCGAATACTCCTTTGACGGAAAAGGTCGTCAAACCCAAGTAAGTGTAAACACCAAATCAAAAACACGTACCACCAAATACGAATACGACGATGATGACAACATGATTCGTCTCGAAGAGCCAAACGGGGCTGTTACGACTTGGAAGTACAATGAACATGGGCAACCCCTCATGAAGACTGACCAGGAAAATAACGCCTTGTCCGACGCTTCTGCACGAAAATCCACCCGTTATGAATATCAGACTGGGATGGATGGAAGAGTTTCAGAGCTCGTCAAAGAAACTTCTCCCGAAGGCAGAGAAGTTCGTTATACCTATGATGCCAACGGAAATATGCTCACCAAGCAAAATTCGATGAGCCTCGGAACGACCTATACCTATTGGCCTGGCGGACTTCTAAAGAGCGCCTCCGATGTGAACGGGCACGCCACCCTATCAGATGAATATGATGCAAATGGATTGGCGCAAAAAACAACCGATGCCAAGGGAAATGTCACATGGTCTACCTATGGACCGCGTGGTGAGACCCTCACCACCACCAATCCCAAAGGTAAGCGCATCACCATGACCTATGACATCTATAAACGACTAGAAAAGACCGAAATACCCAAAGATCTGAAGAAAAATGAATACATTACTCAGATTGCCCCTCTATATGACCAAAATGGTAACGTCATTAGAGAAACATCCGCAACCGGAGCGGAAACCTTTTATGAATATGACGCCATGGACCGGGTAATTGAGACCAAACTTCCTTCTGACTCCGATACCAAAGTACCGCGAGTGAAGAAGATGGAATACAACAACGTTGGGAAACTGATCAAAGAGACCCAGCCAAACGGAAGCTTGACCAAGGACGACGATCAGGACTACATCACCACGTATGAATACGACGACTTTGATCAACAGATCGCGGTTACCAACTCACTTGGACATAAGATTACCTATGAATATGACGACGTTGGAAACCAGATCAAAACCACGCTACCAGAGGGAATGGCCTCTACAGCAGACGATAAAGACCATACGGTTCGGAAAGAGTACGATAAAAACCACCGCGTGGTTCGCGAAATCGATGCCAAAGACCAATACACCCATACGACCTATGATGCCGATGGATTAGTCACCCGCATCAAGGATAAAGATGGAAACAACCTTTATAAATACTATGACCGACGCGGACTACTCGCAGAAGAGAGAGTTCCTCATAACGGCAAAGAACTCATCACCAAATACGATTACGATGGTGCCGGAAACCTCCTAAAAGTAGAAACCCCTCGTGGTGTGGCTACCCCAACCAAGGGAGACTTTGTCCAAGAGAAAGTATACGACGAATTAAACCGCGTAACCGAGATCATCTATCCACATGACGGCAAGCAATTAGAACGTCCGAAGATGACGTATCAATACGACGAATTAGGCAACGTATCCGAGGTAACGACCCCTGCTTCCTACGGACAGACCGATCGCATTAAGACCAAGATGACCTATTATGATACGGGCTGGCTCCGAAGCATTGAAGATCCGTTTGGAGTGAAAACCGAGTATCAATACGATGACTTAGGGAAGCAAACGGAAAGAGATGTAACCAGTGCCGATGGCAAGCTCGAGCGGTCAATGGGCTGGGCTTATCAACCAGATGGGAAAGTCAAACAACTCTATGACTCAGGGCTAAAAAGCACGGTTGCAACCTTCAATAAGAAGATGCTTCAATATACGTACGATGCCAATGGAAACCTAGTCGAAACGAGAGATTTGAGTACCAAGGCAAACGTAGACAAGTATAAGATGAAGTACAACCATGTGAACCAAGTCATCTCCGTTGAAGAGTGGAAAAAAGACAAGGTCACGAAAAAATTTGACTACAGCTACGACCGAAACGGAAACCTATTTAACCTCGTCTATCCGGGACAAACCTCGTACTACTATTACGATACATTGAACCAAGTATCGTCGATGATGAGCCAGACCGGAAAAGATGAAGCCCAGTGGACCGAGTATCAGCGTACCACTTCCGGGAAAATCAAACAGGTAACGCTACCAAACGGCAACCAGACCACCTACAGCTATTACGAAGACCAAAAAACCAAAGAGATGCAAACCAAGAAGCAAGACGGAACGCTTCTACAAAGACATTTCCTCGAGTACAACGAAAACGGTCATCGCACGAAAGACATAGCTACCCTCCGCGGTGCAGATAATCAGCAGATGGATAACACCTACCGCTATGAGTATGATGCTCGTGATCGCCTCATCAAAGCGGAAAAGGATGGGAAGCAGAAGTCTTTTGAGACCTATATTCTCGATGCAAATAGCAACATCGTGGAAAAGAATAAAGACAATAAATTTACTAGCTTCCAATACGATCGCAACCGTCTCATCTCGGAGACGAAAGAAGGTGTTAAGTCCGACTATCAATACGATCCAATGGGACGTGTCGAGAAGGTCAAAGAAGGAGAACAGGTCAGAGAGCAATACAACTATGATCCGTTTGATAACGTTACGGAGCATATCAAGACGGATAAAGAGTCCAAGGACCCAATCAAGACCCAATTTGCCTACGACTCTCTAGACCGTACCATCGCGAAAGTGGAGCAGGCAGGAACAGACCAGGCTAAGAAGACCAATTTTGATTACCTTGGTACAACCGAACAAGTCATCTCAGAAGAAGTAGCTGACCAGATCACAAGGTCCTATGTCTACTCCGCATGGGGAGAACGGATGGCGATGATTAAAGCAGGAGAAAAGCCAGAAACATCGTATTATGGTACTAACACCGATGTGGATGTGGAACTCCTAACCGATGAGAAGGGAAATGTTCGTAGTACATATGGATATTCTCCATATGGGGAGAACGATGAGTCTCTCTTCACAGGAGCGGACAAGCTTGATTCGAAGAATCCAAGCAAAGAGATGTACAACTCGTTCCGTTACAGCGGAAAACGTTGGGATCCGAATACAAAGTCCTATGATCTCGGTTTCCGGAACTATTCTCCAGAACAAGGACGATTCCTGACGCAGGACTCGTATACGGATGCAGGGAAATTCAAAGGTCTTGTAATGGATCCAGGGAATGCGAATCAATATGGATTTGCAGCCGGAAATCCAGTGAGTAGTGCTGATTTAGACGGTCACGGATATATACGCGTTGATGATAATTCAGAGGGAATCGCGGGTATATTCGAGGCTCCTAATGGTAATACGGTTCTTCACCATCAGGATGGAGATACAGACACTTATAACCACAAAAAGAAGACATGGACATATAAACAGGCTGACTATAAAAAAAATAGGGCTACTGATAATTCCAAGAAGAAGAAATCAAACCCAACTCCATCGAAACCGAAATCGCAAGCACCACCTAAGCCGAAACCGCCATCGAGTTGGAAAGCGATCGCACATACGATATTAGATGTGGCAGGCACATTTGATCCAACGGGTGCAATCGACGCTGCTCATGCGGCATGGTATTTGTTTGAAGGCGACTATGAAAATGCCTTCTACACTGGAATGGGCATATTCCCCGGAGGCGACGCATTTAAAGCCGGCAAGTATAGCAAGTACGTAAATAGCACCACCTCAAGGTCCGTAAACGCAGCATGTAAATGCTTTGTAGCTGGGACAAGGATCGAGACAGAAGACGGTGGTAAGCCGATCGAAGAAATCGACATAGGAGACAAAGTCCTCTCCAAGAACGAAGAAACCGGAGAAATCGCCTACAAAGAAGTCGAATGGCTCTTCCAGCGAGAGATAGATGAGATATACGAAGTCCACATCGGCGGCGAAGTTATCCAGACCACCGACGAACACCCCTTCTGGGTAGTAGGCGAAGGCTGGGTCAGAGCGAAGGACCTTCGCAAAGGTGACATCTTCGAAACCGATAGAGGGAAGAAATTAGCGGTTGATAAAATCGTTAATAAGAAACAAAAGGCAACCGTTTATAACTTCAAGGTGAAGGACTTTCATACATATTATGTTTCGAATTTGAAAGTTTTGACGCATAATGAGTGTAAGGTTTTTGATGTTGGTATGTACAAAGATTTGAAAGGACATGGTCCTCAAGGATGGGATGCACATCATGTGGGGCAAACTGCTGCAATGAGAAGGTTAGTTGACAACTACGATCGAAATACTGCACCAGCGATATTAGTTCCCAAAGTCGGTCATACTAGAAGAGCGGGTGAAGCGGGGGTAGTCTCGAGAAGCACAAGTGGTTTTACAAGCGCAAGAGATGTGCTAGCTAGAGACATATCGGAATTAAGGAGAGTTTACCCTGATGTTCCTAATTCAAGCCTTAAGGATTTGATAAACATGAATAAAGAGATGTACCCTGAAGTGAGAAGGAGATAATACGACGTCATTCTTTGAAAGGCACGAGTTTGGTGGTCTCATTACTAAAACACCTTATCTTTTAATAGGAAGGGGAATGATAGGAGTAGCTCTAATTTTATTGAGTTAAGGTCTCCTATCGATGGACTATGGGGCAATTAGAGAGATTGGAAAAAGAAGAAGCTTTGATTGAATCTTTATATAAGCAGTTGATAAATGCTAGCTGTGAATTTTATAAAGATGAGTTTATAAATGGATCTGAAAGAAAGATTATTGACCCGTACTGGAAGGAAGCGCTAAAGATGTTCGCGAATCTTTCAGCTGAAGACAAAGTTACTCTTTTTAAGATAATCAAGCAAATACAAGTGGATTCAATATCTGAAATACTAGGGATTTTGGATGGAATAGTATGTGTTGATAATGAATTTATGGAATTTAAGGTTATCATTGATAAAGATGATGAGCCGATTAATGGATCTTTACAAGAGCTATTCCTATCGTATGATGAAGAGCAACGCAAGAGAGAGTGAGTAGTTGGCTCTCATCAGTGAGATGTTGGTGTATTGCAGCTGCTTTGAACTATTTGTAAAAATAAATTAGCCATTTGAACTAGTAATTAACGGTCTCTTTGATATGAAGAGGCCGTTAATATTGTCATGAGCTAATGGTATATCCTGCAAAGCAGATAATGTACTGGTTATTTGCCATAAATGTGCTTGTCCATTGTGGTCTTATCACGAGTGGATTACAGCCTACGTATTATTAAATACAATAAATGGATTGGGAACTAAGTGTTCTCAATCCATTTTTGAGTATGTATGTTGCTGAGGGTCTAGTTACTCTCGCAAGCAATACCATCTTTATCACGATCTAGCTTGTATACTTTATAAGCATTCATGTAAGCAGTGGCTTCTGCACTAGAGGTGGGGCGATGATATAGTGCTAGTTTTTTGTCAGTCATTCAGAAGATCAGATTAAAGTGAGATAGTTTGAAATGTGAACAGCACCCTTGTTATATTTTTTCCAACGCAGTATAAGAGTTGATAGAGTATGTCATGCCCACATTTTGACCACGCACTACCGTGAAATAGATGTAACTGGAGTTAGCTTAGGTAAAGATTGAGTTTGACATTTCGCACTAGGATTAGCTTACTTTCACTATGATATATTATTTAGCACTATGTTTGGCATAATATATACATGTTGGATATTGTTTCGAATAACATTGTCATAAATAATAACTATACCGGTATTCAAATTTTGGATAGTCGCTTGAATTTAGTCAGATGTATAGAGCTCTTCGATGATATTGCTATCTACTCACTATACAAACATCATTCTAACAAAGAGATTATTTTGTATTGTCCAGAAAATGAATGTTTGGTTCATGTCAATTTGGACTCTGGGGACTTTCGAAAAATAGAGTTGGATAATCAATTTTCCGAAGTGGTCTTTTCTTCCATATATTTTTGGAAGAATGAAGAGGTGATGTTCACAGACTATCGTGGGCATTTTTATAGATTATGTATTGAAAGTGGCGCAATCAGAACAGTAGATTTAAATAGTATTAAGACATGTTACACATCGTTCTATCGTTTTTGGGCAAAAGTATCTAAATACAAGATTATAAGTCTATATGAAAATGGCACTGCAGATTGCATGTTATTTAAGGCTGATCATCCACGAATCGGTGTGCTAGATTATCAAACAAATAAAGAGAGCTACATAATACCACCTAATCATAAAGCACACGAAATCATCTATCGTAATGGCATATTTGCTTTTGTTCAAGAAGAAGGTATGATTCTTTTGGAAAATGACGGATGTGTGACCGAGATTAAACCGGACCCTTTCTTTTCATTTCTTAGGGCAAGGTTTATAACTGATAATGGTAAGAATCGATTAGTAACGCTAAGTAGTAATCGTTCGGATGTCGGAAATAGTACTTTATCTATTTATGATACTTAACAAAGGAGGAAGAACAGAAAAAAACAAATTTTCTGTTCAAAAAAATGATAAAAACTCTATATGAACTTAATCCTGATTTATTTCCAGAATTTCAGGAATGCAAAAAAATAAATGGTGAATCATTTGACTTATACAGTCTAGCGGGAATCAAGCTAGATATCGAACAAATGTTACTAGCAGGTAGAATATTATTTCCTGAATTTGAAGAAGTAGATACCATGGTTTTTGAAAAGCGTATAGAATTAAGGGAACAAATTGATCATTGGCGAGAAAATGGATTGCCAAACTGGCAAATAGAAGCTTTATTAAATCATACACATATGTACGGAGCTTACGTTCAAGATGCTGTAGATGCAGGTGATGAACATTGGTTTGAGCTAGGGAAGCTACTGAAAATGTGTTACGAGTTTTCTTTGTCTAGATTATATCCAAACAAAAAGTTTGTTGTGGATTTATACGAGGATCTTGATCCGGGAGACTATGTTCTTACTTTTTATCAACCTGAACCCAAAACAGAGGCTTTGGAGGAGTAGTTCTCCACTTGTTTCTATAAAGCTTTGCTTAGAAACTATTTTAAGGTGGATGTTAATATGAAGTGGGAAGATGTTTCATTAGATATATCTCATTCTCAAATAAATGTTTTTAACACGGACTTAAAGGATCCGTTTAATGATTGGACAGATATACATGTGAACCAAGGTTTTTCTTGGAGAGAGGGCTGTGTATCATTCGGTGCGTTGTCTGACTGGGAATGTGAGATTAGCGTGAAACTGGGAGAAGATATATATGAAAATGAGAATGCTATTCGATCTATCATTGTGCCATTTTATGTGGAGGATAACGGCATAACATTAGCAAGTATTTTATCGGAAGAATACATTTTTGACATCCCAAAAGGAAGTTATGAATTACTATTTCATGCAATCCCTTTAGAATCCGAGGAGGACGGTTTGTATCTGGTAAGATACGAGTTAACATTTGTTAGATGTGCCACACCAAAGCCCCGCATTTTAAAGTATGATGATGAATTATCTCCACCTCAAGAGTTCTGTATGGAGGCTGAACCAGCCTAATTAAATCAAGTGAAAATGGAAAGAATCTTATCGTCTCTGGATTTCGGTCTAGAGGCGATTTTTAATACGTTTGCCCCTCATTGCTGGGTGAGTCCCTTCCCCCCCGAAGGGGTTCTTTTTTATCCATGCTTTCTTTTCCATCCAATAGGGTAGCCTAACAACAAAATGTATAATATACTTATTTTTATATAGTTGATTACAATTGAGGTGTCATAGATGCTAGCGATTGAAGCTAAGAAGCTAACAAAAGAATTCCAAGTCTACCAGAGCCGAAAAGGCTTATCTGGGGCGTTTCGTGATTTGTTGAATCGGGAGTATCGTACGATTCGGGCGGTAAATGAGATTGATTTGTCGATCAAGCCGGGGGAGATGGTTGGATACATAGGAGAAAACGGAGCCGGTAAATCAACCACGATTAAGATGCTGACGGGAATCCTGCAACCAACCTCAGGCATGTTAAAGGTAAACGGTTACGACCCCCACCGCGAACGGGAAAAGTTTGTTCGTACGATCGGGGTTGTGTTTGGTCAACGAAGCCAGTTGTGGTGGGACCTAGCTGTACAAGAATCGTTTCAATTACTCCAAAAGGTATATCGTATCCCTCATGAGAAGTATGAGCCGCATCTAAAGCGGATGATTGATGTGTTAAACATCCAAGAGTTGCTGGATCAGCCTGTCCGGAAGTTAAGTCTAGGCCAACGAATGAGATGTGAATTAGCAACTTCTTTAATCCATCAACCTTCGCTCTTATTCTTAGATGAGCCTACGATTGGACTCGATGTACTTGTAAAAGAAGACATTCGTCAGTTCCTAAGAGACATTAACCAAGAATTAAACACAACGGTTCTGCTTACGACTCATGACTTAGGAGATATTGAAGCACTCTGCTCAAGAGTGGTGATGCTGGATAAAGGAAATATCATCTATGACGGAGACATGAATCGATTAAAACGTGAATGGGGAGATGGGAAACGGATTGTATTGGAAACGGAGAGGGAGTATGAGTTGTCGGAATTACTGGCGACGACAGAAGGCCTTCCTGTGGAGTGGGAGAAGAAAGCGAGCCATACATATGAGATAAGGGTTCCTGGCGATCAAGTGCAAGTGCCTGAAGTCCTTGGCAGAGTCATCGAGCGCGGCATTGCGATCCAAGAGATGCAGCTGGAGGAAGCGACTGCGGAGGAGATCGTGCGTAAGATTTATCAGGAGGGGATGACGATTGATTAGGATGTATGCAGAGATCATCCGAATCCGATTTCTGATGATGTTAGCGTACCGTGTGAACTATTACAGCGGTATTTTAATTTATAGCTTAAACATTGGAGCCTATTATTTTTTGTGGACGGCTATTTATGGTGGGCAAGGGAGTATAAATGGTTTCACAGCTCTACAAATGGCTACCTATATCGCGATTTCGTGGATGTCGCGTGCGTTTTATTTTAATAACGTCGACCGTGAAATTGCGACCGAGATTCGGGATGGTACGGTAGCGATTCAATTTATCAGGCCGTATAACTATTTGATGGTAAAGGTGTTCCAATCGTTTGGTGAGGGTATCTTCCGTCTGGTTTTATTTAGTGTTCCAGGGATGTTTTTAGTATCGCTTATCTTCCCTATCCAGCTACCAGGCTTCGGCTGGATTTGGTTAAAGTTTGCGCTTAGCTTATTCTTGGGCTTTGTGATCAATATACAAATTAACATCTTGGTAGGAATTCTTGCCTTCTTTGTATTAAATAATCAAGGAATGCTATGGGCGAAGCGGATGATTGTTGATTTGCTTTCTGGTCTTACGATTCCGATTGCCTTCTTCCCAATCTGGGCGCAGTGGGTTCTAAAAGCATTGCCGTTTCAAGCGATTAGTTACCTTCCGAGCGTGGTGATCGTGAAAGACTTGAGTGGATCCGCATTTTGGGGAGCGGTGGGCATTCAAGCTATGTGGTGCGTGCTCTTATTAATTCCGATTCAGATGATTTGGAACAAAGCGAGACATACTCTCGTTGTACAGGGTGGTTGATTATGGTTCAATTTCAGCTTTTATGGGAGTATTTTAAGCAATATATGAAAGCAAGATTAGAATATCGTTGGGACTTCATATCCCAATTTTTCACGGATTTGATGTCTCAAGCGATTAACCTCGTCTTTATATTAGTTGTATTTGGACATACGCAACACTTGGGCGGCTGGAGCCGTTACGAGGTTATTTTTATCTATGGATATTTCCTAATCCCGTGGGCGGTCTTTACCTCGTTCTTTAACTTATGGGGATTTAATGATAAATACATCATCCGTGGAGAGCTAGACCGAGTTTTGACCAGACCTGTCCATAGTTTGGTCCAAGTCATCATGGAGTCTATGGCACCTGAATCCTTAATGGGCGTGCTGACGGGCAGCATTGTCATGGGCTGGGCGGTGTGGCATCTACCACTCGATTGGGCTTGGTACGATCCGCTTCTCTTTATCATGTTTGTATTAGGTGGAGTGGCTGTCTATGCAGGTATCTATGTAGCGCTGACCAGTATTAGTCTCTATTCGGACTCGAAGTCTGATATCCAGCCGATTGTGTATAACATCGGGACCTACGGACGCTATCCAGTTAATATTTACTCGAAAATCATCCAGTTTGTGTTGACGTGGATATTGCCCTTTGCCTTTGTCGGGTTTTATCCGGCCAGTTATCTGTTAGGCAATGGAGATTGGAAGGTCTACGCCATGTTAACTCCTGTGATAGGAGCCGTTTTCTTCTCATTAGGACTTTATAGTTGGAATCGTGGAATTGAGAATTACAAAGGTGCTGGTAGCTAAGCACCTTCTTTTTTATTTGGCGATTTCTCCGTTGTTGTGCTGTTCCGCCCAGGATTGATTTCTAGGTTTGTCCCAAATTTTTCGGTGATCTCGTCTACAAAACCATTCATGTCTTCTACCATGGCTTGTGAGGCTAAGCCCACATTTAAGGTTCCACTTAACGTTTCCACATGTAATTCCTGTACTTTATAGGTGATATGTTCAATGGCGATAGGCTTGATCTGATTTACCTGTTCTTGCAATAGACAGTTATCATGTCTGAGGGAATGCATTTCTTGTTCTAATCGTTGAATTCTGGTATACATTTCTTCCCAAGTCATTTCTCCAACTCCTACTTTCTGCTATGAACTTCTTTCTACAGTTATATGCGCTTGTCTTATGACAACATGCAGAGAATTTTAGTTTTTAGCCAAGCTTTATTTGAATAGAAGTAGCAGAGAGAGAATAGGGGGGGATCATCCTTGAAGACCGAAGATTTTTCCCGCTGGCAGCAATTAGCCAAACAGTTTTTAGGGGATGAATTTTTTCAAGATATCGTGGGTTCCCAAGGGTCTAAGGCAAGTTCATCGTACCCGGCAGTAGACGTGTACCAAGGGAAAAATGAAGTGATTGTGCTCGTAAATTTACCCGGAGTAGAAGAAATTCGCATGATTGACCTCAAGGTAGAGGGCGAGCAATTAACGATCAGTGGAAATGTTGCGGAATCGTATGGGGACCATGAAGTGATTATTTCAGAGCGGAAACAGGGGCCATTTTCGAAGACGGTTTCACTAGGCGCACCTGTGGCTAGGAAATATAAACAGGCTCGTTATCGTAGAGGTGTGTTAGAACTGCGTTATCCGAAATTATAGGAATCACGTAAAGGTGTGTCATCGCCTACTCTCCTTTCATATGATAAAGAAGCTCATGGAGGGAGGGAGCGATCGGCATGCCAACTATTAATAACATATTTAACATTAAAATAAACAGTGTATCCAGTGCTGCCTCTGTCAACTTTGGCAATACCATCAATATTGGCGCAGAAAGCAATAGTAAATCGCTTGGCGGCTCCTCCCCAGTAGGTGATTTTACTCGGAATTTTGACTGTGAAAATAACGTCTATATTGATCCGGATATTATCGATCAGGCATAGGAGATGAACGGATGGTACATGTAGAGATTCGATACCTTGATATCAAAGCAGTTTCGAACGCTGGATCGGTGAATATCGGTACGACGCTAAATATCATGGATAAATCTGCAATACCGTCTGTTCCACAGGTTCCAGCTCCTCCCAACGGGGATCAAACTGCACCTGTGATTCCACCTGGAGATGTAGCTCCACCTGGGGATATCGCTCCACCTAGAGATGTAGCCCCACCTAGAGATGTAGCCCCGCCAATGGCTCCCAAATCGTAAGAAAAAAATAGCCGAGCTTTGGTAGAGGGCTATTTTTTTGATACAATTAAATCAACCAACCTATGACGTAGGAGTGAAGAAAATGTTGCATGGACAAGCCCCTAATTTTACGTTACCTGCTTCAAATGGAGAATTAGTTACATTATCCCAATTCCGTGGGAAAAATGTGATTCTCTATTTCTATCCGAAAGATATGACACCCGGTTGTACGACACAGGCGTGCGATTTTCGTGATGCGCACTCGTCGTTTGAAGAAGCAAATACTGTGATTCTAGGGATTAGCCGTGATCCTGTGGTAAGGCATACAAAGTTTATTGAAAAATATGATCTCCCCTTCCTTCTACTAAGTGATGAAGAGGGCAAGGTATGTGATTTATATGGTGTTTATAAAGAGAAGAATATGTTTGGAAAAAAAGCGATGGGGATTGAGCGGTCTACCTTTGTTATAAATGAAGAAGGAATGATCGTGAAGGAAGAGCGGAAAGTAAAAGTGAAGGATCATGTTGGACAAGCACTTGAATTTGTACAACAGAATCTGGAATCTAACTAAGGAGTGAACCCTTTGAACGTCAACACTTCTTATGAGTGGCCTGATTACTATGACTGGACTTCAAATGGGCTGGATCACGATACGACGTACTATACAGAGCTGGCTAAGGCCTCAAGGGGGCCTGTGTTGGAATTGGGATGTGGAACGGGTCGTGTGACAGTTGCCATTGCTAGAGAGGGAATTCCGATCATAGGGCTTGATAACTCCCATGAGATGTTACAACGTGCGGAGCAAAAAGCGCGGTCGCTCGGAGTATCTTCCCATATCCAATTCATGGAGGGAGAGATGCAGGATTTTGAACTGCCTGATTCCCGCTTCTCTTTAGCTATCATCCCATACCGTTCTTTTATGCATGTAACCCATGTAGACGAGCAAATCAAAACCTTAGAAAATATATATCGACACCTAACAGATGATGGAGTGCTCGCTTTTAATGTATTTGTGCCGTTTATGGATCAACTTGTAGAAATGGATGGGAAGAAGCAATTTCGAGGTACTTTCCCGGTTCCAGGGACGGAAGATGAGATCGAGCTATATGACTTTACGGAAATCGAGCCGTTTCATCAGCTTGCTCAGATTACGCGATACATGGAACGATTTGATCACAAAGGCAAGTCACTCGAACGAATTCGTACCATGCTAGAGATCCGGTATTCGTTCCCTACGGAGTTGTTCCATTTGCTGGGGTCTTGCGGGTTTCGGGTTACCCAAACATATGGCACGTTTTATCGAAATCCCTTTTCGCATCAAAGTGAAGAGCTGATCATCGAAGCACGTAAGGCATAAATAGACAGAGAAAGAGGGGAGAACCGGATGAAGCCGAAGCCAAAACGGGTTCCAACGAAGGAAATTTTAAGCACCTTAGGCTTTATGTATCCAGATGCGCACTGTGAATTAGACTACCGCAACCCGTTTGAGCTGCTAGTCGCCACGATTTTATCTGCTCAGTCCACAGACCGTCAGGTGAATATCGTAACCAAGTCGTTATTTGAGAAGCATCCAACTCCGTTTGATATAGCGAATCTGACAGCAGATGAATTGGCAGAAGAGATTAGGATGTTGGGGTTATTTCGCAATAAGAGTAAAAACATCTTGCAAACGTGTCAGATTTTAGTAGAGAAGTACCAAGGAGAAGTTCCGAATGATCGTGCCAAATTAGAAGAGCTACCGGGTGTAGGTCGGAAAACAGCAAATGTGGTATTGAGCAATGCATTTGGCGTCCCTGCTCTAGCTGTCGATACGCATGTACAACGGGTTGCTAATCGGCTGGCGCTGGCGGATAGTGAAAATGTGTTGGAGACGGAGAGACAGTTAATGCGTAGAGTTCCACGAGCCGAATGGACAGACACGCATCATCGGATTATCTGGCATGGAAGAAGAGTTTGCAGTGCTCGTAACCCAAAATGTTCCTCTTGTCAGTTGCTTGAATTTTGCTGGTATGGGAAAAATAGCACCAAGTAGCGTTGACAATTTCGTGAAATGAAAATAGACTAATTATAGATATTCTAAAGTAAGAATCATTTCATTGACAGACATAGCGAGGTGGGGGAAATGGATAAAAACCGCCTGACAGGTGCTATTGAAACCTTGAAAGAAAGCGGTGTTCGCATGACCCCTCAACGACATGCGATTTTACAATACTTGCTTTCTTCTATGGAGCACCCAACAGCAGACGAAATTTATAAAGCGTTAGAAGCAAACTTTCCGAATATGAGCGTAGCCACAGTGTACAATAATCTTCGTGTCTTTAAAGATGCTGGCTTAATTCGTGAACTTACGTACGGGGATGCATCAAGCCGGTTTGATGCAAATGTGGAAGATCATTATCATGTGATCTGCCAGACCTGTGGTAAGATTACAGACTTTGATTATGCTCCTATTGATTTAGAAGATCGCGCTGCTGAGGGAACAGGTTATATAGTGGACTCACATCGTTTAGAGTTTTATGGTACATGTCCAACATGCCAACATTATCGAAAAATCCAATAGGAACAAGCTCTTTCATGCAGGTAGACCCCTAACATGTAAGAAGCTTGTTCTTTTTTATATTTGCTTCTGGATATAGCCTCTAGCTGTCAAGATGACATGAGTCCCTGTGGACAACCATCCATTTTTCATGTTGGATTCATAATCAGGATCAGAGGATAATTCCTCCATGCGAATCATTTGGCTTTTTACCAATAGCTCACTATCTGTTGACACCCTCACGTCCACGGAAGGAAGAGGAATAAACATCTTCTCATCATCTCCATGGCTTTTTCCGACTGCGATGACTGGACAATCTTCTGTTCCAAAAAGTTCAAAGATCGATCCTTGCAAATGCTCCTCTATCGTTGGAAATGGGTAGGGTAAAGGTTCTGTAGAAATCAGACACCTTAGATGTTCACCCAGCTTTTTTGGAACTGCGTTTTTAGTAAAACGATCTATTACTGCATTTCGAATCCTAGAAAGAATGATTTTTTTAAGTGTTGTGGTAGGTGATTCCGTTTGCTGTAAATCTCGTTCCAATTGTTGCAATGATTCAGGTGTCTGTAAACAGATCGTTGAATAGTTGGTTTCAGTGTGTGGGTACAATCCATTTTTCAAATCTAAGTACGAAATACTGGAACCTGATAGCAAAGGATAGAAATGCCCGACCAAACGTTCTATGAAACAGGAATACGGCAAGCAAGATAAAAATTGATCTTCTTCTGAAATAGGAAGTAAATAGGATAGAGAATGAACAAGTTGTAGGATATTTCCGTGGCTGTACGTTAGGGCCCGAATTCGGTCGTCTGCAAATAAATAAATAATGGTGGCAGGGTCTTGCTGTTGAATGGATGGATAGGGTAGATTGTATGCATCGTTTGAGACGGTTTGTCCTAATTGAACCATAGTATCAAAGGTTACTGCCCCAACCTGAAAGGAACGTCCCGTTAATAAGGCTACATGCTTCATATGGGGAAGAAGATATTGGATTTCTTCTAGCATACCCGGATTTTCGATGAGAATGGAAGTAATATCGGCATGTTGAATCAATTCAACAATCTGCTCTTTGGACCGTAACGGATCGATCGGGACAGAGATGCCCCCTAGGGCTAAGATAGCTAAGTCGCATATGATGGCTCTTGGGTTCGATCTTGCATAGATGGCAACTTTGCTCCCAGCTTGAATCCCTAATTTTTGTAATCCGTAGGCTACATCATGGATCTGATACCAAAGCTGTTTGTATGTATAAACACGTTCTTTCTCCTGTTTGTGCCAACATAATGCGGGATTTTCAGGATGATGTTTTACAATTCTCGATAATAGTTCAATGATGTTGTGAGGTTTCAATGGTCTATCCCTCCTACAAAATTGAAATTAAATATGGAATGGTAACTATACTATAGTTTTGAATAAGTCAGAATATGAATGGCGTATAGAGAAAGTGGACCTGGTGTTTGAGAGAATGAAAATAAAAAAGATGTTCTACTTTATTACTGCCTACAAGTAATAAAGTAGAACATCTTTTCAAGATAACTTGATTTAATTTACTGTTTTAGGGGGTGCACCTGGTGCATCTTTTGGATCTAGGGAAAGGATTGCACGACAGTGGCTACATTCATCCCGCTTGCCCAATAGCTTGGTTTGTTTTTTACACTCAGGACACTCTACTGACACGGATTGAAGGGATAGCATCCCAATCCAGAAATAGATGCCGACACTTGCACAGACAGTGAGCAATCCGAGGATGAAGAAAACGACCATCCAGCTAGGAATAGCAAAGCCTATGTACATAATGCCTACGCCTAGAAAAATGAGCAATAACGCGAAAGTGCGTATTTTATTTAGCTTACCGGATAAGAGCATATCTATGGTACCTCCTATAGGGCCTATCTCTTTCATTAGTGTTTACATTGTATCATTTTCGAGACAGAGAAAAAACGAAAAAAGTTATTGACTCTTATTTTGTGGCGTGCTATATTATTACATGTCGCCGCGATACGGTGACGGTAAATGAAAAGCAAGTGTTCCTTGAAAACTAAAGAGTGAATGAACCAAGACCTGTTTAATTACTTTAAATTGAGCTTAGCTCAAACTTTCAATGGAGAGTTTGATCCTG
>NZ_SLXV01000013.1 GCF_004341445.1 Baia soyae
GATGGAGAAACCATCGCCATAAACGATATTTGAGTCAATTCACACAAAAACCTCTTCTAAACTTGTTGTTCAGAAGAGGTTTGTCTGCAGTCTGACGCTTCCAGACGGCAATCTGGAAGCGTTTTTTCTCGAGGAGACACATCATCGTTTAAGCTAACACCGTACATACTTGCGTTTGAAGCCAATCCGTCCTTTGTCGATTTCTTTTTGAATTCGTTCGGAAACAAGTGAGAGGCTACTCTTTTTCGTGCCTTTCATGATTTCGACTGAGCCTATGTTCTGAGCGATTTCGATCGCTTTATCATGAAGGGGTATATAGGAAAGGCCTACTGTATAGACAAAGTTATTCATCGAAATTTTGGTTCGATCAGGTGAGTGGTGGATCGTCATGTCTACCTGCTCAAGCATATCCGCTATTTTACTTGTACTAAATTCACGGTCGGGGCGATTCCCTAAAAGCCAGCAGTAGCAACTCCAGCCTGCTGACATCCTTAGTTCGTCACCGCTATTGATCCATTTATCGGCAACGGCTTGCGCAATATCTGCTTCTGATAATGTTACTGCCACGACGAAGTCAGATAGCATGTAGAAATATGCCCCGTCCATCCAGCGTTCAAAATGTTCTTCTGTCATGATCATAGGGTCTGCAATGACACCTGCAAAATACATCGCATCGTAGTTTCCGGTGGCGTATAATTGGTCCGCCAAAGGTTGATTTTTCTTGATTTTCTTTGCAAGTGGCTTCATTTCGCCTGTCGTTACACCAAAAAGAGGCTCGTGTGCTCCATTGCTTATGTATATTTTTTTCATTCGTTCCTTGCTGAGTGCTTCTAGCTCCTGCATTACCATTTCAAAATCCATCGTTTTGCACTTCCCTTCCTCATCATTGTTCCCCTTTCTAGGGCCATTACTATTTTTCCTTTCTCTTTTTTTAGCGATTTTGCTGGGTTTCTTTTCTTTGAAAACGGTTGCTTTCCCATTTACTTCTTGATACAATTTTTTTGGTCTTATACATAGCTATAAACTGGCTTAGATGTATCTTCTAGGCACATTTGTTACATAAACTGGAGGTAATACGGATGGAAAAAACATTTATTATGGTGAAACCAGACGGCGTACAACGCGGTTTAGTGGGCGAAATCGTAGCTCGTTTTGAGAAGAAAGGCTACCAACTTGTTGGAGCAAAATTGATGCATGTATCCCGTGACCTAGCGGAAGCACATTATGCAGAACATAAAGAGCGCCCATTCTTTGGTGAGCTTGTAGATTTCATCACATCTAGCCCTGTGTTTGCTATGGTTTGGGCGGGTGAAGGCGTGATTGGTACAGCTCGTCATATGATGGGTAAAACGAATCCAAAAGAAGCAGATCTTGGTACGATTCGCGGTGATTTCGGAGTAAGTGTTGGCATGAATATCGTTCATGGTTCTGATTCTGCTGAGAGTGCTGAGCGTGAATTAAGCCTATGGTTTAAGGAAGAAGAAGTTACAAGCTATGCAAAAACGTTAAATCGCTGGGTGTAGGGCGATGGTAAGAAAAAAAGCTCGGGTTGACCGGGCTTTTTTCTTTTGAGAGGATATAGAGAGAACGTGATAGAGAACGGGGGCATTTACCAGATGTCGTTTCAGTCATATAAAGATCAGAAACGAGTGATTGAATTTTTACAAACGGCCATCAGACAAGATCGTGTTGCCCACGGGTACTTGTTTTATGGTCCCAAAGGTACATATAAAAGGGAAATTGCCCTCGAGTTCGCTAAGGCAATTAATTGCGAGAAGAGTCAGCTAGATCCATGTGATGAGTGCCCTACTTGTAAGCAAATTGAATCAGGGAATCATCCGGATGTACTCGTGATTGAGCCAGATGGTAACATGATAAAGATGGAGCAGATTAAACAGTTGCAACATCGTTTTCGATATCAATCTGCACAAGGGATGACACGTGTCGTTATTTTGGATTCGGCTGATCAGATGAGAATTGAGACCGCGAACACGTTGTTAAAATTCTTAGAAGAGCCGACTTCTCCCATGCTGGCGATTTTAATAACGGAGCAAGAGAAGAGTATCGTGCAGACGGTTCGCTCTCGGTGTCAGTCAGTCCGCTTCGTGGAGCCGACTTGGTTGGAGCAAGCCAAGATGTGGCAAGCTCACGGGATTCAGCCGCCTATGAATTACGTACTAGCACAGTGCTCCCAAAAATTCGAGCAGTTAGAAATGGATTCGGAGGAGTTGGAACGAATCTTTCGTCACGTGATCGATTGGTCTCAGTTGTTAGTAAATAAGCAATCCACCGCTATCGTTACGATTCAAGAGCCATGGTTCCAAGAATTGATTCAGAAAAAGCAAGTGACGCTGATTCTAGATTTTCTTATGATATGGCTTCGTTATGTCTCGAGAAGTGCGATCGGGATGGCGGATGAGAATATGGCTGGCTTTGCAGAGCAGGGTAGTAGCCAGGCAAAAAGAACGACTCAATCTGCATGTGCGAAGCTGATCGAGCAGGTTATGATTACGAGGAAATTAGTAGCTAGACCTGAGCTAAGTAACCAGTCATTAATCGAGCAATTCGTTATCCGGATACAAAAAGATGCTCCTAGTGATTGGACGAAACTGGGCTATAATTAAGCCATTTTGAGAGGAAATGAATATAGATGAGATACCTAACAGCAGGAGAATCACATGGTCCGCAACTTACATTAATTATAGATGGTGTGCCGAGCCAAGTTCCCTTTTCAAAAGAGCAGATTGACCATCAGCTACATCGCAGGCAAAAAGGACATGGCCGTGGTCGTCGAATGCAGATTGAGCGAGATGAAATTCAAATCATGAGTGGGGTTCGCTTTGGTAAGACGACGGGAGCACCGATTGCTTTAGTGATAGAAAATAAGGATTATACGCATTGGCAAAAGGTGATGAATCCATTTCCGATGCAGGAAGAAGCAGATAAGAGAAAGCTAACGCGTCCACGTCCGGGACATGCAGATTTAAATGGAGCGATAAAATATGACCATCGTGATTTGCGAGATGTTTTAGAGCGTTCGAGTGCAAGAGAAACAGCGGCTAGAGTAGCGGCTGGTGCTTTCGCACGGCAGATTCTAGCATTATGTGGGATCGAAATTGCAGGACATGTCTTGCAGATTGGTGGAGTGAAAGCGAAGCGAATCTTAGATGTTCCGTTATCTGAGTTCGTCACGCAAGCTGAAGAATCGCCTGTGCGTTGCTTAGATCCAGAGGCAGAACAGGCCATGATGAAAGAGATTGATGATGCGAAAGCAGAAGGGGATTCGATTGGTGGCATCGTGGAAGTGATTGTAGAGGGGATGCCGATCGGTCTGGGAAGTCATACCCAATGGGATCGTAAACTGGATGCGAAAATTGCTCAAGCGATCGTGAGTATCAATGCGTTTAAAGGTGTGGAGTTTGGAATCGGTTTTGAGGCGGCTAATTTACGCGGTTCACAAGTTCATGATGAGATTATCTGGTCGAAAGAGCGTGGATTTACTCGTGCTACCAATCGTCTAGGTGGCTTCGAAGGTGGTATGACGACAGGCGAAGAGATTATCGTACGTGGGGTGATGAAACCAATTCCTACATTGTACAAGCCGTTAATGAGTGTTGATATCGATACAAAAGAGGAATTTGCAGCAAGTATTGAAAGATCGGACTCCTGTGCAGTTCCTGCGGCTAGTGTCGTAGCGGAAGCTGTAGTCGCTTGGGAAGTGGCCCAAGCATTACTTGAAAAATTCCCTGCTGATACAGTGGAAGAGTTAGTCGCTCAGGTCCAGCGCTACCGGGAACATACGAGAAATTTTTAATGGGAGTGTGAGCAAATGAGAAAGCTAGAGGTCTCGTTACCTGAACAGTCCTATTCCATCTTGATTGGTTCAGGATTATTAGCTAAGCTGCCCAATCTATTAGAGATGCAAGGTGTTCAAAAACAAGATCGCTTATTTCTCATCACAGACGATCAGGTGGCTATTCACTATTTGGAGCCAGTTCGGAGAAGCCTCTCTGAATCTGGCTTCTCTATCGATTTTGCAATCGTCCCTCATGGTGAACAATCGAAATGTGTAGCAACCTATGAATCTTTGATTGGGAAATTGATAGAAGCCGGATGCAACCGTAAAAGCGTCATCCTAGCGTTAGGCGGCGGAGTTATTGGAGACCTCGCTGGATTTGTAGCGGCTACATACATGCGTGGGATTCGTTTTTTTCAGTTGCCTACTACCTTACTCGCACATGATAGTAGTGTGGGTGGGAAGGTAGCGATTAATCACATACTCGGTAAAAACATCATGGGTGCCTTTTATCAGCCTAAAGGTGTGATTTATGATGTTGATACCCTACAAACGCTGTCAACACGAGAGCTTCAATCAGGATTTGCTGAAGTGATCAAACATGGATTAATCTGGGATCACTCCTTTGTCGATTGGTTATTTCAAAACAAAGAAGAGTTGCTAAGCCGTAATTCTCTCTACCTAACAGAAGCGATCGAAAGAGCATGTGCGGTCAAAGTAGCTGTCGTCAGCCAAGACGAAACAGAACAAGGTATCCGTGCCATCTTAAACTATGGGCACACCATCGGTCATGCCATCGAAGGAACAACTTCCTACAGCGCCTACACTCACGGAGAAGCAATCTCGATCGGCATGGTCGGATCAGCGTGGATGAGCGAAAAAATCCACTCTTCCAGCCAAGGCTTAACCAAGATGACCGAAGAGTTATTAACCCACTTTGGTCTACCTGTCAAGCTACGTACACCTTTATCAGAAGATAAGCTGATGGACTACCTACGTCGAGACAAGAAACACACTTCTACCGGATTTATCTTTATCCTATCACCCATATACGGACAAGTCCGAATCAACGAGCACGTCCCCGAGGGGTTGATCCGTCAAGCATTACATAGGATAGGGGCTTGTTAATAATTTAAGCTCATTCTTTCTTCTGTGAAAATTTCGACCCTTCCACCTTCAACTATTGTAAAATAAAAAGAAAGGGAGGAATAAATCCATGATCAAATCCAAAAAATCCATTCACGGCCTACCTGTCTATCAACCAGGAAAGCCCCTAGAAGAAGTAAGGCGAGAACTCGGACTCGAACGCATCATCAAATTAGCTAGTAACGAGAATCCATTCGGATCATCCAAGGCAGTTTGGAAAGCAATCGAACAAGGGAAAGATTCGCTCCAACTTTACCCCGAAGGGTCTGCCCCTGATTTACGTGAAAAAGTAGCCGAACACCTTGAAGTAGACCCACGACGTCTCATCTTTGGAAATGGATCTGATGAAATTGTTCAAATGATTGCCAGTACATACCTAGAACCAGATACAGAGGCAGTGATGGCAGATCTGACGTTTCCTCGTTATGAAACGGTAACCAAGATAGAAGGAGCTATACCGATTCAAGTCCCTTTGAAAGAAGGCACTCATGACCTTGAAGGAATGCTTGCAGTGATCACCGAAAAAACGAGAGTGGTTTGGATTTGCAATCCTAATAACCCTACGGGTACGATAGTGGGTCGCGAGGAGCTTGAATCCTTCTTAGACCAAGTTCCTGATCATGTCTTAACCGTGCTGGATGAGGCATACGCTGAGTATGTGACCGATTCTAGCTATCCAGACTCTTTATCGTTACTCGACTATAATCCCAATATTGTCGTGTTACGCACCTTCTCTAAGATTTACGGCTTGGCGGCGCTACGGGTTGGATTTGGGGTTGCGCATCCGGATGTGGTAACCGAGTTGAATCGGGTCAGGGATCCATTTAATCTAAATCGTTTGGCTCAATTAGCAGCAAGTGCAGCCGTGGAAGACCAAACGTTTGTTTTCTACTGCCGAAATCAAAATGAGAGTGGACGTAAGCAGATCACGGGACGCTTGGACCAATTAGGCTTATTCCATTATCCTTCACACGGAAACTTTATCCTATTTGATACCGGTTTCCCGGCCAACGATGTATTTCAATTCCTGCTTCACCGCGGCGTGATTACCCGTTCTGGAGAAGGACTCGGATTCCCTACCTTCCTTCGTGTTACCATTGGTAGTAAAGACGAAAATGAAGCTTTTTTGAAAGAACTTGAATCCTTTTTAGAAGAACATAAATGTTAGAAATTACTTGCATTTCAGATAATATATAGGTTATATTGAATGTATAGTATGGTTTCTCTCCACTCCTATCCTAATATTGCTATGGTAGAACCGATTAAGCGGTTCTTTTTTTTGGTTTGTCCACATAGTGTGGGATGAGGAGGGTTGTCTATGGGCGGACGAATTTGGCATTTTTCATTGGAATTCTTCTTTGTTCTCATCTGTATTTTCATCTTAAAAACATGGGTATTTCCCTTTTTTATCTCAATTTGGTTTCCCATTAGCGATATGACGGAGCTTCTTCATGAATGGACGTTACTCATGGTTGGAGTGATTACCTTATTCGCTTATGTAGGTCTAGGCTCTACTGCTAAATGGAGCTATCACCTTAACTGGAAGGTGTCGAGTGCTTTATTCTGTTTCTATCATCTGCCTCTTTTTGTCCTACCATGGACATGGTCCCAGCAAATGCAATCGGATTGGACCTATCTAGTAGGGGAGTTGTTTGTCCTATTTGGCTTTCGAGAGTGGGATTCACCGTTCTCTATTTTCATTGTCTCTTGGGTGGCTTTCTTGTTTGGTAGATGGATGAAGATAAAAGAAAAGGATGAACAAGGAGGAAGGCTTGTTTCTAGGCATAAAGTATTCGTTCAAAAATGATGGGATGGATCGAGTACAGAGTAAAAAGATTGTCATTCTCTCTTTTTTTTGTCACAATGGACAAAGATCTCTAAAGAGGAGAATGAACATGAGCCAAGAGGCTGACTTAACCCTTCATGTCCGCTATCAGCGAGATAAGTGGAATGAACGCCATCAGGCAACTCCTTTTTCACTGTCAGCAGAAGCGCATGTGGAATTGATTGATAAACTAAAAATCTCTGAACATGAAATTCGTCAAGTATATCTCCCGATTGCGTCCCGCTTTGTGGAGCTATATCATCATTTACAACAAGCTCCACGTACTGCGAACATCCCGCTCATTATTGGAGTGGCAGGTAGTGTTGCAGGTGGAAAGAGTACCATTGCCCAGATTTTTCACACGCTATTCGAAGATTCGCTGGGCAGAGATTCTGTGACGATCGTATCAACAGATAGCTTTTTATATCCGATGAAAATCATGACTGAGAAAGATATATTACATAGAAAAGGCTTTCCTGAGAGTTATGATATGGAAGGCTTTGTTCGCCTTCTCTATGAATGTAAATCGGGTTTTTCGAACTTTAAAGTTCCTATTTACTCGCATGATACGTATGATATATTGCCAGACGAAACCCTTACATTCACAAGGCCCAAAATGGTGATTGTAGAAGGGTTAAATGTGTTGCAAGTCGTTCCCGTTCAATTGGATCTGCTGAAGCGAACCTCATGGATTGCTGCTGATTTTCTGGATATTTCAATCTATGTGGATGCAGAAGAAGAAAATCAAATTATTTGGTATCTAGAGCGAGTCAAACGGCTCTGGAAGGAAGCTCGAACCAATCCGCATTCCTACTACCATCAATTTACCTCTCTAAGCGAAGAGGAGCTATTAAACCGAGCAACCAATGTATGGAATGAGATCAACCACGTAAACCTACATAACTATATCTTACCTTCACGCGAACGAGCCGATGTCATTCTACATAAAAATGGGGACCACTCTGTTACCGATATATATGTACAGAGGAAATTACGGATTTGAATACGATGTCTAACTTAACACCCTTTCGTCCAAACTATCATTTAATAGGGACGAAAGGGTGTCGTAGTAAGATGAGAATAGCAGAATGGCTTACTTATGCAGGAATTGATCAATTAAAACAATTACATCGGTACTATGGATGTGAACAAACGGATCAACACTCGAAACATGAGTTAATCTGTAGCTTACTACGTCAAATCAGTAAAAAAAGTTATATCCACAATTTGCTGGAAGGGTGCTCTACGACTGAATTACGGTTTATTGAGTTAATTACGCTAGATCCAAGCCCGGCCTACACGATGGAAGAGCTTCTCGCAAAGGGTCGTGCGGCTTTATGTGGAGAAGAAGGGACCCCTCGCTCATTTGTCGTAGCGGCTTTAAAAAAGGGCTGGTTGTTTCCAGGCTATTCTCACCAAACGCAGTATCTCTATCATATGCCTAGCGATACGAGAGAGCAGATTCAACAAGCATTTGTTCAGTCGTATATTCCTTTTCAGCAATCGAATTCTCCCAGTTGTTATCGTGATGAAGAAAATCAGATGGTATATGATTTACAACGTTTCTTGCAATATTTACAGCAAGATATCGTAAAATTGACGCAGGATCAAGCGATTTATCGTCAGCAATGTAAGCAGTTACTCCAAACGTTTGCGATTCCAGAAGAGCCTATTAAAAGCGGAGGACCGAGATTTGGTTTTGGGCGAATGTATCATCTATACCCGAATCGCTTCTCACTTCTTTATGATTATGCATACTATGAAAAATACATCTTAGAAGAAGAACAAGGATATCTGGGTGTTACTTCAGTAGGATCTGAAAGGTGTAGTCATCTAGGAGTACAGGAAGGAAAACAGCTCTATCGATTCTGGATTCGCCTCTACCGTCGTCCGATTCCTCAGCTACCTATTATTTTAAGGTGGATTGGCCTGCTCTCCTACCCGAATTGGATCTCTGTTTCTGCTATTTATCAAGCAGTCTCCCCTTGGCTAAAGCCATTCTATTATGAAACAGAGAAATCATTATTCCAAAAAATCATGGAGATGTTGGTTCATTTGGGGGTTGGGAAGTGGGGAGAGGAGAACCAGGAAGCTTATTTTACTCTTACGTCTAATGGGATTAGGTGGATGCATGGCGTTTCTGCATTTGGCGAACAGACAATTGAAGAAGGGTTTATTCAGCCGCCGAAGTAGGAAAATGGATTCTTTAACTCGAATGTAATAGTTATAGGTGTAATAGGATAGATACAAAGAGCTACATCTTTGTCAGAGATCGACTCATTCACCCATCCATGCAAGGGGGAAGGCAGATGAGCAACAGTGTTACCGTTTCAGAGAAGAAACAGTTTATCAACTGGTTTTTGAATCGGTATGAGTTACAAAAAAAAGAGGCGGCTTGGCTGCTCAGTTACCTGTCCTCAGATGAACAACTATTAAAACGAGTCCATTTCGTTGATCACGTAGAAAATCTACCTAAAGCGATTCTCATGTCTACGAAATGTGTCAAGAAGCCATCTTTTCAGTTTAAGAAGAAAAAGCGGTTAGGTACAGACGTAGAAAGTGCCTATTTTGACATCAAGTCTTTTCCAAAAGAAGATATTTATATTGGCTTGTACTTTAAAGATTGTGCATCGTGTCCAGAGTTTGCTGCTGTATTGGAGGTAAATCCGTTGGAGAAACAGGATCTCGCACAAGATCAGCTACTAAGTCTGTTCGCGGAGATGTTTCTGGACCATACGATGAAGGAATTTCATAAAAAAGAGTTATATGTCCAGATTGATCAATCGCTAGAAGATCGAGATGAAGAAAGATTTGCTATCCTAACAGCGGAACTAAGAAAATTAGAGAAAGACATGATATAATGCTCAGCAGAAGCTGGGCTTTTTTTGTTTGAGATAAGAAGGATGTGGACATGATGAAACTATATACAGTAGAGGATCAGGAGTGGCAACAAGTAGCTCCTTTTGTAGATACGTTGATCTTACCTGTAGCCAGCTGTTTTATGGAGCACAAACAGTTACCTTTTCAAAGCTTTCATCGGTTAGAGCGTGTAGCAGAACGCGTGGAACAAGGTTTACAAGGGAGGGTGTTTTTGCTACCTACCATTGTAGATTATGGAATGGCTCCTGAGTTATTTCGTTCAGTGATTCACAACACGGTTCAGTCACTGCAAAAATCTGGCTTTACTCACCTAGTTGTGTTGACAGATGAAAAACATACATATCTGGAGAATGATGAAAGCGCAGATTTACCTGTGTTTTCTACGATTACAAGAATTGTGTCATGTGGATCTGGGGATGATACATGGGAGCTAGAAAAGCATGTGCGAGAGACGACGGAAGCAATTGTACAAAATTGGCAGAACTCATATTGAAAACTTGTTATGTTTCTCACATGAGTTTTCTTGATTTTTCAGATGCCATTCGCTATTATTGGAGATGTCCTAGTAAAAGAATAAGTCCTAGCATGTGTAAAAGGTTCCGTTTCCCGTGTTTTAACGGTTCATGCCGTGTAGAAGGAGGTCGGACTTGTCGTGAGTAAAAAAGTTTCCCGCCGCCAATTTTTAACGTATACGTTGGGTGGGACGGCTGGTTTCCTTGGAATGGGCATGCTTTTCCCTATGATCCGTTTTGCAGCAGATCCTATGCTGAAAAAGGGAGGAAAGGGAGCATTCGTCAAAACGAACTACAAGGAGGATCAAATTACTGAAACTCCTCTATCAGTTGATTTTCGTGTAGATGTAAAAGACGGATGGTATGTTCCAGAAGGTGGGGAGCCCCGTACAGCTTGGGTTATGAAAAGCGAAGGAAAAATCTTAGCGCTTTCACCTGTTTGTAAGCATTTGGGTTGTACAGTAGGTTGGGAGAGTAACCCACAATTCAAGGGTGAATTTTTCTGCCCTTGTCATTTTGGTCGTTATTTTAAAAATGGAACAAACGTTCCTGGTACGCCACCAACTAAACCACTTGATCAATACGAAACCAAAATTGAGGCTGGGCATTTGTGGATTGGCCCAATCAAGAAAGCTTAAATACTCGATCACGAGGGGGTGTCGCGTTTATGTTGCGCGCGGTCTACAAGTGGGTGGATGAACGACTCGATGTCACGCCGATCTGGCGAGATGTTGCGGATCATGAAGTACCGGAACATGTGAATCCAGCACACCATTTCTCCGCATTTATTTATTGTTTTGGTGGACTGACTTTTTTCGTTGTTATGATTCAAATCCTTTCAGGGATGTTTCTTGCAATGTATTATGTTCCGGATATCATTAACGCCCACGCAAGTGTTAAGTATCTACAAACTGAGGTTGCCATGGGGACGATTGTTCGTGGTATGCACCACTGGGGTGCAAGTGTCGCGATCGTAATGCTATTCTTACATACGTTACGTGTATTCTTCACTGGCTCCTACAAAAATCCACGTGAATTTAACTGGATCGTTGGAGTATTAATTTTCTTTATGATGTTAGGCCTTGGATTTACCGGATACCTATTACCTTGGGATAATAAAGCTTACTTTGCAACCAAAGTAGGGATACAGATTGCAGAATCGGTTCCATTTATAGGTAGCTATCTTGCTACATTCTTGCAAGGTGGCGATATGGTAGGTGCAACCACGATACCTCGATTCTATGCACTTCATGTGTTCTTTTTACCAGCAGGGTTGCTAGGTTTACTAGCTACTCACTTTATCTTAATACGCCGTCAGGGCATCTCAGGCCCGTTATAAGCCGTATACGTGAGGAGGGATCCACTTGGCACACAATCAAGACGGAAACCAGAAGCAAGTCCACTATGTGGGAGACTCGCGTGTAAGGGTGAATTCGAAAGAGATGCTCCCCCCAGATTACTCTCAGTTTCCTGGCAAGACAGAACAGTTTTTTCCTGACTTCTTGCTAAAAGAGTGGATGGTCGCAGCGGTTTTCCTAGTAGGTTTTATGACTTTGGTTATGGCTGAGTCGCCACCGTTGGGTGATATTGCAGACCCTACGAATACTGGTTTCTTGCCTGTACCAGACTGGTATTTCTTATTCTTGTATCAGTTATTGAAATATAAATGGGCAGCGGGTCCATTCATATCGATTGGTATTATCGTCGTACCAGGGCTATTATTTGGCGGTTTGATGCTAGCTCCATTTTTGGATACCAGCAAAGAACGTCGTCCATTAAAGCGCCCTGCTACCACGTGGATCGCAATCCTTTCACTTCTCGGAGTGATTGGTTTAACATGGGCTGCGGAAGCAGAGCATGTGATCCAAGTTACATCTTCTGCCGGTACCCCTGCGAAAGATAAAAAGATTGTCGCAGAACAAGACAAAGGCTACGAGCTTTATAAAAAGAATGCTTGTATCAAATGTCACGGTGACAAACTGCAAGGGGTCCAAGGTCCTCCACTTCTTGGTGTAGGGGATCGTTTAAAAGGCGAGGATGAAAAATTGACTCGTAAGGAAATCGAGCACGTGATCGATAATGGTCGTGGTGCGATGCCAGCAGGTATGTTCCAAGGTTCCGAAGCCGATAAACAAGTTCTTCTTGACTGGCTCATGAAACAAAAGCAAAAATAAATGAATGGATCTAAAAAACCTGGTTGCCTTTCGGTGACTAGGTTTTTTCCGGATCATAAGGAGAATGAAGGATGACTCCTACGGTGAGCTATATTCGAAGTGTCATAATGGAGCGATGGTTTTTACTTTCTCTCTTCGTGATTAATTTAATTGGTACTATCTATGGCTACTACTGGTATAAAGAGCAATTGGCGATGACAAAATGGTATCAAATTCCGTTTGTACCAGATAGCCCAACGGCTAGTTTGTTTTTCACAGTGGTTCTATTCTTATATCTGATCAAAAAAAGAAGTCCTCTCATCGAGGCCCTAGCGTGTGTCACTCTTTTTAAATACGGAATTTGGGCGGTTGTCATGATTTTCTGGGGAGCGGCTGTGGCACCGATTCCTTGGACCGAGTCTCTTACATGGCAACATTGGATGTTAATCGGTTCACATCTGGGGATGGCGTTGCAAGGAGCTCTCTATTTTCCATATTACACCTTCCAAAAAAGAGATATCTTGATTACAGCTACTTGGACATTGATCAATGACTATTTTGATTACCAGTTTGATTTACATCCATGGGTTGTAACAGAGCTAGATCGCTATATGCCGTCTATTGCGTTTTTTACGGTGGTATTAGGACTGACAAGTATTTTCCTAGCGGCGATCTTTATGATGATTCCGAGTAAGGTTCGATTATGGAAATATGAAACGTTATATCAAAAATAGTGAGTATTTTTCCCCTCTTAGACATGTGAGTCGGACAACCTGAATAAGGTAGTAGTACGAGTATGTTAGCAGGAGGGGACCCTGTTGTGGATTCGACTTTGCCTGATATTTGTCATGTTAAATGGATTCTTTTTTTGGAATATATCGAATGTATGGGCTGAAGATACGTTATCGGCAGAAAGTTCAAAGGAGCAAGAGTGGCTACAATTGGCGCTTCAGACACAGAAACAGATTGGCCAACAAAATCTAATGGATGCTAAATCGACTGTTACGAAACTGGCTATCTCCTTTTCGAAAACGAATTTTCAGGTGAAAAAGTATTCACTGGGCGTAATTTCAGCCCTATCTAATACGATTTTAGAGATGGACGAGCAATTGAATCAGGTGTTGGTAGATCCAGAGGGATTAACGGCACGAGCGAGGAAGTTAGTGTACTCATTTGATGTTCTCATTCACACCAACCAGCCCTTATGGCATAATGCAGAGCCGGAGTTACAACGGTCTGTTAGCGGGATCAAACAATCGAACCAAGAGCAGAAGCAAGAAGATCTTCAGGGAGCGGTTCGTCAATTTCAAAAAAGCTTTGATCTGGTACGTCCAGCTATTTTGATCTCAAAAAGTCCAGCTATTTTACAAAAAATAGATTCTATGCTTGCTTTCCTCTATAAAAACAAGAATTTTTCGGAAAATGAGACGATTATTCAACTTCTTGAACAGCTCATTCCGAAAATTTTTCACGGAAGTGATCAAGATGTGATGAAACTGCTAAGACCCACAGTACAAATGCCGATGCCTATGCTTATTATCTGGCTGCTGAGTACCATTTTAATAGTATTAAGTTATTTTCTGTGGAAGAAATACGAGGGGACGAAAGCAGGAACAACATAGCAAAAAGCACTCATTCATAAATAGAAATGAGTGCTTTTTGCTTATTTTTTTGCTTTTTTAACATTCTTTTCTACTTCTTCTGGAGTCTCATACGAGAATCCTTCTCCATAAACATCACGAACGTCATGTATGGCCATAAAAGCGTATGGATCTGCGTTGTGAACGATTTGCTTTAGTTTCGGGATTTGATTGGGTGCGAGGACGATGTAAATAACGTTTTTCTCTGTCCCGGTGTATCCTCCTTTTCCCTGTAGGAACGTGACACCGCGACCCATTTTCTGAGTAATCTCATCAGCCAATAAAACGGCTGCGTTGGAGATGATAGTTGCCGCTTTCGATGCGTTTAACCCCTCTACGACAAAATCAATCACACGCGCCCCGACGAATACGACGATTAAGGTATACATGGCTTTATCCAAACCGATGATTTTGCTAGAGATAAGGATGACAAAAAAGTCAAAGATAAACATTGTTTTCCCCATGCTCCAACCGAAGTACTTGTTCATAAGGCGGGCGATAATGTCCGCTCCACCTGTGGTTCCTCCAACCCGGAAAATGAGGCCCAGTCCGATTCCGACTAATACTCCGGTATAGAGAGAGGCTAGCAGTACGTCTTGACGGGAGCTTCCTAGCCCCGCTGTCCATTCGATAAAGAGGGAGAAGGAAATGGTTCCGATTAAGGTGTAAAATAATGTTTGTTTTCCAAATACCCTATATCCAACAAAAAAGAGGGGAATGTTTAATGCCAAGATGATCCATCCGGGCGATAAGCCAAATTGGTAATTGGCTAACAAAGCAATCCCTGTAAAACCGCCTTCGGCTAATTGGTTAGGAATCGCGAAGTAGTTGATTCCGACAGCCGCAATAAAGGCTCCAATTAAGATGGAGAGAATATTGCGGATGTGCATGTAAATTTGTTTCTTCATAGTAGCTCGCTCCGTTTAACAGAAATGGTGAACCAAATTCTGTTTAGTGTAGTATACCCCGATATAATATCAAAAATCCGAGAGGGTTTCTCAATTAATTTAGTAACTTTATATCTTAGGCATGATAAGGTAACATGGGAAGGTCAGGAGGTATTTCGATGTCAGAAAAAAAACCGAAAACATTTCACGATATTCAGCGTGAAGTGGATGAATATATTGGTCAATTTAAGGAAGGTTACTTCGGACCTCTATCTATGCTTGCTCGCATGACCGAAGAAGTGGGTGAGTTGGCGAGGGAAGTAAACCACCAATTTGGAGAAAAACCAAAAAAGAAGACGGAAGAAGATAATTCCATTCAAAATGAGTTGGGCGATCTTATTTTTATCATCGCTTGTTTTGCTAATTCCCTTGACATTAGTCTACAAGAGGCATTTGATGGAGTAATGAACAAATACAACACGCGTGACAAAGATCGATGGACACGAAAAGAGAATGAAGAAGAGAGATAAGAGAAAGAGGAGTAGGACACCATGAGTATTCGTATTATCATCGCTGGAGCTTCCGGCAAGATGGGGCAAGAAGCGGTAAAATTGATTCAACGTATAGCAGATTTTCAATTAGTAGGTGCGGTTTCACGCTCTGAAGAAGGGAAAGATGTAGGAGAGATGATCGGGATTGGGTCACTTGGGGTCTCTTTTCATCGTTCTGTTGCTACAGTTCTAGATGAAGTGGAAGCAGATGTTTTAATCGATTTTACTTCTCCCGAATGTGTGAAAGATCATATGGAGTTGTGCTTGCAAGCAGGGGTTCGTCCTGTAGTAGGGACAACTGGCCTCAGCGAAGAAGAAATTGATCAGCTTCAGAAAGACTTTGCGGAGAAGAAACTAGGAGCTTTAATTATCCCTAACTTCGCGATTGGGGCTGTTTTGATGATGGTGTTTGCGGCAAAAGCGGCCAAATATCTTCCCCATGTGGAGATTATTGAATCGCATCATGATAATAAACTAGATGCTCCATCAGGCACATCCCTTAAAACAGCGGAATTGATTGCAGAAGCGCGTAAAGAGGTGAAGCAGGGTCATCCTTCTGAGCAGGAAGTATGGGAAGGGGCGCGCGGCGCATACTATAGCGGTTTCCGTATCCATAGTGTCCGTCTACCAGGGCTTGTGGCTCACCAAGAAGTTCTCTTCGGTGGAGATGGGCAATTATTAACGATTCGGCATGACTCATTAAATAGAGAATCGTTTATGCCTGGAGTGGATCTCTCAGTTCGAAAAGTGATGAATTTAGATCATCTTGTGTATGGATTGGAAGAAATTTTAGATATGTAATTGTAGCATATCGAAGGTGGAGAACTAGATGAATATTGCACTCATCTCACATGATGCATTAAAAAAGAAGATGGTTAACTTTGCCATTGCGTATGAACCGTTACTTCTTTCGCATCGTTTATATGCAACCGGTACAACTGGAACTATGATTATGGAAGCGACGCAGCTTGAAGTGCATCGTTTTTTATCAGGTCCATTAGGGGGCGATCAGCAGATTGGAGCGCTTGTGGCCGAGCAGAATATCGATTTGATCATTTTCTTTCGAGATCCGCTCACCTCCCAGCCTCATGAACCCGATATCTTAGCTTTGTTGCGATTAGCAGATGTTCATGACATTCCCGTAGGAACGAATTTAGCGACGGCAGAAATTCTGATTCGTTCTCTCGATCAAGAGGGATTTATTAAAAGAGATCATTCACAAAACGATTAGAGAGAAGGGGATTTAGTTGGAAGAGCTTCAAACTGTAGACTTATTGGCTTTTGGTGCTCATCCCGATGATGTGGAGATTGGTGCATCCGGGATTCTAGCCAAACATTCTTTGGCAGGGAAACGCGTGGCGATTTGTAGCTTAACAGAGGCAGAACTTTCTTCAAATGGTACGGTTGAATTACGTAAAGAGGAAGCGAAGAAGGCAGGAGAGGCTTTGGGTTTAGTTGGACATTATAATCTCCAATTACCAGATCGGGGCCTGACGGGATCGCCAGAGCAATTAATGAAGATGGTCCAAGTGATCAGAGAGTGCCGTCCTTCTGTCATACTAGCTCCTTACTTTGAAGATCGTCACCCAGATCATGTAGCTTGTAGCAAATTGGTTAATGAAGCGATTTTTAACGCAGGCCTTAAAAATGTTCAAACTCCTGACAATAAGCCACATCATCGCATACAACAGCTGTATTACTATTTTCTCAATGACATCGCCAAAGCAGATATCATTGTTGATATTAGTGACGTATATGAGAAAAAAATGGACTCTATCCTAGCTTATCGCAGTCAGTTTCAACGAGCAGAAGGACAAGTTGAGACTCCTATTAACGGCCCATCTTTCTTGTCGATGATTCAAGGACGGGACCAGATGTGGGGACAGATGATTGGCGTACAATATGGCGAAGGTTTAGTAAGCCCACGACCTATAAATCAGACATTATTAGTGTAGGTGTATGTAAGTTAGCAAATAGGATAGGGGTGCAACTTATGAAAATCGGTATCACATGTTACCCCACACATGGAGGCTCTGGAGTGGTGGCGACGGAGTTGGGAAAATTACTGGCGGATCGTGGTCATCAAGTCCACTTTATCAGCTATGATATGCCCTTTCGCTTAGGTGGGTTTCACCAAAACATATATTATCATCCAGTAGAAGCCAATCAATATTCTCTGTTTAAATATCCTCCGTATGACTTGGCTTTAGCTAGTCGAATGGCACAGGTTGCCCAAACATACAAGTTGGACTTGCTTCATGTGCATTATGCGGTTCCTCACGCGATTGCGGCTGTTTTAGCAAAGCAGATGGTAGGCGATCACCTAAAAATCGTCACAACCCTTCATGGCACAGACATCACGGTATTAGGTGAAGATCCAGTCCTAAAAGACGTGATCAAGTTTGGCATAACCCAGAGTGACCGAGTGACGGCGGTATCAGATAGCCTAGCAGAACAGACGATTGATATCTTTCAAGTAGAGACTCCAATTGAGCGGATCTATAACTTTGTGGATCAACGTGTGTACTATCCAAGGGACGTGACAGGAGCTTGTGAGAAGTATACTCCTTGTAGCGATGAAAAAACGTTGTTACATATTTCTAACTTCCGCCCTGTGAAACGGACAGAAGACGTAATTCGAATCTTTGCTCAAGTACATGAGAAAGTCCCAACAAAATTGCTACTTGTGGGTGAAGGACCCGACTCTATCCCTATTCGCAAGATGGTGCAAAGTCTCGGATTAGAAAAGAAAGTCGCCTTCTTAGGTAAACAAGACGATGTGGCACAAATCCACTCTTTAGCCGATCTGTTACTTCTCCCATCTGAAAAAGAAAGCTTCGGTTTAGTGGCACTAGAGGCCATGGCTTGCGGAGTTCCAACAATCGGATCAAACGCAGGTGGACTGCCTGAAGTGGTAGAACATGGTGTAACAGGCTTCCTTTCACATATCGGTGACGTCGATTCGATGGCCAGCAATGCGATCAAACTATTAACAGAGCCTTCCTTATATGATCAATTTGTAGAAGCGGGTATGGAAAGAGTGCAAAAACACTTCTCCGGAGAAGCGGTTGTCGAGTTATATGAGAGTTTGTATCGTGAGGTACTAGAGGAACGTTAAAGGTGGTGAACACATGGATCCTAGGCGAAAAGCCGCTCATGCAGTCATTCAGATGCTAAATGAATCAGGCTATGAAGCATACTTAGTTGGAGGATGCGTGCGCGATCTACTACTGGATCGAGTTCCAAACGATTATGATATTGCCACTTCAGCAACCCCATCTGAAGTTCAAAACTTGTTTGCTCGTTCTGTTGCTACAGGAATTGAACATGGGACCATAACGGTGCTATGGGACCAAGAAACAGTAGAAGTAACAACCTTTCGAACAGAAGGGGTTTATGAAGACCATCGTCGCCCAAGTGGAGTCCAGTTTGTACGATCCTTACGAGATGATTTACAGCGGAGAGACTTTACCATAAATGCGATGGCGATGGATTTAGATGAAAATTTATATGACTATTTTGATGGACAGACTGACTTAGCCAGTGGGATGATTCGCGCGGTTGGGACTGCGGCGGAGCGCTTTCAAGAAGATGCTTTGCGTATGATTCGAGCTGCGCGATTTGCGGCTCAGTTTTCCTTTTCGATTGATCCACTTACTAAAGAAGCGATGGGGCGTTGTAAGCAGGATGTACAGTACCTGTCTGTCGAACGAATTATGACCGAGATGGATAAGATTTTGGGAAGCCCAACCCCCCACATCGGTTTTCAAGTGTTTCTACATACTGAGCTTTTTCATCACATGCCTCCTTTTACTCGATGGCAATGGAATCAGGAGAGAGTAAGAGAACGGCTTACCCATATTCCAATCAACTGCCAGCGTGCAGGGAAATGGGTTTGGTTCCTTCTCGCATTCGGCACGACTGCGGACTCCTTGGAAAGCAGAGCTCGTGAGTGTAAATGTTCCAAAAAAGATTCCCAGCTATTCCGGTCTATTATGGAGATATTGGCACAATGGGAGAAAGTAAAAATGCCTGACGAGAAATGGATGAAGCAAATCTTGCTCTGTTATGGAATGGAACCCGTTGTAGAAAGCTACTACATCAGGCAAGCACTAACCAACGAAACGGGCCTTGAGATGAAGGAATTACGAGACTGGTGGGAAGAAATGCCGGTTAGAAAAGTGACCGATCTATCCATTCAAGGAAATGAACTCATTTCATCCATCGGGAAAAAACCGGGTCCATGGGTAAAAGGGGTCTTGTCAGAGTTATGTCGCTTGGTTGCATTGGGAGAGATTGCAAATCAAAAAGAAATTTTGTTGAAAGTAGGGGGCCAAATTGCCACAAAGTATTCGTGATGAAATCTTGGCCGTATTATTGGACCGCCAGCCTAATTATCTATCAGGGGAAGAGTTGAGTCATAAAGTTGGAGTAAGTAGGGCGGCTATCTGGAAGCACATGGAGGAACTGCGGGCTGGAGGATATGAGATTGAAGCGAAACCGCGCAGTGGCTATCGTCTGGTATACAGGCCTGATCGAGTGGCTCCGGAAGAAATCTATTCCCATCTACAAACCAAACGGTTTGGTCGTGAAATTCAATATCAAAACCATACTCCATCCACCCAAATCATCGCACACCAATGGGCCAAGGAAGACGCACCAGAGGGGGCTGTCGTGATTGCAGATGAGCAGGGTGATGGCAAAGGTCGTCTAGGACGTGTATGGCATTCTCCCCCTCGTACAGGGATCTGGATGAGCCTGATTTTACGTCCGCCCATTGCTTTGCAAAGTGCATCCCATCTCACGATTTTAACGTCTGTTGGGATTAAACGTGGAATCGAAAGAGTAACTGGCTTGGACATACAAATTAAATGGCCGAATGATTTGCTAATCGTTGGGAAGAAAGTTTGTGGGGTATTAACGGAGATTCGGGGAGAGCAAGATTGCATTCACTATGCCATCATCGGGATCGGGATGAATGTGAATACAAAAAAACAAGATTTCCCTAAAGAGATTTTGGATATCGCCACATCGTTAACCATCGAATTAGGTGGAGATATCCACCGTGCCACGTTAATTGCGGCTGTTTTAGAGGAACTGGAAGAGTGTTACGAGCGATATCTACAGGAGGGCTTTCAGACTATCCAACAAGAGTGGGAGTCAAGCGCCTATAAGATGAATCAAATGATTACCGTGCGAACACCTCAGGGGAATCATACGGGTATTCTCAAGGGTTTATATGACACGGGTGCACTAAAGTTGCAAGTGGATCAAGGAACCATAGCGATTTATTCTGCAGAAATCGATATAGAAAAATATTGAGGGGATAGCCAATGAAGAAAGTAACGATTCGTACACTTGCCAAGATGAAACGTGAACAAACTCCGATTGCGATGATTACCGCTTACGATTATCCGAGTGCTATGTTGGTAGAAGAGGCCGGGGCAGATGTGATCTTAGTGGGGGATTCACTGGGAATGGTGGTTCTCGGTTATGATTCCACGATTCCGGTAACGCTTGCGGATATGATTCATCATACGAAAGCAGTAACTCGCGGGGCGAAGCGAGCCATGGTGATTGCAGATCTCCCGTTCTTGGTGGCTCACTTATCTCGTGATGAGGTATTAAAAGCGGCGGGCAGGCTGATGCAAGAAGCAAATGCATATGGGGTTAAGTTAGAAGGTGGCAGTGAAATAATCGACCAGATGCAAGCTTTGGTGCAAGCTGGGGTTCCTGTGATGGCTCATCTCGGCCTACAGCCACAATCGGTAAATAAATTAGGTGGCTACCTTATACAAGGAAAAGATCCATCCTCCGCCTTGCATTTAATCGAAGAGGCCAAAAAAGTGGAGGCGGCTGGCGCATTTGCTCTCGTGCTTGAATGTGTTCCTGAAGAATTAGCAAGGCAGATTCGAGATGAGATTTCGATTCCTGTGATTGGGATTGGTGCAGGGCGATATTGTGATGGTCAAGTTCTTGTCTTTCATGATGTGTTGCAAATAGGTGGTGGAGATTTTCAGCCTTCGTTTGTGAAAAGGTACGCTGATGTGGGCGAGTTGATCAAACAAGGGATTCGCTCTTACGTTGAAGAGGTGAAAGGGCAACAATTCCCGGCTGAGAAACACGTATCCCATCTGTCTCCTGAGACGGAACAACATCTCTATGGCGGTGGCCAGAAGGAGAAGGAAGGCATATTATGAAAGTGATCACAACAAAATCCGAACTAAGATCTTCCTTGCAATCGTCACGCACAGATCGTAAAAGGATTGGATTTGTACCAACTATGGGGTATCTACATGAGGGTCACATAAGTTTAGTAAAACAAGCTAAACTAGAGTGTGATATAGTAGTGATGTCGATTTTTGTTAACCCACTACAATTTGGACCAAATGAAGATCTGAATCGTTATCCCCGTGATTTTGAACGGGATTGTGAGTTAGCAAAAAAAGCAGGCGTTGACTATTTATTTCATCCTGATGTATCAGAGATGTACCCGAGTCAATCGTTAACCTATGTGCGAGTTGGCCAGATTACAGAAAAGCTATGCGGTGCCTCTAGACCAGGTCATTTTGATGGTGTGGCTACTGTAGTAACGAAACTATTTCAGATTGTGCAACCAGACCGAGCGTATTTTGGGTTAAAAGATGCCCAACAAGTAGCTGTCATCGAGCAGATGGTACTAGATCTTGATATCCCGGTAACCATTGTTCCTTGCGAGATTGTTAGAGAATCAGATGGACTAGCATTAAGTTCGCGCAATGTGTTTTTAACTCCCGAACAACATCAACAGGCATTGATTTTGTCGAAAAGCCTTCAGATGGCAAAAGATAAATTAGCTTCTCATTTGTTTGAAAGTACTGATCAAGTGAGTCAATTTGTGATCCAGCAGATTCAAACACAATCTCTGGCTGAGATAGACTATGTTGATACTCTGCAGTATCCATCACTTGAGAGCCCGAATTCTCTTACAGATGACCTACTCATCGCAGTTGCAGTACGTTTCGGCTCTACACGCCTGATTGATAATGTACTGGTCCGTCATAACAACAAGGAGTGTTAATCCCATGTTTCGTACGATGATGAAATCAAAAATACATCGTGCTATCGTAACAGAAGCGAATTTGAACTATGTAGGTAGTATCACCATTGATGAGGATATCATGGATCGAGTCGATATTTTGGCTAATGAGAAAGTGCAAATCGTCAATAATAATAACGGTGCCCGTCTCGAAACGTATGCCATTCCAGGTGAGCGTGGTAGCGGAGTGCTATGTTTAAATGGTGCAGCTGCTCGCCTTGTGCAACCAGGTGATACCGTGATTGTCATTGCTTATGCATTAATGGATGATGCTACTTCTCGAACTTATCGGCCGAAGATTGCTATCATGGATGAAGGCAATCAGATTTCACAGATGCTTGGTGAAGAAATTCATGGTGTCATTATCTAAATTGAATAAGAAACCAATATAAAAACTCCCTAATTTCTCGTTTAGGGGGTTTTTATATTGGTTTCTGAATACATTTCCTTCATAAGGAGATACTCCAAACATCAAGCATGAATGAGCGGAGGAGATTTTATGTTTCAGCCCCAATGGATCGAAATCGTGGAACAGACGTTAAAAGAGATTGAAGCAAATTATCCGGATAGCCCTTTAAAAGACCGCCAAAAATGGAAAGGTCGTTTTCGTCAATTAAAAAAATCGTGTGATCAGCTATTGGAATCATGGTCTGCTATTGAGGAGAGAGTGGCCCAATTGATTCATGAGCATCCAGAGCTGATGAATGATGAAAAAGAGGTAGAAGAAGAGTTTTGGATTCATGAATCAGTGGTCCGTCAGTTTCGACAAGGTCAAGGATACTTTAATCTTACTATGTTTCATGAGGCCAAAGATTTGTTCCATCAAGTTGTTCATCAAGAGCCTGATTTTTTATTGGGACGTATTTATTTAGGATTATCACAGTTCCATGCGGGTGAACTAGAAGAGTCTGCCAATCATTTTCATCTCGTGATTCGCACGACGACACAAGATGTATTTGTGGGATTTGCCACACATATGCTGGGATGTATAGAAGTGAAACAAGGGAATGATACGCAGGCCATCAAGCATTTTCGCAAGGTGATTAGCATCATCCCAGATCACAGTGATAGCTGGTTTAACTTAGGTACTTGTTATTATCGAATGGGCGAATATCATGAAGCGATTCCTCATTTTTATCATGCTTTAAATATAAATGAGCACGACTGGGAATCGATGCATTATTTATCCAATTGTTATAGGCACTATCGTGAATGGGGAAGCGTTAATTTCTGGCGAATGGCTTCTTATGAGAAAACGCATCATCCGATTGTGATGATTTCCATAGCCCATGACTATGAAGAAATGGGTGAACATGATAAAGCGATCGAATGGTACCGGAAATTAATCTCCAATCAAGAGCATCGATTTATGGCTTATCATGGAATTGCTTGGAATTTCTGGGCGAAACATGATGCTGACTCTTCTTTGTTGTGGTTAAAGAAAGGTCTTACACTCGATCCTAAAAATCCGAACTTGTTATTTACGTTTGCATGGATCTCCTTTTTACAAGGACAAGATGATAAAGTAGAAAAAGTTTTATCCCATATCCCGATGGAAGCACAGCAACAGCCCAATTGGATTGCCATGCGCTCCCGTCTTTCTACCAAAGCAGGAAAGACACCAGAAGCCATTCAAATCGCCGAAGAAATGATTGAACAAGAGCAATCTTCTTCTCAAGCGATGGGGCATTACCAAAAAGGGAGAGCTTTATTAGAGATGGGACAGGTTACAGAAGCGATTGAGCAGTTTCAGGAGGCGCATTCCCGTTTGAAAAACTGGAGAGATCCGATCTTTTATCAAGGAATATGTCACTTAATTGAAGGACGTTCCGATTTGATGCAACAATGCTGGAAGGAAATTTGCTTGTCATCCTAATCATAGATGGAGGTAATAGATCGTGCATACGATGTGGAAAGGATCGATTAGCTTCGGTCTGGTAAACATACCGATTAAAATGTTTGCGGCAACGGAAGAGAAGAATGTTAAGTTTCGTTATCTTCATAGTAAGTGTCAAACGCCTATTCAGACCGTACGAACTTGTCCGCAATGTCAGCAGGAAGTTCCATGGGGCGAAGTGGTAAAGGGTTTCGAATATGCGGATGGTAAGTTTGTGGTGATGGATGAAGAAGAGATGGCTGGCTTACTGCCTGATGCCAATAAGGCGATTGAGATTCTAGATTTTGTGGATCTAGATCAAATTGATCCCATTTACTTTCAAAAGACTTACTATCTAGGATCCCAAGACCAAAATAATAAAGCATATGCCTTACTTAGAGAAGCGCTAAAAGAGTCGAATAAGATTGGAGTAGCCCAGATTACGATTCGTTCCAAGCGCTCATTAGCTGTGATAAGAGTCTATCAAAATTGCTTAGTTATGGAGACGGTTCATTATCCGGATGAGGTTCGTGATGTGAGCATGGTCCCAGGCGTTCCAGAAGCGATGGAACTACCCGAAAAAGAGCTACAAATGGCAAAACAACTGATTGAGAACCTGACTACCGACTTTAATCCTGAACAATATCACGATGAATACCGCCAAGCCATGCAAAATGCAATCGAGCAGAAAATCACAGGCCAAGAAGTAGTAGAAGCTCCTGCACGTCGTCCAGAAAAAGTAATCGATTTGATGGAAGCCTTGCGAGCCAGTCTCGAAGCAACGAATTCGAATAAAGTAGTCGAAACACCCACAGAACCCTCTAAGAAGAAAATAACCAAGAAAAAAACAGAAAGTCCCCAAAAAAAATCTACAAAAAAAATACAGAAAAATAAAGAAGCCTAATTTATCAACAAAAACCCCGATCTATTCTGGGTTTTTTTGTTTTGTAATTTAATTATTCTTTATATAAAGAAATTTGCCATCTAAAAAACTCGCCATATTTTACTATTCTTAACTACTTGACGGCTATAATATGATTCCTATACCATGTCATTTAAATAGATTCAAATATATAAAATCTGTTTCGATTTGTTTGGTCATTTTTATTTGAAATATTTATTAGCAATTACCAATTTCTGATTTATTTTAATTTTTTCCTGTATCTGGAATGCTGTATAGGGAAATAGATTAGGGAGGCGAACGGTCTAGGAGTATAGCATTCCAAATCATGCTTGATAAAGGGGGCCTTCACTTGTCCACAAGGGATATTTTAATTTCTACATACGGATTAACCAAAAAATTTGATTCATTTACCGCGGTAAATGAAGTTGATTTAGATATTTATGAGGGTGAAGTCTTAGGATTGCTGGGGCCTAATGGAGCTGGTAAGACGACACTCATCTCCATGCTGACAACGGTTTTGCCGCCTGATGGGGGTTCGGCCACTGTATGCGGATATGATTTGCTGAAGGATAGTTCGAAAGTAAAGCAGAAAGTGAGTCTTGTCCCTCAAGATCTTGCCCTTTATCTTACGCTTACCGCAGAGGAAAATCTCTCATTCTTTGCTAATTTATATGGTTTGAAAGGCAGAGAGAAGAGATCACGAATCAAAGAAGTGTTAAAAATTGCACAATTAGAAGATTGGGCGAACCGTAAAGTAGGAGCCTATTCTGGAGGGATGAAAAGGCGTTTAAATTTAGCAATTGGTTTACTAAATCGTCCGAAAGTATTATTTTTGGATGAACCGACTGTGGGAGTAGACCCTCAATCACGGAATCACATATTTAATTCGATTCAATACTTGGTAAAAGAGTTCCAAATGACAGTGATTTATACGACCCACTACATGGAGGAAGCCCAAGAACTCTGTGATCGTGTTGCGATTTATGATAAAGGCAAGATATTGGATTTAGAGGAAACAGACACCTTGCTCCAAAAATATGGGGACAAGCAGTTGGTACTCGATTTTAAGTCCATCCCTGATTGGTTGGTCCAGCATATCTCCTCATTGCCACATGTTGATTCTCACCATGTGATTGATAACAAACTGACCATTCATTCCTCCAATCTCTTAGAGGTTACCGAAAACGTTTTGGGCTGGCTTCGTACAAACCAGATACCAGTCGAGTCTTTTAACGTTCACGAGTCTGATCTAGAGAGTGTATTTCTAAAATTAACAGGCAAAAAACTACGTGATTAGAGAGCGGAGGGATTCACTTGAGTATGTGGCATATAGCAAGAAAAGATCTACAAATCTTGTTTCGTGATATTTGGGGATTAGCTTACTTATTTTTAGCTCCTATCATTATCATTGCGATTGCTAGTGTTGCTCTATCGGGACTATATGGTGGTCCTACCGAAAAGTTTAAGATACCGGTTGTGGTTGAAGATAGTGGACAAGCGGCGAAGGATATGGTGGAGGCATTAAACAAAGTAGAAGCTTTGGATTTGATACTTACTTATAAAAAAGATGGAAAAGAACAGCCGATGACTAGGAGCGAAGCAGAGGAATTAGTGAAAGATAAGAAGGCTGCAATCGTGATTCCTAAAGGATTTTCAAAGGCTGTAGATGAAGGGAAAGGGGCTAGTGTGGAGGTTATCCAAAATCCAGCGGATCAAGTGATCCCAGGTGTGATAAAGAATGTAGTATCGGAATATACGTCTAGGTTGTCGACTGCGATCGTTGCCAATCAGGTTGGGGCCCAGTCTATACAAAATTTTGCTAGTGTTGTGGGACAAAAGCATAATCTAAAATTGGATCCTACTTCAGAAATTTCCAAAGTACAAGATTATGTTAAGCCATATACAGAAAAGCCTCCAATTGAAGTGAAAACAAAAAGTTTGGAAAAGAGTAAGGGAAGTACAGCAACTCCATTTGATTACAACGTACCCGGATATGCGGTTATGTTTGTCCTTTTCGGTGCAAGTTCTGCTGCTTCGGCATTACTCGAAGAACGAGAGAATGGAACATTACGCAAATTAAAAACATTACCAATTTCGAGTCAATCTATTCTCTTAGGTAAAATGCTTTCTAGTTTTATGACAGCAACATTCCAATGTCTTGTTTTATTTACGGTTGGTTATCTCGTTTTCGACATGAATCTAGGAAACAGCATCCTTGGATTGTTATTGATGATGATCAGTACCGCATTTGCGGCAACAGGATTGGCCATGTTACTGGCGGCATTTTGTAAAACACGCTCGCAAGCAAGCGGTATTTCGCTTTTAGTGGTTCTTTCGATGTCGGCGTTGGGCGGGTCTTGGTGGCCATTATCAATCGTACCAGAATGGTTGCAGAAGTTTGCTCACGTTACCTTGACAGCTTGGTCAACGGGTGGATTTAGTGATTTGTTGGTCTACGGAGGAGGCTTGGTGGACATTCTTCTCCCAGCAGGCGTTCTTCTCGGCATGGGTTTACTATTCCTAACAATCGCAATCCAACGTTTTCGCTTTGAATAACCGATTACACCGATAAGGAGGTGGATGATGAGTCTCGCATTTCTATTTCCGGGTCAAGGCTCCCAGTATGTGGGGATGGGCAAGGATTTCTATCGAAGATATGAAGCTATTTTCTCGGATCTTTTCAACGAAGCCAATGAGGTGTTAGGGTTTGATTTACAAAAAATGTGTTTTCAAGGTCCGGCTGAGTATTTAACCGCGACAGAAGTAGCTCAGCCAGCGATCTTAACAGCTAGCGTTGGAGTGTATCGTTTACTAGAACAAGAGGGCATCACTCCATCGGCGATGGCTGGGCATAGTGTGGGACAGTTTTCGGCGCTAGTAGCGTCTAGCTCTCTCACGTTTGCGGATGCACTACAAATTGTTCGTAAGCGTGGAAAATGTATGGCGTCGGTGAAGCAACCGGGTAGCATGGTTGCGATTGTGACTTCGAAACACGAACTGATGGCTGAGGCCCTTACATGGATCGAAGAGCAAGAGATCGATATAGCCGCTTATAATGCACCGAATCAGATTGTATTGTCTGGAGCTGTGGAGCAAATGAATGAGGCTTACACGGTGCTGGATGAGATCGAAGGGATTAAAGCTAAGAAGCTATCGGTTAGCCAAGCGTTTCACTCTCGGCTAATGAAGGAGATGGAGTCAGAGTTTATGGAGTTTATCACTCAATTCTCCTTCGATACTCCTCGTGTCCCCATCGTCCTAAATTGTACAGCGACGGAATCACAAGATGTCGATTTAATTTTAGAAGATGTGCGAAGGCAGTGTACAAGCCCTGTCAGATGGGCACAAACGATTAAGCGATTGGCAGAGATGGAGATGGAGCAATTTGTAGAAGTGGGATCTAGCAAGACGTTATCAGGATTGATGCGCTCCTTTGCAGAGGGATATCAAGTGCATTCGACCGAATCACCGATGGCGTTAGCGAAGGCATTGAAGAGAATGAGATAGGAGGGTTTGTTTCATGTTTGAGGGTACAGAAGTCGCATTGGTTACCGGTGGATCAAGAGGAATTGGAAAGGCGATTGCGATTGATCTAGCGGCAAATGGAGTAACGGTTTTGCTTACCTTTTCAAGCAATCCACGGGGAGCAGAGCAGACGATTGCCGAGATTCAAGAAGCAGGCGGGACAGCACATGCGATACAAGTCGATATCTCGCAGGAAAAAGAAGTGAAATCTCTATTTAAGGAGGTGAAAACGAGGTTTGGTAGACTTGATATCTTAGTCAATAATGCAGGTATTACCAAAGATGGCTTTGTTGCTGTGATGAGCGAGGCGAAATGGGATGATGTCATTCGAGTGAATCTGGGTGGAGCCTTCCTATGTTCGAGGGAAGCGGTCAAGATCATGATGAAGCAGAAGTCGGGTGCCATTATCAATGTTTCTTCTACGAGCGGAGTAGCGGGTTCGAAAGGACAGACCAACTACGCGGCCTCCAAAGGGGGAATTATCTCCTTTACGAAAAGCTTGGCGATGGAAGTGGCGGAACATAATATTCGCGCCAATGTCGTTGCCCCAGGTTTTATTGCGACGGATATGACAAAAGGGATGGATCAAGCGATCTTATCGAAGATGATGGATCTCATCCCGTTAAAACGCATGGGGCAACCAGAAGAAGTGGCCCATCTCGTTACCTTTTTAAGCTCTCATAAAGCCTCTTATATCACTGGAAAAGTATTTACGATTGATGGTGGATTGATCAACGGATAAGAAAATGAAGGCATAACATAACAACTACATGGAGAGAGGGACAACATTGCTTACATATCAAGAGACAAAAGAAAAAGCAGAGAAAAGACGCGAATTAACGCAGCGAATCAAGGCCATCATCGTGGAACGGTTAAATCTCGATATGGATCCAAATTTGATCACAGATGACCAACCTCTTTTTGGTCGAGGTCTAGGATTAGATTCGATCGATGCATTAGAGTTGTTTGTCGTAATTGAAGATGAGTTTGGTGTAACAATTTATGATGATAATATGGAAGTTTTTGGTTCTGTTAATAAATTAGCTGATTATATCTTAGAAAACATCGAGGAGTGAAAACAGCGATGACAGTGATGAATGCGGATGAAATTCGTAAATTACTGCCCCACCGCTGGCCTTTTCTCCTATTAGATCGCGTGATTGAGTTGAAACCAGGTGTAAGTGGTGTAGGGATCAAAAACGTGACCATTAGTGAGCCTTTTTTCGAGGGTCATTTCCCGACTGAGTCGATTATGCCAGGGGTGTTGATCGTAGAAGCACTCGCACAGATGACAGCAGTCGTCTATTGCACAGGTGCGCTCCAGGCCATGCGTGAAGCCGAGCAAGAGGTAGCGGCAACAGCAGAGGCACAGCTGGAGCCTGCAGAGGAGATCGATATCTCTTCTCGTGTGGGATACTTGGTTGCGATTCGAGATATGAAGTTTATGAAACCAGTGGTGCCAGGAGATCAACTCCTTTTAAAAGTGAAGATCGGGAGATCTGTAGGAATTTTGTCAAAAGTAAATGTAGCTGCCTATGTTGGCAAGGTATGTGTTGTGGAAGGAACTCTAAGTGTATCTCAACGACCTTAACAACTTTGAGTTCATAAACATGGGGAGTGAGAGTGTTGGATCAAGATCAAGGGTGGGTTAAGATCCGGGATTGTAAACGGGAAGATGCTGAGCAGATTGCCTCTTTTTATAATCGATTTGGTTATGGAACGGGACCTTCTGGATATCCGCTGAAGCCAGGCGATATTTTGCGATTGATGGATGAGCGGGAGATCGTCTCGTATTTGCTAGCGGAGTACGAAGGAAGCATCATTGGAACGATGTTGTTTAGCACTTTATCAGGACAGAAGATGCCTGATCCCAAAGCGGTATGGTCTGGCTACTTTATTATCCACCCTGAATTTCGCAATGGAGGAATACCAGGACGATTTTTTTCGGAATCCATTTCGCGGTTGACTGAAAAGGGATACTGGTACATCGACACAGAGGTGGATCCAACGAATCGACTGGCCATGGCCCTATACAAGCGGGTGGGGATGTACAAAACAAGTCGGTCGCGTCTGGATTACGACGGATATATTGATTTACGTTGCTATCTCCCCTATATACTTCAGTACGTATTAAGCGGTTATCAATCCATGTTGCCCGAAGGAATCATGGAGAACGTTGGTTGGAAAAACTTAATCACTTCGGTTACACGTTCAAACGAGACAGATTCCGTGGTCGAACACGGGGTCGAAATGGTTCCCTACACGATTCAGTATGGTGAAATGGGCGTCACTTGTTGGATCGACATTCGGAGTCAAAAAGTAACGAGAATGGAGAGTCCGCAATTTCGTTTTGATAGCTATATTGTAGAAGGACAAACGCTAACGATTGGACAAAGCATTCGAATTCGTTTTGAGTTTGAAAATCGGCAGGAGTCCAATATCCTAGTTCAATTTCAAACTCACTTAGGGAATCAAGAAGTAGAGTATCGAAATGGGCAAAAGATCCAACTGCTGGATGCAGGCGAATCCATCGAGTGGGAGGAAACGATTACTCTACTAGGTCCCCTGCAAGGTGAGCTAAAAACGAGAGTCCAATTCGGTGAAGCTCAATTTGATTTTTACAGTGGAGTAGAGGTTCGCTCTCGAGTTGAACTAAGGTTGCCAGAGCAGTCACTATTGCTGGGAGAGAGTACCACCACCTATCTCCGGCTACAAAACCTAGTTCCCGAACCCATTCGGATCCAATTAGAAGTGAAAGCATCAGGGAACAAACGATTACAAGCCATTTTTCCAGAAAAGGATACATGGTTGATCCAGTCTGAAGAGATCGTGGATATCCCACTTTGGTTGCAAGGGGCTGGTATTGGAGTAGGAGAGCTCGTCTGTGATGTGATCTCTGAACAGAATAAATGTATCCATACAGGCCATTTTCAAATTCCTATCCATTCCAAGGATGGTGTGATTCGATACAGGAGAAATGGTAGGGTCATACTAGAAAACCCTTCTATATCGGTTCAGATTGATTCGGATACGGGTGGTATCTATGTATATGACCAAGTTTCAGGAAAGCAAGTCATTCAGGAGGCGTGGCCCGATCTCGGTTTTCCTTATACGAGCGGAGTAAAGCGTATGGCAAATCGATCCCTACAATTTAATGATGAATCGGAATCTACCATCGTGGTAAAAGAGATGAGGGAAAATGGGTCAACGTTGACCCGGAAAATCTCGATCTGTTCGGTTCGTAACGTGAAGATTGAAGATAGTACGAATTCCGCTGGTTCACTGAAGATACACCCGTGGTGCATGTTACAAGATGCGGTAATCCATATCCCATGCATGGAAGGGGTCAGGAAAGATACGATTATCTATGAAGAATTCCCTTTTATGATTCACGATTTTGAGTATGCACGTGATCTACAGCTACCGTCTGATCCGCAGGCTTACTCGATGTCGTGGAGTGCTTTTGAAAATAGCGAAGTAACGGTAGGGATGGTATGGAAGGGACAAGTTGAATCCCTGCTATACGGCTTACGCTGGATGCCAGCGATTGTGTTTGCAAGTGGTGCTAGTGAGCAAAAGATGTTCCCATTCATTAGTAAGAGAAAGAGATTAAAAAATATAAAAGAATCATATAAAGCAAGCGCTCCTAGGGCGGTTCACTATTATGTGATAGCCCGAAGCGGTGTAGAAGATATCAAACGGCACTGGCAGATGCTAGTGGATAGAGGGAAGTTTTCTGATCCTTTCACACAACAAGCAGAGATCAGTTTGCCAATCAGACATACATCTTCTGTGGAGAAGGGAGAAGTAAGAGTAGAGGAACGCAATGAAGCTTCCAAGTACCTCTATTCGATCGACAATCAAGCAATCCAATTGAAACTGCTTCCTGAACACCAAGGTGCGATTACGAGCTTAAAAGTTCAGGGAAAAGAGCTCCTTCTTCAACCGCAAGGCTCTGAGAAAAGAGGAGGACGTGATGGTTCGCCGCAGCGCTCAGGCATTCTACTTAAGCCGTTTAATCAGCCGATCGATCTGGAGAACAATGCCCTTCTAGATGATCACCCGTTTCTGTCTTTTCAAGGGAAGCCTATTTCGGTTGCGGAGAAGGATGGGATCACATGGGAGGGGATCCGATGTAGTAGTGAACATTTCTCGTTAGATTGTTTACTCGTTCCCAATATCCCGCTGATCCGGTTGGACTTCCATGCCTTTAATCGTTCGAGGGCGCTTCAGGAATCGTACTTTGCGATCCAATCACTTTGGAATGGATTTCAGGAAAAACGACGTTCGAAGTCGGTTCACTATTGGAATGCGCTCGGTCATCAAGTTTTGGACGAAACAGGAATCCGACGAAAAGTATACGGGGAGCCACGAATGGTATTGGAACTGGGGAGTGACCTGTTTGCAGCGTGTTGGATTCCTTCGTACCTAGGACAGTTAGCGGTATACGAGCTTCCGAAAAAAGGATTTCAAGTCTCATTGATCCATCCCGTCAAAGTAGGAAGTGGTGAAACGAAACGATATTCTACCTACTTCGCCATCGGACATTCAGTAGAAGAGGTTTGTAACTATTTTAGAATGGGGGGCTAGTCGATGAATGTATTATTTATTGCACCCAGCTTATTTAGTATCGGAGAACTACACAATGCGATTTATTTAGCCAGACAACTAGAAGAACAAGATATCCGAACCCACTTCTTAACTAGTCCGAACCATATCGAGTATGTACAACAAGCGGGGATGTCAGCTACCTCCTTACGAAAGGCCACGATGCAGACTGCTCCTATACAAGCATTGGTAGAGGAATTTCAGCCAGATGTGATAGTGATTGCCGACTATCACAATCTAGATCTCGAATCGCCACTCATCGATCTCGATTATGTGATACAACTAGGGATTCCTTGTGCCACAATCGATTCGCTTTCTTGGGCACCTAACTCCAGAGTTTTACGAAATAGGCTGTTTGATGGAACGATCAATAGACGTCCAAATGCCAATGTCAAAGGAGAAGTTCATCTGCGCCAAGTTCCCGAGCAGATGAAGATTATCCGGACATGCCCCATTAATTCCCCACAAGATGTGGACGATCGAATCAAGGCAGTGACGTTATATAAAGAACCATTTCATATTGACGAAGATGTCAAACAGCAGATGAGACAGCGATTTGGCTGCGAGCATGAAGCTGATAAATTAGTAATGGTATCAAAGGCGGCATGGGCTAGTTTGCTAGTGAAGATGCGAATGCTAGAAAGCAAACTACATATGCAGGCATCCTATAGCTATGAATACTTTATTCAAGAGCTAATCGGTCAATATCTGGGTACCCGTTTGCTTCCATCTAAAGTAGTGGTTGTGGGGATTGCATCAGAGAAAGGCTTTCTCGAACGAGACCCACATTCGAAGCTGTCCTTTGTTTCATTACCGTTTATGAATTTAAATGAATATGAAGATCTCTTGTTCTCTTGTGATTTATTTATCACCGATAATATTACTTCTTGCTCGATGGCGAAGGCTTTGTTTGGATATGTGCCTGCTCTCAGCCTCATCAATACGAAAGTGGTAAGCAGTCCAGAGCGCGATGTTCCGTCTCTTCCACAAGTAAGTAGTGAGCCGATTAAGGAGATTCTGGAACGATGGAATCGAGTGTTACCACAAGGATTATATCCGTTCCTTACCTTCCCAAATGGTTGGACGGAAGAGCTGGCCCCTTTGCTAGAAGAGAATCCATTTTTTGATGCGATTGATATTGCAGAGATGTTTTGTGTGGATCAAACAGGCGAAAAGATATGGAACATGTTATACGATAAGCAAACGAAGCAACGTATTCGGGACAAGCAAGAAAGATATATAGAAAAAATCATTCATTTACCTGGTGCGATGGAAATGCTCTGTTTTATTACAAAACAAAAAGTAGAGACCTCATGGGGGAGATAAAATGAAAACAACTCTGTTAACCAAAAACATTATGAACGATCATGCCCACCGCGTGGCAGATGGTTATGCCGTTGTTTCGGCCTATACCAATGTAAATGAGGAATACCGTGTGCTTCGTGGTGGGGTTGGGCTGATTGATTTGTCGGCTGTTGGGAAAATCAAGGTGACCGGAGAGCAACATGTAGAGTTTATCAATGAATTAGTTACCAAAGAAATCGAATTCCTTGATATAGAGAAGTCTTTATATACGCTACTTCTTGATGATAATGGACAAGTGATCGATCTCGTTAATTTATACAAGCAAGAGGACGCAATTCTGATTGAAACATCCGTAACAAAGCGTTCCGAGGTATTGGCTTGGTTAAACGAGCGGAAAGTGGACGGTGTAGAGATAGCGGATCTTAGCGAGATGTTAGCCATGATTGGGCTAGAAGGACCTTATGCGTGGAAAGTGGGTCAACGTTTAATCGATTTTGAAATCTCCTCACTTCCATTCCAAGCGTTTGTGGAAATTGAATGGAATGGACATCACGTATTCTTTGCTCGTACAGGTGTCACCGGAGAATACGGATATAAGGTAATTGTCCGGATGGATGTTGCTCATCAGATGTGGGAGGCTTTACTCGGTTACGCTGATGAAGATATGAACGTGCAAGCAGTGGGGATGGATGCTCTCGAAATCGCGATGATGGAAGTGCGCCAGCCGAATATGGCGGTTGAAGGCAACGATTTAACGTTGTATGAAGCTTGTCTAGAGTGGTTGGTTAGCTTTGACAAAGAGGACTTTATCGGCTTTGATGCGATCCACTCGATGAGAGAGCAAGGGGTTAAACAGAGGGTTGTTGGCTTTGTTACAAACCCAGATCATGTACTTGATGCAAACGATGCAATCGTAGTAGAGGATACAAATGTCGGGAAAGTGTTACAAATTTGCTACAGCCCAACTCTCGACAAAAAACTAGGACTTGCTGTTATTCATGAGGAGTTTGCTGTTTCTGGGATTGAACTAGAAGGATTAAATCAGAACGGAGAACGAGTGTTGGTTCAAACACAATCATCCCCGTATACATTCCCTAAATCGTGGTCAATCAAAATCATCTAAGGTGGTGAGTGGACATGTCAATCCAAAAAGCTCGTATCGCCGTAACAGGCGTAGGGATCATCTGTGCAAATGGCAATGATGTAGAAGAATTTTGGGAGCACGTGGTGGCTGGTAAAAGTGGCATTAAACCTGTCACTTCCTTAGACTTGTCCCAAATCAATACGAAATTTGGGGGCGAAGTGAGTCATTTCAATCCTGAAGATCACTTTACCGACGAAGAGTTAAAACAAATGGATCGCGCGGGGCAGTTTGCTGTTTTAGCTGCCCGGGAGGCGGTTCAATTTGCCAACATGAATTTATCTGAATTAGATCCCTATCGGGTTGGTATCGTTTTAGGAACCTCGTTGGGTGGGATGCGTAGTGGCGAAATTTTTCACAAACAATGGATTGAAAATGGATTAGATCAAACCGATGTAAGTCTGCTCTATAAATACCCTGTTCACACCCCGTGCGACAACATCGCCCATGCGCTTGGCATCAAAGGGCCTAAAAGTGTCATTTCCAATGCATGTGCAGCAGGAACCAATTCGATTGGCTATGCAACGGATATCATCCGCACAGGGAAAGCAGATGTGATGATTGCCGGGGGAGTAGATCCTCTCACGTTTTTATCGTTTAGTGGCTTTAATAGCTTGCAAGCTCTCTCCAGTGAGCCGTGTGCACCTTATAGTCAGAGCCACGGTTTAAATATCGGTGAAGGAGCAGGCATTCTCATTTTAGAGAGAATGGAAGATGCTTGTGCACGGGGCGCTACGATCTTAGCAGAGATTCTCGATTATGATCTCTCGGCCGATTCCTATCATCAGACGGCACCCGATCCAGGTGGCGCAGGGGCGATTCGCTCGATGAAAGGAGCGTTGAATAAGGCTGGATTAACCGAACAGGATCTTTCATATATCAATGGTCATGGTACAGGTACCCCTACCAACGATGCTTCTGAGCCAAAAGCGCTACGGAGTATTATCAAAGAACAAGCTGTTCCCATCTCATCGACCAAGTCCATGTTGGGTCACACACTAGGAGCAGCTGGCGCAGTGGAAGCAGTTACATCTGTCTTGGCGATTCATCGTTCCTTTATCCCGCCTACAGTCAATTTTGATGAGGAAAGCCGAAAATTTGGCTTGGACTTTGTTCCGAATCAAGGGCGCAAAGGGGAACTAAACACCGTTCTCTCTAACTCGTTTGCATTTGGTGGGAATAATGCAACCGCCTTATTTGGCAAACACGATGACCAAAAGCCAACGCCAGCCCCAACCCCTCGGAAAAAAGTTTACCTAACAGGTGTCGGTGTGTTAGCCGGTAACGTTGCCAACATGGAACAATTTGATCAGTTGGTAAAAGGCGAAGGGAGTGGAATATCTGAGGTTCAGCGATTTGATACGAAGCCTTACGGCCAGTCAGAGGCGGGGCAAATTCCTGATATTCCTTATAAAAAGATGATCAACCCAAGTATGCTACGCAGAATGGACGCGCTGAGTAAGCAAGCTGTTGCGGTAACGAAAATGGCATTGGATCATGCCAAGTTAAAAATTACCCGTGATAATAGCGAAAAAGTAGGCGTAATTTTCGCGACAGGCACAGGTCCGACTGAGACGGTAGAGTCATTTAACCGTGTAGTCATCCGAGAAGGAGCCAAGATGGCAAATGCCCAGCTCTTTCCGAATACAGTGATGAATGCTGCTGCGGGCCATATTGGATTGCATTTTAAAATTAAGGGCCCCACTTCCACGATTACAGCGGGTGGAGTCTCAGCCATTAGCGCTTTATATTATGCGTACTCCCTGATCCAACTAGGTGGTTGCGATACGGTAATCGTCGTGACATCCGATGAGTTTAATGAGCCGTTACTCGCAGGTCATGGACGGATTCCTAACTTTTTGAGCAAAACAAAATCACGGCCATTTGCTAGTGACCGGGATGGAGTCGTGCTTGGAGAAGGAAGCGTGGCGATGATTGTGGAGAGCGAAGAGGCGGCAAAGGCTCGTAATGCACGGATTCTCGCTGAGTGTAAGGGTTTTGGCATGACCTCTGATCATCATAAAATTGCAGGTCTGAATCCAGAGGGAACTGAGTGGACGAAGTCATTTGAGTTAGCCCTATCCGATGCTGGTTTAACGACAGAAGATATCGGCTATATCTCTGCCGCGGCTAATGGTCACCATGTCTTTGACCCGATTGAAGCAAAAGCTATTCATCAATTGTTTCAAGACAAAGTCCCTGTTAGTGCACCTGGTTCTATTTTCGGGGAAACGCATGGTACAGCTGGTTCCATTGGCTTGTTAACGGCTTTGTCTGCTTTAGACGGTACGATTCCATTTATACGGAATTTGGAGAATCCGATATCAGATGTAGGGCTTGACTATGTGATGGGGGAGCCGCGTAAGGTGCAGACCGATAATGCGTTGATTAGTTCGTATGCGTATGGGGGGAATTATCATTCGCTCGTGTTGGGGCGGTATGAGTAGGTTTCTTTTCTTAGGTTAGTTGAAGAACGACCAGAAGAAATGGTGTGAATCGGTTGTTCCTTATGGCCTATTGGATAATCAGATCTCTCCCTTCTCTTGTTTCGAATTCTGGCTCATTAACAAACCTGATTGTTTGGGGGAGAAGGATGCTAGAAATCGTGAGTGGATTGCAATGTGATTGGTATGAGAACTGGCGAACAAGCATGTTCTTTCTTTCTTTTCCCTTCAGCTTTGTTAATGAACCAGTAAATGAGAAGTGGAAGAGGGGCAATGTGTCTGATCATAGCGATGTTAGTGAGCCTGCTTAGCGTAGTCATTAGAAGCTAGGGCGTTTTGTGGCAAATGTTTGAGCGTTCTTTGCGAGTTTTTGCCACTTGCCCGAAGCGAAGAATGACGGAGCGGACATGCTTTTCACATCCTTGTGGGCTCACTATTGAGCTATGATCAGATACATGCCCCCGGACATCTTCCATAACTGGCCTCCCATTAACAAACAGCCCTCTACTTTTCTTCTGCAATCTAATTAACTAACATGCATGCTGAGCTCTTCTTAACTACTATTCCTTAAACAAAAGAGGTGTACAGATCATGAAAGGTGTAATTCTAGCAGGCGGAACCGGTTCTCGGCTATACCCATTGACAAAGGTGACGAATAAGCATCTACTCCCCGTCGGAGAGTACCCCATGATTTATCATCCAATCTACAAGTTACGTCAAGCTGGCATTCAGGATATATTGATCGTGACAGGTCGGGACCATATGGGAGACGTGGTTAATCTCTTGGGAAGCGGAGTAGAGTTTGGTGTTTCGTTTACCTATAAAGTTCAGGACCAAGCAGGCGGGATTGCACAGGCATTAGGTCTAGCTGAAGATTTCGTCGGTGAGGATCTGGTAACGGTGATTTTAGGGGACAATGTATTTCTGGATGATATCTCATCTTGTATCCACACGTTTCAGGATCAAGCCCAAGGGGCTAAAATACTGATTAAACAAGTCGATGATCCTAGGCGTTTTGGCGTACCAGAGATCGCAGGAGACCAAATTATATCCATTCAAGAGAAGCCGGCCCATCCGAAAAGCTCCTACGCAGTAACAGGAATTTATCTATACGATCACCATGTCTTTGAGATTATTAAAACACTTCAACCATCAAAGCGTGGAGAACTAGAAATAACCGATGTAAATAATGCTTATATTAAAAAAGAGCAACTAACCTACGACATACTAGATGGATGGTGGACGGATGCAGGAACCCTTCCCTCTCTAGCAATTGCAAATAAGCTATCTAGTGAGATAGCTTATGATATAGAAGAGAAATAACGAAATTTATTCACCTGATTCGGTGGAACTTTCTCCATTCCAATAGCGAAGATAGGTTGTTTCATCCGTTGCTTGTTTTTTAACGATTTTCCCATCCCCATCTCTTGTAACCTCATACTCTTGATAAGCTTCGACCTGATAGCTCCCTTTGTCTTGACGGCTTTGTAATTCCGATGTATATTCATTTTTTGTCCCATTTTGAGTGGGGTATGCAGTAGCAGTGACTGAAGTTGCCTGTGGGACCCAGAGAAGCATGGCGACTAACATCAGATTAATGGCGATTGCGGTACCTAAGCAGGATTGTATGATGGTCGGGAGCCATTTGTTTTCCATAGTATTGTATCCTCCTAAATGATGAGAACTGGTGAGTCTGCGAGGATGTAGAGAAGTAGTAGCGTTATCTTCTATTTATGAAACAACTATTTTTTTAGAACTAACGAAAGAGGCCTATCTAATTAGTTGCTACTATGCAAACAAAATAGATGGGCCTCTTATTATTCTCTATTATCTATAACGGTAGTTTTAAATACTTTTTCAAGTAGTTTGCTATGCCATCCTGATCATTACGATCGGTGACGTCATCTGCAACATTCTTTAACGCTTCGATGGCATTTCCCATGGCGACTCCCTTACCAACGTACTGGAGCATTTCCATGTCATTATCTTCGTCGCCGAACGCGATAATCCGCTCTTTCGGGATATTGTAATAATGAGCGATTCGTTCTACTCCAACGGCTTTGTCAACACCTTGTCGCAGGACTTCCATCACTTGAAATGGTTCGTTCCATCTACGATGATGTACGATATGACTGTGACGATCGGTAAAGGTTTTTTGGATTTCATCCCAGTTATGATGGTTATGGAATTGTACGAGCATGCTGGTAGGATGGTCCTTTAATAATTGAAGCAGATCGCCTGTATGAATTTCCTTCGCGTGTAAGGAGAAAAATGTATGATTTGCATTTTCGCTTCCTGCTATAGTCGAGTAGATATGATCTTCTATTTCTACGAGAATATTAGGCATATCCAGAGAATAACAGGTTTCGATAATATGATGAGCTTGTTCTAATGGGATCGTAATATGGTGCTTTTCAAAGGATGCATCGTGTGGATGATGGCTGAGTGCACCATTATAGTTTACGATTGGCGAGCGTAAGCCAAGCTCTTGATAATACTGTTTACTCATCCGATAAGGACGTCCTGTTGCGATGGCAACTTCATGCCCTTCTCGCATGGCTTGGTGTAGAACTTGCTTTGTGGCTTGGGATATTTTTTTATCTTCTGTTAGTAATGTTCCGTCTAAATCTAGCACGATTAAATGTTTATTCGACATAAATAAGCCTCCGCCTCACCATTGTTTCGATAATGAAAATATTATACACCATGAATCAAGGGAACGTGTGAAGATTACTTTATTTCTATTTTTAGGAATAGTAGGTACATTGTTAAGCTTCCATTGAAGAAATAAGGAATTTCAGGTATAATCACTTAGTTGTAGATTGTTTTTTATCTAAGCGATGTCAGATGATAGGTTATAATTTCTTACAAATAGATGAGTATCTCGAAAATAAAGAATGTAGAGGTGGGAGCATGAGTAAAATGAAGAAAGACTTCTCTCAATACTTTCAAGCCCCTGACTTAAGAGAAGCGAAGAAGCGTGGGAAAGAAGAAGTACAAGTCTTACAATTTGAGTCACTACCAGATGAGATGAAAAATATTGGTGTGGGTCATAAATATTTGATTCAAACGTTTGGCTGTCAGATGAACGTCCATGATAGCGAGACGATGGCAGGTATTTTTGAGATGATGGGGTATACACCTACTATAGATGAACGCGATGCAGATATCATCTTGCTCAATACATGTGCAATCCGTGAAAATGCCGAGGATAAAGTGTTTGGAGAGTTAGGTCGACTCAAACATCTCAAGCTTGAGAAACCCAACCTTATTTTGGGTGTATGTGGATGTATGTCACAGGAAGAATCCGTTGTAAATCGGATCCTAAAAAGCTATCAAAATGTGGATTTGGTATTTGGAACCCATAATATTCACCGCCTACCTCATTTAGTGCACAATGCGCTAATGAGTAAAGAGATGGTGATCGAGGTTTGGTCGAAAGAGGGAGATGTAGTAGAGAATATGCCAAAAGTACGCGCAGATGGCTTGCGTGCTTGGGTAAATATTATGTACGGTTGCGATAAATTCTGTACCTACTGTATCGTTCCTTACACTCGCGGAAAAGAGCGTAGTCGCCGTCCTGAAGATGTACTAAACGAGATCCGAGAATTGGCCCGTAAAGGCTATCAAGAAGTAACGCTACTCGGTCAAAATGTAAATGCATATGGAAAAGATCTAGAGGATCTTAACTATCTCTTTGGCGACCTAATGGATGATGTGCGTAAGATTGGCATCCCACGCATTCGCTTTACAACAAGTCATCCCCGCGACTTTGATGACCATTTAGTTGAGGTGCTTGGCAAAGGCGGTAACTTGGTAGAGCATATTCACCTTCCTGTTCAATCAGGCAGTAGTGAAGTCCTGAAATTAATGGCCCGCAAATATGATCGGGAACGTTATCTAGACTTAGTGCGTAAAATCAAAGAGACAGTGCCAAATGTGGTATTAACAACAGATATTATCGTCGGTTTCCCTGGCGAAACAGATGAGCAATTTGAAGATACGATTTCATTAGTGAAAGAAGTGGAATTTGATTCCGCCTTTACCTTTATCTACTCTCCTCGCGAAGGGACTCCAGCGGCTAAGATGCAGGACGATATTCCGATGGAAGTGAAAAAGGCACGACTTCAAAGACTAAATGAAACCTTAAATGAAATCGGTCGTCGTAAAAACGAAGAGTTACGCGGCCATGTGGTAGAGGTATTGGTCGAGGGAGAGAGTAAGAAAAATGCGGATGTTCTTTCCGGCCGAACTCGTACTAATAAACTAGTAAACTTTGCAGGACCTAAGAGCTTAATTGGTAAAATGGTAATGGTTCGTATTGAAGACCCGAAAACCTGGTCGTTAACAGGTGTTTTGTTGGAAGATCCAAAACAACAGAAAGCTCCGGTTGCTTAGGTGAGATGGCAGGTGAAGGATACAATGGAACACCCCGTGCTTGCGTTTGCAAAAAAACTTTCGGAACAAGTAGGTGCCACAGCGGAGGTCGAGCGCTTCCGCCAAGCAGAGAAACAAGTTCAGGATAGTGAGAAGGTTAACCAGCTAATTGAGGAAATTAAGAAGAAACAAAAAGAATTGGTTCACGCCAAGCATTATCATAAAAGCGAATATGTTCGTTTGCTGGAAAAAGAATTAGAGCAGCTACATTATGAATTTGATCACCTTCCGATCGTGAGGGAATACCAGCAGTACCAAGTGGAGGTAAACGATCTTCTGCAAACGATTCAACATGTCGTTGCCGAAACCGTTTCTACAAAAATTCATATTGAAGTTGGCGGAGAAGTCGCTAGAGGCTGTGGTTCTGGCGGCTCGTGTGGCTGTAGTAGTCGTTCAAAATGAAAAAACTTTGAGATCTGTTAACACCCTCATGCACCCTAGGCGTGCGCCCTGCATATACTCAAGTGAACGACCGTTTGAGGAGGGAATAAGGTGGCAAATACAGATCGATCAGTTGAATACCGTCAGATCATGTCGAGAGCGATTTGTGGGAAAGGACGGAAGTTTTGTCAAGTGAAACACTCCATCCACCCACCTGACCACATTCACCACATATTAGGAGCGTGGTTAATTAATCACAACTATGAAAGCTCTAAAGTAGGTGAAGCGGTCGAGGTACGTGGTACGTATGATGTGAATATTTGGTACTCCACCAAAGGAAATACCAAAACAGATGTCATGACCGAAACAGTACACTACGCAGAAAAGATTCCACTTACGTACTATGATCGCTATACACGCGAAGGGACTGTGAATGTAAGCACCATTTGCACACAGACCCCCAATTGCGTAGCAGCAAAGCTTTCTCCCCATAAAGATTCCATTTCCATTAAAGTGGAAAAAGAATTCGTTGTGGAGTTGATAGGTGAAACAAAAGTCACAGTAGCCGTCTTCCCGCACGAGCTTGGTGATTGGGATGATAAAGACAAAGAAGATTTCATAAGCGAGATGGCTGAGGATGACGAGGACGACACCTTCGATGACCTAGATCCAGACTTAGTCTTTGATGATTTGGAAGACTGATCCATAATAAAGCTGCTGGCAAGGGATGCCAGTAGCTTTATTTTTATTAGCTATAGACAGACTCCAGGCTACATGGATTCGCATACCATGGCAGGGAGTCTGTTTTTTGTTCTCAGAATAAGTGGCTTGGTAATACGCACTCGTGCTGATGCATTTGCATATAAATAACCAATGGATTTAGTGTTTACCGTATAAAAGGCATAAAAGGTAGCCATGGGTGGTGCGTAGAAAGGGGAAAGGTTATGGGAGCCGTTACCCTACCATTAGATGCTAAGGAATCTGAACAAGAAGAACTGCAAGGTCTTCGCGAACAACTTGTCAGTGTTGATCACAGGTTTGCGCCTTCCATCCTTCTGGAGACGACTGACGATCAGATCCACATATCTGGGGCGATCCGTACGTCTTCAACGCTCTACACATTAAACAACGAAAAACAAGTAGAAAAACTAAAAAGTGCAAAACAACATAATGACATTCTTCAATTGCATGGGATTCAGGTGGTAGGTAGTAGCCGGCAGTTTCTTCGTGAATATGTATTTAGTATTTTTCAGACGAAAGTACTTAGTGTGTATCGATCCAAAGAAATGACTGTTTGGTTAAATCAGTCTAAGAAAAAGCAAAAAGTAAAGAAAAAAACATATGTACGGGTTACAGATCCGGATAATGATCGGGAAATCAAACGAGTACAAAAGGTAGCGGTGCGAGCTTTATACGCGACGGGGCTGGATTATGGCATGGTAACCTGTGGAGTGGGTACTAGCAAAAAGATATCGATTGTTCAGGTTGATCCTAGCCCTAAGTTAAATGAAGATCTCGAGAGACTTTTTATTAAAGCCGTATCTGATTATCGCAAAAAGCTTAGGAAGTCCAGCACCCCATCTAAAAACATTATGCTAGGTGCTGACCCTGAATTTATTATGGTTACTCCGAAAGGAAGTTTGATTGTCGCATCAAAGTATTTTCCGATTCAAGGGAAAATAGGATGCGATGCGGCATGGTTAGGGGATAATCGAAGTCATAAACCGATAGTGGAGCTCAGGCCAGATCCTACGACAGACCCCTTGCGGTTAAGTGTCCGCGTCTATCAGTGTTTGTTACATGCTGCAAAGAAGGTGCAGCATGTGCAGTGTAAGTGGTTAGCAGGAGCTCTCCCTTACCCGAAATATCCGATTGGGGGTCATGTTCACTTTAGCGGGATTGAGCCTAGTTTCCAATTGCTTCGGGCGTTAGATAATTACTTGGCTTTGCCGCTAGTAGTATGCGAAGATCCTAGAGGGAAAGATAGACGCCCGAAATATGGATTCCTTGGAGATTTCCGCATGCAAGAACATGGTGGCTTTGAGTACCGGACCCCACCTAGTTGGTTGATCACTCCTACTCTAACCAAAGGTGTACTGGTTTTGTCAAAAATTATTGCCGGTAATTTTGAACAGTTGATGTACAATCCGTTAGGTGATCCAGGTATTCAAAAGGCTTACTACGATGGAAATAAGGGAGTACTAAGGGAATGGATTCCAGACCTATGGCAAGATATTAAGCGTTTAGATGATTATGAAGCATATCAAAATGTGGTTGATGAGTTTTTTTCATTCATCCAGCAAGGAAAGACGTGGGATGAATCACTAGATCTACGAAAAGCTTGGCGGCTACCTCCGTATCATACAAAGAAAAGGTAACATAAGGCATTGAAGGGAACCTATGGTATGTTATAGTTGTTCCCTTTTTCTATGCATGTTACAATAAGTAAGATATAGAATTGATAGAATAATAGCCGGAGGAAGAGAAATTTGGCTAAATATACTCCGATGATTGAACAGTACCTCAAGATTAAGGCCCAAGCACCTGATGCCTTTTTATTTTTTCGCTTAGGGGACTTCTACGAATTATTTTTTGAAGATGCTCAATTAGCTGCAGAAGAGCTAGAGATTACATTGACAGGGCGCGGTGGGGGAACAGAAGAACGAATTCCGATGTGTGGAGTTCCGTATCATTCTGCTAGTACCTATATTGAACGCCTAATTGAAAAGGGTTATAAAGTTGCTATTTGTGAACAGGTAGAAGATCCATCTTCTGCTAAAGGGGTCGTAAGGAGAGAGATTATCCGTTTCGTTACCCCAGGAACCGTGATGGAAGAATCGATGCTGACCGATCAAGAAAATAACTTTCTTGTAACCGTTGTACAGAGTCATTCTCTATATGGTTTATCGGCTGTGGACTTATCAACAGGGGAGATTCATCTTACTGAATTACAAGATTTATCTTCGCTATTAGATGAAATTTTGTCATACCAGCCAAAAGAATTATTAGTTGAACATGCTTTATTAGATCGAGAAGATATTGGAACGATGTTGCAAAAGCGATACCGTGTAATGGTTACACCGTTTTCTGTGGAAGAGTCGCAATTTGAGGATCTTCTGAAAAAGGTGGAGAGCCAGTTTCCTACTTTTCATCAAGAATGTTCGACGATTGGATTGAAAAAAGGATTAGTTACACTATATGCTTATCTACAAAATACACAGAAACGTTCTTTAGGACATCTACAAAGGCTTCATCGATATGATGCGAAGCAGTATATGATGCTCGATGAAGTGGCTCGTCGTAATCTGGAATTGACGGTTACGATGGGGGAAGGGAAGAAGCGTGGTTCCCTCTTAGGATTATTAGATCAATCGGTTACGGCTATGGGAAGCAGGCTATTAAAAAAATGGCTAGACAAGCCTTTACTTCGTATAGAAGAGATCCAGAATCGACAAGATGTTGTAGCTGCCTATATGGAACATCTATTGTTGTTAGATGATGTTCGGATTCAGTTAAAGAATGTATACGATTTGGAACGTTTGGCCGCTCGGATTTCATACGGATCTGCTACGGCTCGTGATTTGGTGGCTCTACACCGTTCGTTAGCAGCGATCCCTGATTTAAAAGATTTATTACGAAAGTTGCCGTCGAAACGGATTCATTCCCTGCTAGTAGAGGTGGATGAGTGCGTAGATTTACAGATATACATATCAAAGGCGATTGTCGCAGAGCCCCCTCTTTCTGTAAAAGAAGGAGGTATCATTCAGACTGGTTACCACGAACAATTAGATCAATATCGCGATGTTCAAAAGAATGGAAAGCAGTGGATTGCTACATTAGAACAACAAGAGCGTAATCGAACAGGGATTAAGTCTCTCAAGATTGGTTATAACCGTATATTTGGTTATTATATCGAGATTTCACGCTCAAATTTACGAAATCTTCCAGAAGGATTATATGAACGAAAACAAACTCTTGCCAACGCAGAGCGGTTTATTACTCCAGAGCTAAAACAGAAGGAACAATTGATTCTCGATGCGTCTGAGAAGTCGATGGACTTGGAGTATGAATTGTTTTGTGAGGTTAGAAATCATCTAGCTACACATGTAGGACGGCTTCAGAAGCTGGCTGAGCAGGTTGCTGAATTAGATGTACTACATGCGTTTGCGAAAGTTTCTGCCGAGGGACAGTATGTGCGTCCAGAGGTGCATGAAGGGGATGAAATGGTTGTCGTTGCGGGTCGCCATCCAGTAGTTGAAGCACTTGCACGCGATGATCAGGAGTTTATCGCAAATGATGTAGAGTTGAATCACCAATCTCGCCAACTGTATCTCATTACAGGGCCGAACATGGCTGGGAAATCTACGTATATGAGACAAGTGGCTTTGATTACGATTTTAGGTCAGATTGGATGTTTTGTTCCCGCTGAGTCTGCGCGGATTCCGTTAACAGATCGGATCTTTACGCGAATCGGGGCCGCAGATGATCTAGTAGGTGGACGAAGTACGTTTATGGTGGAGATGGCCGAGACATGTCAAGCACTGCAAGAAGCGACATCCCGCAGTTTGATTTTATTAGATGAAGTAGGAAGAGGTACGTCTACCTATGATGGTCTAGCGCTCGCTCATGCCATTGTAGAATATATTCATGATCATGTAGGAGCCAAGACTTTATTCTCCACTCATTATCATGAGCTAACACAACTAGAGCAAAAGCTGGAATGTCTGGTAAATGTACACGCAAAATGTATTGAGAAAGACGGAAAAGTTGTGTTCTTGCATCGCATTGTTCCAGGTGGAGCGGATCGAAGCTATGGGATCCACGTTGCTGAGTTAGCTGGACTGCCTCCCACTGTGATTGAGCGCGCGAAGGTGATCTTAGAGCGGCTTGAGGTTGGTAACTCGGAATCTGCGGTCGCTTGTGCGGTTTCAGATCAAGCCCATGGTCCACACATCTCAGAGATTCAAGAAGAACCAATGGTGTATCAAACAGACGATCCCGATGGACAGCTAAGTTTGTTTGATTTTGGTGGAGCTGCCAAAAAATCGCAAGAGCAGGAAGTAGTCCATGAAGCGGAACGCGAAGTAGTAGTAAACGCCGAAGAACTACCAGAGCCAAGACTTTCTTCTGGCCGTTCTGTAGCCGAGGAAGAAGTATTAGCTGCTGTATTGCAATTTGATCTAATGAATCAAACACCGTTTGAAACGATGCAGTTTGTTTTAGAGTTAAAGAAAAAACTATTGAAATAGCTATTTTGGGGCGGGAAGATGGTTGAAACCAATCTCTCGTTCCTTTGTTTATAGAGAGGAGGATCTATTCATGGGGAAGATTCGTGTGTTAGATGAGCAATTGGCGAATCAGATTGCTGCAGGAGAAGTAGTCGAACGTCCTGCTTCCATCGTGAAAGAGTTGGTAGAAAACGCGATTGATGCCAAGGCAGATAAGATTACGGTGCAATTAGAAGAAGGCGGTATTTCGTATATTCGCGTTTCAGATAATGGTTCGGGGATGGAGCGCGAAGATGCAGTAATCGCTTTTGAACGACACGCTACTAGTAAGATTCAACGTGAACGCGATTTATTTCAAATTCAGACACTTGGATTTCGTGGAGAAGCATTGCCAAGTATCGCGTCGGTGGCAAAGATTGAGCTGAAGACAGCCGAAGATGCTTCCGAACTTGCGACTTTATTAACGATTGAGGGCGGACAGTTATTACAGACCGAAGATACTTCTCGCTCTAGAGGAACGGACGTGGTAGTACGTGACTTGTTTTATAATACTCCGGCTCGTTTGAAATACTTGAAGACCGTTAACACGGAAGTAAGCCAAGTAGCAGATGTAATGGGGCGGCTAGCTCTTTCTTGTCCTGATCTATCGTTTTCGCTTATTCATAATGGAAAAGAGCTTTTCCGAACACCAGGAGACGGGAAATTACTTCATGTCATCCATGCCATCTATGGGAAACAGGTTGCTTCTCAGATGATGCAAGTGGGAGGAGAAAATGGTGATTTTCAATTAAGTGGGTTTATCTCTAAACCCGAGTTGACCAGATCGAATCGTTCCTACCTCTCTATCATTTTAAATGGTCGCTATGTAAGGAGTATTCCTATCTCTCAATCCATTCTACGAGCATACGGAACACTACTGCCAAATGGACGTTATCCAATTGGTGTAATCCAAATCAAGATGGATCCCAAACTAGTAGATGTAAATGTACATCCTACCAAGTTAGAAGTTCGTTTGAGCAAGGAACGCGAATTATGTCAATTAATAGAGCAATCTGTTCAAGGTGTTTTTCTGAAGCAGCGACTCGTTCCACAAGCTATGGGAGCAGCAACGATCAAAAGTGTAGCACCGAAGTCGGAGCAATCTGAGTTATCTTTTACACCCGTTCGCTCGAAACCAGATTGGCAGGTACAAGAGAGGGTTTCTCCATGGAATGGTCCTCCTAGGGTGCCAAAAGCTCCCTCATTCACTCCAACTATGCAGGAGAGAGACGATTTTAGGGTGGAAGAGAAAAGCGTTGGACTAGAGAAACAAATGATTCAGCCGCCATCATCTCCCCTTCCACAAAATAATCAAATGCCAATCCCAGTGGAAGAGAAGGTGATGGAGTTAGAGCCAGAGTCAGAGTCTCTAGACATCCCGACCGTAGATGAACAAGCAGAAACGACGACCTCACGGTTCCCACTACTACTGCCGCTGGCCCAAGTGCACGGAACCTATATCGTTGCCCAATCGGATGATGGCTTTTATCTAGTAGATCAACACGCCGCCCATGAACGAGTGTATTATGAAATCTTTTATCGCAGAATGGGTGAAAAAAATAGTACGCAACAACCGTTGTTAATTCCGTTAACCATCGAATGTACGATCTCAGAAGCGAAGACATTAGAAAATTATTTAGAAGAACTGCAAGATTGGGGCTTGGATTTGGAGCCGTTTGGAGGAAACACCTTTATGATTCGGGCGTATCCAAGTTGGTTCCCAAAGGAAAATGAAGTGGATTTGATCCATGAGATCATTCACTATTTGAAGGATCATGGCAGGGTTGATGTGGCGGTGTTACGAGATGCCTCTGCGAAAATGATGTCGTGTAAAGCGGCTATCAAGGCGAATCGCCATCTCAGACATGAAGAGATGAGATCTCTCTTTCACCAGCTAGCTGAGTGTGAAAATCCGTTTACTTGCCCACATGGACGACCTATTTTCGTTCATTTTACGACGTATGAGTTAGAAAAAATGTTTAAGCGAGTGATGTAATACGAAAGCCATAGGAATGGCGGTTCTTGCTAATCGCCATTCATTTATAGAAAGGATATCCAAATGAAAAAACATGATGATTTTGGGAATAGAATGAAGGCATATGAAAATTCATTTCGGATGTATTTACCTAAGAGAATGCCAATCTTGTTGAGAATTGATGGTTGCCATTTCCATACTTTTACTAGAGGATTAAATAGACCTTTTGACGAGAAGCTAGCGTTGGCATTTTGGGAAACGTGTAAATTTCTCGCCGCAAACATGATGGGATGCAAGCTCATCTACCATCAGAGCGATGAAATCTCAATTCTACTAACCAACTACGATAAGCTTATGACAGAATCGTGGTTTGATAATAATTTACAAAAAATCGTATCTGTATCAGCTTCCTTAGCAACAGCTAAGTTCAACGAAATCATTAGAGAAATGATTCCAAACGCACCATTAGCCACATTTGATAGTCGTGCTTGGATTTTGCCGCATGATGAAGTTGTAAATTATTTCTTATGGAGACAAATGGATGCGACTAAAAATAGTATTTCCATGCTTGCGCAGTCTCAATTTACTCAAAGAGAGCTAAATGGATTAGATGGAAAACAGCTTCAAGATAAATTGATGTTGGAAAAGGGAATGAATTGGAACGACCTACCGATTTGGCAGAAACGGGGAGTATGTATTACAAAGCAAGAGTTTGTTAAAGGAGAAGCGTTGAGAAGAAAGTGGGATGTAGATCATAACACTCCTATTTTTTCCAAAGATCGTGAGTATATTAATCAACATGTCTATGTCGATGCGACTGAGTAGGTGTAATGATGGAAATAGTGATTCTTGTTGGAATTCAAGCATCAGGTAAATCAACGTTTTATCGTGAAAACTTTTTGAATACGCATATTCGACTTAACTTAGACATGTTAAAAACCAGACATCGTGAAAAAATCTTATTAGAAGCATGCCTAAATGCGAAACAGTCGATTGTGATTGATAACACGAATCCGACAGCGGAAGATCGTGCGAGGTATATCAACATTTCCAAAGAAAAAGGATTTTCTATAGTCGGTTATTATTTTGAACCTAACTATGAAGAATCCATCTATCGGAATAGCACTCGAAATGAAAATGAGAAGATTCCACTCATCGGAATCAAAAGCACCTTAAAGAAGTTAGTTCCCCCAAGTATTCAAGAAGGTTTCGATACCCTTTACAGGGTTTGTATCATAAATGGCAAGTTTGTTATTATTAAGTCCTAGTCATATAACTTAGAAACAGTCTACTTAAAAATACATTTCATGCTAAAGCGAGTGATATAACATATTATTTGTAAGCACTTCATTTCATCCAGACGATGCACTAGTAAAAGAAGCGAAGCAGTTAGCAGGGAAGTTAACTGTTCCTTATAAAGAACGATATCGCTTATCGCTTCCCGGTCTATTTGACCAAGCAGATGGCGATGAAGTGATTTTAATAACGAAAAAAGGTTGGCGCTATGAGCGAAAAGATGGCCATTCTTTTCATTTTCATCCAAATACCTCAGCCCTTAGAATCAAAAACTTATCTCGTGGTGAATCAGATTCATTGGTGAAGTTTGCAGAACTACGACCAGGAGATCACGTACTCGACTGTACACTGGGCATGGCTTCTGATGCGATTGTGGCAAGTTATGCAGTGAGTGAATCAGGGCGAGTGGTTGGCCTAGAGTCAGAGCCGATTTTAGCCGAAATGGTAAGGCAAGGTCTGAAGAGCACAGTTACGAATCGAACTCGGTTAGATGCCGCTATGAGAAGAGTGGAAGTGATGAGTCGAGATTACCGAGATGCTCTTCCGAATATGAAAGATGATTCCTTTGATGTGGTCATGTTTGATCCGATGTTTCGTAAAACGATTAAAACCTCTTCCGCGATGCAAGTGTTAAAGCCGCTCGCGAATCCTGTACCTCTTGATCAAGAATCTGTACAACACGCTGTTCGCGTTTCCAGGCGATTGGTTATGCTAAAAGAGAGACTCGATAGTGGGGAGTTCGAACGCTTAGGATTTACGATTGTAAAAGAGTCTTCGCAATTTGCTTGGGGAGTTATACAAAAATCCGATGTAACATAGGTTATTTTTATAGACAAGTTTGCTACACAAACAAAAATGGAAAAAATAGAGGACTGGGACATAGTCCTCTATTTTATTAGGAGGCTTTAAAGTGGATATTACATGGAAAAAGCTCACTTCCAGCGATCACATCTTCCTTCAAAAAGCATTTGAGATTTATGATCAATCATTTCCTGACGAAGTGAGAGAGTCCCACGATGTATTTGATAGGGGCTTATTAAGCCAGAACTCTTCTTTTCCAGACTCCTATACATTTCTAGTAGGCTATCAAAATGAGGATGAAATCGTTTCTCTTGCTACTGCTCACTATTTTTCAAAAGTGAACATGGGATTTGTTGTATATCTTGCCACGAATCCATACATAAGAAGTCGTGGAATAGGCAGTATGACCCTAAATAAAATAGAAGAGGTTCTGCAGGATGACGCAAAAAAAGCAGGGCATCATTTTTTAAGCGGTATGGTACTGGAGACAGAGAAACCAGAATTTGCTCATACAGAGGCTGAAAAACGGAACTGTGAGCTGAGAAATCGTTTTTTCGAAAAGAATCAATTTGTGAATCTGATGAATGTCACATATCTACAGCCTCCATTAAAAGAAGGTGATTCATCTGTGCCACTTCATTTGTTTTTGAAACAGTATGCGGGCACTATTCAACGTGATGAGATTGCTATGGTAATCAAAGAAATACTTACAAAAAAGTACCAGGAAATCAATCAGATACCGATCAAAGTACTTGAGGAATGTCAGAAGTTAATGAGGATAGATTAAGATTTCATTTGAAAGGCGGTAGTATGATGAAGCCCAATTTGTTGGTGATTGTGGGACCGACTGCTGTGGGGAAAACGTCTCTAAGTTTGGAATTAGCTGGGGAGTTTCATGGAGAAATCATATCTGGTGACTCGATGCAAGTCTACCGATATATGGATATTGGGACAGCAAAAGCATCAAAGGAAGAGATGGAACTTGTTCCTCATCATCTCATTGATCTATACGATCCCGATTATCCTTTTTCAGTGCAGGAGTTTCAAAAGGTTGCTAGAGAAGCGATTGCAGAAGTATCGGAGCGATCTCACCTTCCTATTTTGGTAGGTGGGACGGGCTTATATGTGGATTCAGTAACGCATAACTACCGTATGCCAGATGTAAAAGAAAACCCTAGCTTAAGACAAGAGTTAAGAGAGTTGGCAGAAAAAGAAGGAAATGAGGCTCTACATAAACGTTTGCAAGAAGTAGACCCGACATCTGCAGAGAAATTACATCCAAATGATCAGAAGCGCTTAATCCGGGCTTTAGAGGTGTATGATCAGACAGGCCAGTCGATCTCGCAACTAAGTAAAAAAGGAGATTCTCCCTATCGTTCATTATGGGTTGGTCTAACCATGCCACGGGACTTACTGTACGAACGAATTAATCTCCGCGTTGATCTGATGATCGAGCAGGGGCTTGTAGAAGAGGTACAGATGCTACGTGAAAAAGGATACCAAAGGACGGCTACTTCGATGCATGCGATCGGTTACAAGGAGGTTTACCGGTATCTAGATGGAGAATGGTCTTTGGATGCTGCGATTGAACAGATCAAGAAGGGATCCCGTAATTATGCGAAGCGTCAGCTCTCATGGTTTAGGCGATCGGATGAAATTTATTGGTACGATGTAACGAAAAAAGGAATCTTTGAAGAAATTAAGGAGCAAGTGGCAGGAAAGTTTCCAGAGTACAGAGAATAAATACCTTACTGATAAACATAGGAGGTACTTACTTTGAAACAGGCCATTAATATCCAAGATACATTTTTGAATCAGATTCGAAAAGAATCAGTACCCGTAACCATCTATTTAATGAACGGATTTCAATTACGAGGTGTCATTAGAGGCTTTGATAACTTTACGATTGTGATCGATAGCGAAGGCAAGCAACAAATGGTTTATAAGCATGCGATCTCTACGTTTACACCAGCACGTCCTGTATCTCTTATGTCTCAAGAAGATAAAGAAGTAGAAGTCAAGTGAGAATTCATCACTTGGCTTTTTTCTATTATCACCAATAAATGGGCATATGCGTATATATAGACAGAACAAATAGCCCAGATGAGGTGAACTTCATGAGCAGGAGAGTCCTTGAGGTGCAAGATGAGAAACATCGAATCCAAATCGTGTTTGATCGAAAACAGAGCGCTGCTACCTGTTCCCTTCCTGCTTGGCAAGAGGAAACGCCTGTCGGTTTAAAGAAGTGTTTTGACCAATTGGGTCAATTAGTAGGATTAACTCAAGTGAAGGCATTCGTAAAAGAAATATATGCGTGGCTGGAAATCGGTAAGCGAAGGCAAGCTGCTGGTTTAAGTAGTGAACAGCAAGTTCTCCATATGGTCTTTACTGGGAACCCCGGAACGGGCAAGACAACGGTAGCTAGAATTATGAGCGGTTTGTTTCGGGAGATGGGTATGTTGTCAAAAGGTCATTTAGTGGAGGTAGAACGAGCTGATTTAGTGGGAGAGTATATCGGACATACTGCTCAGAAGACGAGAGAGCATGTAAATAAAGCACTTGGTGGAATTCTATTTATTGACGAGGCGTATTCGTTAGCTCGTGGTGGAGAAAAAGATTTTGGGAAAGAAGCAATCGATACTCTTGTAAAAGCCATGGAGGACCATAAGAATGATTTTATCTTGATTCTAGCGGGTTATTCATGGGAGATGAGTAATTTTTTAAGCTCCAACCCTGGTTTGCCTTCTCGGTTCCCTGTCCAGCTTGAGTTTTCTGATTTTCCGATTCAACAACTGCTCGAAATTGCTGAATGCATGACAAATGAGAGACAATATCGTTTATCCGTTGCAGCAAAAGAGAAGTTACGAAATCATGTGCAACGGGAAATGGAGCGTTTAGATCGTCCTTTTGGGAATGCCCGCTATATCCGCAATTCGATTGAACAGGCCGTTCGCCAACATGCTGTTCGGTTGCTGCAGATGCCTTATGCAAATCGAAACGATTTAATGACCTTGCGTTCAGATGATTTTCAGTTAGACGAGGTCGAAAAGAAAACACCTGTTCAGTCATGGTATAATTAAGCTTATTTCATTGTCTTTTGGAAGGATGGATACCAATCGAAGAAATGGTAGAGAGAGAACGAGCCATACTTGTCAGTTGTGGCTCTAAGTTGCATGAATGGGAGCTTCGTTCTTCTTTGGAAGAATTAGCAGGCTTAGCAGATACGGCTCATGCAGAAGTACTTGAACAAGTGATTCAGTTCCGCGATCGAAAAGATCGTGCGTGGTTGGTCGGAAAAGGAAAAGCTGAAGAGATCGCACAGTTAGTAGAGGATTTAGAGGCCGACTTGGTCATTTTTGATCAAGAGCTAATTCCTTCCCAAATCAAGCACCTAGAAGAGCTTATCGATGCAAAAGTTATTGATCGGACGCAGTTAATCCTTGATATATTTGCAGGGCGTGCACAGACGAAAGAAGGCCGTCTGCAAGTTGAACTAGCTCAGCTCCAGTATATGCTACCAAGGCTAGTAGGGAAGCGGAAAGAGCTATCTAGACTAGGTGGCGGTATTGGAACCCGTGGTCCTGGTGAGAAGAAGCTTGAAACGGATCGAAGACATATCAGACGTCAAATTGATATTTTGAAACACGACTTAGAAGAAGTACGCAAACATCGGCAGCTCCATCAAGCAAGACGAAAGAAGCAGGCAGTAACGCAAGTTTCCCTCGTTGGTTATACAAATGCCGGGAAGTCTACGTTACTCAATCAGTTAACCGAATCAGAAGTGTTAGCGGAGGATAAGTTATTCGCTACCTTGGATCCGACATCGCGTAAACTAGATCTTTCTAACGGGCAAGAGGTTTTATTGACCGATACGGTTGGTTTTATCCGCAATCTTCCGCACCAATTAGTAGCGTCTTTTCGGAGTACCCTTGAACAGGTAACAGAAGCCGATTTGCTACTACATGTGGTAGATGCGAGCCATCCTGAATCATCTGAACAAATGAAGGTAGTAGAAGAGGTTTTGGAAGAGTTAGGCGCGGCGCATATCCCGACGCTGATTGTTTTTAATAAAGTGGATCAAATGGTGGAGAGATCGATTCAAGAAGAATCGGAAGAGCGCGAAGGGAATCGAATTATGATTTCTGCGTTTCAGCAATCTGATTTAGAGCGTCTAAAAGCAAAGATAGAAGAAGCTCTTTATCAACATGACTTTAAAGGAACGGTTTCATTCTCTGTTGAGAAGGGAGACTGGATTTCTGCGCTATATCGTCATGCAGAAATCTTACATAGCGAGACAGAGGATTTGGAGATCTCTTTTCAATATCGACTTCCGAGGAACAAATTGAACTCTCTTCCGAGGGATTTGCAAGAGAAGATGCAATTACGTAATAAGTAAATTACAGAACAAAGTGAGCAGATCTGTCGAACGAATAAACAATAGAAATTGGTGTACACATGAAGCTAAAACATGCAACGTGGATTCAAGAACTACAGTCGAAGGTCGTAAAGCAGATTCAACCTATCATCAGTCAAATCGAAGAACGCGTCGATGTGCATCAATGGCGCGTTCTTGATGCGTTTCGTAAACATGCTGTGAGCGATTATCATCTCCATTCGTCTACAGGATATGGATATGATGACATGGGCCGGGAAGTGTTTGAACGAATTTTTGCCGATTTGTTTGGTGCTGAGATGGCGTTGGTCAGATCCAATATTATTTCGGGCACACATGCGATTGCGAGCAGTTTATACGGAAATTTACGCCCGGGGGAAGAGTTGATTTATCTTACTGGAACCCCGTATGACACATTACATAAAGTGATTGGAAAAGCGGGAGATGGGACAGGCTCATTAGCGGACTATGGAATTCGATATCGAGAAATTCCTTTGCTTGATGGTGGAGAGATCGATTGGGATGCATTTAGGCAATCCGTCAGTGAGAGTACAAAAGTGGTTGGGATTCAGCGCTCTCGTGGCTATGCAGATCGTCCTTCCTTTACCATCGCGCGTATTCAGGGCATGATTACACAAATTCGTCAAATAGCACCTCAAGCGGTTATTTTTGTGGATAACTGTTATGGAGAGTTTGTAGAGGACATGGAGCCGACGCATGTAGGAGCTGATATTGTAGCGGGTTCGCTCATCAAAAATCCCGGTGGAGGATTGGCTAAATCAGGTGGATATATGGTCGGGAAGAAGGAGTTCATCGAAAAGGCGGCTTCACGCCTCGTTGCTCCGGGTATAGGGGTAGAAGGTGGTGCCACCTATGGTTATCAACGCGACTATTACCAAGGACTGTTTTTAGCGCCTCATGTAGTAGGAGAAGCATTAAAGGGTGTCGTGTTTGCTTCTGCCATGTTAAAAGAAGTGGGCTTTCAGACGACTCCTAGTTGGGACGAGCTACGAACGGATATTATTCAGCAAATTCGACTAGGGAGCGCTGATTTATTGATTGCTTTTTGTCAAGGCATCCAGAGCGCGAGTCCGGTTGATGCCCATATCACTCCGATTCCGGCGGCGATGCCTGGATATCAAGATCCTGTGATTATGGCAGCTGGAACATTTGTCCAAGGAGCGAGTATTGAGCTATCAGCTGATGGACCGCTTCGTGAGCCGTATATTGCCTTTCTTCAAGGTGGGCTTACCTATTCACATGTAAAAATTGCAATGATGCAGGCGTTGGATCGTATGAAAACAACGGGTTCACTTCCATTGTAAATGGAATAAGGAGGATATATGTGGTAACGATAACTGTTGTATGGATTATTATTATTGCCTTGTTTGCTTTGGCTTTCTTAGGTTTGGTATTTCCAGTTTTACCAGATGTCCCTTTGTTGATGGCTGGTTTTGTGATGTACCACTTTTTTGTGGATGATCAAGCACTAGGGTTATGGTTCTGGATCATTACAAGTATTGTGATGGTATTAAGCTTCTTGGTCGACAATTTTGCTAGTGGGATCGCGGCTAAGCGAGCGGGTGGATCGAGCGGTTCATTTTGGGCAGCGGCACTTGGAGCAATTGTGTTTTCGCTCTTTCTAGGTCCACTTGGAGTCATAGTAGGTCCTTTCGTTTTTGTTTTAGTCGTTGAGTGGATTCGGACTCAAGATTTCAAAAAAGCGTTATCTATTGGGATAAGTACATTAATTGGTTTTATCGGTGGTATGTTAGTGAAATTGATTATTTTAATTGCATTGTTAGTGTGGTTTTTTGTCTTAATCTAAGGGTGGTTTTACATAAAAAAAGTTTTTGTGTTAACTTTTCTTACATAGGTTGACATAAATACTGACAAAGCATAAAATGAATGGTGTTGAATCACTCAACTCCTTCTACAGAAAGGAGGGGCCGTCATCATGAATGATGAGATGCGGCGAAATATGCCTTTGTTTCCAATTGGAACCGTAACAAAATTGACTGATCTAACGCCACGTCAAGTTCGTTACTATGAGCAACAAGGTTTAATCCAGCCTGAGCGTACAAATGGAAACCAGCGTCTATTTTCCTTTAACGATGTAGAACGCTTATTTGAAATTAAATCGTTGATCGAAAAAGGAATTAACCTTGCAGGCGTCAAGGAAATGTTACAGAAAAACCATCAGATTCTAGAAGCAAACAAAGAGGTGGAAAAAGCGCAAGCTGAGGTTGTGAAGGTGAAGCAAGAGTTGTCCGAACGAGAACTACGTCGGTTACTCAAACGCGATCTTCTGCATCCAAAGCTAGGCCGTACTTCGGAAGTGTACGGTGAGTTCTCGCGTTTTTTTCGCAACTGATAACGTAACTACTTTGAAGGGAGAATGATGGATATGGCACGATTTACGAGAGAAGATATTTTAAAACAAGCGGTGGAACTAAATGTTCAATATATCCGTCTTCAATTTACCGATTTACTTGGAACGATTAAAAATGTGGAGATTCCGCGTAGCCAGTTGGAAAAAGCACTTGATAATAAAATGATGTTTGATGGATCTTCGATTGAAGGATTTGTTCGCATCGAAGAATCCGACATGTATCTATATCCAGATCTCGATACATGGGTTGTTTATCCATGGGTTGCAGCAGGTGACTCAAAGGTAGGTGCCCTTACTTGTGATATCTACAACTCAGATGGTACCCCATTTGCAGGAGATCCACGTGGGATTCTAAAAAAAGTGATGGCAGAAGCGAAAGAGCTTGGTTTTACTTCCTTTAACGTAGGACCAGAGCCAGAGTTTTTCCTCTTTAAAACGGATGACAAAGGGAACCCAACTCTTGATCTAAATGACCAAGGTGGTTACTTTGACCTAGCGCCACTTGATCTCGGCGAAAACTGCCGTCGTGATATCGTGCTTACTCTTGAGCAAATGGGCTTTGAAATTGAAGCTTCCCACCACGAGGTAGCTCCTGGACAGCATGAAATCGACTTCAAATATGCGGATGCTATCAAAGCAGCAGACCAAATCCAAACATTTAAATTGGTAGTAAAAAATGTAGCACGTAATTATGGCTTGCATGCAACCTTTATGCCGAAACCACTATTTGGTGTCAATGGTTCGGGTATGCATTGTCATCAGTCTCTCTTCCGTGGAAACGAAAATGCTTTCTATGATGAGAGTGATGAGCTAGGCTTATCGGAAACAGCACTTCACTATCTAGCTGGAATTTTAAAGCACGCTCGTGCTTTTACAGCCGTAACCAACCCGCTAATCAACTCCTATAAGCGTTTGGTACCTGGTTATGAAGCGCCTTGCTATGTAGCTTGGTCGCCAAAAAACCGTAGCCCATTAGTTCGTGTACCTGCTTCTCGTGGTCTCAGTACTCGGATCGAGGTTCGTTCTCCAGACCCAGCAGCAAACCCTTACCTAGCACTTGCTACGATGCTAGCCGCTGGTTTGGATGGGATTAAGAACAAGTTAGTAGCACCTCCACAAACAGACCGCAACATCTACGTTATGGATGAGCAAGAGCGTAGAGATGCAGGCATTAACAGTTTACCAGCAAACTTGTATGAAGCGATTCAAGAGCTTCAAAACGATACGGTTATCGCAAATGCACTTGGTGAACATGCATTTAGCCACTTTGTAGAAGCAAAAGAAATCGAATGGGACTTGTTCCGCACCACCGTTCATGAATGGGAACGCGAGCAATACATGTCTCTCTATTAAGATATAGGATCTAATGAAACCATCTACGCTGTGTAGATGGTTTCAGACTGCAGACAAACCTCTTCTGAACAACAAGTTTAGAAGAGGTTTTTGTGTGAATTGACTCAAATATCGTTTATGGCGATGGTTTCTCCA
>NZ_SLXV01000014.1 GCF_004341445.1 Baia soyae
AAGATAAAACTAAAAGGTATGAGTCCAGTTCAATACCGAACACATACCCTGCAGGTTATTTAAACTTTTGTGTCTAACTTTTTGGGTTCACTTCAGAGTATCAAGATCTGTTCTTTTTTATTGATTACCTTTTTCTATCAACTATTCAACATTCCCCATCAATACCATACGAGGGCTGTTTTCATGATATGAACTGTCATCAAAACCTCCATACGTTTGCTTTACTCGAAGTCCATTTCGATGTAGCATCTCAATCATTTGATCATATGTATACATTTTTACTTGCTCTGTATAAGTACGCTCTCCTTGTTCGTCAGATAACATAATCTTCTTTACGACAAAATCACCCTGGATGGAACGTTCTTCCTGAATATAGATGCCATCTTGCTCCCGTTGACTCACAGCAACTAAATGATGAATGACATATTCACGATTCAGATAGTCCATTAAAAAGCGTCCATTTGGTTTTAAAACGCGTGCGACTTCTCGGATCACCTGTTCATTTTCTTCATCTGTCTCAAAATAGCCAAATGAGGTAAATAAATTTAATACTACATCAAATGTTTCTCCTACAAAGGGCAAATGCCGCATATCCCCAATGATAAAGGGAATCTTATATTGTGAATTTCTAGAAACCGCTTTTGAAAGAAGTGTAGGCGATAAATCCAATCCGACTACATTTAGGTGTTCCATAGCAAGGGTCGCCGTATGTCTCCCTGTCCCACAGCATAAATCTAATATAAAATCGTCAGCGGATAACTGGAGCCATTCAGTTATTTGTTTTACTTCTTGTTCTGCATTTTGTTGATTGCGATGATTATAAACGAGTAAATAATCTTTTCCAAAACTCTCCTGATACCATGTCGACACCTGCAAACGCCTCCGCTACTCTATTTCTCTTAACAGGATACTCTTATGTATTCCCTACTCTCTAACAGCTAACCTTTATCGTTTCAAAAGAATAAACCAAACACGATAATACCCAGAAAATTGATCTACATTATATAGGTATATGATAGCAAATATTGCCTGCAATGAAAAACAAAGAAACCGCACTTCCATCACAGAAAGATACATCGTGGGCTTTCTCACCCGTATACGGTATAATAGAAGAAGAATCCAATTTACCATCATGCGCATCCGTTTGCGTATATGCAGGAGTTAACTATGAGTACAAGATTTGAGGCTATATTAGAAATCGAAGCGATGTTTCGATTGATTCAACGCTCTATGCGGAAAGAACTTCGGGAAGCATGGGGCGAAACACTTACTGGAGCAGAGTTTGTCCTATTAAATCACCTTGATTTGCGCGGACCGCAGATGATCACTGCTTTAGCTCAAGAATTTGAGGTTTCAGTAAGTCATATCACTCATGTAGTAGACCAGCTTGAAAGAGAACAGTATGTAGCACGGCAGCGTTCCCATCTGGACAAACGGGTAGTCGAAGTTCATATAACGGAAAAAGGACAAGAGAAATCATCTTGGATGTCTGAAAAAAGGAAAGAGTATCTTCTACAAAAGTTTGATCCTTTTACACTTGATGATCTCTATGCCCTTCAAGACTTATATAAAAAGCTTTTATAAATGAATTACAACTCGTTTCATTCTTCTAGCATGGGTGAAACGTATTTTTGCCTATTTATTTAACTTTGTAAAACAAATATTTCGAGGAGCTGAATATTAAACTATGGAAGATTTAAGTAGACGTGAGAAGATATTTATTATGAGCGCCATCGCTTGTGCACTACTATTTGCTTCGCTCAATCAGACGATTGTTATAAACGCTCTGCCTACCATTGTCGCTCAGTTACATGGAGCAGAGCTCTTTAACTGGGTGTTTACCATTTATATGTTGACGTCGAGTATTACAGCTATTTTAGTTGGGAAGCTATCTGATCTATACGGCAGAAAGATTTTTATCTTAACCGGAGTTGGATTCTTTCTCATCACATCTTTTCTCTGTGGAACCGCTACATCCATCGAACAATTAATTCTTTATCGTGGCTTGCAAGGAATTGGCGGCGGTATGATCTTATCCACCTCCTTTGCTGCGGTAGGCGATCTATTTTCTCCACGCGAAAGGGGTAGGTGGCAAGGATTTTTGAGCGCTACATTTGCCACTTCTAGTATTCTTGGCCCTACCATCGGTGGGATGATCGTAGATACATGGAATTGGCATTATATCTTTTGGGTCTTTCTCCCTGTTGGATTTGTTGCCTTTTTGCTTATCTCAAAAATGTTTCCTACTATTAAGAACTCAGGAAAGAAAAAAATTGACTACCTTGGTTCTATCCTTTTAACCAGTACCATCGTGCCATTTTTATTAGTGTTTTCGTTAGCAGGAAAAGATTACCCTTGGCTCTCTCCACAGATCATCGGACTTTCTTGTTTATCGATTCTGAGTCTTGTGCTATTTATCCGCACGGAAAAAAGAGCGGTTAACCCGATTCTCCCGCTCACTTTATTTCGAAACAAAATCTTTACGCTCGCTAATAGTATTAACTTGCTTCTTGGAATGGGGCTATTTAGCTGTATAACCTTTACTCCCTTCTTTTTACAAGGAGTTCAGGGAAAAGATGCTACTACCTCAAGTGTCATTATGATCCCTATTCAATTGGGCCTCGTCTTTGCCAGCTTTTTTACAGGACAGATCTTAGCTCGAACAGGAAAATATAAGAAACTAGGTATCTTTGGACTCGGTTTGATACTGGCGGGGACTTTATCCATGCTCGATACAGTGACTCATACCACTCCACTCCAAACGATGCTACAATTATCAATTATCGGTCTAGGGCTGGGAATCACTTTCCCTATCTTTTCGGTCACCATTCAAAATGCCATCCCGTACGAACACCTGGGGACAGGTACATCCTCCGTGCAATTGTTCCGTCAACTCGGTGGGACTGTCGGAGTTTCCATTATGACCATGATTATGCAGGCTTCTCCACCAAACCAATTCATAGGCGAAGTCTCTGCATCCGCAACACCTAGCCAGGGGTTACCCGAATCGACTGTAAAAATGTTAAGCGATCCGCAGATCCTGATGAATCCGGAACAATTACATCAAGTCCAATCACACGTTACGTCAGAGTCCCAATCGCTTATGCAATCAATCTTAGTCCAAACAAAAGATACCTTACTCTCTTCTCTACATCATGTTTATCTAGGGATTAGCGTGCTCATGATCATCGCCTTCATCATTAGCTTCTCGATACCTGAGATCGAACTTCGAACTAGCAATAAGCGATAAGCTCTCAAAATGAAGAAAACGAGCCTTCTTTCAAGGGGCTCGTTTTTTTATGATATAAACGGTTTACTTAACCGGTCGGATGAAGGGAATCTATAATTTTGATAAGTGCTAAAGCAATTTTTACAGCAAGTGGCTAATTCTCCAGTTGAATTCCTCAATCATAATCGGAATGAAATACTCCATGTTTTCCGACGTCTGTTCGCCCTCAATATTGCTCAGAACAATGTGGTTGCAGTACTCCACTAAGCTGTTCCAATCTGTAAAGCTTGCTAGTATTTCACTACAGTCGAGACTGTTTAAACGTATGTAAAAATCTTCGTCTTGCTTCAGTACATAATCCAAACCAATAATGGCAATGTTCAAGTCTCCACAATCTTTGACAAACTCATGGATAGCACTCACCGGGAGATAAACTTCTCCTTCAGCAGCCAAATGCCCATTTTGTTCGTACTCTGTAATTAGCCATTCTGCTAACATGTAGCTTTACTCCTCCCTTTGTTGGGTGAGCGTCTTCACGATCTCCTCGTCTTTTCTATTATAATTCATTTGCATATGAAAAGATAAAAATATTAATTTCTCTCCCCAAAGCTTTCAAAAATTTATTTTTGTCCATGCATGTCGAAAAGTAGTTTCATGGCTCATATTGTAAAAAATTGTATATAAACTATATACAATGAAGAAAGCAAATCTCCTGCTCCTATTTACCTTTTTTTAAAAAAATACAAACAAGACCCCATGACTAACGATCGCTAGTCGCGGGGTCTTACAAACAGAATTTATTTCGCTTTTTTCGCAATATCTGCAAGGTCTGCAAATGCTTTTGCATCGTTGACAGCAAGGTCAGCAAGCATTTTACGGTTAATATCAACGCCAGCAACTTTCAAGCCGTACATTAATTTGTTATAAGAAAGTCCATTGATGCGCGCAGCTGCATTGATACGTGTAATCCAAAGACGACGGAAATCACGTTTCACTTGACGACGGTCGCGGTATGCGTACATCAAAGATTTCATTACTTGTTGTTTAGCTGTTTTAAACAGTCTATGTTTGGATCCAAAATATCCACGTGCTAGTTTCAGTACCTTTTTACGACGACGACGTGTAACGGTACCACCTTTCACTCTTGCCACTAGTAATCCCTCCTGAACAAATCAGTTATGTTTATAGATACGTAATTAAAGATTCGATACGCTTTTGGTCACCCTTAGACAGATATGCGCCCTTACGTAGGTTACGCTTTCTCTTTGGGGATTTGCTCTCTAAAATATGGCTTGTAAATGCATGGCTACGTTTTACTTTGCCCGTACCCGTTTTCTTAAAGCGCTTTGCTGCTGCTTTTTTGGTCTTCATTTTTGGCATGAGCGAGTCCTCCTTACGATTGTTGTTTTGGATTTAGAATCATGATCATCTGACGACCCTCTAGCTTAGCTGGACGCTCCACATCGGCGAGCTCTTTTACTTCTTGAGCCACACGATCCAACACCTTACGACCAAGCTCTTGATGAGTGATCTGACGACCACGGAAACGAATCGATAGCTTCACCTTGTCGCCATGTTCCAAGAACTTGATAACATGCTTCAATTTGGTCTGCACGTCATTCTCTTCAATCGATGCGCTCAAACGTACTTCTTTCAGTTGAACGATCTTTTGATTCTTGCGAGTTTCCTTATCCTTTTTGCTTTGCTCATAACGGAATTTTCCGTAGTTCATGATTCGGCAAACAGGGGGTTTGGCTTGTGGTGCAATGTTCACAAGGTCAAGATTTTGTTCTTGTGCCATTTGAAGTGCATCACGTAATGCGACGATTCCAGCTTGGTCTCCGTTTGCATCAATCAAACGTACTTCGCGAGCGCGAATGGATTCGTTGATTTGATGTTGTTGATCTTTGCTGATGACCTGCCACCTCCAAAAAATGTTATATAGAAAAAATAAAAAAGTGTGGACGTATGATGCGCCCACACTTCTGATTCCTGAAGTTTTATACAATCCATCAGCGAATGTCAACCTAATCTGAACAAAATCAATCAGGTGAGAAGCGGGCGCCTCTTCTTACACGAATGGTATGAATATATCATGTTAAGTAAGGGATGTCAACTCCCTCTAAGCAAAACTGATTCCTTCATGATCTTACCAAATATCCGACAACTTCTCAATGCCTCTACTCTACTTAACTTGATTTCGTAACAGCTGATTTAATCTCTCCCACCACTTCTTAATCTTTTTATGAAGAGATTCATTTGTAGAAGGCTCCGAATGGATTTGTACCCACCCTGATTCCGATTGTACCTCTTCTTCACATGTTTCATCACGCAGGGTTCGCATTTCTTCATCACGCGAAGTTTCTTCCTTGATCATAGCTGTGATCGTCTCAGAAAGCTGTGGCACACACTTTTGCGCAACGGACCTGATAACCGATGCTCTAGAGATTGCACGATGGTCAAATGGATCTGGAGCTAGTGATTGGAGCTTCACCGGCTTTGTGCTACCTACTGCATTCGCATAAATCGCTAATACACTTTGCATGTCTGGAATGGACATTGCCTCATGGGCGGAATCATCCCAAGTAGAAAAGCTATTTTGAAGCAACCCCACCGTATGATTTTCTTGACCTGTGAGAACGATTTTATCCTTCAAAATAGCTTTCATTCGCTCCCATACTTCTGGGAAAGCCGGAGCATCTTGGATCATTGACCTCCGAATCCCGTGTATTTCCGTTGCTCTCGCTGAAATTCGCCCTTTGGCCTTCACTAAGCTGTGATAAAGTACGACTCCTGAAAGATCCACAATCGCAACTTCCAAAACCTCCGATGATCCGCCCAATCCTGTCCCCATTATCTCAAGAATTACCATATTATCCTGCCAAATTAAATTCATATCAATCCTCCGTTCCCACCTCTTTCTATTCTGCTATGATATGCAACTAATTTTCCTATGACATTCATCTCGGAAGAAAATACAAAAAGCTTTCACCATGTAAGATTGGTGAAAGCTTTTTGATCTTAGCGACGCTCTTTGATATCTCTAACTAGATCTTTCATTAATTCATCAATCTGCCAAGAAACTTGCTCTTTGTTATGACGACGACGAACTGTTACAGATTTCGATTCTTGCTCTTTCTCCCCTATGACAAACATATAAGGAACTTTTTGCACTTCTGCTTCTCGGATTTTATATCCGAGCTTCTCCTCTCGGAGATCCGCTTCTACCCGAATGCCAGCACTTTTTAGTTGCTTCACTACTTCGCTCACATAATCGTTAAAGGAGCGAGATACAGGAATCACTTTCGCTTGAACAGGCGCTAACCATAGCGGGAAATCACCCGCAAAATGTTCAATCAAAACCCCTAAGAAGCGATCGACTGAGCCCATTACCGCACGGTGAATGACGACTGGGCGGTGTTTCTCATTATCTTCCCCGACATAGGACAAATCAAATTTCTCTGGCATCTGGAAATCCAGCTGAACCGTTGCACATTGATGGCTACGCTTTAGAGCATCACGGATGTGGAAATCGATTTTCGGACCATAGAAAGCACCATCTCCCTCATTAATCCGGTAGTCAATTCCCGAGCGGTCTAGTACATTCTTTAAAGCCCCTTCTGCTTGCTCCCACAATTCATTCGAGCCCATAGAATCTTCTGGGCGAGTAGAGAGTTCAATTGTATAAGGGAATTGGAAAACGGAGTATAGTTTATCGATCTGCTTAATTACGCTAGATACCTCATCCTCAATCTGGTCAGGCCTAGCGAAAATATGAGCATCATCTTGTGTAAAAGTACGGACACGAAGCATTCCGTTTAGAGCACCCGAAAGTTCATGGCGGTGTACTTGCCCAAACTCAGCCATACGCATCGGTAAATCACGATAAGAACGAAGCTCATTTTTAAACATCAGCATATGCCCTGGGCAGTTCATCGGCTTTAGTGCAAACTTGCTTTCGTCTACATCTGTAAAGTACATATTTTCATGATAATGATCCCAGTGACCTGATTGTTCCCAGAGACGTTGATTCATCATGAGTGGAGTGCGTACTTCCTCATACCCTGACTGTAGCTGGATTTCACGAGAAAGATTTTCTAACTCATTGCGCATTACCATTCCTTTAGGAAGGTAAAAAGGCATCCCCGGAGCTTCTTCGGAGAACATAAATAGCCTCAAATCTTTTCCAATTCGGCGATGATCCCGCTTCTTTGCCTCTTCTAGGAAATGAAGATATTCATCGAGTTGCGATTTTTTAGGAAAAGCAGTACCGTAGATCCGCTGTAGCATTTGATTATCCGAGTTACCACGCCAATAAGCACCGGCAATACTCATCAACTTAAATGCTTTTAACTTCCCTGTCGATGGCATGTGAGGTCCACGACATAGATCAAAGAATTCACCCTGATCATAGATGGTAATAGTCGAATCCTCAGGAAGATCACGGATCAGTTCTAGTTTTAGATGATCCCCGATCTCTTCAAAAATAGAAATCGCTTCATCGCGGCTTACGACACGGCGAGTAATCGGCACATCTTCTTTGATAACCTTAGCCATCTCTGCCTCAATCTTCGGCAGATCTTCTGGAGTGAGGCGTGTAGGAAGATCAATATCATAATAAAATCCATCTTCAATCACAGGGCCAATTCCTAGTTTCACCTCAGGGTAGAGGCGCTTCAGTGCTTGGGCGAGTACGTGGGCCGCACTGTGGCGGTATACTTCTAACCCAGCCTCGTCATCTAATGTAACAATTTTTAGTTCAGAGCCTGACGGGACATCACGACCCAAGTCTACTGGCTTCCCGTCTAATACACCTGCGATTGCCTTTTTAGCTAGTCCATTACTAATAGAGGAAGCTACGTCCAGAACGGAAACAGCTTGATCATATTCACGTACCGAACCGTCTGGTAATCGTACCGAAATATTCAACAGAACTCACTCCTTTAATGATGATAATCGTTTTAAAACAACAAAAAAACCCGTACCCAATAGGGACGAGCTTTGTGCCGTGGTTCCACCCTTGTTTAATCATGACTGATTCGCAAAAGAAGGCCAGTCTGATCCTCAAGACACTGATAACGGCGTGTCACCGATTGCAGATACTAACCCGTACGGGCATTCCCCACATTCGCTCGGAGGGGGTAATAGACTGTTCATAGGATGAAGGGATTTCCAGCCGATGATCCCCACTCTCTAGCATCGTAAACAGCTACCATGACCTCGTCACAGCTCTTACAGTTGAAGTTTGTTAATCATTATATGCAAGTCGGACCAAAAGATCAAGCATCTTCTTGAACAGAAATCGATTTTACATGGCAGTGCTGGCAATCATGACACACCACTACCCTTCCCTCAAAAATCTGGAGAAGTGTACGAATCACATTTTCCTCTTGTTGCTTCGTGTGCACAACTAACTTTTCAGGTGCGATCGATAAAAGGGAACTAACCACTAAATCTTCATGCGAGAGACTTTGATCCATAAGCTCTTGCACAGCTCCATCCAATTCGCGAAGTTGGTAAGGAGCTCCATCTTCCTTTAACAACTGAAACTGTTTCGATCCTTTATGAACAACATGAATAAGTTCTACTTTCGGATTCTGAACCGACACAAAATAACGAAGAAGCTCAATAAAATCGCGATACTCTTTATCTAATTGATACTCTTCATACGCATCTTTTACACATCGAACGAGCGACTTCCGATACGCTTTGAGACGAAATCGAACAAATCCATCGATGGACAGGACACGATTTGAATCTAGATACATAGCAATTTGCTTACTAATCCGTTCTTTACGAACATGATAACCAGTGCGTAAGTAACTCCACGAATTTCGTTCTAATAACTGCTGGGCCCGAAATTCAATCTGGTCCATCTCTTCGAGTGTTATGTTCGTGTGTTCCTTTTGAATAATGCCTCTGATCAAATCCGTTTCAGCAAAATCACACAAAAAACTGGCTATTGCGTCTCCCATCTCCCGGTGTATTTCCTTGTCCTGAAGCCGACGCTTCCGCTGGGTATGTATTTGAAAAAAATGAAGCTCTCCAGTTGGTTCTTCTACAAATGATGCATTGACGCCAATCTTCTTTAACTTCATTATCATGTTGCCAAAGCGATCACGTAAAAACGCCAACTGAATAGGATCTCGACGAGAAATGGAAATAGAGTAGTCCAATGTCCCACTCCTTTCTTTGTCCACACTGGCATTTCTCCTAGTATATGGGGTGATTGGCTAAGGTATACACAAAACCAAAAACTCTAGTGGAGCACTAAATATCCCAGACCGATCACCGTAAAAATACCTGATACATAACGAATAATAATATCCCAGCGGGTATTTGTTTTTATTCTGGCTAATCGAAAACCCGTTTTATTGGGCCAAAATAACGGAATGCCCGATACTGTTAATGCATCTGCAAATAAATGCGAGAGATAGCCAGCCATAAAGTATCCAAAGTACACCTGATTCGGCGTAGCTAAAAAGCTAATCATTCCCACTAGCCCTACACCCAAAAGAGAGTGAGTAAAGCTTCTATGAGGAACATATGCGGCAATCAGCACATATAAACCAGTTAATGCAATCCATAGCGGACCGTGATAATAAAAGCATGCGGCTATGAGCAAAATCCCGATTAAGGATGCAAAAATCGACCGATATCGCGTCTTCAAGTTTAGCGTTATATATTTACTAATATAGCTTCCCTTATGATCTAAATCAGGCAACATACTACTAAGAGTTGCCACAGCAATCCCGATGGAAAGAGTGAGCCAATCTTGGCTTCCATCTGTATTCAAAGTAGCATAACCGACTCCGAATAAAGCTCCCATTGATAAATGTGTTTTTCCGGTCATTTTATCTATCCCCCTTTGTAAACTAAGATGAAACTCATTCTGCGTCTGTTAATGGGTTAAACTTAAATTTATGTACAATGTATATTTTATTATATATTATCTTAACTAGTTTCCTTTATTAAAAAGTTTCTAATCTATTTGAAGTAATAAATCCTATTAATTTTTATGATCTCAAACTCGATTAATAAAAAAACAAAGCCCCTAATCCACTAAAATAATTAAGGATTAAGAGCTCTTTTTACACATTCAAATTAGATATTCTAGGAGTTACTTTTTGTCAACTGCTCCAATAAATTCTTGCAAAGATTTATTGTATGCATTTGTTTTTTGCAGAGTTTCGTTGGTCACACTTAAATATTCTCCCTCTAACTTTGTCATCTCTTCCTCTATTTTACTCGAAAGTTCTTTCTTTGATGCAACAGACTTTAACACTTCCTCTTGATTCGCTAGAGATTTCTCGGTAATTTCAATCATTTTTAGTTTAGAATCGAGAAGAGACTTTAAGTTAGCAAGAAGGGTATCACCCAGTTTCTTTAACTGCTCTTTTTTAATTTTGTCTACTTTCTTTTGGTTAGCAGGTAACTCCTCACTTAATTGTTGTACTCCTGTTTTATACTCTGCAAGCAATTTCATCATTTCCGTATGCTTGTCATTCATTTGTTTGATACTATCTTGATTTAGCCCAGTTTTTTGCAATGAAAGCATGACACTCCCAATTTCTGTGCTAAGAGAGTTTAATTTGACGAACTTCTGCTCATTTTCGTTAAACTTTGATATCGTTTTATTCATCTCTTTTCCTATTTCATTCACATTAACAGAATCCGAGAACAAGGAACAACCAGACAAGAGAACAAGAGAAAGCATAATAGCCAGAAATTTCTTCATAATATCCTTCCATTCTTCTATATGTATTATTTTTTAAAGCCACAAACACCATTGTAATATCTTTTAAGATCATTGAAAAGAAAAATATTTCATACAACGAAAAAAGCCCTCTTTCTATATAAAAGAAGGCCATATCTATCTAATTAGTTTTGCATAACAAAGTCGTTCTCGGTAAATTCGCCTTCCTCAAAAACACGTAAAGTCCGGTACTTCGTGTTCCGTTGGGCAGGTACTTTACCAGCATCACGGATGAGCTGGATTGCGAGGTTGTTATTTACTTTATGGGTTGTACCCGCAGCAGAGACTACGTTTTCTTCGATCATCGTACTACCGAAGTCATTGCACCCAAAGTGAAGTGACTTCTTCCCAATATCTGGCCCCATGGTTACCCAAGAGGATTGGAAATTATCGATATTATCTAGCATAAGCCTAGCAATCGCTACTGCTTTTAGATATTCTTCAGGGGAAAGTTTTTCACGCTTCAGATTTGTAAAGTCTGGTTGGAATGTCCAGACGATAAAAGCTAGGAAGCCGCCTGTCCGATCCTGTTGATCGCGGATACGGAGTAAATGCATGATACGCTCTTCCACAGTCTCTCCAAAACCGATTACCATCGTAGCGGTTGAATGCATGCCCACACGATGCGCAGTATCCATCACTTCCATCCAGTCTTCCCATGTTCCCTTTAGACGAGAAATCTGTTTACGGATCCGATTATCTAAGATCTCAGCGCCTCCGCCTGGCAGGGAATCGAGTCCCGCTTCTTTCAGCTCACGCATAACTTGTTCCAACGTAAGTCCATCCGAAACTTCTTGCATCTTCCGGATCTCAGCTGGAGAAAATGAATGCATCGTGATCTCTGGAAACCGCTTCTTAATCTCACGTAAAAGGTCCGTATAGTAGTGAAATGACAAGTTAGGGTTGGTTCCACCCTGCATGAGGATTTCTGTACCACCTACATCAATGGTCTCTTGAATTTTTTGGAAAATAGTATCATCGTCTAATACATACCCTTCCGAAGAGCCCGGCGCTCGGTAAAAAGCGCAGAAACGACAATACGTATCACACACATTGGTATAGTTAATATTACGCCCAATGACAAAAGTGGTAACCGGCTCGGGATGCTTTTTTAACATCATTTGATTCGCAGCCTCACCGATTTTCTCTATTTCATCACTATTCCATAAAGAGACGCCGTCTTCAAACGTAAGTCTTTCTCCTTTTAATGCGCGTTCCAATATCGCATCGATGTTCGACATCTCATTCACCTCCAGATCCCATATATCATCATGTTCATTTTATCACATGATTGCACAAAGCACATGAGATTTTGCTCATCACAAATTCATGTGCTTCCTTCGTCAGATTACAAATGATAGATAACTATACAAAACGCCCCGTTAACCATGCTTCTACTGATACAATCCCGCCAACTGCTGGCTCTCCTTCAGTCACACGATCTAGTGACGCAAATACGACGTAAGCCGAACCTACTGTCTGCACGGTGAGTTGCCAGTATTGCACTTGGGATAACTCGTTTTCCAAGAGTTGTGCATCTATCACCACACCATTTAGTAAAATGGTTGGTGCCAGAACATCATTCACTTCATCGTTAAAAATCCCAAGCGGAACTAAGGATTCAGATGACAGCGGAACTTCTGGATCTTGTTTTTGGTCAAATTCCTCTTCTGTAGCAAAGCAACGTACCTGATTAGCAAATGCAGCAAGCTCCACATTACGCGTTTCAGACTGTTGAAACACCTCTAACACTTCCATATCGCCTGTTTGAAACACAAATGGATACACGCCCGACTCTGGGTTTGTCTCCTCTTCTGGTCTCATCGAGCCAAATGTGAGCCCTGTCAATTCACCTTCTTCATTGGTATCTACTTCATAGATCCCGACAGGAGAAATCATCCCTTTACGATGGTGGAAATTGACATGGAATACTTCATTATCTTCATCCATAAGCGCAACGATCTCTTCCCCATTCGAAAAAACGAGCGAAAACTTCCGGCCAAAAGAAGTCTCTGTTTGCTCACCCGTTCGAACAACAAGATCTAGGTACTCCATAAATTGCTCTTCACTTTCAATCGCAAAACCCATAGAATGAGCTGGCATACTATGTACTCTCCTTTAGTTGCTAAATATTCTAACCCATCAGTAGGGAATTTTTTATACATCATTATCCATTCTTCAGTATCCTAAATTGTATCTATCATTTATATTTTTACAAAAAAAACGGTTTGCACTTTTGTTTGCAAACCGTTTTTTATATGGTGCCGAGGGTCGGGCTCGAACCGACACGGTAGTCACCTACCGCAGGATTTTAAGTCCTGTGCGTCTGCCTATTCCGCCACCCCGGCAAGGCAGTATGATTTAAATTCATTGGTAAAAATGGAGCGGAAGACGGGACTCGAACCCGCGACCCTCGCCTTGGCAAGGCGATGCTCTACCACTGAGCCACTTCCGCAAAATGGTGGCTCGGGACGGAATCGAACCGCCGACACGAGGATTTTCAGTCCTCTGCTCTACCGACTGAGCTACCGAGCCATACTTTCTTGTTAGTAGTTATTATGTAACGTTCGCTACTAACAAGAAAGAGTATAACATGGTCTTCTTCCTGAATGCAACATGTTTTTTATTATATTTTTACAGCTCGCTTTTCCTTCGATTATGGCCATCCACAAAATAAGCAGCCGTATAATGTTGGATTCGTTCCATGATCCGCTTTGCTTTCATCACATCTTGTCCATTCTTTTCACCTAAACGAAGATGAGTCTCTAACTCCTCTAAGTCCAAGTTAGAGGTATAGATAGTAGGTAAGCCCTCAGCCGCACGATAATGAAGCAAAGCGCCTAAAATTTCGTCACGCTTCCACACCGTTAAATACTCTGCCCCAATATCATCTAAGATGAGGACTTGTACTTCTTTAAATGCCTGCAACTTCTGTTGAAGAGAATGGTCTTGAATCGCATCCTGAACTTCTCTTATCAGGTCTGGAACATAAACCAGATAAGAATGGATGTTATGCTCGACTAGCTTATTTGCAATCGCCCCTGCAATGCGGCTTTTGCCCACTCCAAGCGGACCGTGTAAATATAATCCCCTTGCCGGAATTCCTTCCGAAAAGGACATACAAAAATCCATCGTAGCAGCAATCACTTCACTTCGTTCATCAAACTCCATTGTTTCAAAGCTCGAATGCAAAATCTCTTTCGGAATATGGAGAGATCGAATGAGCTTCTGCTTCTCTTTCATGGATTCAAAAGCGGCTAGTTTTTGACACTTCTTCATCCGAAACTCAATATATCCACCATATTGATTTAAATATGGATAATGCCCAGAGATCATATTAGGGCATCTTTCTAAACCAGAGCAACGACTACAATTTTCCCACTCGGACACCATCTGATTCATCTGAGGAAGCGAACGGAGATACTGCTCTGGTGGAATTTCGGGATGTCGCTCCACAAAACTGCGAACCGCTCGATGTTGTTTCAACAGGTTTACTTGCTTTTCCATCCGCTCTGGTGTAATTCCTGTCCGACGTAACATCGGCTTTACAACTTCGGAAATGGGATTCACGGCATCTGCTCCTTTTCTCCTCGATTCGCTAATTTTTCATTCATTAGGCGAAGTTTGGCTTGTAATCTTATCTTATTTTGCTCTAATTCTTCTTCACTCAACGTAGATGCAACTTCATTATTTTTTTCCCGCTCTAACTGCTGTGCCACTGCTTTGGGTAGAATTGATTTGGAACGCTTTGATTTCGTCGATCGAGCTGTAGTTCCTACACTGCCTTGAGACTCCCACTGCTCACTCTTCGCTATCTCGATTGCCTGCTCCATTGTTTTTACTTGTGCCCGCACCCAATGTGCAGCAATCTTATCAATTAGACTCCAGGTTAATTTCCGATTGTATTTAATCATCACATAGTCAATCAACACATTCACGACCTGAGGCGATAAATCATACTTTTGCACTAGTTTCTCCACAATCTTTAAATCACTATCAGAGACAGGCCCGCCCCCTTGATAGCGATGTAACAATTCCACAGGAGATACAGTAGCTAGCAAATGGAAATGTTTCTCTTCTGGTGAAGCATCGGGTGCAATTATCTCTTGGCTTTCCCGAGAAAGCGATGTCTGCTTGAAAGACTCTTCTTCCTGCAACTGCTTTTGATGGATTTGAACCTGTGGCAACCCGCCAAATCGAAGCTGGTACTCTCCGCGGACATAATTTCGTAGACGCTCTAAGTTGATTTCTCCTCGTTGCGTGATGTACGGATCTTGCAGCACGGCTACCAAATCCCATGTTTCTAATTGATATAAGAAACAAATCTCTTTTAATTGAGCAATGCATTCTGGGGTCCACGTACTTGAGTGGATAATCGACTGTAAACGCACTTTAATAGAGGTAAAATCCTCATCGGACCACATCGGATTTTGGCCCTGTTGTAAATCTTCTCGAATCGGATGCTCCGGGGCCGGAAATTCCTGATCAATCTCTCCCATCTGTTGCAGATCTTGAGGAGAGAAACTACCGTATACCTCTTTAAATGGCTTTGTCACATTTCGCTTTACTTGTTTTCGCCAGTTTTCAGATGGCACCGGCCCTAGCAATCTCTTTCGTAATTCTGGATAGATCTCTTTTCCTACCGATTGATATAGAGCTAGATTAAAAACTTCACTCTGAAAAAATTGGACAGGAGAAAGAGGGGGAACCACTTCATATTCATAGATTAAGCCGTTTTGAGGATTCCCAAGCTCATACGTATTTAGTAATCCTACACCTTCGAGCCGATGACGAGCCTCTAAAAAAGAGTCATAGGGCGTTCCTAGCATCTTCATTAGCATGGCATGTGTATGTACTTCCGTCATTCCTGCACGTTCGGTAGGCAATTGATAGGAAAGAGTTAAACAGAGACTATAGGCAGTTGCCCCGATCAATGGTTGATACAGTTGGGTTAGCACAATCAAATCAGTTGGTGCTAACGGACGATGTGAACGACAATACCATCCTAATTCTTTCCAAAGAAACGCCATTTTCTGGTCTTCCTCCACACTTTCAATACTGATTTGTCCATTTTAACATAGGTTCCAATTTTAGAAAAAAGCTCATTTTTATCCAATTAATCCTTATCTTCTTCAGAAGCCTTTTCGGTATTCTCCTGACGAGAACGCTGTAATAAGTCTAGTTCTGTAACAAAAACGTTAATATCCTTGAACTGGCGATAGACAGAAGCAAATCGAACGTAAGCTACCTCATCAATGGCCATCAAGCGATCCATTACATACTCTCCAATTTCATTACTGAGGACTTCTGACGTATTTTGATCACGTAACTGCTTTTCAATCTCGTGGACTAGCTTTTCTAAGCTTTCGACTGAAACAGGGCGCTTTTCACAAGCGCGAATCAAACCGCGTAGTAGTTTCTCGCGATTAAACTCTTCTCTACTTCCATCTTTTTTCACCACAATTAACGGTTTTTCCTCTATCATCTCAAAGGTTGTAAATCGCTGCTCGCACTCTTCACATTCTCTCCGTCTGCGAATCGCTCTTCCTTCATGGGCAGGTCGTGAATCTAACACACGAGATCCATAATGATTACATTCTGGACACCTCATCCTTACATCCTCCTTCGCCATCCAAAAAACTTTTCGCTCTAGTAATTTCAAATCTATTTTATTTCATCATCCTTAATATATAAACAATGAAAAATCGAAGTGCCTAAAAACCCGAGCCTATGATAGCTCGGGTTATATTTCTCTAACCATATTATATACTAAGCAGATTGTACTTCCACTTGCTCATTCTCTTGACTAGCAGATGAACTCACTAGTTTCACCAAGTCGACTACACGACAAGAATAACCCCACTCATTATCATACCATGCTAACACCTTCACTTGGCGATCACCCATTACCATAGTAGATAATCCATCTACTATGGAAGAATTTTCGTTACCAATGAAGTCTGATGATACCAATGGCAATTCCGTATAGGCTAGGATTCCTTTCATCGCACCCTCAGCGGCTTGGTTCAACGCATGATTGACTTGCTCTTTAGTAGCATCTACTTTTAGATCCACAACCAAATCGACGATGGATACATTAGGAGTTGGGACACGTAGAGAAAACCCGTTTAACTTTCCTTGTAGTTCCGGAATCACAAGACCTAATGCTTTAGCCGCCCCTGTTTTAGTTGGGATGATCGATTGGCCACATGCGCGAGCTCGGCGTAAATCTTTATGTGGATTATCTAAATTTAATTGATCATTTGTATAACTATGGATCGTTGTCATGAGACCATGCTCAATTCCAAACGTGTCATGCAACACTTTGGCAACGGGAGCTAAACAGTTCGTCGTACAGGAAGCATTTGAGATCACATGATGGTTTTCAGGTTGATAGATATCTTCATTTACCCCTAGAACAATGGTAGCGTCTTCATTTTTCGCCGGAGCCGTAATCACTACCTTTTTAGCACCTGCTTGTAAGTGTAGTCCTGCTCCTTCACGGTCGACAAATTTCCCTGTTGCTTCTACGACCACATCAACTTTCAACTCTGTCCAAGGTAACTCAGCTGGATTTCGGTTGGAAGTTAACTGAACAAATTGTTTATTTACATAAATACCGCCATCTGTAGCGATTACTTCCTCGTCAAAAAAACCATGAATTGTGTCATACTTAATTAGATGTGCTAAAGTTTCGGCTGGATAACTAGCATTAATTGCTACTATTTCTATTGTTGGGTCAACTATTGCTTTTCTAAAAAACATTCTACCAATGCGGCCAAATCCATTGATTGCGACACGAATGCTCATTATGGATAAATCCCCTTCCGCCTATATAATACACACAATTCCCCTTTAATATTATAATCAGTATAACACATTTTGCAATAAAAAAAGACAAAAAAACCTACCTATTTGTGAACAGAAATAAAGACCTGATCACCTGTAAGTGACCAAGCCTCTAGTTTTATCAACGATCCTATCCCCTTCTAATCCTCTACCAAGTAGCCATATACCGATTTATACTTTCCATAGTAACCCATTACTTTTTGAACATATTTCCTTGTTTCGGAGTACTCTATGTGGTTGGCATTTTGCAATGTGCCATCCCATTTTTTATCCCTCAGCCAACTCTTTACCTTATTCGGCCCTGCATTATAGGCTGCTACAGCCACCACTTCATTGCCATTAAACTCTTTAATTAAGTAGGCCAGATACCACGTACCTAGCTGGATATTCATCTTAGGATCCCCAATTTGATCACGCACTGCAGGAGAAAAGGGCGCACTTTGAATCACAGTATCAACAGTACCAGGTGTAATTTGCATTAACCCTTGTGCATTGGCGTGCGAAACCTTCGACGGATCAAACTTGGTTTCGACACGTATCACTGCCATCACGAGAAAAGGGCTTATCTTATACTGTTTGGCGCTATTCAGGATATCGTCTTCATATTTTAGTGGATACATCCAGCGGTTAGAGACAGGAATCGCGATAATCATAATAATCACGATCAGGATAATCCCAATCAAGATCATTCTCTTAGGAGGCATAGCTCGAAGCGCTGGATCTATCCATTTTTTAAAGCCAGATAATTCCATAGCTTATCTACCTGTCTTTCTGTATGAAATACTAGGTGACTGTTATCAATCACAAAATCGGCCATCTTCTTTTTCTCTTCAATCGAAAGTTGTGCATGAAGCCGAGCTTTTGCTTCTAATTCAGTTAATTGATCTCGCTCCATTAAACGCACGATTTGCAGTGCTTCTGGTATATACACAACAATAACCTTTTCCACTAATTGCGTCAAACCGCTCTCAAATAAGAGTGGAACATCCCAAATAATAACCTCTTCCGTATCCTCGCTTTGAAATTCAGCTGTCTGCCTCTTCATCTCAGCTCGAATGAGAGGATGTAAAATAGCATTTAATCGCTGGCGCGCATGAGGGTCATGGAAGATGATATCTCCTAAGGCTCTCCGGTTTAATTGTCCCTTTGAATCGAGCACTTCTACGCCAAATGTTGCGATCACCTGCTGTAATCCTTCTGTCTCAGGTTCCACGACTAGTCTAGCAATCTGATCTGCATCGATAATTTTCGCTCCACGCTCTTGGAACATCTTCGAAACAGTGCTTTTCCCAGTCGCTATTCCTCCAGTTAAACCAATAACCAAAACAAACACTCCTCTACCAAATCCGAAACAAGCCCAGAACGATTAAAATAATCCCTGGAAGATACGAAACAAGATCACTAAATCTATTATATTGAAAACGAAATCCAATCCACATCCCACATCGCAAAAATATCCCACACATAAGCGTAATCAAGCCAGCTACTATAAAGGGGGAGTAACCAAGTAGAGCAACGCCCAAACCCGCCCCCAGCGAATCAAGCGAAAGCGCAATTCCAAGTAAAATGGCCTCTGTCGCATTAATACTGCCCGAATGATCCATATCAGCAGTTGTTGGCTTTTTGAGAATTTGAATCACAAGACCCCATTTGGGTAGTTCCCATATCCACACTTTGGGATCGATCACTTGTGCAGCAACGAGTACACCCTCTTGTCCATTATCTATTTCTTCTCTGTCCTCTTTCAATCTAGTCATATATTGATACAATGTCCAGCACCCCAGCAAAATGAGGATCGTAGCTCCAATCCATTTTTCCATCTGAGGAGAAAGCCATAACCCAATCTGATCTCCAATCGCCATTGTAAGGAAGATACTAAGCCCTGAGCATCCTGCAATAATGAGGATGGAGCCAAACGGGATCCGTATCTTGCGCAGTCCATATGTAATACCAGCACTAAAGCTATCTAAACTAACTGCAAAGGCTAATCCAATCATCGTCCATATATGCCACATAAGAAAACTCCCCCATATCACTAGGTGCTATCCTAGCATATGAAGGAGCCCATAAGGAGGTGCCAAACAAGGGGACCGCGTTACGTTTGACACTGAGGGCAAATATGTGTCCCTCGTCCACCTACCACCAAACGTTCAATCGGATTGCCACAACCATAGCATGGCTCATTCTTCCGTCCGTATACCTTAATTTGTAGTTGAAACATCCCCATCTCGCCTTGTCCATTTACATAGGAACGAACCGAAGACCCACCTGCCTCCACGGCCCTTGACAATGTTTCAGAAATGCTGTGGTAGAGCAGATGAATCTCTTCATCCGTTAGCTCATTGGCACTCCGTTCGGGATGGATTTTTGCGCTATGTAACGCTTCATCCACATAGATATTCCCTAAACCAACTAATATCTCTTGATTGAGCAATAAGGGTTTAATCTTCGTTTTTCTCCTACGAATCGCTGCGTCAAACCACTCCAGTTGGTATTGATCTGGATCTAACGGCTCTGGGCCTAGCTTTTTAAGCGGCAGATGACTCTCCTCTTCACCCTTTGGAAACAAATGCATCGTACCAAATTGGCGTACATCCTTATAACGAAGTTCTGTACCATCTGTAAAGTGGAAAATCACATGTGTATGCTTCTCTAAATCGTCCCCTTGATCCGCAACTCGGTATTTTCCTTCCATTCGCAAATGGGAAACAATCACCCATGGATCACAAAAAATCTTTAAAAACTTACCTCTTCGTCCGATTCCTGTAATCGCGGCACCTTTTAGTTCTCTACAAAAAATCTCAATATTATCTGGGCGCTGGATGATTCGAGGAAGGTGAACCGATACATCTTGAATCGTTTTCCCCACTACTAATTGCTCTAGCGTTCGGCGGACTGTCTCCACCTCTGGTAATTCTGGCATCTTCTGTCTCTCCCCTAGTTGTGCTTCAAACTATTTGGCTTCGTACCAACTTTGACCTATGTTCAGATCAACCACTAATGGGATTGATAGCTCTACAGCTTGTTCCATCATCTCACGTACCAAATCTCCCATACTACCTAGCTCTTCCACCGGAACTTCAAAGATCAACTCGTCATGAACTTGAAGTAGCATTCTACTTTTCATTTTCTTTTCGACCATCACACGATCGATTTCAACCATCGCCTTTTTAATGATGTCCGCTGCTGTTCCTTGAATGGGTGTATTCATTGCTGTTCGCTCTGCAAAGCTACGGCGTGCAAAATCAGTAGCATATAGCTCCGGAAGATAACGGCGACGTTGGAGCAAGGTCGTAACATAGCCATCTTGCTTGGCTTGAGCCACAATATCGTTCATATATTGTTTCACGCCTGGATACGTCTCGAAATAACGTTCAATAAATTGTTTGGCTTCCTTCTGAGGGATATTTAAGTTCTGGGACAAGCCAAAGGGACTAATTCCATACACGATACCAAAGTTAACCGCCTTGGCCTGGCGACGCATGAGGGAAGTAATCTCTTCTTCCTTCACTTGGAAGACATCCATCGCTGTCTGGGTGTGAATATCCTTAGCCTCACGGAATGCCTTTTGCAAACTAGGATCTCCCGAGATATGTGCTAACACGCGAAGCTCTACTTGCGAATAATCCGCAGCTAAGATCATCCAATTCTCTTCAGACGGAACGAAAACTTGACGGATTTTCCGCCCTTCTTCCAGCCGAATCGGGATATTTTGCAGATTCGGCTCCACGCTGGACAAACGTCCTGTAGCAGCAATCGTCTGGTTAAAATGGGTATGAATTTTCCCATCTGCACCGATTTCTTTTTTCAGACCCTCTACATAGGTGCTCAAAAGCTTTCCTACTTGTCTGTAATGAAGAATTTTATCCACAATCTCATGTTGCGGAGCTAATTTTTCTAATACATCTGCGCTCGTTGAGTAACCGGTCTTCGTCTTTTTCAATACAGGTAAGCCTAGTTTATCAAATAGAATCTCACCCAATTGCTTCGGCGAATTAATATTAAAATCTGTACCCGCTATGTCATAGATTTCAATTGTGAGACGTTCGAGGGTCTCTTGAAGAACGGAACCTAATTGCTCTAATTGCTCCCCATCTACTTTTACCCCTAGTTTCTCCATTTTCCCTAGTACACGTGATAATGGCATCTCTAAATCGTAGAGTAGATTAGCTAAATCGGTTCTCTCAATCTCTGGTTTTAATTGTGATTGCAGGCCATAAAGTACATATGCTTTTTGGGCGAGGTGTTGCGCAAGGTTTTCCCCTGTAGGAAGCTTTCGTTTTGCACCTTTCCCATACACTTCTTCATCAGAAGCTAGAGTATATTCACTATGCTGTGAAACAACATCGCTTAGGCTCAAACTGGTTTCAGAAGGATTTAGCAGATAGGCGGCCAATAGGATATCCATTTCGATTCCCTCTAATGAAATCCCTAGCTTGGAAAGGGCAATCTCTGATCTCTTCCCATCAAATACAACCTTCTGAGAGTTGCTTGATCCAAGCCAATCTAGGAGTTTATTCCACTTCGAAACCACATTCGCTGGAATATACAGATTGGTAATTCCATCAGATATAGATAAACCAACTAACTCGGAACGATGCGGATTCTCTTCACTCAATTCTACATTCAGAGACAAAGAATCTGATTGTAATAGATCATTCCAATCTCCCATAGAATCCTCTGACACGATTTGATACTCTACTAATGTTTGATCCGACTCAGATGCCTGTCCAGACTGGTCTCCCAACCCTTTTTTGATCCGATCCACCAATGTTTTAAACTCTAGCTTTTTAAACGTCTCGATTACTTCTTCTGTATGAATCGAGGGTTGCTCTAAATCATCGATTCCAAAGTCCAAAGGTACCTCACAATAAATAGTGGCAAGTCGTTTACTTAGTAATGCTTGCTCCTGAAATTCAGTTACTTTTTCCTGTAGCTTTTTCCCAGGTAGATCAGCAACACGGGCAATGATCTCTTCTACTGAGCCGTGCTGGTGTAATAGCTTCAAGCCTGTTTTTTCTCCTACTCCAGGGATGCCGGGAATATTGTCAGATGGATCTCCCATTAATCCTTTCAGATCAATGATTTGGGAAGGAGTTAAGCCATAACGGTCTTGAATGCTTTCTGGAGTATATCGATCTGCTTCTGTCACACCTTTGCGAGTCATTAACACGCTAACCTGATCTGTCACTAATTGGAACAAGTCTTTATCTCCACTCACGATGAGGGTTTCCATCTCCTCGGCATCTGCCATTTTAGACAGTGTCCCGATAATATCATCTGCTTCATATCCTGCAAGTCCATAATATCGGATTTGGCAGGCATCTAATACTTCTTTAATCAACGGGAACTGCCCGGTTAGTTCACCAGGCGTTTTATCCCGTTTTCCTTTGTATTCTTGATAAAACTCGTGGCGGAATGTATCCTTGCCCTCATCGAATGCGACAAGCATATGGGTTGGTTTTTCTTCTTCTAGTACTTTTAAGAGCATCATGGCAAATCCATAGGCGGCATTGGTATAAAGTCCGGATGAATTTGTTAACAATGGCAGGGCATAAAAGGCGCGAAAGGCAATGCTATTTCCATCGATGAGAATGATTTTTTTCTTAGACAATTGGTTCACATCCGTATCTAGATTCTATTATCGAAAAAACATATTGATTATGATTACTAACCATGAAGCCGGTCCCGGGGCATGTATCTGACCACAGCTCAAATAGTGAGCCTGCGAGGATGTGGAAAAGCAAGTCCGCTCCGTCCCTTCGCTTCGGGCAAGTAGCAAAACTCGCAAAGAACGCTCAGACATTGCCACAAAACGCCCTTGCTTCGAATGACTACGCTAAGTAGCCTCACTAACATCCCAGTGGTCAGATACATTACCCTCTTCCATTTTCATTTGCTAGTTGATTAACAAGGCTGTTTTTTAGAGCTTCTTCAAATCATGATTATTCCACTTGCTTGTTAACAAAAAACTCGGTCTTTGACTTCTTTTCAATCATAGGTTTGTATTTCAATCACTCTCTTTCATCCATCAAAAGGTATGAAAGAGAGTTCATATTAAACATAGATTTGAGACTCTATCATTGTATCATGCGGAGCACATTTTCTTCCAGTTTGGTGGTAGTAGATTTCCAGTACAAAAAGCCGTACTGTGGCTTAGTGCGGCTAGTAGAATATAATTATCTTATCGAATACACTCACAGTCGGGAGTTGGAGCACATTCGAGTAAACAGTCAGGTACGTCATTCCAACTGTGTTTAGAGTTCTTCTTTTTTCTCTGATAATACCAGACCATGAAACCAAATCCCAAAATACCCATTCCTAGTAAAATGGCTCCGTATTTAAATTCACCTGAGCATAACGCGATAATGCCACTTAACAGAAAAGAAACGTTCAGCCCCAGTAATAGAAAAAACAAAGTGGTTTCCCTCCCGCTACAAAATATCCTCTAAAAGTAGGGAAATGAAGTGAGTCGCTAAAATAGACATACCGATCCCACTTAATAATCCTGTCACACACCGTAATGTATTCGTACTCTCACGAAATTTAACCAGTTGAGTAACTCCATCTATCAGCGTAGGGATCTGCAATAAGAATCCTAACCACCACGGAACAGGAAAAGGAAGTAGAAGGAAAACTGGTAACCACAAATATCCGACTAGAATACTCAAACAACGAGCACAAATTGGCATCGGCTTTCCATTTACATGAAAGCACCGAGAGGCCTTGCGATGACAGGGAACTACATACGCTAATCGTGTCCACATACTAGCTTTTGATTCCATAACTCACGATCCATTCTAGAGAGAATAATAATCTACCAAATCCTTCCCGACTATCAAGTATAAAAACATCAACTTTTAGTCAATAGTGAAGTAGATTAGACAATTCACTCATCACATTAGCAATCAATCCTAATCTAGAAGCACACAGTACGGATACTGGAATAAGAAGCCCATCGATTAATCAGTACATCGGAACAGACTAGAGGCAATGTGTCTGACCACTGCGATGTTAGTGAGCCTACTTAGCGTAGTCCTTCGAAGCAAGGGCGTTTTGTGGCAATGTCTGAGCGTTCTTTGCGAGTTTTGCCACTTGCCCGAAGCGAAGATAGGACTACGCGGACTTGCTTTTCCACATCTTCGCAGGCTCACTATTTGAGCTGTGGGCAGATACATGCCCCGGGCTTGCTCCAATAGCTAATAAATAGCCCTTGTATTTCTATAAATAGACGGTAATCGTCGAGCAAATGATCCTGTTATCCATCGTCCACTAAAACCAACAAAAAGAAGCTCTTAGAAGAAATCACAACCTTCTCCTAAAAGCTTTATTGCACATACTCCACCCCATACACATCGGGGTTCATTCCCCAGGAAATAGAACGCAACTACTCCTTCGAAAACCAAATCGTAAAAGTAGTCCCCTCACCCATTTTACTGGTTACCTTTATCTCTCCTTCATACTCTTCAACCAAATGTTTCACGATAGCAAGCCCAAGTCCAGTTCCACCCGATTCACGCGATCGAGCTTTATCCACACGATAAAAGCGCTCAAAAATCCGCCCTAAATCCTCTTCCGGAATCCCCATGCCTGTGTCAGAGACTACCAAAATCCAATCCTTCTCCTCTTGGTCCACCTGCACTCGTATTTCGCCACCTGCTGGGGTATAGGCGATAGCATTACTTACTAGATTTAAGACAATCTGTTTCAAACGATCTGGATCCATTCTAATTTGGAAGTCTTCTTTTATCTCCACTCGTAATGTTTGTTCTTTATTACGAGCCTGTTCATCTAATGTTTTGGTAATGTTTTGTAAGAAACTAGCAATGGAAAGTTGCTCAAAATTCATCGCCATCTGTTTCGATTCAATAGTCGATAAATCCAATAAATCTCCTACCAAGCGTTGCAAGCGAATACTCTCTTCCAAGATAATCTTGAGAAATTCCTGACAAGTATCTGGATCTTGCATGGCTCCATCCAATAATGTTTCCGAAAATCCTCTAATGGAGGTAATCGGCGTTCGTAGCTCATGAGAAACGTTAGCCACAAAATCTTTTCTCATCTGCTCTAGGCGTCTGATAGCAGTCAAATCATGGAAAACAGCCACTACTCCAATCCCATTTGATTCCACCCACATTGGAGCAAGGTTCGCCTCTAAAATACGCTCGACTGGGTAATGGAGATGGATCTCTTCTCTAATTCGAGTTCCTGTCTGGGCACACCTTGAAATTAATGAACAAAGGTCAAATGTTGTCTGGATTTCGTCATATGGAACCCCTACAATTTCACTTGGCTTCGCACCAAATTGCCGTTCAAATGATTTATTAGCGATACTTACACGGCCTCTGGCATTTACCATTAGTAATCCACTTTCCATCGATTCAATCACGCTTGTTAACCTGCGCTCACTCTTCCGAATCGTTTCCATCTGAAATTGCAGAGAATGAGCCATTCGATTAATGGCCCGTCCCAAACGCCCAATTTCATCTTTTCCATCTTCTTTTACCCTTCGGTGGAATCGTTTCTGGGCGATATCAACGGCTACCTGTGTCATCTCCTCTAACGGTCGTGTCACACTACTCGCGACCCGGGAACTCGCAAAAGCGGCCAATGCATACGCGATGATGAGCCCTCCTGCAAGGGATAACCATACTTGTGAAAGAGATTGATTTACCTCGTCTAAGGGAGAGGAAATCCGAACAACCCCGACTTTTTTCTCGTCATGAATAACCGGTACTGCCGCAATCAATTCATCCGACTTGGGAATCGTAATGACTTCAGAACCATTGGACTGTGAGCGAATCTGTTCCCACTCAGCCTCTAACTCGTCATTTGATTTACTGTTCGTCGAATCACCAAGCACTTTGCCTTGTACATTATATAGAGTTACATGTGCCTCTAAGGTATCTCCAAATGCCTTGATTTCTTGCTGTAGAGAAGCTAAATCGCTCTCGCTACCATCCCATTCAATGGTTTCAGCAATCATCTTACTTTCTTTTGTAAGCCGACTGCTGAGTGAGTCAATATAAGAGGAATGTAATAAAAGTGCTAAAAAAAATCCTGTTCCTAACACAGAGCATCCGATTAAAAACAGAAAAAGTGAAGTAATTCTAGCTCGAAACGTCTTCATAATGGGCTATAACTTCTTTCCCTCAAATTTGTAGCCAATCCCTCGAACCGTCTTAATATAATGTGGATTACGAGAATCGACTTCGATCTTATCTCGCAGATGGCTTACATGCACATCAACGATTCGTGAATCCCCTACATAATCATAATTCCAAACCGCATTCAGCAACTGATCACGAGATAGCACCTTTCCGCGATGGTTTGCCATATAGGCTAGTAATTCAAACTCTTTCGGGGTCAACTCCAATTCCTCTCCAGCACGAGTCACTTCATAGCCATCTGGATTTATTAACAAATCACCTATTTTAATCAATGATGTTTCTGACTCTTCCTGCTGACTCCCCTTTAATGCTTCCACCCTACGAAGAATGGCTTTCACTCTCGCAGTTAGTTCCCGTGGGCTAAATGGCTTGGTCATATAATCATCGGCACCCAGCTCCAAACCAAGCACCTTATCAAACTCATCTGATTTTGCCGTAAGCATGAGAATCGGAACATGGATTTTCTCTTGGCGCAACCGTCGACATACTTCCAACCCATCGATCTGAGGAAGCATGAGGTCCAATAATAATAAATCGGGAAGTTGATCCTTTAATTTCTCGATCGCCATCAATCCATCCGAAGCACTATCTACAAGAAAGCCTTCTTTTTCTAAATTAAATTGTACCAACTTTACAATTGAAGACTCATCATCCACTACTAAAATTCGTTTTGACATGTCGTCACCCCACGTATCTTGATGTTACCTCTATCATCCCTGATTTCACTTCCTATTTCCAATGATTCAATCCGTTTTTTACAAATCCTTTACAAGAAGTCCGTTTCGGAAAAATAAAAACAACGGCAAAAGGTTCACTCTACCCCTTTGCCGTCACTGCTTATTCTCCTATAGCTCCATGAACTTCTCTGCTTCATGGTGTGAAATATGTCCAATCCCAATAGGCTTACTTGTTAACAACGTCGTGTACCATGTGACTAAGTTATGTTTTCGATAAAAGGGGCTCTGCCGGATCCTTTTAAATTGAATCGATCTACCATCCACAATCTCCGTAACACGGCTTATCCCTCGACTCCGGTGGACGATTGTTTTTCCAATCAATCTATAGCCTCCGTCCAGGTAACAGAGCCATGAATAGCCAACTATACCCATACTGATACCAATCCCGATCAAAGCAGTCCATTGCCAGCTCGGTAGCCAAAAGGTATAGATGCCTCCGGCGATTGCAAAACTGATAAGCACCTTAAGCCAAATCCACTTCTTTAGAGGAATAGGTGAGAATCGTGTAAGATTCACATCAACACCTGTTTGGAATTCTGGTAGGTATTCGCTGAAGAATTCCTCTAAATTTGCCCGACGCACAAAAGGAAAGAGTATGTCCTTCTCCTTATTATCGTCGTCCTTACCTGTACACTCCACTGCTATGCTAACCCAGCCAAACAACTGACGAATAGGGCTCTCGACAATTCGTACTGCTTGAATCTTCTTCATTTGAATCGATGTACGATATTTCTCAAAGAAACCTCTCTCGATAATAAAACTTGAAGGAAGCCTTGTTAATTGAAATCGATAAAACTTGATAAATGTGAATAAGGCAGAACCACCCCACGCAACTAAAATCGCAAGGAAAATCTCGATCATAATCATCGTTTGACTTGTCCAGTCAATTCCGGAAAACAATTGCGATACTCCTTGAGCAACTTCCTGCTTGAACCCACCTAATTGAAAGTCACTCAGTAATTCGCTCAAGCGATTAAATAGTGCCCATAGAATAAAAATCACAGCTATATTAAAAGTGCTGAAGGAAAGTAATCTTAATTCGGATGAGGAAATACTTTTGATCCGTTTCTGTGATGAATCTGTATGTGAATCAGGGGATTGCGAGTCATCAGTCTGGATTTCGATTGATGGCACTGTAGAAATAGGTGCTTTTTCGTCTAATAACTTTCTCTTTAACTCCTCTGCCGCTTCTAAGCGTAACCCGACTAACTTCACCTCTGCTCCTTTTCCACTAGGAGTCTCAATTTGAAGAGTTGTCAGCCCTAAAAGCCTTTCGATCACAGATTGAGTCACATCCACCGTTTGAATTCTCGAATGCGCGATCACCATCTTATGCTTTGTAAAGGCCCCCTTATAAAGGTGAAAGTCCGTATCCGATACATGATATAGAGTGAACTTCCAATCCAAAACAGCTAAAACGAGAGCAAATGCAACGACTGCTAAAAGTCCCCACAATCCCCAAGCAGTTGTGAAGGAAGCAACTACGATACCAATTAAAGGGAAGATGAGATCCTTAAAAAACTTGATTATGTATAAAATCATTGCCTTCTTACTCAGTTTTTGCATCGATTTCATCCTCATCTACTTTAATCCATTGGCGAACTTGCTCGCATAATCTCTCTGCTTCTTCAATTGGAATATATGCAACCTCAAATACACCACTGCCACCTGTGTGAACACGAAACTCGGCTAAGCCATATTTGCTAATGATGGGACCTGTTTTAATATCAACATGTTGAATCCTGATCATCGGAACATAAATGGAGCTTCGAAATAGCGCACCTTTTTGTATCACCACATCACGCTCATCCACATCGTAGCGGAAGTATGTCCAGCGAAAGCGATTGAGCCAAAAGAAATCTAAAATCCAACACAATATAGAAAGACCTAACACTACAGCCGGAATCCATAATGGCCAATTCCAATAGTCACAAAAGAAAAAACCAGCAATACCGATTAAGGCTCCTGCACCATAAAAAATAGTAGACTGCATCTGATGCGCGCGAAACGAATTTTCTGGAAGCGTTTGAGTTGGCTTCTTCATAACCTCACACTCTCTTCATAAAGTTCAATTTACTTAATACTAAAGATACCCATTGTGCTGGCAAGTAAACGTAAAGACACACCCTGTGCGCCAAGGGTGTGTCTCACGTAACAAGACTATGCGTTTAATACTTGCATCACTTTACGAACGGAGTCAGCTGACTTATCGAGCTCTTTCTTCTCTTCGTCCGTTAATTCTAGTTCAATTACTCGTTCAATTCCACTGCCACCTAAGACGGTTGGAACACCGAGGTATAGATCGTTGTAGCCATATTCGCCTTCTAGGTAGGCGATAGATGGTAAGATACGCTTCTTATCTTTTAAGATCGCTTCTGCCATTTGAGTAAGGGCAGCTGCTGGAGCATAGTAAGCACTACCGTTGCCAAGTAGGTTTACAATTTCTCCGCCACCTTTACGAGTACGCTCTACAATTGCGTCAAGACGGTCTTGTGGGATAAGCTTCTCAAGTGGAATCCCACCTGCATAGGAGTAGCGAACGAGTGGAACCATGTCGTCGCCGTGACCGCCTAATACGAAGCCTGTTACGTCTTCTACAGATACATTTAATTCTGCGGCTACGAAGCTACGGAAACGTGCTGTATCTAAAACGCCCGATTGGCCGATTACACGTTCTTTCGGGAAGCCAGATGTACGGAATACTTCATAGCTCATCGCGTCTACTGGGTTTGTAAGTACAAGAATAATACAGTTTGGAGAGTATTTTACGATTTGTTCTGTAACAGAACGCATGACTTTGGCATTGGTATTTACAAGGTCGTCGCGGCTCATACCAGGCTTACGAGCAATCCCTGCAGTAATAATCACAAGATCCGAGTCTTTGGTATCTTCATAGGAACTTGTTCCTGTGATATTTGCATCAAATCCTTGAACTGGGCTTGCTTCAAACATATCAAGCGCTTTTCCCTTTGTTGGGTTTTCTGCTTGTGGGATGTCAACGAGTACTACATCACCCAATTCTTTTTGCGCTACCATAAGAGCAGTTGTAGCACCTGTAAAGCCGCCACCAATCACAGAAATTTTCTTACGACGAATCATGATCATTTCTCCTCTCTATTTATCACCGTTTTTACGCCATGTTTTTGATAACTGCGTCCGCAAACTCGGAACATTTTACCTCAGTTGCACCATCCATCATACGTGCGAAATCATAGGTAACCGTTTTATTCAAGATTGACTCTTCGATTCCTTTATACACAAGATCTGCAGCTTCTTGCCATCCAAGGTATTCAAGCATAAGAACACCGGATAGGATAACGGATCCTGGGTTTACTTTATCGAGACCTGCATATTTCGGGGCCGTACCATGAGTTGCTTCAAAGATAGCATGTCCTGTTTCGTAGTTAATGTTAGCGCCTGGTGCGATTCCAATACCGCCTACCTGTGCAGCCAACGCATCGGAAACGTAGTCACCGTTCAGGTTTAGAGTCGCGATAACATCATACTCTTTCGGACGAGTTAGGATTTGTTGCAAGAAGGCATCCGCAATCACATCTTTTACGATAATCTTGCCTGCTTCTTCTGCTTGTGCTTGTGCTTCGTTTGCCGCCCCTGAGCCTAGCTCTTCTTTGATGCGATCATACTGTGCCCAAGTAAACACTTTATCCCCAAACTCTCGCTCTGCCACTTCATAGCCGTGAGACTTAAATAAGCCTTCTGTAAACTTCATGATATTTCCTTTATGTACGAGCGTCACAGACTTACGATTATGCTGAATCGCATATTCAATAGCAGATTTCACAAGGCGTTCAGTACCCTCTTTTGATACAGGTTTAATTCCAATACCAGATGTTTCTGGGAAACGAACCTTCTTAACCCCTAGTTCTTCTTGCAAAAAGGAAATTACCTTTTTCGCTTGTTCTGATTCAGCTTCCCATTCAATGCCAGCATAGATATCTTCAGAGTTTTCACGGAAGATCACCATATCCACATTTTCAGGATGCTTCACAGGAGATGGTACTCCTTCAAAATAACGAACCGGACGGAGACAAACATAGAGATCTAATTCTTGGCGTAGGGCCACGTTTAATGACCGAATTCCGCCCCCGACTGGAGTGGTGAGTGGCCCTTTGAGCCCTACTAGATACTCTCTAACGCTATCGAGCGTCTCTTCTGGAAGCCACTGACCCACAGTATCATGCGCCTTTTCGCCAGCAAGCACTTCCATCCACGCGATACGCTTGTCACCTTTGTACGCTTTTTCAACAGCCGCATCTAATACGCGTTTCGCTGCTGCCCAAATATCAGGACCAATTCCGTCCCCTTCAATAAACGGGATAACAGGCACGTTTGGAACCTGTAATTTTCCGTTTTGAATCGTAATCTTTTCCCCAGCAACTGGTGGGACATATTGTGCCATGATGCTACACCCCTTATTTTGTTCGCTGAATATATAAAAAGAAACCAACGGGACAGCAGCCGCCAGCCACTGCCCCTAGTTGGCATTAACGTTGTTCAATTGGTACGTATTTTTGATTTACAAGGCCTGTGTAATCTGCACGAGGGCGGATCAAGCGATTGTTACTGTATTGCTCTAAAGCATGCGCTGTCCAGCCGGTAATGCGACTAATTGCAAAGATAGGTGTAAAGATATCACTTTGGATCCCTAGGTAGTTGTATACGCTTGCTGAGTAGAAATCGACATTTGGTAAAATGCCCTTTTGCGATACAACTAACTCATCCAATTTGATAGACATCTCATACCATTTGGTTTCTCCCATTTGCTCGCCTAGCTGGCGGGACATCTCTCTTAGATGTTTTGCACGTGGGTCTCCATCTTTGTATACACGATGCCCGAAGCCCATAATTTTCTCTTTGTTATCGAATTTTGCTTGTAGATAAGTTTCCACACGGTCCAAACTATCAATCTCTTTTAGCATTTCCATCACTTGCTCGTTTGCTCCTCCATGAAGAGGGCCTTTGAGCGCGCCAATCGCACTGGTGACGTCTGAGTAGATATCTGTCAAAGTAGCCGCTGTTACACGAGCTGCAAATGTGGAAGCATTTAATTCATGGTCAGCATGGAGCACGAGAGCTTTGTCAAATGCTTTTGCTGCAACGTCTGATGGCACTTCTCCATTCAACATATAGAGGAAGTTTGCCGCAAAGCTTAGACCAGGCTTAGGAGCTACTGGTTCATTTCCAGCACGAAGACGAGCAAATGCTGCTACGATAACCGGTAGTTGAGCGGTTAATCGAACGGATTTACGGTAGTTTGCATAGTGACTATTGTCTTCTGTCTCTGCATCGTATAAGGATAAAGCAGAAACTGCCGTACGTAGGAAGTTCATTGGATGTCCATCTAGAGGCCATGATTTGTACTGCTCAAGCAGCTGTTCTGGCAAAGCAGCATATGCTTCCAATTCTTGCTTCAATTGCTCTAATTCAGACTTCGAAGGTAAACGACCATTCCACAGAAGGTACGAAACCTCCTCAAAAGTAGCATGATCTGCTAAATCATCAATGTCATATCCACGGTAAGTAAGCACTCCGTCCACAATGGAACTGATTTCAGAAGTAAGTGCTACAACACCCTCTAATCCTTTTGCAACCATGATATATCGCTCCTTTGTTCAGTCTAACGCGCATATAGGCACCGATGCATTCTATATTCACAAGTGAAGGCGATGTCAATTTGATTATAAATGAAAATAGCAAAATATAGGAGGGCCGATCATTACTTTATATAATTGATGCCTTATACATCAAGAGGAAAGCCTACCTATAGATGCGAAATATTTTATTAATCTAAAAAACTCGGTGTATGGTGCCTCTATGTGCATGACGATTCATTTACGATATTAGTGTAACATAAACACCTTCATTTCGCACCTTGTGAGAAACCTGTCAATGTACTCATTTGAAATGGTATAATCACCCTATAGATCTCTAAATTCTAGGAGGTGTGACCTCTGACACTACGACCATGGATGCAGGTGGGACTACGTAGCCTCGTTGTTCTACTCATTTTAATCGGCGTATTTTTGACACTCACCTATTCTCTGCCTTTGGTATATCCCTTTCTCATCGCTTGGTTGATTGCCATCTTCTTAGAACCTTCTATAAGGTGGTTGGAGCGCAGGATTCGTCTCCCTCGCTGGGCTGGGGTTCTGATTATGTTAATATTCTTGCTCTCGATCGTTTTTTCTACGATTATCTTCTTGGTTGCCGAATTGGTTCAAGAGCTTGCTAAACTGGCAGATTTCTTACCTAAAATACTAAATCAGTTTGGACAACAATTACTCGATCCCTTTTCGAGAGATGGATCGAGCATGAACAAGATTGTGGAAACGATTCAAACCTATCTGGCTAAAAATCCGACCCATCAAAAGGGAATCGAAGACAGTATACGGGAAAACTTGGGCGTGGTTACTGGGAAGATCACCCAAACCATCACCGATATCTTAACTGGAATCGGAACATTTCTAAGCAATCTTCCATTTCTGCTAACAGTACTTGTCTTTGTCACCCTAGCTACTTTTTTTATCAGTTTGGATCTACATAAGATAAAAAATCGCTCCACCAAGTTTATCCCTGTGAAAGTCCGAAGTGCGGGTGGAATTGTATTTGAAGACATTCGAAAAGCGTTATTTGGCTTTGTCAGGGCTCAAGCAACGTTAATCTCGATTTCGGGACTTATCATGCTTGTTGGATTATTAATTTTAGGGGTAAAGTATCCATTCACCTTAGCTGTGGTCATCACAATTGTAGACCTTCTCCCATATCTAGGAGTAGGAGCTGTGGTGATTCCTTGGATTATCTACCTTTTCCTAGTTGGAGATGTGGAGCTTGCGATTGGACTTAGCGTAGTTTACGCGATTATCGTGATTACGCGTCAGATACTAGAGCCTAAGCTTGTAGCGAGTAATGTAGGATTGGATCCATTGTTAACTTTGATTGCGTTGTTTGTGGGATTGCAATTATTTGGCTTTACTGGGCTTATTATTGGACCGGTTGTAACGGTAATTATGTTAGCCCTTTATCGGGCTAGGGTATTTCAGGATGTGTATCATTATATTGTGGCACCGTTGCATCAAAACAGTAAACAGCCCGTTGAGTAACTAGCACTGTTAAGAATGAATAACAAATAGGCCCTCCTATAATGGGGCCTATTTGTTATTCATTTCTATCTTTTTCTCCAATGGCACAAACCATTTTGCTATTGTGCATATATACTAATATACATGCTTCAAATAAAAATCACGATACAACAAAATCACTTCTGTCTAGAAAAAAGAGAGAGCGGCAGGAGGAAAAAGCGATGCAGACCCTTGGCATTTACTTTACGGTTTTATTCGCGATCTTTTTTATATTAGCGGATCTATTGCGAGAATGGTCTTCACAGTGGGTAGATAGCGAGGCGACTGAGGTAGAAGAACCGGTGATGGATCAGATTCAGAAAGATTCTTCATGGTGTGAAAAAATGTGTATCACACTTATTACAACGTTGGCAATCCTTTTTGTCCTATTCCTTTCCTCTCTCCCCTTCCTACTCTTCTTTCAAATTTTATCTTGGATTCAATATTCTGGGCTTCACTTTGCCAACTTTGAGATGATGATTATGGCTTCTTTCTCCATCGTAATCGGAGTGACATGCTCCAGTATTCTATTATTTCTCCCCTTTCGTGTGATCCTACAAGCATTTCTTTATCATCTTCACGTTTGGCTCCTATTTCCCCTGAGCATTACCATCGATTGGCTGATCATCCATTCCATTCTCATGGTTAGCCCCGGTGTAGAGATGACCTCGGGAAGGGTATCTTTTCTATTGGCTCTATATGCGAATCTGTTAAATTACCTTTTTAATCGAGCTAATCCGGATGAAAGCTAGTGTAGATTAATCAGAGAGCGAGAAAATGGAATTGGAGCAATGTATCTGACCACTGCGATGTTAGTAGCCTACTTAGCGTAGTCCTTCAAAGCAAGGGCGTTTTGTGGCAATGTCTGAGCGTACTTTGCGAGTTTTGCCACTTGCCTGAAGCATCGATAGACGAAGCGGACTTGCTTTTCCACATCCTCGCAGGCTTACTATTGAGCTGTGGGCAGATACATGCCCCGGGACATCCGATATTTGGTTAATCAACAAGCCTCCAAAACAGATTTAACTACCTTCGCTTCGTTCCCCATACTACCATTCGCTTCGAAATCCGATTTTTAAGCGTATATTTTACCAACAGACGCATCATCCCACGAGTATAAGGAATCATCATGAAAATCCCCATTATATCCGATAAAAATCCTGGAATGATTAGCAAAATTCCACCTACCAGGATGAGTACACCATCGATTACTTCATCTCCCGGAATTTCGTGATTGGATAGCCGTAGCCGGATCACTCGAAGAGTTTGAAGTCCTTCTCTACGTGCAAAATGCCAACCAAGAAAACAAGACGCAAGAATTAACAAAGCCGTAGGAAGGGGACCAATCCAATTACCCACAAGGGCAATTCCCCAGATCTCTAATATGCCTAACAAAAGAAAAGGAAGTAAGAGTCGTTTTATCATCGTCGATCACGTCCTTTTGGAGTAGTAGAGGCAACTAAAGTAGCAAATAGATCAGGAAACTTTTCTTTCATGTTCACGCGTTTCATCTCTTTATTCACCCAGACATGGATACTATGTCCAGTGGTAAGTAATACATCGTCCCTTTTACGTTTTACCTCGTATTCAAAGATAAGCCGACTTCCTGAAGCTTCTGTGCAAGTGGTATATACGATCACTTCATCATCATAACGCGCAGGTGCACGATAATTTGCTTTTACCTCAATAAGCGGGAGCATAACTCCTAGCTTCTCTAACTCCCGATAACTATAGCCCAGATCATGGGTATATGCAGTACGTCCAATCTCAAACCAAACCAAGTAATTCGAGTGATAAACAATCCCCATCTGATCCGTCTCTTGATAACGTACCCGAATCGAGGACTGTGATACATAGTTAGATGCATTCATTTTAACGAATACCTCCCGTTGCTTGTCGGATCATTGCTTATATTGTTGTTGCTATTATAACTCTAAAAAACTCCTTGCCAACCTCACACAAATGTGAAAAGATAATGCCGACACATATTTCTTCAGCCAGACTCACATAATGAGTATAAGCGAAAAAGAAAAATCCTGCTAAGTGTACAGAAAAATATAGATAAACAGAAGGAAAGGAGTTTGGACATCGTGTTACGTAAGCGAAAACTGAAAAAAAGAAAGCTTCGTTGGTGGGTATTTCCACGCCTAAGTCTTTTCTAATAGAAGATACATTTAGAGCACTGGTAGCGAGTCCAGTGCTCTAATTTTATGCTTTTGGGATAATGTCTGCTTGTCCTGAATAAATGGAACCACGTGAAGAGTCAACGGTAATCATCGTCTCACTCTTTAACTGATTCACTGCGTTCTCCACACCTACTATCACAGGGATACCCAAACTAACTCCTACGACTGCAGCATGGGAAGTAAGTCCACCTTCTTCGGTAATGACGGCAGCTGCACGCTCAAAGGATGGAATCATCTCTTTCTCTGTTCCACGAGTGACAATAATCGCTCCATCCACCATTTTGCGATTGATTTCTTCTGCTGTATTCCCTACCACAACAGGTCCTGAAACTACTTTCTTACCAATTCCTTGCCCTTGAAGGAGGACACCACCTGCTACATATATCTTCATTAGGTTGGTTGTTCCTGATTTCCCTACGGGCACACCTGCTGTAATGATAACTAGGTTCCCTTCTTTGATAAAGCCTGTAGAAAGGGAAGATTGTACTGCAGACTGGAACATCTCATCCGTATTTCCACATATATTTCCATCTATCGGATAGACACCATGAATGAGCTGTAATTTTCGTTGTACATCTTTATGAGGTGTTACTGCAATAATTGGCACACTAGGTCGATACTTGGAAATCATGCGTGCAGTATAACCACGTTCGGTTGCTGTGATGATTGCAGAGCAGTCTAATGAGTGCGAAGTATAAACCACTGCTTGCCCGATTGAATCAGTGATACTGAGATCGGTGTCTCGTTGCATCTTCCTTAACAATTCTTTGTATGGAAGAGTTGATTCTGCTTTCTTCGCTATCGTAGCCATCATGCGTACTGCTTCAACTGGATAACGACCTGCCGCTGTTTCGCCTGATAGCATGATCGCATCTGTGCCATCAAAGATCGCATTGGCTACATCGCTTGCCTCTGCCCGTGTCGGACGTGGGTTGCGTTGCATCGAATCTAACATCTGCGTAGCGGTAATAACCGGTTTCCCAAGTAGGTTACATTTACGGATTAGATCCTTTTGCGCAATCGGTACTTCTTCGGTAGGGATCTCTACACCAAGGTCTCCACGAGCTACCATCAAGCCATCGGATACCTTTAAAATTCCATCAATGTTGTCCAATCCTTCTTGGTTTTCAATCTTCGAGATGATTTGAATGTCAGATTGATGTTTTTCTAAGATTTTCCGAATGTCCAAGACATCTTCTGGTTTTCGGATGAACGATGCTGCGATAAAATCAACACCTTGCTCAATGCCAAAATGGATGTCAGCCGCATCTTTCTCGGTGATACCTGGAAGATTGATTTTGATTCCTGGGATGTTAACCCCTTTTTTATTCTTTAGAACGCCACCATTTGTGACATTACAGATGATATCTGTCCCCGTTACTTCTCTTACCTCAAGGCCAATCAACCCATCATCAATTAAAATCGTTGTGCCTGGTTGTACATCGTTTGGCAGCTGATCGTAGGTGACGGCTACTTTTTTCTTGTCACCTAGGATGTCTTTTGTGGTTAAGATAAACGTTTCGTCTGCCTTCAATTCCACTTCTGGAGTTGTTAGATCCTTTGTGCGAATCTCTGGACCTTTGGTATCAAGTAGGATGGCAACGGTTTGTCCCTCTTCTGCCGCGGCTTGACGGATATTACGAATCCGTCCACCATGCTCTTCATGGGAACCGTGAGAAAAGTTTAAACGGGCCACATTCATCCCTTGCTTAATTAACTGACGAAGAATAGAGACTTCTTCACTTGCTGGACCGATCGTACATACAATTTTTGTTTTTCGCATAGGCGAGTTTCTTCCTTCCCTGTCCATAGTTATATCGATAAAATACTTGCCAAATGATGATTCGATAAATCAAGATGATGCTTCTGACCGCTCGCCTCATCAAAATCAATTCCGAGCACTTCATTATTCCGAATCGCAACCATCATATCTTTCTTCCCGCTTAATAAGAGATCAACCGCTTTTGCTCCCATACGGCTGGCTAACACACGGTCAAAAGCAGTAGGAGTGCCACCCCGCTGTACATGACCCAGCACCGTAATACGCGTCTCAAAACCAGTCGCTTTTTGGACTTGGCGGCCTATATCAACGGCACTACCTACACCTTCTGCCACGATGATGATACTATGCTTTTTCCCACGATCCGCACCGTGCTTCAGGCGAGCAACGATTTCTTCTAAACTGGAGTTTACTTCGGGGATCAAGATGGATTCTGCACCGCCAGCTAGTCCAGCTAATAGGGCAATATCTCCTGCATCTCGCCCCATCACTTCCACAATGTATGTCCGTTCATGCGAAGTAGCGGTATCGCGGATTCGGTCGATTGCATCAATCACTGTATTAATCGCCGTATCAAATCCAATCGTATAATCAGTACCATTTATATCATTGTCAATTGTACCTGGAACACCAATGGTTGGAAACCCGAGTTCGGTTAGCTTTTTAGCACCTTGGAACGTTCCATCTCCACCGATGGTTATAAGCCCATCAATTTGATGTTTACGTAGTTGCTCTACGGCCTGCTGTCGTCCCTCTTCTGTACGAAATTCATCGCAACGAGCACTATATAAAATGGTTCCTCCCCGCTGAATCACGTCACCAACAGACCCAACCGAAAGCTCCTTAAAGTCGCCTTGGATCAGCCCTGTGTACCCACGATATACACCAAATACATGTAGGCCGTGATAAATCCCATTCCGTACAACTGCACGAATAGCAGCGTTCATCCCTGGAGCATCTCCACCGCTTGTTAAAACTGCAATCCGTTTCATTCTTTTTCACTCCTCATCGAAAGCATTTCCCATCCCACAGGGACAAATTACGTCCATACACTATAAAAAGAGAAACCGTTACCGGCTTCCCTCAAATACAGCAGCAGATGAAAACTGCCCGATTTTCGAGAACTTTTGGTAACGGTCTTCCACTAATTCCGACTGGCCAAGTGGTAAGAGTGAGGTTAAATGCTTACATAATGTATGCTCAATCGTCTGAGCCATAAGCTGTGAATTACGATGTGCCCCGCCTTTTGGCTCTGAAATAATCTCATCGACAATTCCCAACTTCTGAAGATCTTGCGCTGTAATTTTAAGTGCCTCTGCTGCTTCTTGCGCTTTCGAAGCATCTCGCCATAAAATGGCGGCAGCACCTTCTGGAGAAATGACCGAGTAATAAGCATGCTCTAGCATTAAGAGACGATTGCCTACACCGATTCCGAGTGCTCCTCCACTGCCACCTTCACCCGTAACCACACAGATGATCGGAACTTCAAAGCCTGCCATCTCCCGTAAGTTTCGAGCAATGGCTTCGCTCTGCCCACGTTCCTCTGCTTCGATTCCGGGATGAGCACCTTGGGTGTCAATAAACGTAATAATAGGACGACCAAATTTATTCGCTTGTTGCATGAGACGAAGCGCTTTTCGATATCCTTCTGGATGAGGTAGGCCGAAGTTTCGGGCAATCTTATCCTTGGTATCCTTGCCTCGCTCTTGCGCGATCACGGTTACTGGAATCCCATTTAACTTCCCGATTCCTCCTACGATCGCGGAGTCATCCCCATGATGGCGATCCCCATGCAACTCGATAAAATCTTGGAAAATCTCTTGAATATAATGCACACTCGTCGGGCGTGATGCGTGACGAGCAATTTGTACTTTCTGCCAAGTGGTCAGATTTCCATATATCTCCGTTTCGAGATGCTTTGCTTTCGCTTCAAGTGTATCAATCTCTGAGCTAAAATCAATGTCTTTTTCTTTTGTAAATGCTTTCAATTCATCAATTTTTTGCCTGAGCTCTAAAATCGGCTTTTCGAATGGTAGATAATTACTCATCACAGTCACCCCCTGCTAGTATGAAGTTCCAAAATTTTTACAAGCATATCACGTAGTTCAAGTCTCGGGACGACTAAATCCAGTTGACCATGCTTTAATAGAAACTCTGATGTCTGAAAATCATCTGGAAGTTTCTGGCGAACGGTTTGTTCAATAACACGTCGCCCAGCAAACCCGATTAAAGCTCCCGGCTCCGCAATATTAATATCCCCTAAGGAAGAAAAGCTAGCCGATACCCCGCCCGTAGTTGGGTTGGTTAAGACAGAGACAAAAAGAACCTGATTATGATTCATCTTTTGCAAAGCCGCACTCGTTTTCGCCATCTGCATCAACGAAAGCGCTCCCTCCTGCATACGAGCTCCTCCAGAAGCAGAGAAGAGAATAAATGGAAATTTCTTTTGAACAGCACGCTCTGCTGCACGGGCAATCTTCTCTCCTACTACAGAACCCATGCTCCCCATCCGAAACCTGGAATCCATCACGCCGAGAATAATGGGATAACCATCCATCGTTCCTTCACCTGTGATAATCGCTTCCTTCAGGTCTGTTTTATCCATATCCTGCTTAATTTTTTTCTGATAATCTGGGAATTCGAGTGGATCGACTGAGATTAAATCAGAATCATACTCAAAAAATCGTCCATCATCTACTAGGGATTGAATTCTCTCTGGTGCCGTCATCGTAAAGTGATAGCCACATACTTTACATACCTTCTCGTTTTTCTCTACTTCTTTTGAAAGAAGAATCGTTCCACAAGTAGGGCACTTTTGCATGATCCCTTCTGGGACCTGATTTTTCGTTGCTTCTGTAGGAATAGTTGCATACTTTTTTTGTTTGCGAAATAGATCCTTAAGCAAGTGGGATCACCTCATTCGATAAATTCATCTATACTGGATTGCCCTGCGGTTCAATCGTTTGAAACATGGATGGTCTAAAATGTTCTTTCATCAGTGATAGAGATTTGACCATATCACGCTCATGAATCGCCGTAAGTAGCTTCTTATGCTCGTCCCACAATGTTTGAGCACCCGTTACCTTTGATAAAGATAAAACAGCAGGCTTAGTATGTAAGAACTGCATAATCTCCTGCCAGATACGAATTAATAAATGATTTCGGGATAAAGAAACGAGGCGCTCATGAAAAGTGGAATCTAGTTGTACAATCTGCTCTAGCTTCTCTACTTGCAAAAGCTGATCATTCACCTCAAGCAATTCGGCTAGATCCTCTTCTTTCATGCGATCGCATAAGAGCCAGACAGCTCCCATCTCCAAAAGAACGCGGGTCTCTAATAAATCCTCCAGTACCTGATGTCCTTGCAAAATATATTTGGCTAATAACTCTACAATCTGATTCGACTGAGATGACTCCAAGAAGGTTCCTTCACCACGCCTGGTCGAGATGATCCCCAATAGCTCAAGGGAACGCAGTGCTTCTCGTACCGTAGAACGCCCAACTTGTAGTCGTTCAGACAACTCTCGTTCGGAAGGAAGGCGATCACCTGTACATAGACCATCCGCTTCAATTAACTGATGGATGCTATTTAAGATGCTATGGAATTTATTCGAACTTACATCCTTCATCCTATGTGTACTCCTAACAAACAAAGATGTCTTGATCCTAATTGTAGCTTATTTTCGCTCGATCAGTTGCAGTGTTCGTTCATAGATCACGTCTGGATCTAGCTCTACTCGCGCTACACCTGTTTCAATCGCAGCCCTGGCAACCTCAACGGCTACTTTGGCAGAAACCCTAGGATCGAGTGCATCTGGAATCACTTTTTCTGCTGATAATTCCTCTGGAGAAACAAGATCGGATATCGCGTACGCCGCAGCTACTTTCATCGCTTCGTTAATCCGTTTCGCTCGTACATCGAGTGCGCCTCGAAAGATACCTGGAAACGCTAATACATTGTTAACCTGATTTGGATAATCAGAGCGTCCTGTCCCCACTACCTTCGCACCAGCTTGATAAGCCTCTTCTGGCATGATTTCGGGTGTTGGATTCGCCATCGCAAAGATAATCGGATCGCGACTCATAGAACGAACCATATCCTGTGTCACCATTCCAGCCACAGAGATACCAATAAATACATCCGCACCGTTCATCGCAGTCGCTAAATCCCCTGTTAAACCAGAGCGATTCGTTACCCTCGCAATCTCTTCTTTCATCGAATTCATCCCCTGAGGACGTCCGTCATAAATAATTCCTTTACTATCACACATAATGACATCTTGCACGCCCAAACTAATCAATAATTTAATAATTGCGATCCCAGCGGCTCCTGCACCACTTGTCACCACTCGAATCTCAGAAAGCTTCTTATCTACCACTTTGCACGCATTGATTAATCCCGCCAATGTCACAATGGCCGTCCCATGTTGGTCGTCATGAAACACAGGAATCTCCACTTCTTCTTGCAAACGTTCTTCAATTTGGAAGCAATTCGGTGCCGCGATATCTTCTAAATTTACACCACCAAAAGTGGGAGCCAGCATCTTTACTGTTTTTACAATCTCATCTACATCCGTTGTATCGAGGCACAATGGAAAGGCGTCGACTCCTGCAAACGATTTAAAGAGGAGTGCTTTTCCTTCCATAACAGGCAGTGCTGCTTCTGGGCCAATATTCCCTAAGCCAAGTACAGCTGTACCATCTGATACAACTGCTACTAAGTTGCCTTTCATTGTGTAGTCGTATACCTTATCTGGATCTACATGTATCTCACGACAAGGCTCAGCTACCCCTGGAGAATAAGCCAGGCTTAAATCATAGGAAGTCTCAACCGGAACTTTCGATTGTACCTCTAACTTCCCTTGATGTTTTCGATGCATCTCAAGTGACGCTTCTTTTAAACTGGACAAACCTGATCTCTCCTCTATCTCTACACTTCTCTTTGTCACTTACCGGTGGTCTGACCACCAATAAGAGACATTATACCAAAATAGCGCTAAGGGGTAAAAGGGAACATAGCGTTTATTCTTCTAATTATATACACTGATACGAACAGAGTCGGTTCCGAGCAACGCTTCCACTTCCTGTTGAAAATGAAGATTTGTATTTACACCATACTGTTGAACTGGGAGAGCATGACCTTTTTTCGTCCGTTCATAAACTAATTGGACAGGTGTTTTTCCATAGTTTTCTTTTAAGATCAGCTTTAATGCATACAAAATTTCGGATCTCTCTTGATGAGTACGGATAAAAATTTGTACTCGTTGATCCGCTCCAGACCCAGCCATTTGATTTGGCTCATCTAATCGGATTATTTGATTGGCAATACACTTCCCACTTTCATCATTACCTTGATATACACCTTTGATGAGCAGAGCTTGATCTTCTTGAAGAAACGATCGCACCCGCCGGTACGTATTCGGGAAAACGACCACCTCTACCGTGCCCGTTTGATCCTCTAGCTCTACAAAGGCCATCGGATCTCCTTTTTTCGTGCGAATTGATTTAATGTGAGTTACAATCCCTGCCAACACAATCGATGCCCCGTCCATACCTTCCTCCAATTGATGAATCCCGTGTGTAATCTGCCCTTCATATTGCGACCGATAATCATCTAAAGGATGCCCTGAAAGGAATAATCCTAAATATTCCTTCTCCAACTGAATCCGCTCCCTAGATGAATACGGAGCAATCTCTTCTTCATAATTACGAGTTAACGGTTCTTCGGAAAAGAGGTCCTCATCTTCAAACAGATCGATTTGATCCTCTAAGCCCCACTTTTGAGCCATAGATGTCTTATTTAATACCTCATCCAACATCTCTTTTTGGCTTGCACGATGACCGGGTAATGATTCGGTAGCTCCGCATAAGATTAGCGATTCCAATACGCGCCGATTGCAAATCCGCAGATCAATCCGGCGACAGAAATCTCGAAGATCTAAAAAGGGCCCTTTCTCCCTTGCTTCCAAAATTACATCAATCGCCTGTGTCCCTACATTTTTAATCGCCGCTAATCCAAAGCGGATCTGATTTCCTTCGATCGTAAAATGATGGCGGCTATGTTGAATATCAGGCTGAAGAATCGAGATCCCCATCCGTTTCGCCTCGTCCATGTACTCAGCTACTTTTCCCTGATTTCCCATCATCGTTGATAACTGGGCCGCTAGATACGCTTGCGGATAATTCGCCTTCAAATAAGCCGTTCGATAAGCTAACACGGCATACGCAACCGCATGGCTTCGGTTAAATCCATAATCAGCAAAGCGAACGATGAGATCGTAGATTTGATGGCCTACCTCTTCTTCAAAGCCATTTCTCACACATCCCTGTACAAAGGCTTTCCTCTGTTCATCTAGCAAATCTTTCTTCTTCTTCGACACGGCACGACGTAAAATATCCGCTTGTCCCAACGAAAAGCCAGCTAACATTGCCGCAATCTGCATAATTTGCTCTTGATACACAATAATCCCATAAGTAGGAAGCAATATTTCCTGTAATGCTGGATGAGGATACGAAACAGATTCCAAGCCATGCTTAGCCCGAATATACCGTGGGATTTGCTCCATCGGTCCCGGTCTGTATAGAGCGAGAACCGCTACAATATCTTCAAAATGGCTCGGCTTCAGCTCACGAAGAACCTTGCGAATCCCACTAGACTCCAATTGGAAGACACCTGTCGTCTCGCCTTTTGCTAGTAGTCGATAAGTAGCCTCATCTTGATAATCACAATCCTCAAACGATACCTGCACACCTTGATCACGATGAATCATCTCAATCGCTTTCTCAATAACACTCAGATTGCGCAGTCCGAGAAAGTCCATCTTAAGTAGCCCGATCTGCTCCAGCGCTTCCATCGCATACTGAGTGAGCGATACTCCGTCTGAGCCCTCTTGAAGCGGAACCCAATCCGTCAATGGCGTTTTCGACATCACGACACCTGCCGCATGAGTAGAAGTATGCCTTGGAATCCCTTCAATTCGTCTCGCATAATCCACTAACTGTGCCATCTGCGGATTCGAATGGTATAGTTCTTCTAATTTAGTTTCTAACTGAAATGCACGTTTCAACGTCATTCCTGGGTTTCCTGGTATTAACTTGGCAACACGGTCTACTTCTTGGTACGGAAGGTTTAAAACCCTACCTAAATCACGAATTGCCGCACGAGGAGCCATCGTTCCAAACGTGATAATCTGCGCGACCCGATCGTTTCCATACTTCCTTGTCACATACGCAATCACTTCTTCTCGCCGTTCATAGCAAATATCAATATCGATATCAGGCATACTAATCCGCTCAGGGTTTAGGAATCGTTCAAAAAGTAATTGATATTTAATCGGATCTACATCTGTAATCTCAAGTACATACGACACCAAACTACCTGCCGCAGATCCCCGTCCCGGACCAATGGCAATTTGATTTTGATGGGCAAAGGAAACCAAATCCCATACCACTAAGAAATAATCCGCAAAGCCCATCTGATCAATCACATCAAGCTCATAATAAAGCCGCTGCTCTACCTCATCTGTCAGTTGTTCCCCGTATCTTTTCTGCGCACCCTTCTCACAAATCGCCCGTAGATATTCACTACTACTCACCCCTTGTGGAACTGGAAACTCAGGAAGTAACCGCTCCCCAAAGGAAATCTCAACATTACATCGCTTGGCGATCTTCACCGTATTCGCGATCGCTTCCGGTACATGGCTAAATTGCCTCGCCATCTCTTCCGCACTCTTAAAATAAAACTGATCGTTTGCAAATCGTAATCGCTTCTCATCTTCTACCTTTTTACCAGTACCAATACAAAGCAAGCAGTCATGAACTTGATAATCATCTTGATGGACATAGTGAATATCATTAGTCGCAATCAGCCCTAAATCATATTCCTTCGCCCATGAAATGAGTCTCTGATTTACCTTTTGTTGCTCCCAGATTTGATGATCCTGTAATTCTAAGAAAAAATGCTCCCGTCCAAAGATATCCACATATTCTTCTAACAAGCGCTTCGCCTTCTCATCATCATCTTGCAAAATAGCTTGTGGAATCTCCCCGCCTAAACAGGAACTAGTCGCGATTAATCCGTTCCGATACTTACGAAGTAACGATCGGTCAATTCGGGGCTTATAATGAAATCCGCGAAGATGCGCTTCCGTCGTCAGCCGAATAAGATTATGATAGCCTTCCGTTGACTCTGCCAATAGGAGTTGATGGCAGATTTTCTGCTCTTTTAACATCGATCTTTCTAGATAGTTCTCACTTATATACATCTCGCAACCAATAATCGGCTTAATCCCCGCTTCCAGACAGGCCCGGTAAAAAGGGATGACTCCATACATTGATCCGTGATCCGTTATCGCTAGCGCCTTCATCCCATTTGCTTTGGCTGTCTGTACGAGCTGTTCGATCCTGCCTGCTCCGTCTAACAAACTATACTCACTATGTACATGCAGATGCACAAATTCATCCTTCATCATTCACCCCTCCGTTCGTCTCCTTTTGTGATTTATTATACCATTCTATCGAAACGGGGGAACAAATCTTCCCTTCTACCCATTAGTTGTGTCAATTCTCCTTCCATAGTCGAAATGTAAGCAAAAATAAGGTATGATTATAAGTATAATGAGAAAAGGGGGAGCATCCATGATTATTAGTCGCAGGGCACTAGCTAGGGCTAAGCTGGAAAAGTTAAGACAAGGTTTCTCCGTATACACTGAAATCGAAGAGATTGCACAATCTATTGAAAAAAAGTTAGATACCATCGATTTTCCAGTCCACATTGATCGCACAGACCTTGGATGTTGGTTTATCCCCGATACCGATACTTCAAATCATAAGGTTGAATAATACAAGGGAAAAACACACCTGATCCTTGGAGATCAAGGGTGTTTTTCGTACTTTTTTGTAGGAGGCTTTTCTCTTGAATGTACTGATTTTTACGCTAGGTATGATCTCTTTTTGCGCGGTCGTCGTCTTTTCTTTCGCCTATAGGCGTAGTCAAGGAAACACGCGTATGAAGAATCAAGGATTTATGAATATCTCCATGGGTACTTTATTCCTCAGCCTAGCTGGCTTAGAATACGCTACCCTTACCTTTAAATCTCCATTAGGATATATCCTGCTAGCTTTAATCGCTCTTATTGGTCTTGTTTGTTTCTATTATGGATACAAGCGGGTTCAGCTAAGCCGGCAGAAATCATAGATAAAAGAATGTACATCGTGGATGATGAAACACCATAGAACGGCTCTCCAAAAACATTTTTGGAAGGGTCGTCTTTTCTATATTAAGAAAGCTCCCTCACAACCTTTATTGACTGAACGGTCCGCAAATGATAAGGTATCTTGAAAGGAGGTGAACCTAATGGCCCGAAACAAGGAATTCGATACCACTCTTGTGTTGCGTAAAGCTACCGAGATATTCGGTCATTACGGATATGAAGGTACGTCACTACAAAATTTACTTGAAGGATTAGGCATAGCCCGCCAAAGTCTTTACGACACATATGGTACCAAAAGAGAGCTATTCATTTTAGCGATTAAACATTATTTGAATGAGAAATCATTAGCTGTGGTTGAATACCTCGAACGACCTGGTTCCAAGAAAGAAGCGATTGCCCAGATCTTTTACGCAATTGCGGCCGTTTTAAAAGATGAAATGCGCCGTAATGAATGCTTTATTATATGTAGTGCCATTGATCAAATCCCCCATGATCCGGAAATCGCTGCTTATTTCGCGAAAGATAAATCTCTGTTAGAACAAGCCTTTTATGATGCATTGGTACGTGCTAAACAACAGGGGGAACTAAGTGATCGGCATGGAGACTTGTTAGCCCTTTCCAGATATTTATACCATGCACGCTATTCCCTTACTCAGGTGGTAAAAATCACTTCAGACCCGAAAGTATTAGATAACGTCGTAGCCGTTATCCTATCCACTTTAGACTAATCATGGAGTGCTTCTCCTGCTTCACGGTCATCTACCTTTCGTTGAACCGCATTGCACGTTTCCTTACATCTAAAAAAATATGGCTGACCAGAAAAATATTTTCAACTTTTTTCTTGACCAAACGATCTATAAAGAGTATGATGATGTTGTAGGAGATATTCGATGTAAGAATTTGAACCAAATGCTTATCTAACAAGTTAAGGAGGTGTTGGAACCCAAATCAGTAATTATTTTGGACTGATTGTTCTATAAAGGTTCGTTGCTTATTTTTTAATCATTCCAGACCATTTGGTCTTGAAAAGTGATAAAGCAATCACATAAACAAAAAAACATCCCTTAGGAGGACTCTATTATGACTACCCAAATGACAAGAGAACAAATTCGTGAAAGAGCAGAAGGCGTATTTAAAAACCATCTCAAATATCTATCCGCTGGTGAGATTGCCACATGGACCGATCTTTTCCATCAAGATGGAGTGTTAGACTTCCCTTATGCTATCGGAAACTTCCCTAAAAAAGTAGAAGGTAAGAAAGCTCTTTATGATTACATGATCAACTTTCCAAAACACTTCAGTGTTAGATTTTATGATCTGAAATTTTATCCTACTGAAGATCCAGAACTTGTAATCGCAGAATTCAAATCTACAGGGAAACATCTCGAAACTGGGAATCCATATGAACAAACGTATATCAGTGTCGTTCAAACGAAGGATGGCTTCATCCAAGTGTATCGTGATTTCTGGAACCCAATGGTAGCAATCGAATCGATCGGCGGGAAATTAGAGGAGTTTATAGGTTAATGTTTTTAACATAGAATCTAAACAGGAGTAGGCCAGACAACCAGTCTAGTCTACTCCTGTTTATGCGGATAATATCCTCATTTGCATAATTTTGTGCCTTCATCATTAGGGAATCTAGGTATTTTTATTTCATTTACCCTAAAAACCTCTGCTGTTACACATTTTCTTTTCATCAATCGAACTATTAATCGGTAAGCTTAATAGCCCTTAGAGTATAGGTATCATAAGCAGGAGCACCCACCCCAGTTGTATATAAAATAACGGGAGCTCCAGATATAACTCTTACTCCAATAAGTTGCCCAGCAGTTACACGCTGAATACTATTAGCTGAGATCGTAAGATTCGCTCTAACATTTATATTCCTACCTAAAGGGTTTGGTGATGCTGCACCATTAATTTGTAACTGGACTAAAGCATCTCCAGTCATCCCTCCAGTCACAATCGTATAGTCAATTGCATATACACCACTTTGCTGCACAACAACTTGATTATTTGTTGGTGAATTTAGCGTAAATTGTCCGGTTGGAAATGAAGTAGAGGCTACGGTAAATGGAATGAATTGATTAAGAGGAACTGTTGCAGCATTAGCATCTTTTACTCCACCTCCAGAAATATTAGTAACTCCAACCCCGATTGCTCCAGTTGGGCCCGTGGCTCCGGTTGGGCCGGTTGGGCCAGTTGAGCCGGTTGGGCCAGTTGAGCCGGTTGGGCCATCGGTTCCAGTTGGGCCAGTTACTCCATCGCTTCCAGTTGGGCCAGTTGTTCCGTCGGCTCCAGTTGGGCCAGTTGTTCCGTCGGCTCCAGTTGGACCGGTTGTTCCGTCGGCTCCAGTTGGGCCGATTGTTCCGTCGGCTCCAGTTGGGCCAGTTGTTCCGTCGGCTCCAGTTGGGCCAGTTGTTCCGTCGGCTCCAGTTGGGCCAGTTGTTCCGTCGGCTCCAGTTGGACCGGTTGTTCCGTCGGCTCCAGTTGGGCCGGTTGTTCCGTCGGCTCCAGTTGGACCGGTTGTTCCGTCGGCTCCAGTTGGGCCGGTTACTCCATCGGTTCCAGTTGGGCCGGTTGTTCCATTGGCTCCAGTTGGGCCGGTTGTTCCGTCGGTTCCAGTTGGGCCAGTTGTTCCGTCGGCTCCAGTTGGGCCAGTTGTTCCGTCGGCTCCGGTTGGACCGGTTGTTCCGTTGGCTCCAGTTGGGCCGGTTGTTCCGTCGGTTCCAGTTGGGCCAGTTGTTCCGTCGGCTCCAGTTGGGCCAGTTGTTCCGTCGGCTCCAGTTGGGCCGGTTGTTCCGTCGGCTCCAGTTGGACCAGTTGTTCCGTCGGCTCCAGTTGGGCCAGTTGTTCCGTCGGCTCCAGTTGGGCCAGTTGTTCCATTGGCTCCAGTTGGGCCGGTTGTTCCGTCGGTTCCAGTTGGGCCAGTTGTTCCGTCGGCTCCAGTTGGGCCAGTTGTTCCGTCGGCTCCGGTTGGACCGGTTGTTCCGTTGGCTCCAGTTGGGCCGGTTGTTCCGTCGGTTCCAGTTGGGCCAGTTGTTCCGTCGGCTCCAGTTGGGCCAGTTGTTCCGTCGGCTCCGGTTGGACCGGTTGTTCCGTCGGCTCCAGTTGGACCGGTTGTTCCGTCGGCTCCGGTTGGACCGGTTGTTCCGTCGGTTCCAGTTGGGCCGGTTGTTCCGTCAGCTCCGGTTGGGCCAGTTGTTCCGTCGGCTCCAGTTGGGCCGGTTACTCCATCGGCTCCAGTTGGACCGGTTGTCCCAGTAAGACCAATCTCTTCAATGATTGCTATAATGATTTTTGCAATCGCTCCAGAAGCTCCAGCAGGCAAATCTAATCTCACATTTGCTGAACCAGGTGTTACCGTAATGTCTAACGCATTGGATATAAAATTTAGTGTATCTGCGAAACCCATTTGGGCACTTCCGTTTGCTCCTGAATTTCCTTGAACCACAAATAAGAAATCACCTGTAGCAAAAGATCCCGTCGGTCCTTGAGGTCCTGTTGGCCCTTGGGGTCCCGTGGGTCCAACCGCTCCCGGTGGTCCTGCTGGCCCCTGAGGTCCTGTGGATCCCTGAGGCCCAGGAGGTCCTCCCGATGACCCTGTGACTCCCGGTGGTCCTTGAGGTCCCGTCGGTCCCCTCGTAACATCTGTTCCTAACACGTTTTCTAACTTCTCGTTTAAAATCCATTCTTTCTTCCCAATTACATTGATGGTGTCGCGAACGCTTTCATTAATCGTAAGTAAGTCGCTAATCGAAGGTTGAAAGCTTGTGGATACTCCAGGGAGAGTCCCTAAAACGTACTGAAGCTTTTCTCCTTCCGCATTAATAATATGGCTAAGACCTAGCTCTTCTAAAGCAATGGACGAAAGTAATAGGTTTACTGCGTCTTCTCGAGTAAGTGTAATATTCGGGGTAATATTCGGTATATTCGATTGAGACATACTACTTTTCCTCCCATATATAACTCCTACTTATACGTATGCAGTTGTGTTGCAAAAAAGGAGATTACGACAGATCGTGAGAAAAAATCATTCTAGAATACAGGCATATCAAATAAGTCTGTATGAGACTACACCACATTTTCTAGAACCAATGGTAGCAATCAAATCGATAGAAGATTTCGTAAGGGTATGACCTAGGTAGGGTATGAACAAACATAAACAGAGCAATACCGAACAACGAATTCGGCATTGCTCTGTTGTTATTCTCTCGCCACACAAATCTCAGGTTGGGTAGATAACGGAATGTAGCTTTTCTTGTAATTCAAGCGCAAACTCTTTTCGCGTACTAAGGCAAAATTGACTATCTCCTGTTAAATGTACGCGAACAAGACCCGCTGCTCGTAGTGTCATAAGATGATGATGAATATTCCCTTTTGCTCCTCCTATCTGCTTTAAAACCTCTGTGAATGTACGTTTCTGTATAGAAAGAAACTGCAATATTTCTAAGCGCTTTCGATCAGATAAGCATTTTCCAATGCTCATCAACTCATCTATGCTGGATGGTTCCGTTTTAAGAGGGAACCACACAAATATTTTCTCTCTAAAAATACTAAAGGTATGTAGCGGACTAAAGTGAATAGACGGGATCATGATGACATGCTTCATATCTTCTATCTCAATCTGAAGCCCCCTAGCAAAATGTTCCACTACCTGGGTGGAAGGCATTTGTCCCTTTTGTTTATTGAAAAGATGGATTGCCTTTTTCAACGTATTTTCAACCTTCTCATATTGAAAGTACTGCTCGTTCCATTGAGAGAGAAAATAAACAAACTGATTTCGTTGTTTTTCTAAATCCAATAATATCTGTGAATCTACTTCTCTTAGATGCGGAGCTAGTAATTCATACATCTCAGCCGCAGTTAGCCCTTCCAACCAGCTTAAAAAGGACCCTACTTGTTGGTTTTGTGGGCAGTTTTCAATTAATAAGCAGGCAACATTACTAAACGCCAAATCCTCAAACTCCGCCAATTCGGTTTCAAATTCAGCAGTTAATCTCTTCTGTACGTCCGAAATCCACCCTATCCCTTTGTATAAATACTTTAGATTTGCTCTCCGTTTATATAAAAGAAAACTTAAAAGAAGTTCATATGCAATGGAATTTCCTGCCTCTACTTGATACGACATATTTGCCTCCCGATCTCCACTAGTAACTCTAGAATAGCATAAATGAATAATTAAAAAGAACAATAAATGATTTCAATATATATTTACATATATTAATTGTTCTATTATCATTGAACTAAATAAGAATTACTGATGACATAGAACTTATGTAAACAAAACACCAATGGAGGAGGATTACGACGAATATGATGAATGAACCTACTCGTTGGAATTTACACACGTTATATCCCGAGCAGATGGAATCTACCCTATCTACGGAGTTAGATGAATTAGAGGCTACTCTAAATAAACTTCTACATAGTATAAAGAAGCTTTCTCCGAGTTTAAATCCGATTAAACCGGAAGAACTCTCTCTTTTCTCCCAATTAATTAGGAGAGTCGAGAAAGCCGACTCCTATTATTATTGTCTTTTTGCTGAGACACCTAGACATTCCATCATCCCCTTACTACGTAGCCGTGTTTCTACACTGAAAGCGGGAATCCGTTCTCTCTGGTCTGATTTGGGACATCAACTCGCTCTGATGACAGATGAACAATTCACTGCATGGTCTAGTCTTCCTTCTATTCATCCATTTATCTCTGATTTATCCACTCTTCGTCTAAAGAGCCAAACCCTTCCTACTAATCTAGAAGACTTTGCAACAAGCCTCGCTGGAGATGGGCTTAAATCGTTGGAACATATGTATATCCAACTTCGGGACAAGTTAAAAGTTGATATAGAGGATGAAAGTAATAGAACAAAACTATCTTTTGGGGAAGCAAATAGAATAGCCTTTAGTGACCCAGATCCAAATCGGCGAAGGCAAGCATTTCAATCTCTCACCCATACCTTAGAACAGGAATCAGACCTCTTTGCATCCGTTTTGAATCAAATTACCCATTTTCGTCTAGCTCTTTGCCAAGCTCAACAACGAAGAGATGTATTAGACGATTCATTAACATTAAGTGGTCTTTCTCGTGTTACTCTGGACACCATGTGGGAGACGATTGACAGTCTTCTCCCAAAACTAACTCATTTCCTAAAGCTAAAAGCGAAAGAATATGGAGAAGAAAAAATCTCTTGGCATCAACTAAAAACGGAATCCCACATTCATACTCAAGTTCCTTTCTCTGAAGCCATAGAACGGATTATTGAAACTTCTAACCAATTAGATCCAGCCATAGGGGACTTCATGCAGCAAGCTGTTATAAATGGATGGATCGATGCAATGCCACGTAAAAACAAACCACTAGGCGGCTTTTGCGCTCCCTTTATTCATAACGGAGAATCTCGTATCTCCTTAAACTATGATGGAGGAGTAGAGAGTGGTAGAATTCTGGCTCACGAACTAGGACATGCATGGCATTTTCGACAATTGGAAGATCACTCTTCTCTCGTTCTGTTGGAAGATCGATTTAGCATGACCATTGCTGAAACATCCTCTATCTTCTTTCAGTTGGCATTTATCGATGATATGATCCAACATTCAAAGGATCGGGAAGAGAAAAAATCACTACTTAATTGGAAAATACAAGATAGCCTTACCTATTTGATGGGAATTCGAGCAGCCTATCTATTCGAAACTCGCCTCTATGAAAAACGGAGATCAGGTCCTTTGAGTGCTAGTCAGTTAGAAGATTTATTCCAAGAAGCTCAAAAAGAAGCTTATGGAGACCAGCTTAGTCAATATCAACCTTTCGAGTGGATAAAAGCGATCCAATTTTATCGATCCTCTGTCCCCTTCTATAACTATTCATACACCTTTGGCTATCTTTTTAGCTTAGGTCTATTCGAAATAGCAAAGAAAGATGGAAAGCAATTTTCTCAGAAATTTAATCAATTTCTAAGCGAAACAGGAAAAAAATCAGTGGAAGAGCTAGCGCTTCAACACTTTCATATTGACCTTTCCCATCCAGACTTCTGGGATCAACCCACCCAGCAGATTGCACGTGATATTGAAGAATACATTCATTTATCTACAGAGCAATGAAAACCTTGATTAATTATCGCATACCTGTTGCTCCTTTATATTTATAGACACGTACTACAACGTACTTGCTAATCCAACCATAACAGCTAATAACATCCAGAACAGAATGGCAATGATCCATGCTTTCTTAGCTGTAAGATTCGCTAAGGTGGTTAACCCCATTGCAAGTAGAACCGTAAACCAGATCTCGAATAGTTCTACACAGCTTAGAACTCCTTCCCAGAAGCCCTTTACTGGAAGTATACTTGCCAAACTTGTGTATTGTATCTCTGGATTATCATGGAATAACATGGCGAGTATCAAATGGAATACTAAGCCCAACAGGGTAATGACCCAGAGATTCATGTTCAAGGAGAAAGACTGTTTGAATGCAATGCGTCCGCCGAACAGCTTAACCAATCCTTGCATAATCCAAGACGTAAACATGGTTAACAAGGAGAGGAACAAAAACACAATCGTGAGAACAACGATTGCAAATATCACACTAAGTCCAATATGTACTCCAGAATTACCGGCAAAAGTGAAGAACGAAGGATCGTCCGTATAAGCATATATAAATACAGCCAGAAGAAATAGTAACAACAGTGGAGCCCAAGAAATAGTCGGGTTGCTCTTCATTGCCTCAAATTGTTCTTTCGGATTCGTGATGATACCAAGTAAAGATATTTTTTTCACGTTCATATTCCTCAATTTCTATTTATATATGTAGATTGCCTAGGTGGATTAGGCAACTTGAAGCTATGTAGTACTCTTGATAAAATGAATTCCCTTATTTCTATAATGAAAATAATACAGTAAACTCATAGTAATCAATTTTCTCGCGACCCTTCTACTTTAGAAAATAAATAAAACTCCTTACATCAATGGATATAAAGAGTTTATTTGCAAAAAAGGGATATTTATATCATCCACCCAATTCCGATATACTCCGTATAGAAAATATCGAGTGAAAAACAAACTTACAGGATACGATGTATTTGCAAAGGAGGGAAATGAATGGTACAAGAATTCAATGATGTCATGAACTACATTGAAACCCACTTAACAGAAGAAATCTCTGGAAAAGAGATATCAAAAATGGTGGGGCTATCTGATTATCATTTTAAAAGAATGTTTTCGTATATGGCTGGCATGTCATTAAATGAGTACATCAAAAACAGGAGATTATCCGTTGCAAATGTTGAATTAATCAACGGAGCAAAGGTGACAGATCTCGCCTATCAATACGGCTATCAATCGATAGAAGGATTTTCAAGAGCCTTTCGTGAATGGAGCGGCTTCTTACCTTCAGAAGTAGCGAAAAACAAAATTCAAAAATCATTTCCCAAGTTTTCATTTTTTATCGATATAAGAGGAGGCGTATCCATGGAATTCAAAATCGAAAAGAAAGAGAAGTTTCATGTAGTCGGTGTATCGAAAAGAGTGCCGATTCAATTCGAAGGGGAAAATAAGGCTATCTTCGAACTAGCCCAGTCCATTACCGAACAACAAAGAGAGGAAATGCATCAATTAGCTGATTTACATCCTCATCAAGTCTTAAATGTATCGTATGATTTTGATGATGGTTATTTAGAAGAAAAAGGATACTTAACTCATATGATTGGTTTTGCCACTACAAAGGAAAATACATTCGATGATTTAGAACAACTTTCGATTGAAGAAGGGTTATGGGCCATTTTCCCTAATCAAGGACCCTTTCCTGCTACGCTTCAAGAAACAACTGCTAAAATCTATTCTGAATGGTTGCCTTCTTCCGGGTATGAAGTAGCGGATGCACCTGGTATTTCATTTACAAAGTACAACGGTACTTCGGAAAATGTATACAGTGAAATTTGGATGCCAGTGAAAGAAAAATAGGCGTGATTTCAAAAGAAGGATAATCAGACCAATATGAGTCTCTGATTATCCTTCTTTCATTGGAAAACATATGCATGCTCCTACTACTTCTCAATCATCTGCGCCGTAATCAGCGCCTTTCCTACCACCTGCTGATCCGTCAATACCTCTACATCTAACTTCGCCTGATTCCGGCCTAGCTCTAAAATCTTAGGCACAATCTCAATCATCGTTTCTAATTGAACAGGCTTGAGCGTATATAGGGTCAAGTTCTGGATCACTAAGTCTTCGCGGTGATATTTTCGAAGAAGACGTAGGCATGTTTCAGTCATCAGGGTCGTTAAGACGCCTGTGCTCAAGATGCCAAGCGAGTCTGTCATCTGCGGACTAATCTTGCCGCGTAAGACGGGAGTCCCTTCTCGCATGGCCTCTTGAAAACCCCGTGTCGATAACTCATGGACCGTTTCACCTACTTGGGGCTGTTTCTGCATCGTTTGCAGGGATTCGATCACGTCTTGTCTGCTGACAATTCCGAGTAGCCGTTTCTGTTCATCGACCACAGGCAATAGTTCAATCCCTTCCCAGACCATCTCATGAGCCGCCGCTGCGAGAGAGGTATGCGGATGGACATATACGGGACTACGTGTCATCGCTTTCTCAATTCGATCGGAGGCAGAGAGGCCGATTACATCTTTGGCTGTAACCATTCCTACGATTCTACCTGTCTCCTCTACGACTGGAAATTTACTATGCGAGGTTTCTCTTACTAGTTGGTGAAATTTATCCACAGAATCCACAGGCTCGAGTGTAATTGGCTGGTCGTGAGTGGCTAAGAGGTCCTCTACTAGAAGAATCTCTTTTTTAATCAATCGATCATAGATGGCACGGTTGATCAAGCTCGCTACGGTAAACGTATCATAGCTACTTGAGATAACGGGCAATTGGTAGAAGTCCGCTAGCTGCTTCACTTCTTCTGTCGCATCAAAGCCACCTGTAATCAGTACCGCCGCCCCGTATTCCAACGAAACTTGGTGAACACGATCACGATTCCCTACGATTAATAGATTTCCTGGCCCTACATAGCGAAGAAGGGCTTCTAGTTTCATCGCTCCAATGACAAATTTCGTTAACGTCTTATGAAGCCCTTCCTTCCCCCCAAGCACCGTTCCATCTACGATGTTTACCACTTCAGCAAAGGTGATCTTCTCAATCTCAGAACGTTGCTTCTTTTCGATTCTCACCGTTCCGACTCGTTCAATTGTATTAACAATCCCTCTTGTTTCCGCATCTTTAATTGCCCGATAGGCCGTCCCATCACTTACACTAAGGGTCTTCGCGATTTGGCGCACAGAAATCTTGTGGCCAATTTCCAATTGCTCTATGTACGCTAAAATTTGTTCATGTTTGGTAGTCAACCCAAACCCTTCTTTCTCCGCATCTATTACATTTATTATACACGACAAATCCGAGATTCCTAAATATGTATGTAAATAAAACAAAAAGCGCCAATCAAATCGATTAGCGCCTATCGTATATAAAATGCTCTATCTTCTTATGAGAGGTTGAATGACTGAGCATGTCTCCCTGTTTTCTTATAAAAAATCGGTGTAAAATGTTCTGGAATTCGACTACTAGGAAATGGGTTGTAATAATGACCGGCTGCGGCTGCATCGAGACCAGAATGAAATAATTCACAAAATGTGGCTTCGTGTTTACTTAGAATCCACAGCTCTTGAGCTATATAAGGATGTGCTGGACATACTGCATGAATATCGGTACTTAATTCTTTTAAATAACTGCTTTGTGCCCACCAAAAATTACCTCCAAACGTTACTGCACTAGGAGTATATTGAAGACTACAAACATCTACTTTTTCTAGACATTCAAGGGCCAAAGAATGATGGTCGATTAAGAGAGTTTCCAACATATTTCTCCAATCTGCTACATTCGACTCTGTTGATTGACCGTAGTGCCTTACACCTTTTGTGTGAAGATATAATATTCGAACATCCTGTTTATTTACAGTACTATATTCATGCAACCACCATAGGGATGATTTTTCACATTCGTGCCCATCCGGCTTAATGACATATTGAAGGGTATCATCATATTGGTCTATTCCTAACCGTTGTAGATCTGCTTCAATTCCGCTAGTGTCATCAATCTGATTCGTAACGATATTTAAGAAAATAGCATCTAGCTTTTGATATAAACCTGATGAACATAGCCGTTTCAGCTGGCTATCCACTATCTCTATCCAATTGTTTGCTACCCATGCATGCATAAAACAAACGGTGGAGTGTGTAGGAAAGTCTACTAGTCTATCGGGTAATCTTATAGACAATTCCATCACCCTTTTATTTTATTTTCTTACTCTATATATTTATGCTTGCTAGTTTCATAGTGTGAGAGATTTAAGAAAAACGCCAATCTGACAAATTAGCGTTTTTCATATATAAAAGAATCTTTGTATTCGATTATGAGATATTCAAGGTATGAACATCGCCACCTATTTTCCCATAAAAAGTCGGTGTAAAATGAGTAGGAATTTGATGGTGAGGAAATGGATTGAAATAGTGCGCCCCTCCGTCTAAACCAGAGTGAAATAAATTGCAAAATGTGGCCTCGTGCTTGCTTAAAACCCACATCTCTGAAGCTAAATAATGATTTGCCGGACATACTGCATGAATATCAGGATTCAATCCTTTTACATGATAACTATTTACCCACCAAAAATTACCTGCATAACACGGAAATGGGTTTGTTGTAAATTGAAGACTACAAGCATCTACTTTATCCAGACATTCAAGGGCCAAAGAATGATGATCGATTAAGAAGGTTTCTAATAGATTTCTCCAATCGGCTACATTCGATTCTGACCATTGACCATTATGTCTAACACCCTTTGTATGAAGATATAACGCTCGGACGTTCTGTTTATTTACAGTGCTATAATGGTGCAGCCACCATAGAGTTGATTTTTCGCATTCGTGCCCATCCGGCTTAATGACATATTGGAGAATATCATCATATTTATCTATTCCTAACCGTTCTAGACCTGCTTCAATTCCACTGGTGTCATCAATCTGATCTGTAACGATATTTAAAAAAATAGCATCAAATTTTTGATATAAACCTGATGAACATAGCCGTTTCAGCTGACTGTCTACGATCTCTGCCCAATTGTTTACGGCCCATGCATGCATAAAACAAACAGTGGAATGTCTAGGAAAGTCTACTAATCTATCAGGTAGCCTTATAGACAATCCTATCACCTGCTTTATCGTATTTTTTACTCTATGTATATATATGATTGCTAGTTTCATAACGTACTAGGTTTAAATAAAAAGACACCATTGTTGAAGTGAACCCAAAAAGTTAGACACAAAAGTTTAAATAACCTGCAGGGTATGTGTTCGGTATTGAACTGGACTCATACCTTTTAGTTTTATCT
>NZ_SLXV01000015.1 GCF_004341445.1 Baia soyae
TTGGATTCGTCAGACTTAAGTGAACCGCCTAGTGCGGAACCGCATGCTAGGTGGTGTGAGAGGTCGGGGGTTAATCACCCCCTCCTACTCGATTATGTATGTTTGTGGTGTCCTTCAAGATATATTGAATTCTTATTTATTTTTGACAAGCTATTTATTATGCAAAAAGATATTGACTCCCATAAAAGTTATGTGCTAAGATATTCTTTTTAAAATTCATTGACAGCTATCTTCAGTTGTGATATCTTGGAAATAGATATTGTCTCTGGGGGTGGATCTATTTGTTCAATATTGGTGACAAGGTGGTTTACCCGATGCACGGCGCTGGGATCATTGAATCCATTGAAGAGCGTGAGATCTTAGGGGAACGTAAACAATACTACGTGATGCGTATGCCAATTGGAGATCTTAAAGTAATGGTTCCTTTGCAGAGTATCAATAGTATCGGGCTGCGTGAGGTTGTCGACGAAAGTACGGTAGATCAGGTATTAGATCGTATGAAAAATTTCGAAGAAGAAGAAACAACCAGCTGGAACCGCCGTTTTCGTGCCAATATGGACAAGATGAAAAGCGGAGATATCTACGAAGTTGCTGAAGTCGTTCGCTCCTTGATGTTCCGTGATGAGGAGAAAGGACTTTCCACCGGTGAGAAAAAAATGTTAGACAACGCAAGACAAATTTTAATTAGCGAGTTAGCGCTGGCTAGGGATTTACAGGCTGAACAGGTTTTTGAACTTATTGATGAAATTATTTCATCCCACACATAGCTTTGAATTTTCACCTTATTTTTTGCGCTGGATGTAAAAATAGGTTTGTATTTCATTAATTTGTCTATACTGAATACTAGATTTGATTTGAGAGGGGAGGTGAAGCCCCATGATGAATCGTTTTGTGCAATTAGCATTCACACTCCTAGGAGCATCCGCGGGTTGGGTACTCGGTCCGAAGTTTTTTCGGGTGCTTCAAGAATCTCCTCTGAATTTTGGAGAAGTTCCGTTTTCAGGTTATGTTGGTGCTTTTATTGGGGCTGCGCTCTTATTTGTAGTAGCTATTCGTGTTTCGGAAAGTGTTATTAGCTGGATTAAGTGGTTTGAAGAACACCTTGTAAAAATCCCAGCTGCGGATGGCTTATTTGGTGTATTTGGCTTAATTATGGGTCTTCTTATTGCATTTTTAATTCAACAACCCATTTCTGAACTTTCGATCCCAGGAGTAGAACGAGTTTTACCGATTATTGTATCGATTTTGTTTGGATATCTTGGTTTTAGTGTCGGTTATAAGAAAAAGGATGAGCTTATTAGTATCATTACTTTTGGTCGACAAGGAAGAGATAAACAAGCGAAAAAAGAGAATCAAGATATCGTTGAACACAAAATTTTGGATACCAGCGTCATTATCGACGGACGGATCGCCGATATATGTCGGACGGGCTTTCTAGATGGAACGATCGTGATTCCTAGTTTTATTCTAGAAGAGTTGCAACACATCGCGGATTCCTCTGATGTATTGAAGAGAAATCGCGGCCGTCGGGGGCTTGATATCCTCAATAAGATCCAAAAAGAGCTTAATATGAAAGTATTAATCTATGAAGGTGATTTTGAGGATGTTGCGGAAGTGGACAGCAAATTAGTCAAGTTGGCTAAAGTGCTATCAGGTAAAGTGGTAACCAATGATTTTAACTTGAACAAAGTATGTGAACTACAAGGTGTTAGCGTACTAAATATCAATGACTTAGCCAATGCTGTAAAACCAGTGGTGTTGCCAGGTGAAGAGATTAACGTTCAAGTGATTAAGGATGGAAAAGAGCATGGCCAAGGAGTTGCCTATCTAGATGATGGAACGATGATTGTCATTGAAGGAGGTCGGGAGTATATAGGAGATCATATTGATGTCCTTGTAACCAGTGTACTTCAAACCTCGGCAGGCAGAATGATTTTTGCTAAGCCCAAGCTCCTAGAGCGTGCGTTATAATAAGAAATAAACAATAGCCCGTACGGTGTCTTCTGATGCCGGCGGGCACTGTTTTATTTATGTATGAGGAGAATGGATCATGAGTGTTGGAGTTGTCATCCCCGCTGCTGGCCAAGGAAAGCGTATGGGTAGCAAGGTGAGTAAACCGTTCCTATTGCTAGATGGACAGCCCATTTTGGTTCACACACTTCGGCTTTTTGAGACCCATCCTCAGGTGGATGAGATTATCTTGGTCACGAAAAAAGAAGAGATACGTGGGACAGAAGAAATGCTCAGACCATATGGCTTTGCTAAGGTAAAGGCGATTGTTGAAGGTGGACGAGAGAGACAAGAGAGTGTATATATGGGATTGCAACGTTGCCAAAGTGATTGGGTTTTAATCCACGATGCTGTGCGTCCGTTTGTCACACATGAAGCACTGGATTGTTTGATTCGAGAGGTAAAGGCTACCAAGGCAGCAATCTTAGCGGTACCTGTAAAAGATACAATTAAACAGATAAATAGTGATAGCTGGGTCACAAGTACCCCGGCGCGAAGTGAATTGGTCTCGGTGCAGACACCACAAGGATTTAGTAGGGATTTAATTGTACAAGCTCATCAGAAGGCTCTTGAGGATCCGAATTGGGCGACGGATGATTCAATGTTGATCGAGCAGATGGGATTCCCTGTAAAAGTAGTAGAAGGTGAATATAATAATATTAAGATTACTACTCCTGAAGACCTTGTGCTTGCCGAGAAAATATGGGAGATTAGGAGAGTAGAAGTATGATTCGGATTGGACAAGGCTTTGATGTGCATCAGTTAGCAGGGGGGTACCCTCTGATTTTAGGCGGAGTGCAGATTCCGTATGAAAAGGGTCTGGTTGGTCATTCTGATGCAGACGTGTTATTACATACGATTACAGATGCTATTTTAGGTGCGGTTACTATGGGAGATATCGGTAAGCATTTCCCTGATACGGATCCAGCTTACAAAGGTGCAGATAGCGCGAAGTTGTTGACGCATGTATGGGAATTGGTGAAGGTGAAGGGGTATCGTCTGGGAAATGTAGATGCGACGATTATCGCTCAAAAGCCGAAGATGGCTTCGTATATTCCGTTGATGCAGAAACGGATTGCGGAGTTGCTTGAGGCGGAGTTGGAGCAGGTGAATGTGAAGGCTACGACGACGGAACAGTTAGGGTTTGCTGGTCGTGGTGAGGGGATTGCTTCGATGGCGGTTGTGTTGTTGGAGAAACGGTAGTTTTGAGGTTTTGGGTGATGAGTTGGCTTAAGGATGAAGCCTGGCTGATTAGGGAGTTTATTCGATGTGTTCGGAGTGGGAGTTATTCGGTGATCGAGTAATGGGCTTGTTAGATAATCAGGGCTCGGTGCATGTATCTGTCCACAGCTCAATAGTGAGCCTGCAGGGATGTGGGGTGTGGCCGCTCCGTCTTTCTCCGCTCGGGCAAGTGGCAAAAACTCGCAAAGAACGTTCAAACATTTGCCACAAAACGCCCTCGCTTCTAAGGACTGCGCTGGGTAGACTCACTAACATCGCAGTGGTCAGATACATTGCCCCTAATTCCTCTCGATTGAGCAAAGGGTCCTAGCAAGGACTGAAAACAAGTAAATAACTAGCTAAACAACAATCTAAGTAGAAGCTTTACAATCAAACGATTTTCAAAAAAAGCATGTGTCATAGGCAGAGCCAGAAAACAAACAAAATATAGTGTAGGCATACGATCTGACAGAAATGGTGCAAGTGAATGTACCTTTGACGCCTCTCAGAGTGGAAGCGGGTGGCGCAGGGAAGAAGCGAGCAACATGTTTGAGCGAACTTTGCGAGTTTTGCTCGCGCACGTAGCCACCCGCTGTAGCGGTCTTTTCTACTTCTCTGCAAGGCGGAAAGAGTACTGAACTTGCACCATTTCTGCCAGAACGATAAGCTATCTATACCCCAAAAGATAAAATGAACTTGAACTTAGTTATTTGAACTTAGTATTTGATCCTACTATCTATAAAAACGAAACTAACTAACTTACTACGAGGAGAGAAGAACCATGACAGTTCGCACTCGATACGCACCAAGCCCTACTGGTTACTTACATATTGGCGGAGCACGTACTGCCCTATTCAGCTACTTATTTGCCAAAAAGAACGGCGGACAATTCATCTTACGAATTGAGGATACAGATACCGAACGTAACATAGAAGGTGCAGATTTAGAGCAAATGAACGGCTTAGAGTGGCTAGGCGTCGTTGCAGATGAATCAACGGAAAAAGGTGGACCATGCGAGCCGTATCGTTGTATGCAACGCCTCGATCTCTATACAGAGTATGCGGATCGACTTGTAGCAGAGGGGAAAGCCTACTACAGCTATGCAAACCAAGCTGAGTTAGAGCAAGAGCGTGAAGAACAACTGGCTCGTGGTGAAGCGCCGAAGTTTAGTGGATGGGATCGTCATCTGAGTGAGGAGCAGATTGCGACATATCAAGCAGAAGGGCGTGTTCCGAGTATTCGTTTGGCTGTTCTGCCTGATCAAATGCTAGCTTTTTCGGATTACGTACGTGGTGATGTAGAGTTTGATTCCAATGGAATTGGCGATTTTATCATCGTTCGTCCGGATGGCCGCCCTACTTACAACTTTGCGGTTGTGATTGATGATGCGCTGATGAACATCACCCATGTGATTCGTGGAGAAGAACATATTTCTAATACGCCTCGTCAGCTATGTGTTGCTCAGGCGCTTGGATTTGAAGCACCGAAGTTTGCACATATCCCGTTGATTCTCAATCATGAAGGGAAAAAAATGAGCAAGCGTGATGAATCGATTGTTCAATTTATTAGCCAATATCGTGATCTTGGTTACTTACCAGAAGCGATTGTGAATTTCTTGGCACTACTCGGCTGGTCTCCTGAAGGAGAAGAGGAGATCTTTACCCTTGAAGAATTAACATATCTCTTCTCCCTAGAGAGAGTGTCGAAGTCGCCAGCAACGTTTGATACAGCTAAGTTGAAGTGGATGAACAACTATTATATTAAGAAATCAAGCCTAGAACGGATTACGGATCTTGCCATACCTTATCTAGAAAAGGCAGGTAAAATTTCATCCTCCCTTACTCCGGAGCAAAAGGAATGGATAACACGGTTAGTGGGGCTTTATCAAGAGCAGTTGGACGAGATATCCCAAATCGTGGAGCTATCGGATATTTTCTTCCGCCAAGATATTCACTATTCTTCAGAGGCTGAGCAAATTCTGGCTGAGGATTCTGTGCTGGCGGTTATTTCAAGCTATGTCTCACAAGTTCAAGCGCAAGATGAATTAGATGTGGCAACTGTTAAATCCATGTTTAAAGCAGTGCAAAAAGAGACTGGCTTTAAAGGAAAGCAGCTCTTTATGCCAGTGCGTGCGGTGATTTCTGGAGAGACACACGGTCCAGACTTGACTGAAACGATTTTGCTTCTAGGAAAAGACACAGTTGTAAAACGTTTACAAAGCTTCGTTGACAAACGTTCCTAGAATCAGAGAGAATAGAGTTAAATTCATACGGGTTTGCGATGATTGGGAAAAGTATAGATGATCGTTGTTTTCAGAGAGAGGTCGAGCGGTGAGACGGCCTTAGCGATGTCATCTAGAAGTGCCCCCAAGAGCTAATTTCTCAAACAGATGGTTGATCGGTTGACTATCTCAGTAGAGGAGTTCGGTATCCTACCGTTATCAAGGACTTAAGGGGAATCGACTTTTGATGGGTGGATTCAAACAGAGTGGAACCGCGGGCAAACCGTCTCTGTAGCAACTGTGCTATGGAGACGGTTTTTTGTTTTATTCGACAGATGAGGGGAGAACGTTGTATGTCATGGTTGAGTAAAATGGGCGCAATTCGGAGAGCGATTCAGGCAGATATCCAAGCTGTCTTTGATCGAGATCCAGCGGCAAGAAATACGATTGAAGTCATTTTTACGTATGCAGGGTTACATGCGATTTGGGCTCATCGAGTAGCGCATTGGTTTTATAAGAAAGGTTGGTACCTGATTGCTCGTTTGATTTCACAGAGTAATCGGTTCCATACAGGTATCGAAATCCACCCAGGTGCCAAAATAGGGATTGGATGTTTTATTGATCACGGGATGGGTGTGGTAATCGGGGAAACATGTGAGATCGGCAACTACGTAACCATCTATCAAGGAGTTACATTAGGCGGTACAGGAAAAGAAAAGGGAAAACGCCATCCCACGGTTGAGGATCATGTACTCATTGCCTCAGGTGCTAAGGTCTTAGGATCGATCCGTGTTGGACGGTGCGCTCGCATTGGAGCAGGTTCGGTTGTGTTAAGGGAGGTACCTGCAAACTCAACGGTTGTAGGTGTTCCTGGACGAATTGTGGTTCAGGATGGGGTTCGGGTTCAAACGGATCTCGACCAAGTAAACCTCCCAGACCCTGTAGCAGAGATGTTTCGTGGATTACAGGGAGAAATCGGGTTGCTAAAACAAGAAATAGAACGCTTAAAACAAGCACAAAATGGACAAACGAAGCTGATATCAGAAGGACAACAAGGAGGTAACAACCATGACAATCAAGCTGTTCAATACACTGACTAGACAAAAAGAAACTCTTACCACCCTAGAGGAAAATAAGATTAGTATGTATGTTTGTGGTCCAACCGTCTATAGTTATATTCATATCGGGAATGCTCGCTGTTTTGTATTCTTCGATGTAGCAAGGCGTTTCTTAGAGTATCGCGGATATGAGGTAAACTATGTACAAAATTTCACCGATGTAGATGATCGTTTGATTAATGCTTCGATTGAGACAGGGTTATCGGTGCCAGAAATTGCCGAGCGCTATATTGAGGCATACTTTGAGGATATGGATTCCCTAGGAGTAAAAAGGGCAACCACTCATCCACGGGCTACTGAAAACATTCAAGAGATGATTGAATTTATTCAGGGGCTAATCGAAAAAGGATATGCCTATGAAACAAACGGCGATGTCTACTACCGCTCCTTGAAAAAAGAAGGATACGGGTGCCTGTCGCATCATTCATTAGAAGACTTGAAGTCGGGTGCTCGTGTAGAAGTGAATGATTTAAAGGAGAGTCCACTCGATTTCGCGCTATGGAAAGCTGCGAAGCCAGGTGAAATTAGTTGGGATACTCCATGGGGGACGGGGCGTCCGGGATGGCACATTGAATGTTCAGCTATGGCTCGCAGATATCTTGGGGATACTTTGGATATACATGCTGGAGGAATTGACCTTTGCTTCCCACACCATGAAAACGAAATTGCCCAGAGTGAAGCGATGACAGGTGAGACGTTTGTTCGTTATTGGCTGCATAATGAATTTATCAATATGAACAATGTAAAGATGTCTAAATCAATTGGAAACGTCATGAGTGTAGTAGAGTTGCGTAAACATTTCCAGCCACTTGCTTTGCGCTATTTCTTGTTATCGACTCATTACCGGAACCCAATGAATTTCACGGAAGATACGCTCAAACAAGCAGATGAGAGTGTATCTCGCATCCAGACAGCCTATGAAAATCTACAGCACCGCACCCTGTCTGCACAAGTTGGAGAAGTAGATGGAAGCATTGTGTCTCAATTAGAGGATTTAACCAGCCGATTTGTAGCAGAGATGAGTGATGATTTTAACTCTGCTAATGCGATTACGGTCGTGTTTGATGGTGTTAGGCTGGCAAATGATTTGGTGTCTCGAGAAGTAATCACAGAAGAAACGGGCAAACTTGTAGTAAAGTGGTTTGAAACGTTTGCCGGAACTATTTTAGGGTTGATTCATAGCGATGGGAAGTCTTTGGAAGATGAAATCGAAGCGCTCATTGAAGAACGGCAGCAGGCTAGAAAGGATCGCGATTTTGCTCTAGCAGATGCGATTCGTAATCAATTATTGGAGCAGGGGATTATCCTAGAAGATACTCCTCAAGGTGTGCGATGGAAGAGAAAATAAATCCGTATTTGTTAGGGATGGGGGGAGCAGGCCTAGATAAGTCCCCATCTCATATCCATCCCCTATTACAAGCATATGTAGGGGACTCCGTGTATGAAGTGTATGTACGGTACCACCTTCTTGCCATTGGAGTGGTTAAGCCGAATGAACTACAAAAAAGAGCTATCCAATATGTATCGGCAGTGGCGCAAGCAAAAGCGAGTCGTATTATTGAAAGTGAATTGACAGAGGAAGAAGCGGATGTGTTTCGTCGAGGACGTAATGCCAAATCAGGTAGTGTGGCGAAAAGTGCTTCGGTAGCGCAGTATCGCTATAGTACAGGCTTAGAGTCATTGATTGGATATCTGTATCTATCGAGTCGGCAAGAGAGACTCGAACAATTAATGAAGCAAATTATAGCAGCGTGTGAATGATAGGAGGAGATCATCATGGGAACAGATTGGATTATTGGCAGACAGGCTCTCTCAGAGACGCTTAGCTCGGGCCGGCATATTGAGAAGGTATTTGTGGCAGAAGGGGTTCAGAAGAAGACGATTGCCGACATTCTCAAACAATTAGAGGATCAAAAGATTTCGTATCAATGGGTGCCTCGTTCGAAGTTGGATCAACTAGCGGATGGCGGAAACCATCAAGGAATCGCAGCTCAGATTGCGGCTTATGAATATAGCACAGTAGAGCGGATCTTAAAACGTGCTCAGAAAAAAGGTGAAATGCCGTTTTTACTCTTACTTGATGGGATTGAAGATCCGCATAATTTGGGCTCGATCCTTCGTTCGGCCGATGCTGCGGGAGTTCACGGTGTCGTGATTCCAAAACGTCGTGCAGTGGGCCTTACCTCTGTGGTAGCAAAAACCTCTGCCGGAGCGATTGAGTATGTTCCAGTGGCACAAGTTACCAATTTGAACCGGGTTGCGGATGAATTAAAAAAAGAAGGTATTTGGTTGGTGGGAACAGATGGAGCGGCCAAACAATCCTACAATCAAGTAAATTTTGACATGCCAGTGGCGCTCGTTATCGGTAATGAAGGGCAAGGAATCAGTCAGTTAATGAAGAAAAAGTGTGATTACCTAGTAAGGCTCCCTATGAAGGGGCGTGTTTCTTCCCTAAACGCATCTGTGGCTGCCGGGATTTGTATGTATCAAGTAGCGCTAGGACGGAACAATGGCTAGCAGGCGTGAAGAATGGCTGGTGGTGGATGGTTATAATGTGATCGGCCTCCAGTCAAACATTCATCGGAAGGAACGACGCTTAGAGGAACAACGAAACCAGTTAATCAGCCAGCTATCTGAATATCAGGCGATGACAGGCCGTAAAGTGTATGTCGTATTTGATGCCCATCAGACTCCCGGAGCGCGTGTGCAAAAAATACAAGAAAAGGTGGAAGTCATCTTTACATGTAAAGATGAGACGGCGGATGAATACATTGAGCAGTTTGTACGTAAATCTAAAAATCCACATCGCAGAATCTTTGTTGCGACTTCTGATTATCTGGAACAGCGAATGGTATTTGGCCAAGGGGCGTATCGGGTTTCCTCAAGGGAGCTGTTAGAGCAGATTCGAAGTGCGAGGGTGCAATTAGGGGAAGATTTGCGGACTCAGGAGTCAACGAGTCCGAAAAATAAGCTAGGGGATTATCTGTCTCTTAATTTGCAGAAAGAATTCGAAAAGTTAAGAAGGAAAAAATAGGTGGAAAATTGACGATTTTGTTTCATTTCAGATATAATAGCCTTACATGCGGTTTACATGCTACTTTTGCCGGGGGGATCGCAGTGAGTGTAGACCTACAAACAAGTAATGCTATTCAGTATGAGAAGGTCGTCGAGTACAAAACATTACCAGACGAAGAGCTGGTAGAAGAAGTTCGGATTGGATGCCAAGAAGCCCTCGAATACTTGATTCATAAGTATAAGAACTTTGTTAGAGCTAAAGCTCGCTCCTATTTCCTGATTGGAGCAGACCATGAAGATATTGTGCAAGAAGGCATGATTGGCTTGTATAAAGCAATACGTGATTTTCGTGGGGACAAGCTGGCGTCGTTTAAAGCTTTTGCTGAGCTTTGCATAACCAGACAAATTATCACAGCCATCAAGACAGCAACTCGTCAAAAGCATATTCCGCTTAATTCTTATGTCTCATTGGACAAGCCTAGCCACGATGATTCTGATCGCACTCTGTACGATACGCTCACCGGTGGCAGGCTGAATCCAGAAGAGATTTATATTAATCAAGAAGAATATAGCGATATCGAGGATCAAATTTCCCAAATTTTAAGTGACCTCGAGCGAAAAGTGTTGATGTTATACTTAGATGGGCGAAGCTACCAAGAAATTGCCGTGGACCTAAACCGTCATGTAAAGTCCATCGATAATGCGCTACAACGTGTGAAGAGAAAACTAGAACGCTACTTAGAAGTAAGGGAGATCTCCCTATAACAGTGAAAATAACGAATGAAATAAAAAACAGGGGTCCAGCCTGTTTTTTATTTCATTCGACAAAAAAGGACAAATTCCTTTTTGTTTCTATCAAGAAAATTTGACCAATAATGGGTAAGAAATAGGCTTTCATTGACAGAGCATGCGAGGTTATGATAAATTAACTTGGGTGTTTTCTAATCATTTACCATCATGATTTGATCGGACTGATATTTGTAGGGGAGGTGTTTTTCAATGCGCGTAAACGTTACTATGGCTTGCGTGACTTGCAAAATGCGCAACTATGCGTTGACCAAAAACAAGCGTAAGCATCCAGATCGTATGGAGTTGAAGAAGTATTGCCCTCGTTGCAACACTCATACTGTTCATCGTGAAACCAAGTAATAACTTCTTCCTTAAGGAAAGATGGGGGTGACAATATGACTTTTCTTGCCAATATCGGACGTGGTATCAAGAAAAGCGTGGGCGGTACTGTGGGTTTCTTTAGCGGTAGCGTTCAAGAGCTCAAACGTGTTCGTTGGCCATCCCGTAAGGAAATGGTTAACTACACATTAGTCGTTGTATCTACTGTTGTTGTTCTAACCATCTTTTTGTTCCTAGTTGATTTAGGGATTCAGGAGATATTGAATTTGATTCCAAAAAAATAGGTTGATTTGAATCGATTGTCGTAAGGGGGGACAGGGTAAGCTACCCTGGATTACATGGAAAAGAATTGGTATGTCGTTCACACGTATTCCGGCTACGAAAACAAGGTAAAGACAAACCTAGAGAAGCGCATCGAATCAATGGAGATGCAAGATAAGATTTTTCGCGTACTCGTTCCTATGGAAGAAGAGACGGAACTGAAAGATGGTAAGAAGAAGACTGTCATGCGAAAAGTGTTTCCTGGGTATGTCCTAGTCGAAATGGTCATGACAGACGACTCTTGGTATGTAGTAAGGAATACACCAGGTGTAACCGGCTTTGTTGGTTCTTCTGGTGCTGGTTCGAAACCAACGCCCCTTTTACCAGACGAGGTTCAAGTCATTCTTGCTTCGATGGGCGTAGATGAAGCTCAGATCATCGTAGATTACGAGGTAGGAGAATCTGTACGTGTCAAAGAGGGTCCATTTGCGGGTACCATTGGACTGATTGAAGAAGTCGATGCCAAAAATGGTAAGTTGAAGTTGTTAGTCAACATGTTCGGTAGAGAAACACCAGTAGAACTAGAATTTTTCCAAGTGGAAAAAATTTAACATCAGGAAAAACTTTTGTTTCTCCTGAAAGTGTGATAGATTGTTATAGTTATTACCCAGCCGCTTAAGGCGGAACAGAAGCGTTTGTGCGCTTGCTGTGACCGTGGGAGGGGAATTCCCCGCAAAATACCACATTGTGTTGAAGGAGGTAGTTAGCGATGGCCAAGAAAGTCTTTAGAGTGGTCAAGCTACAAATCCCTGCTGGCAAAGCTAACCCAGCGCCACCTGTTGGACCAGCTCTCGGAGCAGCTGGTGTTAACATCATGGGATTCTGTAAAGAATTTAATGCTCGTACTGCTGATCAAGCAGGCATGATCATTCCTGTGGAGATTACTGTATTTGAAGATCGTTCATTCACCTTCATTACAAAAACTCCACCAGCTGCAATTCTCTTGAAAAAAGCTGCTGGAATCGAATCCGGTTCTGGAGAGCCTAACAAGAAAAAAGTAGCAACCGTTAAACGCGACAAAGTGCGCGAAATTGCTGAAACAAAAATGCCGGATCTAAACGCAGCTGATGTAGAAGGCGCTATGCGTATGGTAGAAGGCACTGCCCGTAGCATGGGGATCGTCATCGAAGACTAATAACGTCTTCGTTGCCTAGGCTTTCTGCCACGATTGTCTAGGTAAGTGGGAGGATCATCCGTTACAACCACGAAGGGAGGAATTGAAGTGGCTAAACATGGTAAAAAATACTTGGAAGCTACCAAGAAAGTAGACCGTTTCAAACAATACGATGTAGCCGAAGCGCTTACTCTCGTAAAAGAACTTTCTACAGCTAAATTTGATGAAACTGTTGAAGCTGCATTCCGCTTAGGTATTGATACCAAAAAAGCAGATCAACAAGTGAGAGGTGCTGTTGTTTTACCGCATGGTACTGGTAAAACACAACGCGTACTTGTTTTTGCTAAAGGTGAGAAAGCAAAAGAAGCTGAACTCGCTGGAGCGGATTATGTAGGGGATGAGGATCTCATCAACAAAATCCAACAAGGTTGGTTCGAATTCGATGTTGTTGTAGCAACTCCTGATATGATGGGACAAGTAGGTCGCTTGGGTCGTGTTCTCGGTCCAAAAGGTCTTATGCCAAACCCAAAAACAGGCACAGTAACATTTGAAGTCGAAAAAGCGATCAACGAGATCAAAGCAGGTAAAATCGAGTACCGTGGAGATAAAGCAGGTATCATTCATGCTCCAATCGGTAAAGTGTCCTTCACAGAAGCACAACTCGCTGAAAACTTGCAAGCTCTTGCTGATGCTCTTACAAAGGCGAAACCAGCGGCTGCGAAAGGCACATACATGAGAAGTGTAACAGTTTCTTCGACCATGGGTCCTGGAGTATCTGTTAACGCACTTCGCTTTTCTGGTCGTTAATAATAGATTAGGCTTTTATTTGACAAAGGCTTACAGTTTCTTGTAAACTGATAAAGCTGATTGAAATCGAATAGAACCGTAGACAGTAGGGGTGCTTGGAGCACTTAATGTTCCCTACCGAGGTGTTTTTTTGATAAAACCCTTGGCCTTCGACTGTCTACGAAGGCTTTTCTTTTTCCTACAACTCTTTAAGGAGGTGTCCCCTATGTCCAAAGCGGTTGAACAGAAAAAACTTGTGGTAGCTGATATCGTTTCTAAGCTAGAGCGTAGTAAAACGACTGTAGTTGCTGACTACCGCGGTTTAACTGTAAAACAAACAAACGAACTTCGTAAAGAATTGCGTGAGGCTGGTGTAGAACTTCAAGTTCTGAAAAACACGATGACTCGTCGTGCATCTGAGCAAGTTGGTTTGAGTGAACTTGGTGAATATTTGACTGGTCCAAGCGCAGTTGCGTTTAGCTACGATGATGTTGTAGCACCGGCACGTGTTCTTCATAAGTTTGCAAAAGATAACAAAGCGTTGGAGATTAAAGGTGGCGTAGTAGAGGGGAAAGTAGTTGGCTTAGAAGATATCCAAGCTCTTGCTGAACTTCCATCTCGCGAAGGTCTTCTTTCCATGCTTCTCTCTGTTATGCAAGCTCCAGTCCGTAACTTTGCACTTGCTGTTAAAGCAGTTGCAGATAAAGACGGAGAAGCTACTACTGAGGCGTAAGGGTAATTTTCTTTTCGCTTAGATTATTGATTATGTAAGAAAAAATTTTATTGATAAATTTACTGGGAGGTATAACTCAATGTCTAAAGAACAAATCATTGAAGCGATCAAAACTATGAGCGTTCTAGAATTGAACGATCTTGTAAAAGCAATTGAAGAAGAATTTGGTGTAACTGCAGCAGCACCTATGGTAATGGGTGGCGGCGCAGTAGCAGCTGAAGCAGCAGCACAAACTGAGTTCGATGTAATCCTAACAAGCGCTGGTAACAGCAAAATCAACGTAATCAAAGCAGTTCGTGAAATCACAGGCCTTGGCTTGAAAGAAGCAAAAGCACTTGTTGATGGAACACCTGCACCAGTTAAAGAAGCAGTTAGCGAAGATGATGCAAATGCAATCAAAGCAAAACTAGAAGAAGCTGGTGCTAACGTAGAAGTTAAGTAATTAACTTTCGTTCCAGTTTGGCCCGTCGTCATCGGTCGGCGGGTCATTTCTATATAGGAGGCTGTCTAGATGAGTGATCATTACTACTCGAAGAATCCTACCTCTAAAAAAGAGGATCGCGATTTTGAAGTGATTGTTCGAGGAGAAAAGTTGTCCTTTCAGACAGATGCAGGTGTGTTTTCGAAGAAGGGGCTAGACTTTGGCAGTCGATTTTTGATTGAATCGGTAGATTTAGAAGGGGCACAGCTTGTACTTGATCTAGGCTGCGGCTATGGCCCAATTGGTTTATCGATTGCAAAAACGAATCCTAACATCCGAGTTACGATGGTTGATATAAATGAGCGTGCTGTTGAACTCGCGAAGAAGAATGCTGTATCTAATCGACTCTCCGAGCGAGTGAATATTTTCGTCAGTGATAGATTCGAAAAAGTAGCTGGCATGAAGTTTGACTGTATCTTATTAAATCCACCGATTCGAACAGGGAAAGCAGTGATCTACCAGATGTTTGCTGAGGCGAAAAAACATCTACAAGACTCCGGTTCGTTTTGGATTGTGATTCGTAAGCAACAAGGTGCAGAGTCAGCATGTACAGGATTGCATGATCTATTTCCATCTGTGGATGTAGTGGAACGAAAAAAGGGGTACTGGGTAATTCGAGCTGGTTTCTGAGAAATTTTGTAATTTGATTGACAAACGAAATCGGCCTGTGCTAGTGTTATAAAATGCAGAAAGTCTAGTTTAGATGATATTTCCTGCATTTTTTTGTGCCATTACAGGAAAACTAGTGAGATTTGTTTAAATATGGAAATCACTGGTTAAGATAGGAAAATAGACTACTTTATAGTTAAAAATGTGGTAATTCGACCCATTTTTCTTTTTTCGCTTTTATCCTTAGTACGCAACAGATTGCGTCTGGATCCGGGGGGGGAATTTGTTTGGCTGGTAAACTTGTCCAGTACGGTCGGCGGCAAAGAAGAAGTTATGCCCGCATTGAAGAGGTACTAGAATTACCCAACCTTATTGAAATTCAACAAAAATCCTACGAATGGTTCTTAGAAGAAGGTCTCCGTGAGATGTTTCATGACATTTCGCCGATTGAAGACTTTACGAAAAACCTCGTATTGGAGTTTGTTGACTACAATCTGGGAGAACCCAAGTACAACGTAGAACAAGCGAAAGATAATCAGGTCACCTATTCGGCTCCACTACGCGTAAAAGTTCGTCTGATTAATAAAGAAACAGGCGAAGTGAAGGAGCAGGAAGTTTTCATGGGTGATTTCCCGCTCATGACTGAAACAGGTACGTTTATTTACAACGGAGCGGAACGTGTCATTGTCAGCCAGTTGGTTCGTTCACCTAGTGTGTATTATAACACGAAAGTCGACAAAAACGGTAAGCCAACTTATACAGCTACAGTGATTCCGAATCGCGGTGCATGGCTGGAGTTGGAAACCGACGCGAAGGATATTATTTATGTGCGAATCGATCGTACAAGAAAAATTCCTGTGACGGTTCTTTTGCGTGCTTTAGGCTTTAGTTCTGATGCTGAGATCATCGATCTATTAGGTGATGATGAGTATGTGCGCAATACATTAGATAAAGACAACACGGGCAACACTGAAAAAGCGTTAATTGAAATCTATGAGCGTCTTCGTCCAGGTGAACCACCAACGGCAGATAATGCTCGTAGTCTTCTGTTCTCTCGTTTCTTCGATCCAAAACGTTATGATCTAGCAAGCGTAGGTCGTTACAAGATGAATAAGAAGTTACACATTAAGAATCGCTTATTAAATAAAAAGCTAGCCGAAGCCATTGCTGATCCTGAAACAGGTGAAGTTTTAGCAGAAGCAGGTACAGTGCTTGAGCGTCGGGTACTTGATAAATTATTACCTGCTTTAACAGGCGAAAGCCCATACGGTCTAACAGAAACGACTGTACGTGGTGGAGTACCTGATGAAGGTCCAATCCATTTACAATCGATTCATATTTTCTCTCCAATTGATGAAGAGAAAGTAATTAAAGTGATTTCCAATGCAGAAATTGATATGTCTGTGAAAAATATCACACCTGCTGATATCATCTCATCGATTAACTACTTTGTTAATCTCTTACACCGTGTAGGAGATACCGATGATATCGATCACTTGGGGAATCGTCGCCTACGTTCTGTTGGGGAGCTATTGCAGAATCAGTTCCGCATCGGTCTATCTCGTATGGAGCGTGTGGTTCGTGAGAGGATGTCCATTCAGGATGCCAATGCGATCACACCACAAGCATTGATCAATATTCGTCCGGTTATTGCTTCGATCAAAGAATTTTTTGGTTCTAGCCAGTTGTCCCAGTTTATGGACCAAACCAACCCATTGGCTGAGTTAACTCATAAGCGTCGTCTATCAGCACTTGGGCCTGGTGGTTTGACTCGTGAGCGTGCGGGCTTCGAAGTTCGAGACGTCCACCACTCTCACTACGGTCGTATGTGCCCGATTGAGACACCGGAGGGTCCGAACATTGGTTTGATCAACTCCTTGTCCAGTTTTGCTCGTATTAACAATTATGGCTTTATTGAAACACCATATCGCCGTGTAAATCCAGATACGAACCAAGTGACAGAAGAAATCCATTATCTAACTGCAGATGAAGAGGATAACTACTATGTAGCTCAGGCAAATGCAGAGATTGATGGAGAAGGTAACTTCCTCACGCCTGGGGTTATCACTCGTTATCGTGATGAGCTTCTAACTGTTACAAAAGATCGCATCGATTATATGGACGTATCCCCAAAACAAGTTGTTTCGGTAGCGACGGCGTGTATTCCATTCTTGGAAAACGACGACTCCAACCGTGCTTTGATGGGTTCTAACATGCAGCGCCAAGCGGTACCATTATTGGTTCCTGAATCTCCATTTATCGGTACAGGTATGGAGCATAAAGCAGCGGCAGACTCTGGTGTTATGATCCTAGCGAAGAATCCGGGTACAATCGAGCGCGTTACGGCTAACGAGATTTGGGTTCGTAAGGAGCAAGTATTGGATGGTCGTCTTGTAAAAGGTGACTTGGATAAATATAAATTGACCAAGTTTTCTCGTTCGAACCAAGGTACTTGTATTAACCAACGCCCTGTGGTCAGCAAAGGTGAGAAAGTACTAAAAGGTGCTGTTCTAGCTGATGGTCCATCTACCGAACAAGGAGAAATGGCTCTTGGTCGAAACGTTGTCGTAGCCTTTATGACGTGGGAAGGTTACAACTACGAGGATGCGATTCTCTTAAGTGAGAAACTAGTAAAAGAGGATGTCTATACTTCGATCCATATTGAAAAATATGAATCAGAAGCGCGAGACACGAAGCTAGGTCCAGAGGAAATCACGCGTGACATTCCAAACGTGGGTGAAGATGCTTTGCGGAATCTGGACGAGCGTGGGATTGTTCGTGTCGGTGCTGAGATTAAAGTAGGAGATATCTTAGTAGGGAAAGTAACTCCAAAAGGGGTAACGGAACTTACGGCTGAAGAGCGTCTTTTGCATGCAATCTTTGGTGAGAAGGCACGTGAAGTTCGTGATACTTCACTCCGCGTACCACACGGTCAAGACGGAATTATCGTGGACGTGAAAGTGTTTACTCGTGAAAACGGTGATGAATTGCCACCAGGTGTAAATCAACTTGTACGTGTTTACATCGCGCAGAAGCGTAAGATTTCTGAAGGGGATAAAATGGCGGGACGTCATGGTAACAAAGGTGTTATCTCACGGATTATGCCGGAAGAAGATATGCCATTCTTGCCAGACGGTACACCTGTACAAATCGTCTTAAATCCTCTGGGTGTTCCTTCGCGGATGAATATCGGACAAGTCTTGGAAGTCCATCTCGGTATGGCGGCGAAGTCACTAGGTCTTCATATGGCGACTCCAGTATTTGACGGAGCTCGTGAAAATGAGGTATTTGATGCTCTTCAAGAGTCTGGCGGAGACCGCGATGGTAAGACGATGTTGTACGATGGACGAACAGGTGAAGCGTTTGAAAACCGTGTCACAGTTGGGGTCATGTATATGATCAAACTTGCGCACATGGTTGATGATAAGATCCATGCTCGTTCTACAGGTCCATACTCTCTCGTTACTCAACAACCATTGGGTGGTAAAGCTCAATTTGGGGGTCAGCGTTTCGGAGAGATGGAGGTATGGGCACTCGAAGCATACGGCGCAGCATACACACTACAAGAAATCTTGACTGTTAAGTCGGATGATGTAGTGGGTCGTGTGAAGACGTATGAAGCGATTGTCAAGGGTGAAAATGTACCAGAACCTGGTGTTCCTGAATCATTCAAAGTATTGATCAAAGAACTTCAATCTCTTGGTATGGATGTAAAAATTCTTGCTGAGAACGAAGAAGAAATCGAAATGCGTGAGTTGGACGAAGATGATGAGCCAGGCAATGAAAGGCTTCACTTTGATCTAGAAGGCAATGATGAAGGACCTCGGTCCGTTTCGTAGTCCTAGATGTGGAGAGGTGAGCTTGTCAGCATCACTTCTCCGGCTAGGAGGAACCCAGAGGGAGGAATGCCCACATGCTCGATGTGAATAACTTTGAGTATATGAAGATCGGTCTGGCCTCGCCAGAAAAAATCCGTTCTTGGTCTCGTGGTGAGGTTAAGAAGCCGGAAACAATTAACTACCGTACATTAAAGCCAGAAAAAGAAGGGCTTTTCTGTGAGAAAATCTTTGGTCCTACGAAGGACTGGGAGTGCCACTGTGGGAAGTACAAACGCGTTCGTTATAAAGGTGTTGTCTGTGATCGTTGTGGTGTAGAGGTAACCAGACAAAAAGTCCGTCGCGAACGTATGGGGCATATTGAGCTAGCTGCGCCTGTTTCCCATATCTGGTACTTCAAAGGAATTCCTAGCCGTATGGGTCTTGTTCTCGATATGTCTCCACGTTCGTTGGAAGAAGTAATCTACTTTGCTTCCTATGTGGTTGTCGATCCAGGCCAAACCCCACTTGAAAAGAAGCAACTTCTATCTGAGAAAGAATTCCGTAGTTATCGCGAGAAATATGGTAGCTCTTTTGTAGCGAAGATGGGAGCAGAAGCGATTCGCCGTCTGCTTGCTGATATCGATCTCACAAAAGAAGTGGATAGCCTCAAAGAAGAGTTGACGACAGCTCAAGGACAGCGCCGGAATCGTGCTGTAAAACGTTTGGAAGTACTAGAGGCATTCCGTAGTTCTGGTAACAGACCAGACTGGATGGTTCTCGATGTATTGCCGGTTATTCCACCAGAACTGCGCCCAATGGTGCAATTGGATGGAGGACGTTTTGCTACATCCGATTTGAATGATCTCTATCGTCGTGTGATTAACCGTAATAACCGTCTCAAACGTTTACTTGATCTTGGAGCGCCTGATATCATCGTCCAAAACGAAAAACGGATGCTTCAAGAAGCAGTAGACGCACTGATTGATAATGGTCGTCGTGGTCGTCCTGTAACAGGTCCTGGTAACCGTCCATTGAAATCCCTTTCTCATATGTTAAAAGGGAAACAAGGTCGTTTCCGTCAGAACTTGCTTGGGAAGCGTGTAGACTACTCGGGTCGTTCCGTAATCGTTGTAGGACCGAACCTCAAGATGTACCAATGTGGTCTTCCAAAAGAGATGGCACTGGAACTCTTTAAACCATTTGTAATGAAAGAGTTAGTCGCAAAAGGGCTTGCTCATAACATTAAGAGTGCGAAAAGAAAAGTAGAACGAGTTCATCCAGAAGTATGGGACGTTTTAGAAGAAGTGATTCGTGAACACCCTGTTCTGTTGAACCGTGCACCTACGCTTCACCGTCTTGGAATTCAAGCATTTGAGCCAATCTTGGTAGAAGGTCGCGCGATCCGTCTTCATCCACTCGTATGTACTGCGTATAACGCGGACTTCGATGGTGACCAAATGGCGGTTCACGTACCATTATCTGCAGAAGCTCAGGCGGAAGCTCGCTTACTGATGCTAGCGGCGCAAAACATCTTGAACCCAAAAGACGGCAAACCTGTCGTAACACCTTCTCAGGATATGGTACTTGGTTGTTACTACCTTACCATGCAAAAAGAAGGAGAAAAGGGTGAAGGCTCTGTTTTCCAATCAATTGCAGAAGCAATTAACGCTTATCAACATGGATATGTAACGTTGCATAGCCGTATTGCAATTCCAGCCAAAACGTTGAAGAAAACCTCCTTCACAGAAGCTCAAGAGGGAGCATTGCTAGTAACGACTCCTGGTAAGTTGATCTTCAACGAAGTTTTCCCAGAAGAATTCCCGTATATTAATGAGCCTGGTAAAAAGAACTTTGTTCAAACAAGTGATCAGCACTTTATGTTTGAAAAAGGTACGAATGTTCGTGAGTTTATTCAATCACTACCAGATCCAGGTGCATTGCGGAAAAAAGATATGGGTGCTATTATCGCAGAATGTTTCCGTCGTTTTGGAACGATGATGACTTCTGTCGTTCTAGATAAAGTGAAGCAACTTGGATATACGTACTCCACGCGTGCGGGTATCACGATGGCTGTATCGGACGTAAACGTTCCTGCTGCGAAATATGATATTTTGAAAGAAGCAGATCAACAGGTAGATGCAGTCGTGAAGCAGTATCGCCGTGGTCTCATTACCGATGATGAGCGTTATGAACGTGTTATCTCCATCTGGAGTAAGACAAAAGATCGTGTGACCGAAGTTTTGATGAAGAACATGGGTAAATACAACCCAATCTTTATGATGGCAAACTCGGGTGCTCGGGGTAACGTATCACAGATTACCCAGCTTGCGGGTATGCGCGGACTCATGGCGAACCCAGCTGGTAAAATTATTGAGCGTCCGATTCGTACGAACTTCCGTGAAGGCTTGACTGTATTAGAGTACTTTATCTCTACTCACGGTGCGCGGAAAGGTTTGGCGGATACTGCCCTTCGTACAGCTGACTCTGGATACCTCACTCGTCGTCTTGTAGACGTAGCGCAGGATGTTATTGTTCGTGAAACGGATTGTGGAACGGATCGCGGTCAGCGAGTATCCCGCATTCATGATGGCAATGAGATTATCGAGGAGTTATTTGACCGTATCGTAGGTCGTACATCCTTTGAGACAGTCAAACATCCAACGGATGGCCATGTGATTGTGGATCGTAATGAACTAATTACGGAAGAACATGCCGAAGAGATTGTAGAGGCTGGTATTGAGAAAGTAGTCATTCGTGCGGTTCTAAGTTGTCGTACGAAGCATGGGGTTTGTAAGAAATGTTATGGGCGTAACTTGGCACTTGGCACACAGGTGGAAATCGGTGAAGCTGTCGGGATCATCGCGGCTCAATCGATTGGTGAGCCTGGTACTCAGTTGACCATGCGTACCTTCCATACTGGAGGGGTAGCGGGTGACGATATTACGCAAGGTTTGCCTCGTATCCAAGAGCTATTTGAAGCTCGTAATCCAAAAGGTCAAGCTGTTATCAGTGAGATTACAGGTAAGGTAACCGATATCCGTGAGGTAAAAGATCGTCGTGAAGTTGAAGTGGAAAATGAAGTAGAAAGCAAAGTACACTTGATTCCATATGGCTCAAGACTTCGTGTAGTTGTCGGCGACGAAGTTCAATTTGGTGACGAGCTTACGGAAGGTTCGATTGATCCAAAGGAATTGCTTCGTGTCAAAGGTGTACATGGCGTTCAAAGTTATATCTTGCAAGAGGTCCAAAAAGTATACCGTTTACAAGGGGTAGAAATTAACGATAAGCACGTCGAGGTTATGATTCGTCAGATGATGAGAAAAGTCCGGATTACAGATGCAGGTCAAACGGTTCTTCTACCAGGTTCTGTGGTAGATATACATGAATTTGAAGCTGCAAACCGTGATGTACTTCTACGTGGCGAAGAGCCTGCTGTTGCTCGTCCACTCTTGTTAGGTATTACCAAAGCTTCTCTAGAAACGGAATCCTTCTTGTCGGCTGCTTCCTTCCAAGAGACGACCCGTGTTCTAACCGATGCGGCAATCAAAGGAAAAGTGGACCGCTTGCTAGGTCTGAAAGAGAATGTTATTATCGGTAAGCTTATTCCTGCTGGTACGGGTATGTCTCGTTATCGCAATCTACAGGTGAAGATGGCGAATGAAGTAAATGATCTTCAAGCGTCTGATTCCGTGCTTATCGATTAGGTTAGATGGAAGTACAATGTTGTTGACATTGCGAATAACGGGTGGTAAGATACACTCGTGTGCTTGGAACGTTTCACTTTGGAGGGCTGATGACTTGATGTCTTATGAAAAAGTGAAAGTAGCAAAAGCAATGGCGATTGGAACCAAGCAAACGAAAAAGGCCGTTGAGAATCTGTCTGCTGTAGAAGTGATTGTAGCAGATGATGCAGATCAAAAGATTCAGCTCTTGATCTCCTCAATGTGTCAGGCTCGGGGAATCCCTGTTGTGCACGGGTTCTCGATGAGAGAGCTAGGTAAAACGTGTGGCATTGATGTCGGTGCAGCAACAGTAGCGATTTGCAAATAACGATGAAACACTTGAGATAAATTGGGTCGAACTGCATGTATCCTAGGCAATCATGCGGTTCGTCTCCACTTATTTGTTCTCATGAATGTTTTTTACTCTCCTACGATCCGCCTGGATCTGTGGGCTTACAAGATAAGTAAGGGGGTGCCAAGAGATGCCAACAATTAATCAGTTGATTCGTAAAGGTCGTACTGACAAAGTGAGAAAGTCAAAATCTCCAGCTCTTCAGTACACTTACAACAGCATGAAAAAGGCCATTGTGCCACAAAATTCTCCACAAAAACGTGGTGTATGTACTCGTGTTGGTACGATGACTCCGAAAAAGCCAAACTCCGCGTTGCGTAAATATGCTCGTGTGCGTTTGACAAACGGTACGGAGGTAACTGCTTACATCCCGGGAATCGGTCACAACTTGCAAGAGCATAGTGTTGTACTCATTCGTGGTGGTCGTGTAAAAGACTTACCGGGGGTACGTTACCATATCGTACGTGGTGCGCTTGATACTGCGGGTGTAAACAACCGTAATCAAAGTCGTTCTAAATACGGTACAAAGCGTGCTAAGAAATAATTTATTTACCACTTAGATTATCTACTATAAAGAAGGAGGGAAAAGCATGCCACGTAAAGGCCCAGTACCTCGCCGTGATGCACTTCCAGATCCAATATACAACAGCAAGTTGGTTACTCGTTTAGTCAACCGTCTGATGTACGATGGGAAAAAAGGAAAAGCGCAAACTATTTTGTATGATGCTTTTAACCTAATCCAACAACGTTCTGGTAATGACCCGATGGAAGTTTTTGAGCAAGCTCTTAAAAACGTAATGCCTGTACTTGAAGTAAAAGCTCGCCGTGTAGGTGGTTCTAACTATCAAGTGCCAATCGAGGTAAAACCAGAGCGTCGTACAAGCCTTGGACTACGCTGGTTGGTAAGTTATGCACGTCTGCGTAACGAAAAAACCATGGAAGAACGTTTGGCGAATGAAATTCTTGATGCAGCAAACAACTCTGGTTCTGCTGTGAAGAAAAAAGAAGATGTTCACCGTATGGCGGAAGCAAACCGCGCGTTTGCACATTACCGCTGGTAATATACATTGTTTATCTGTCTGACAGATGAAGGGAGAAATTCCAGATGGCACGTGAGTTCTCCTTAAAAGATACACGGAATATCGGGATCATGGCTCATATCGATGCTGGTAAAACTACTACTACTGAGCGTGTTCTTTTCTATACCGGTCGTGTACACAAAATTGGTGAGGTGCACGAAGGTGCGGCTACCATGGACTGGATGGAACAAGAACAAGAGCGTGGAATTACGATTACTTCCGCTGCTACCACTGCACAGTGGGATGGCCACCGTATCAACATTATTGATACTCCTGGTCACGTAGACTTTACCGTTGAGGTTGAGCGTTCCCTACGTGTACTCGACGGAGCTGTAGGTGTATTCTGCGCTAAAGGTGGCGTAGAACCACAATCTGAAACTGTATGGCGTCAAGCTGACCGTTATGGTGTTCCTCGTCTCGCTTATGTGAACAAGATGGACATCTTGGGAGCTGACTTCTACGGTGCAGTAGAACAAATGCGTGAGCGCCTTGGTGCAAACGCAGTACCAATCCAACTTCCAATTGGTTCTGAAGATAAGTTCCTTGGAATCGTTGACTTGGTAACCATGAAAGCAATGATTTATACCGACGACTTGGGAACTACCTCTGAATCAGGTGAAATCCCAGCTGAGTTGAAGGATAAAGCAGACGAGTATCGTACGATACTTGTAGAAGCTGTAGCAGAACTTGATGAAGCGCTAATGGAAAAGTACTTGGAAGGTGAAGAGCTCACCGAAGAGGAAATCGTAACTGCACTTCGTAAAGGTACATGTGAAGTGAAAATTACACCTGTTACCTGTGGTTCTTCCTACAAAAACAAAGGGGTTCAACCTTTGCTCGATGCAGTAGTGGCGTATCTCCCATCTCCACTTGATGTTCCTGCGATCCAAGGTCAGTTGCCAGATGGCACTGAAGCGGTTCGTGAATCAAGCGATGAAGAGCCATTCTCCGCTCTTGCATTCAAAATTATGACAGACCCATATGTAGGGAAACTTACATTCTTCCGCGTTTACTCTGGTACATTAGAGTCAGGATCTTATGTTCTAAACTCTACAAAAGACAAGCGTGAACGTGTAGGTCGGATCCTTCAGATGCATGCTAACTCTCGCGAAGAGATTAGCAAAGTGTACGCTGGAGACATCGCAGCAGCAGTAGGTCTTAAAGATACGACTACTGGTGAAACTCTCTGTGATGAGAAAAATCTGATCGTACTAGAATCAATGGAGTTCCCTGATCCAGTAATCGAGATCGCAATCGAACCAAAATCGAAAAGCGATCAAGATAAAATGTCTATCGCTTTGACCAAACTAGCTGAAGAGGATCCAACTTTCAAAGCTTGGACCGATGAAGAAACAGGTCAAACGATCATTGCTGGTATGGGAGAGCTTCACCTCGACATCATCGTAGACCGTATGAAACGTGAATTCAAAGTAGAAGCGAACATTGGTGCGCCACAAGTAGCTTACAGAGAAACGTTCCGCAGCGCTGCGAAAGTCGAAGGGAAGTTCGTTCGTCAGTCCGGTGGTCGCGGTCAATTCGGTCACGTTTGGGTTGAATTCGAACCTATGGAAGCTGGCGAAGGCTTCGAGTTTGTAAACAAAATCGTTGGTGGTGTGGTTCCACGTGAATACATCCCTGCGGTTCAGTCTGGTATCGAAGAGTCTATGAAAAATGGTGTCCTTGCTGGATTCCCATTAGTAGACGTTCGTGCTAGACTTGTAGATGGATCTTATCATGATGTTGACTCCTCTGAGATGGCGTTTAAGATCGCTGGATCGATGGCGCTAAAAGCTGCGAAATCCAAGTGTAACCCTGTTATTCTTGAGCCAATGATGAAAGTCGAAGTAACGGTTCCTGAAGAGTACATGGGTGACATCATGGGTGATGTTAGCTCTCGTCGTGGACGAGTAGAGGGCATGGATGCTCGTGGTAACTCTCAAGTAGTACGCGGTATGGTTCCACTATCTGAGATGTTTGGTTATGTAAATAGCCTACGTTCTCGTACACAAGGTCGTGGTACGTTCTCAATGGTATTTAGTCATTATGAAGAAGTACCAAAGAGTGTCGCAGAAGAGATCATTAAAAAGGCTTCTGGTAACTAATTTAACAAGAACCTGGTAGAGTGTCACCCCGATCACTTTACCAGATTCCTATACATCTTTTTACCAAAACCAAAACCCAAAATACTTATTTCCTTATCTGAGGAGGATTTTATCATGGCAAAAGCCAAGTTCGAGCGTAATAAGCCACACGTTAACATTGGTACTATTGGTCACGTTGACCACGGTAAAACAACATTGACTGCTGCAATCACAACTGTATTGGCTCAAAAAGGTGGAGCAACTGCTACCGCTTACGACCAAATCGATAAAGCACCAGAAGAGCGTGAGCGTGGTATCACCATCTCAACTGCACACGTTGAGTATGAAACAGACAACCGTCACTATGCACACGTTGACTGCCCAGGACATGCTGACTATGTTAAAAACATGATCACAGGTGCTGCGCAAATGGACGGAGCGATCCTAGTTGTTTCTGCAGCTGACGGTCCAATGCCACAAACACGTGAGCACATCTTGCTATCTCGTCAGGTAGGCGTACCTTACATCGTTGTATTCATGAACAAAGTTGACATGGTTGACGATGAAGAGCTACTTGAACTCGTTGAAATGGAAATTCGTGAACTTCTTTCTGAGTACGAATTCCCAGGCGATGACATCCCAGTAGTAAAAGGATCTGCTCTAAAAGCACTTCAAGATCCAAGCAGCGAGTGGGCTGAGCGTATCGTTGAATTGATGAACGAAGTAGATGCTTACATCCCAGAACCAGAACGTGCTACAGACAAGCCTTTCTTGATGCCAGTAGAGGACGTATTCACCATTACTGGTCGTGGTACTGTTGCTACCGGTCGTGTAGAACGTGGAACCATTAAAGTGGGCGACGAGATCGAAATCATCGGTCTTACTGAAACTCGTAAATCCATCGTAACGGGTGTTGAGATGTTCCGTAAACTTCTTGACTCCGCAGTTGCAGGTGACAACGTAGGTGCATTGCTTCGTGGTGTAGACCGCAAAGACATCGCTCGTGGTCAAGTACTTGCTAAAACTGGTTCTGTGAAACCACATACCAAGTTTAAAGCACAAGTATACGTATTGAGCAAAGAAGAGGGCGGACGTCATACTCCATTCTTCTCTAACTATCGTCCACAATTCTATTTCCGTACAACTGACGTAACTGGTGTTATCCAGCTTCCTGAAGGTACTGAAATGTGTATGCCTGGCGACAACATCGAAATGACTGTTGAGCTTATCGCTCCAATCGCTATCGAAGATGGTACTCGTTTCGCGATCCGCGAAGGTGGACGTACTGTTGGTGCTGGTGCCGTAACTACAATCATCGAGTAGTTTTTGATTCGTTACACTGCTTGACTATCTTTATAAAAGAAAAGCCTTACGGTCTGATCCGGACAGACTGTAAGGCTTTTTTGTATTGAAAAATAGGTGAATCGAAAGGTCAAATGACGTTTCCATTTGCATTTTATTCTCATAGTATACGATTGAACAATGAAAGGTTCATATAAAGCTAAAATATAAAAATGTGCCCTTTATGTTCAAATATTGTACAGGGGGAATTTGAAAATGGTTCATTTGGTGGATATTCGATATCATCAATATGGAAGCACGACACCTGGAGGCACTTCTACGCCCATTTCTACAAGCCCAACTGCTCCATCACGGGTTGCAACGGTTCGTTTTCCGTTAGTTTGTGGAACAAGCCTAGTGGAATTAGATGGAATCATTCATGTTAATAATGATAATACCAATGCTACAGGTACTCAATTTGTAACGGTGGAAATTAGAAGAGGTGCTACACTTATTTATCAATCCAATATTGAAATTGATGATGAAGTGTTAGACGACTATACGTTTGTCACATTTAAGCACATCGATCCACTACACGTAAGATGCATGGAGGATGTTGTCTATACTCTAAGTATTCACTCCAATGTAACCAATATGTTTTTCCACACCCCTGTCAACTTTACAGCAAAGAGATATTTGATTGATAGTAACGCACGTTAATTGGCTTTATGTTCTGCCTACTATGATATAAGAGAAGCCCCATGATCTGATCCGGACAGATCATGGGGCTTTTTTTGTAGCGAGTGTTGGTTATGATTCTAATCGATTGATCAAAGTTAAAGAAATGTATTTGACTATCTGGTACATGTATCCATTGTTTTATACATCCATTCGAGAATCTCATTCATTTGCATAGCGTTGTGTCGATAGTCGATTTGTTTTGATTCGAGCATGGATCTCGTTTTAGGGAGATTTTGAGTGATCCATTGGGTCATGCTCGATGGGATTGTGGTTACTACTTCTTTTGGAATTGAGATTGTAGATTGACTAGAGATCCATACTTTACCCCATAGACCTAATTCTTCATCTTTCCCAAAGGACCGAACCTGCTTTCCATGATGGATCAGCGTGATGTGGTCCATCAGTTTATTGATCTCATCTACATCATGAGAGGCAAGTAAGATTGATCGCTCTGAATTCTCCATCCAAGTCTGTATGGATTCGTACAAGACGGTTTTGGATAGGAAGTCTAGACCATTAGACGGTTCATCTAGGAGTAATAGATCTGATTCGGTAGACAAGGCAAGACTTATCAATAATTTTCGCTGATTCCCCGTGGATAGCTTTTCATAAGGCACATGTAATTCTAATTGAAATTGCTTCACAAACTGTTGCATTTGATTTTGATTCCATTTGGGATACCAATGATGATACCAAGAGATTAGATCATTTCCAGTCCAGTAAGGGGATCCTTGGTAGTTGCTTGGGACATAGGCGATTCGTTTACCTACTCGGTATAAGGCGGCAATGGGCTTGCCGAAAATCGAAATCTCTCCGTGGTCCCGGTGTTCTGCTCCAGAAATCATTTGTAGAATTGTGCTCTTCCCAGAACCATTCGGTCCAACTAGACCTGAGATGATTCCAGATTCGACGGATAGTTGTATGGGCCCGATCTCTTTGTGTGGATATTTTTTCTCTAATTGATGTGTAGTTAGGAGCATCATGTGTCCTCCTCTGTTTTCTCTAGGTGCCATTTTTGAAAGGAATTGAGTTGCTCCGTAAGAATCGTTTCTACTTTCTCAGGAGATGCATGAATCCGTTTTAGAAATTGGAAAAGCTCTTGAATGGCATTTTCAACTTCTTTCTGTTGCGCTGAAGTCACATCGATCTCTTCGAGCGAGGAGACGAAGGTGCCACGCCCTTGCTTAACAACGATTAATCCTTTCTGCTCTAATTCCTGATACGCACGTTTGGTCGTAATGATACTACAGGATAAGTCGATTGCCAGAGCACGGATTGAAGGAAGTGGGCTTCCTGGAGGTAGTTGTCCGCTTAGGATAAGTTGGCTTAGTTGTTCTTGAATCTGTTGATAGATCGGTAAGGCATGATCTAGTTGGACTTGGATGGGTAGTTGCATGTTATTTGCTCCCTCCCTATTTGAGGCGAACACGTCGAATGATAAGCTTCATTATCATATACAGAAGCCCCAATGAAGCGAGTAGTAAGATTAGGCAACCGAAGATTGTAATGTAATCTACGAATGTAGTTGCTATGGGTATTAAGCTTTGTTTATAACCCATTTGAATAGCTGTTAGAGAGAGTATGGTTAGTGTAGATAGAAGCACCGAAAACCAATAGAAAACTTGATATGAATAGACAAGTTCCACATAAAGTTGAATGATAGTTATGGAGAAGGATGTGGCTATTCCTAATACGAGAACTCCAAAGATCTGCGTGTGAGTAAGCTGATAGTGCTCCTTGAGTCCAAAATACAATAATAGTAAGGAGAATACGACATACCCCCCACCTATTAAGACACTACTTAGAAGGCGTCCGTATACCATGGATCTCGAATCGATCGAGAAAGTACGGAAAAAGGATAATTCTTTTCTGCTTAAGTCATCCTTGACTCGTGCAAATGAACTATGATGACGTTTTGTTACATAAGGACCGTAGAGTAAGAAAAATACAAGCGTAGAAGTAGGCAGCATTATATTCTTGTAGGGTAGGCCATTCTTCTCAATTCCAAATGCAAGGATAAATACGAGTACGATGACCCCAGTAATGAAGAAATTTAAAGCAATATACCCTTTTGTATCTTTGAGATTTTGTTTCGATAAAAACCAAGCATCTTTCCACATAAAACATCCATCTCCTAAAGCATATGTTTGGGTTTTTGAAAGAGAAAGGCTCCGTACGCTACTAGTGCAAGGCTTAGAGCAGAGCAGGAAGCAAACGTGATGACGATGTCCATCAGCCCTACGCTTTGATGAAGGATTTCATAAAGAACGGCATGCACATTCCAAAGTGGAATCCAGAACAGATAATTCGGTAACTGGGAGCCGCTTTGTTGCATGATAATAAAGGTTCCTGCCATCGCCACGAACATGAGTGGGCTTATATAGTTTTGAGCTTCTTTAAAGCTTCGGGCAAATGTACTCATAATGAGTAATAAGGCAGATATAACCAGTACATAGAAGAGGATACAAAGTGCAAAGCCGACCAATGGAGCGGTTCCGATGGAAGCTAGTTGGTCAAGCTGAACGGCTGGATGGGTCAAGTATGGCTGGATTCCCAGAACAGAGCCTAGGGAGATCAAGGTGGTTACCATAATCATTCCCGTAACGCCGATCCATTTTCCAACCCATAATTTCCATGTTGGAATAGGTAGTCCGAGTAAGGAGACAATAGTTCGACGCTCTTTTTCTCCGGCAATGGAGTCAATGGCAATCATCATTCCACCTGAAAGCGGAGTGATTGCTATGAGAATGGAAATAAGGTAGAAGCCAGAAAAAATGTTAGGTGCCCCTTCAGCTGGTTTTATTTGTAGCTTAGGTAACTCAGCAGGGAAGATATTTTTCTGAGCGAGATATTGTTGTAAAAGTTGTTGATCGATATGGGATTGGAGAACCGTTTTGTATCCTGAGCCATCCGGAATTTCTAGGGTCCACTGCTTCGGGATTCCCGATTGATCTGTTTCTGCTCCTAGGTATGCAGTTAGATCCCCTTGCTTCATGAGCTTCTTTGCTTCTTCGGGTGACATGGTTTTTAGCTCCAGTTTTCCAGGGGCTGATTTCGTAATAGCCGTTTGTAAATCAGCCGGTACTTGTGAGCTAACACCTATTTCAATTTTTGGTTCATCGGATGATTGCATGCGATCCATTAACAGAAAGATCCCTGGGATAAGTAATAATGGGATCAGGATCGACAGCCAAAGTGTTCGTTTATCTCGAAATTGCTCCATTAATTCTTTCTTCGCAATATGCCACATTAGCTTCATGATGAAACTCCTCCTTGAATCCAATTTCGCAAGATATCCCGCAAGTTATCTGTTTGAAACTCTTGATAGAGATTGGGAATCGTTCCGTTATAAATCATTTTTCCTTGTGATAAGGTGATGATTTTATCCGTTAAGTGAGTAACTTCTTCCAAGATATGAGTGGAGAAGAGGATAGTCTTTCCTGATTGTTGGAGTGATTTTACTAAGTCTTGAAACGCAAGTGACGCGGCAATATCCAGGCCTGTAGTAGGCTCGTCAAAAAATAGATAGTCTGGGTTATGGATGAGTGTTCGTAAGATAGCGGTTTTCTGTAGATTTCCTTTAGAGAGTTCTCCTGCTTTTTTGTGAAGATGGGAGGTAAGTAGAAGTTGTTCTGCCCACTCATCGATTCGCTTACGGGCGACAGCATCGGGTACATCATAAAATTTTGCAAAATATAAGATGTTCTCATAGGCGGTTAAACGATGATAAAGTCCAGAATCATTGCCAAATAAGAGTCCGATTTGTTTTTTACAAGCGATTGGATTTTGCGATAAGTCTTGCCCTCCAATTTTAATGGAGCCGGTGGTGGGTGTAATAAGTCCAGTTAAAAGTTGAAAGAGAGTAGACTTACCAGCTCCATTTTCTCCGAGTAATGCAATCAATTCCCCCGAGTGTATGGAGATATCCATGTTCTGTAAAGCTTTCGTAGAGCCGTAGTGCTTTGATAGCCCTATTGTCTGGATTGCGACGTTTTGTGACATTTGTTCCCCTCCTGCTAGCTGTGAAATATGTTATAGTCTATATATTTATATATACAGTATGTCGTTTAGATCTGTCAATGAAAAGGGTTGACAATATAGTGTGTGGTGTAATACCATACATACAAATATAGTGTATGGTGTGTAGCCATACTATAGATACAATATAACATACAAAGATGCGGTGGAGCTTATGGAGACTCGTGTTGTCGGTTCTTATCGCTTTATCCTTGATTTTTCGCAACCGATCTACGAGCAATTGGTACAACAATTTCGTCAGATGTTAGCAAAAGGGGAGATCGAATTGGGCAGTAAACTTCCTTCTGTTCGTGATTTTGCAGTACAGATGAAAATCAATCCAAGTACAGTAGTCAGAACGTATCAAGAGTTAGAAAGGGATGGGCTTTGTGAGAAGAGACGTGGTCAAGGAACGTTTATCACCTCCTCGGCTAGTCAAGTATCAGAGCTACGGAAAGAGATTGCGGAGGGTGCTCTAGGGTCATTCGTTCGAACCTTACAGATACTAGGTGTTACTCGGGAAGAGGCACAAAAAATGATTGCGGAGGTGGACTGGAAATGATGAATGCTGCCATTCGTTTTCATGGAGTAGGAAAATCGTTTAAGAAGAAGAGCGTGTTAGACAATATTTCATTTACTGTTCCTAGAGGCGAAGTGTATGGGATCTTAGGAGAAAACGGTGCGGGTAAATCGACGATGCTGAAGATGATGGCAAATCTATGTTTGCCAGATCAAGGGGAGATTGAAGTACTAGGGCAAAAGCCTAGCTGGGAATTGTATCAGAAAATAGCATACCTATCGGATCGTGCAAAGTGGTATAGCGACTATACAGTAGGAGAAGCACTGCAGTATGGAAAGAGTTTTTATCCCGATTTCCAGATGGAGAGAGCAGAAGAGCTGGTAGAGTTTTTTAAACTGGATAGGAAACTGTTAGGGAAAGAGATGTCGAAAGGTCAAGAGGCCCGATTGCAATTTCTACTCTGTTTCTCCCGTGATGTGGAGTTAATGTTGCTAGATGAACCCTTTTCAGGAATCGACTTGATTACTCGAGAGAAAATGATTGAGCTGATTATTGAGAGTATCTCTGAAAGAGAGTTAACATTGGTGATTACGACGCATGAGATTGATGAAGTAGAAGGACTTCTAAATAGAGTCTCTTTTGTAAAGGATACGAAGATTGTAGTAGAAGGAGAAGTAGAGGAATTGCGCCTTAAGAGTGGTTCTCTAAAAGACCTTTATCGGGGGGTATATGCATGAGTACTTTTTTCAAATTGGTACGACATGAGATGAAATTTCCAGCTAGCTCCACTTCATTCATAAAGAAGCTTATGTCACTCATTACATTTGTGGTCTTTTTGGGCCTTACAATCGGTATTGTACTTGGTCTAGAGAATGGCATGGGTAATTTCCAATACTTCAATCAAACTTTTAATGGAATTATGTTTGTTGCCTTTGGAATGGGAATGGGTTTTATAAATAAGGAATTTCAGAAAAACACTGCTTCGTGGTGGCTAACTCTTCCCTATTCTAGAGAACTTCTCTATCGAGCAAAGTTTCTCTCCATCATGATTTATTATCTCTACGTATACCTATATAGCTACTTAATCATCAAAGCCTCCATCATCACAGCGATAACTTATACAGGGAAATGGAGTCAGTTTTCGTTAAGTGATGTTTTCCATAATGATTTGATTTTCTTCCTGACTAGCTTTCTCGGTGCTATGCTACTGGGAACCTACGCTATCTGTATTATGTTGTTTACAAAAAAGTTTAAAGCGGTTTCCATCATTTTGTGGATTCCCTTCGGCCTTATTGCTGGTTTCATGATGCCTAACTTCCTTATGGAAATGGTAATGCCAGCCGCAAACGGAGAATCCATTTCGATACCGATCCATTTATTGATTGGATCACCCATTCTTACGACACTGCTTTACATTTTCGGTGTTCACTTATTGAAGAAACATACGAATCTCTAAACACGTTACTCAAGGATTATTTACAACTACCAATTTCTTCAAATCAACTTGCTATAACCATCCGGATCTGATAAAATATCTCCTGCAGTCTTCTCTATAACTTTACTTACAACGCTTCGCTTACATCATAGAATTTACCTATTAGACAGATGCTTTTTTCCCTTGCATCTGTTTTATATTTTCTATATAATAGCGAATGTTGGTCATGAACAGCGATGAAGCAGAAGGTTGCCGACACACCCGGCCCCTTTGCCATGGCCTAGGTCGGGAGAAATTTCTGCGGAGAAGTTCATTTAAGAAAAATGAGCGAAGGAGGGTTACTAATGGCAAAACAAAAGATTCGCATTCGGCTGAAAGCCTATGACCACCGTGTCCTAGATCAGTCAGCGGTGAAAATCGTTGATACTGCGAAGCGTACGGGCGCTAGCGTGTCAGGTCCGATTCCGCTTCCAACAGAGAAATCTGTTTATACGATCTTGCGGGCGGTTCATAAATATAAAGATTCCCGTGAGCAGTTCGAAATGCGCACTCACAAGCGTCTGATCGACATCGTGAATCCTACACAACAAACTGTAGATGCATTGATGAGATTAGATCTGCCATCGGGTGTTGACATCGAAATTAAATTGTAATGCTTAACTTCGATATGGTAGGAGGTGTACGGCGTGAAAGGTATTCTTGGTAAAAAGATCGGCATGACTCAAGTCTTCAATGAGGACGGTACAGTTGCTACTGTAACAGTTGTTGAAGCGGGGCCATGTGTCGTTCTTCAAAAGAAAGAAATCGGTACGGATGGTTATGAAGCGATCCAAATCGGTCTCAAAGAAAAGAAAGAACATCGTGCTACTCGTCCTGAGATGGGACATGCAAAAAAAGCAGGTGTGGCACCACAACATTTCGTAAAAGAAATTCGTGGGGTTGACGTTGCAAGCTACGAGCTTGGAAGTGTTCTAAAAGCCGACTTATTCGCTGCTGGTGAATTTGTAGACGTGGTTGGAACATCGAAAGGTAAGGGCTTCGCAGGTGCGATCAAACGTCACAATCAATCTCGTGGACCAATGAGTCACGGTTCTCGTTACCACCGTGGACCAGGTTCTTTGGGTGCGGTTGCTCCTAACCGTGTATTCAAAGGGCAAACTCTTCCGGGTCAAATGGGTCATGAGCGTATTACTACACAAAACCTTGAGGTTGTACGTGTAGACGTTGATAAGAACCTGATCTTGGTAAAAGGTAGTATTCCAGGTCCTAAGAACGGTTATGTAATCGTAAAATCATCTGTTAAGAAAAGCGTATAACTGAGCAAAGAAAGGAGGACATAACATGCCTAAATTGACTGTAGTAGATGTGCAGGGGAAAGAAGTGGGCGAGATCGAACTAGCTGATGCGGTGTTCGGAATCACTCCAAACCAACACGTACTACATGATGCAGTTGTTATGCAACAAGCATCCCAGCGTCGTGGTACCCATGCGGTAAAAGGACGTTCTGAAGTTCGTGGTGGTGGTCGTAAGCCATACAAACAAAAAGGTACTGGTAATGCTCGTCAAGGTAGCATTCGCTCCCCACAATGGGTTGGCGGTGGTACAGTCTTCGGACCGGTTCCACGTAGCTACGCTTACAAATTACCAAAGAAAGTACGTCGTCTTGCTATCAAGTCTGCTCTTTCTTCCAAAGTATTGGATAACGAACTAGTAGTGCTAGATTCTTTAGTTCTTGAAGCTGCGAAAACTCGCGAGCTAGTACAAGTGCTAAAAAATCTTGGCATGGCGAAAAAGACTTTGATTGTATTGGGCGAATTAGAGGAGAAAGCAGCTCTTGCTGCACGTAACATCCCAGATGTGAAACTAATCGTAGCTGATGGTGTTAATGTGCTCGACGTCCTCTACCATGACAAAGTGATTTTCACTCGTGGGGCTGTAAATCGTGTTGAGGAGGTGTTTGGCCAGTGAAGGATCCACGCGATATCATCCGTCGCCCAGTAGTAACAGAAGCTTCTACTGAGATGATGGAACAAGGTAAATACGTTTTCGAAGTAGACGTACGTGCGAACAAAGTAGAAGTGAAAAAAGCGGTTGAAAGCATTTTCGGCGTAAAAGTAGCTTCTGTGAACACTCACCGTCTTCTAGGAAAACAAAAGCGTCACGGTCGCTACACAGGTCGGACGCCAGAACGTAAGAAAGCAATCGTTACTCTTGCTGAAGGTAGCAAAGCGATTGAAATCTTCCAAGCTTAATTACACATTTGATTAAAAAAGGAGGGAAATCGAAGTGGGTATTAAACAATACAGACCAACGACTCCATCACGTCGTCATATGACTAGCTCTACTTTTGAAGAGATCACTACTAGCACTCCTGAGAAGTCGCTATTACAACCTCTAAACAAAAAGGCAGGTCGTAACAACCAAGGTAAAATTACGGTACGTCACCAAGGCGGTGGCCACAAACGTAAATACCGTGTGATCGACTTTAAACGTAATAAAGACGGTATCGTGGGTAAAGTGGCTACGGTTGAATACGATCCAAACCGCTCTGCGAACATCGCATTAATTCATTACGTTGATGGTGAAAAACGTTACATCTTGGCTCCAAACGGTCTAAAAGTAGGACAAGAGATCATCTCCGGTCCTGAATCAGACATCAAGCCAGGTAACGCTCTTCCACTTCGCAACATCCCAGTAGGTACTGTTATCCATAACATCGAGCTTAAACCAGGCCGTGGTGGACAACTCGTACGTGCTGCAGGTACTAGCGCACAGCTTCTTGGTAAAGAAGGTCGCTATGCTATTATTCGTCTTGTATCCGGTGAAACTCGCATGATTCTTCTTGAGTGCCGTGCGACCATCGGTCAAGTAGGTAACTTGGATCATGAATTGATCAACATCGGTAAAGCAGGTCGTTCTCGCTGGTTAGGTAAACGCCCAACTGTTCGTGGATCTGTAATGAACCCTGTAGATCACCCACACGGTGGTGGTGAGGGACGTGCACCAATCGGTCGTAAGTCTCCTGTTACTCCTTGGGGTAAACCAACTCTTGGTTACAAGACTCGTAAGAAAAACAAAGCGTCTGACAAGTACATCGTACGTCGTCGCAAGAAGTAATAAAAACTATTATCTAGCCTCACTCGAAGGGAGGTTTCAGCTATGGGCCGCAGCCTGAAAAAAGGACCCTTTGCAGATGATCACTTAATCAAGAAAGTGGTTGAGCTGAACGAAAAAGGCGAAAAGCGTATTGTCAAGACTTGGTCTCGTCGTTCTACCATCTTCCCAGACTTCGTTGGTCATACCATTGCAGTTCACGATGGACGCAAACATGTTCCTGTATACGTAACGGAAGATATGGTCGGTCATAAACTTGGTGAGTTTGCTCCAACCCGTACCTACAAAGGTCATGGTAACGATGATAAGAAGACGAAACGTCGGTAGATGATCGATTCGCGAGAGAGGAGGTCTTCGTATGCAAGCAAAAGCGATTGCGCGTAACATTCGAATTGCACCACGTAAAGTGCGTTTGGTAATTGATTTGATTCGCGGTAAGTCTGTAGAAGAGGCTTTCGCAGTACTTCAGTTTACCCACCGTGCTGCCTCGCCGGTCATCGAGAAAGTGTTAAAGTCTGCTGTTGCGAATGCAGAGCATAACTACAACATGGATGCAAACAACCTCGTTGTAGAAACAGCTTTCGTAGATGAAGGGCCAACGTTGAAACGCTACATGCCTCGTGCAATGGGCCGTGCAAGCCGAATTAACAAGCGTTCAAGCCACATTACTGTGGTTGTTAAAGAAAAATAATCTCTAAATAAGGAGGGATAAGCTATGGGTCAAAAGGTGAATCCAATTGGACTTCGTGTTGGTGTCATTCGTGACTGGGAATCCAAATGGTTCGGCGGAAAAGACTTCGCAGATCTACTTCATGAAGACTTAAAAATTCGTGACTTTGTGAAAAAGCGTCTGAAAGATGCAGCTGTTTCTAAAGTAGAAATCGAACGTGCAGCGAACCGCGTAAACATTACTGTTCATACCGCAAAACCGGGTATGGTAATTGGTAAAGGCGGTACAGAAGTAGATGCACTTCGTAATGCTCTTGTGAAACTAACAGGCAAAAAAGTACACATTAACATTCACGAAATTAAACACCCTGAGCTAGATGCAAATCTAGTTGCGGAAAGCATTGCTCAACAATTAGAGCGCCGTGTTTCTTTCCGTCGTGCTATGAAACAATCAATCGGTCGTACATTACGTGTTGGTGCGAAAGGTGTTCGTACTCTAGTAAGCGGTCGTTTGGGTGGAGCAGATATCGCTCGTAGCGAAGGTTATAGCGAAGGTACTGTACCACTCCATACACTACGTGCTGACATTGACTACGGTTTTGCTGAAGCAGATACTACTTACGGTAAAATCGGTGTTAAAGTTTGGATCTATCGTGGTGAAGTTCTCCCAACAAAAAACACTCCAAAGGGAGAAGTGGAAGGAGGCAAATAAGCGATGCTATTACCAAAACGCGTAAAATATCGTCGCCCACACCGTGGTAAGATGCGCGGTAAAGCAAAAGGCGGTACGGAAGTAGCATTCGGCGAATATGGTTTACAAGCTCTTGAGCCATCTTGGATCACCAACCGCCAAATCGAGGCAGCACGTCGTGCGATGACTCGTTACATGAAGCGTGGTGGACAAGTTTGGATTAAGATCTTCCCAGACAAGCCAGTTACTCAAAAGCCTCTAGAGGTCCGGATGGGTAGCGGTAAAGGTTCCCCAGAAAAATGGGTAGCTGTTGTAAAACCTGGTAAAATCATGTTCGAAGTTGCTGGTGTACCTGAAGATGTAGCTCGTGAAGCTATGCGCCTAGCTGCGATGAAACTACCAATCAAAACGAAATTTGTGAAACGTGAAGCGGGGGGTAACGAATGAAAGCGAAAGAGCTATTAGAGTTGACCACCGCCGAAATCGAGCAAAAGCTTGCTGAGTTCAAAGAAGAACTGTTCAACCTTCGTTTCCAGTCCGCTACTGGACAATTGGAAAACCCAACCCGTTTGGGCCAAGTTCGCAAGGACATTGCTCGTTGCAAAACGGCTCTCCGTGAGCGCGAACTAGGAATCGAAAGGAGGACACAGGGATGAGCGAACGCACAACACGCCGTAAAGTTCGAATCGGCAAAGTGGTAAGCGATAAAATGGATAAAACCATCGTCGTTTCTGTAGAAACCTACAAACGTGACTCCAAATATGGAAAGCGCGTTAAATTTACCAAAAAATTTAAAGCTCATGATGAAGAGAATACAGCAAAAGCTGGAGACCTCGTAAAAATCATGGAAACTCGTCCGTTGTCTAAGGACAAACGTTGGCGCTTGGTGGAAATCGTAGAAGAAGCGGTTATCATCTAATGATTGACACGTAAAGAGTAGCGGGAAGGAGGGAAACTCATGCTTCAAAACCTATCTCGTCTTCGTGTAGCAGACAATTCCGGCGCGAAAGAAGTAATGGTCATCCGTGTGTTGGGTGGTTCTAATAAAGCCACTGCTGGGATCGGCGATCTCGTCGTTGCATCCGTGAAACAAGCAACACCCGGTGGCGTTGTCAAGAAAGGTGATGTAGTGAGATGTGTAGTCGTACGTACGAAACGTCCTGTACGTCGTCCAGATGGCTCCTACATTCGCTTTGATGAAAATGCCGCAGTTGTGATCAAGGAAGATAAGAGCCCACGTGGTACCCGTATTTTCGGACCAGTAGCTCGTGAACTTCGTGATCGTGATTTCATGAAGATCATCTCCCTAGCGCCAGAAGTTCTCTAGTTGATCGGATCAAATATATGACTTCTGAATGAAGGAGGTGCCGATTGTGAGCGCAAAAATGCACATCAAAAAAGGTGACACTGTACTTGTTATGCGTGGGAAAGAAGCTCCAACTTTCGATGCAGACGGTAAAAAAGTTTTCACTAAAGGTCGTGTAATTAAGGTTCTTGCTAAAGAAGGTCGCGTAGTAGTGGAAGGCGTAAACATGGTAAAACGCCATAGCCGTCCAACACAGACGAACCCTCAAGGTGGCATCATCGAGAAAGAAGCACCTATTCATGTTTCTAACTTGATGATCGAAGACCCAAAAACGAAACAACCAACACGCGTTGGTTACAAATTCGTTGATGGTAAGAACGGCGAACAAAGAAAAGTTCGTTTTGCAAAAAAATCAGGTGAAATTCTAGATAAGTAATTCTTCGCATGAAAGGAGGTACCCAGATGGCTCGCTTAAAAGAACTTTATTTGAATGAGGTAGCTCCAGCTTTACAGAAGAAGTTTGGTTACAAATCTGTAATGCAGTTACCTAAAGTCGAAAAAGTTGTAATCAACATGGGTGTTGGTGAAGCCGTTCAAAACTCTAAAGTATTGGACAACGCAGTGGAAGACCTTACCTTGATCGCTGGTCAAAAACCAGTTATCACTAAAGCGAAAAAATCCATTGCTGGATTCAAACTCCGTGAAGGTATGCCAATTGGTGTGAAAGTAACCCTACGCGGTGAGCGCATGTACCACTTCTTAGATAGATTGGTAAACGTTGCGCTACCACGTGTTCGTGATTTCCGCGGTGTTTCTGCGAAATCTTTCGATGGACGCGGTAACTACACGCTTGGCTTGAAAGAACAGCTGATCTTCCCAGAGATCTCTTATGATAAAGTTGATAAAGTTCGTGGGATGGATGTAGTAATCGTTACTACAGCTAAGTCTGACGAAGAAGCTCGTGAACTACTTACTTCTATGGGAATGCCATTCCGTAAGTAGAAATCCTAATGCTAAAGGAGGGAATCCGTTGGCCAAGAAGTCGATGATCGTGAAGAATCAACGTACGCCAAAGTTTAAAGTTCAAGGCTATACTCGCTGTGAGCGCTGTGGTCGTCCACATTCCGTATACCGTAAGTTCCGTCTCTGTCGTATTTGCTTCCGTGAACTGGCCTACAAAGGGCAGATTCCCGGCGTGAAAAAAGCTAGCTGGTAATTGTTTGAGGAAGGAGGGTTCTCACAATGGTGATGACAGATCCAATTGCAGATATGTTAACACGTATTCGTAACGCAAACATGGTTCGCCATGAAAGCTTGGAAGTTCCTGCTTCTCGCATGAAGCGTGAGATTGCTGAGATCTTGAAGCGTGAAGGTTTCATCCGCGACGCTGAGTACGTTGAGGATTCGAAACAAGGCGTGTTACGTATTTTCTTGAAATATGGCTCAAATAACGAAAAAGTTATTTCTGGTCTAAAACGTATCTCGAAACCAGGATTGCGTGTATACGCAAAATCCACCGAGATCCCACGCGTTCTTCGTGGACTCGGGATTGCAGTTATTTCTACCAACAAAGGTGTAATGACTGATAAAGAAGCTCGTCAACAAAACGTTGGTGGCGAAGTTCTCGCATACATCTGGTAATTTTCTTATAGAAGATCGGAGGTGACTTCGAATGTCTCGTATTGGTAAAAAACCGATTGTGATTCCAGCGGGTGTGGAATTCAAGCTAGAGGGAAACGTTGCGACTGTTAAAGGTCCAAAAGGAACCCTTACACGTGAATTCAATCCAGACATCACGATCACCGTTGAGGATAATCAATTAACAGTAGGTCGTCCAAGTGACCACCGTACACACCGTGCGCTTCATGGTACAACTCGTAGCTTGCTTGCAAACATGGTTGAGGGTGTTTCCAATGGGTTTACGAAAACCTTGGAACTAGTGGGTGTTGGTTACCGTGCTGCTAAAAAAGGTAACAACGTTGTACTAAATGTTGGCTACTCTCATCCAGTAGAGGTTGAGCCTTTGGCAGGGATTGAGTTTGATGTTCCTTCACAAACTCAAGTGATCGTTAAAGGAATTGATAAGCAAGTGGTTGGAGAAATGGCGGCAAACATTCGCGCGAAACGTGAACCTGAACCGTACAAAGGTAAAGGTATCAAGTACAGCGATGAAGTGGTTCGTCGTAAAGAAGGTAAAACTGGTAAGTAATAAATTTGCTAGTTGAAGGGAGTGAACTAGACCGTGATTCAAAAGCCGGAGCGCAATAAAGGTCGTAAGAAACGCCATTTACGCGTACGTAAAAGAGTTTTTGGCACGGCTGTGCGTCCTCGCCTTAATGTTTTCCGTTCATCGAAAAACATCTACGCTCAGTTGATTGATGATCAAACTGGCGTAACAGTGGTCGCAGCATCTTCTTTGGATAAAGGTTTCGAAGAAAAGGGTACTACCGTTGATGCTGCTCGTGCTGTAGGTGAATTGATCGCAAAACGTGCAATCGATAAAGGTTTTAAATCTGTTGTATTCGACCGTGGTGGTTATATCTATCATGGACGTGTGCAAGCACTGGCTGAAGGAGCTAGGGAAGGAGGTCTAGACTTTTGAGCAGACAAGACAGACCACGCAAAAAAGATGCAGTTCAGTCCGAGTTCACTGAGAAAGTGGTTAACATTAACCGCGTATCTAAAGTTGTTAAAGGTGGACGTCGTTTTAGCTTCAGCGCACTCGTAGTAGTGGGCGATGGCAAAGGACGTGTTGGTGTCGGCATCGGTAAAGCTGCTGAAGTACCAGAAGCGATCCGTAAAGGTGTAGATGATGCAAAAAAGAATCTGATCTCTATTCCATTACAAGGTAGCACCATTCCTCACGATATCATTGGTCGCTTTGGCGCTGGTAGCGTTATTCTAAAACCAGCTTCCAAAGGTACTGGTGTAATCGCGGGTGGTCCAGTTCGTGATGTATTGGCTGTAGCAGGTGTGGGCGATATTCTCACAAAATCTACAGGTTCCAATAACCCAATTAACATGGTTCGCGCAACCCTCGCAGGTCTTGCAGGTCTGAAACGCCCTCAAGATGTAGCTAAATTGCGTGGCAAAACAGTAGAAGAGTTGTTAGGATAGGAGGGATACCCGTGGCAAAGAAAGTAGCGATTACCTTTACAGGTAGCATGATCGGACGTCCGGAATCCCAACGTGTTACCCTGCGGACACTCGGCTTCACCAAACGTGAACAAACGATTGTCCACAATGACAATCCTGCGATCCGTGGTATGATTAATAAAGTAAGCCACTTGGTTGAAGTAAAAGAAATTAACGAGTAGTAGTAGGACATGTTGAAGAGGAGGTGCGAAGATGAAACTACATGAGTTAAAACCAGCTGAAGGCTCTCGTCATACGAGAAAGCGTGTAGGTCGTGGTACAGGTTCTGGCTTAGGTAAAACCTCTGGTCGTGGACACAAAGGACAAAACGCTCGTTCGGGCGGTGGTGTTCGTCCTGGATTTGAAGGGGGCCAAAACCCAATCTATCGTCGTCTGCCGAAACGAGGCTTTACCTCTCCAAATCGTGTAGAGTATGCAGTTGTCAACTTAGACACTTTGAATCGCTTTGAAGATGGTACTGTAGTAACCCCAGAACTTTTAGTAGAGACTGGTGTTGTGAAAAACCTAAAAGCAGGCGTAAAAGTTCTTGCGAATGGCGAACTAACGAAAAAGCTTACTATTAAAGCTCATAAGTTCTCCCAAAGCGCACAAGAAAAAATTACCGCCGCTGGTGGAGCGACGGAGGTAATCTAATATGTTTACAACCCTGGGCAACATTTTTAAGGTGGAAGATCTTCGTCGTCGTATTTTGTTCACGTTGTTGTTGTTGGTTGTTTTCCGTATCGGAAGCTATATTCCCGTTCCTAATACGGACGCAAATGCACTACGAGATTATTTGCAAACACAAGGAGGGGGAGTCTTCGGACTTATCAATACCTTCTCGGGTAACTCTCTGCATAACTTCTCGATCTTTGCGATGGGGATTATGCCGTATATCACTGCTTCGATTATTGTGCAACTTTTGACGATGGACGTGATTCCCGCCTTTGCCCGTTGGGCGAAAGAGGGAGAGACAGGACGACGTAAGATTGCACAAGTAACTCGTTATTTTACGATTGCTCTTGGCATTATCCAGTCCATCGGGTTGTCTATCGGGTTTGGTCGTGCTGCTAAAGCATTCATTATAGGCGACGGTTTTTGGACCTATGCCTCGATTTCTTTGACACTTACAGCAGGAACGGCTTTCTTAATGTGGCTAGGTGAGCAAATTACGGATAAAGGAATTGGAAATGGTATTTCCATTATTATCTTTGCCGGAATTGCTGCCGGGATTCCTGGAGTTGGCTCACAAGTGTGGACAACATTCTTTACTGGTAAGGCTGATGTGACGATGGGAATTCTTAAGCTTGTTGGAATTCTACTTGTTGTATTAGTAGTGATTGTCGGTATTATTTACATTCAGCAAGGTGTGCGGAAAATTACGATTAACTACACCAAGCGTGTGGTAGGTCGTAAGATGTATGGAGGACAATCCACACATATTCCGTTTAAGGTAAATGCTGCGGGTGTGATCCCTGTGATCTTTGCAGTATCCTTGCTTATGTTCCCTCCGACGATTGCTCGATTCTGGGAAGGTAACGCAATTGCGAATTGGGTTATCCAACATTTCGACTATACTAGTTCCACATTAGGCATGATCTTGTATGTTCTGTTGATTCTTGGATTTACGTATTTCTATACGTTTGTTCAGATGAATCCGATTCAGCTTTCCGATCAGTTAAAGAAAAATGGTGGCTTTATTCCGGGTGTACGTCCAGGTAAAGCAACTACTTCTTATTTAACTCGGATCATGAACCGCCTTACATTGACAGGAGCACTTTTCTTAGCCGCTGTGGCTATTTTACCGGTTATTTTTATCAAGCTGGCTGGTTTACCAACTTCTGTTCAAATTGGTGGTACTTCGCTCTTGATCGTGATTGGTGTAGTGCTTGAAGTCATGAAGTCGATTGAAGCTCAATTGGTAAAACGTCATTACAAAGGTTTCATGTCTTCCAAGTAACATGAGTCTTGCCCCGGTAAGAAATCTCCGGGGACTCGTGTGCGCTTGGGACTTACAATTTTTAACTTTTCATTGCGGACCGCCCGCAGAAGATTCACCGGGAGGTAAGACGCTTGAACATTATCTTGATGGGTATGCCCGGTGCTGGAAAAGGTACACAAGCTGCGAAGATCATAGAGCAGTTGAATATTCCTCATATCTCAACAGGTGATATGTTTCGTGCAGCTGTGAAAGAACAAACGCCTCTAGGAGTAGAAGCAAAATCGTTTATGGATCAAGGACAATTAGTTCCTGACCGTGTAACGATTGGAATTGTTCGTGAGCGCCTGGCAAAAGATGATTGTGCGAATGGCTTCTTGTTAGATGGTTTTCCGAGAACGGTACCTCAAGCAGAAGCACTAGATCAATTATTAATCGATTTGAATCGCGAATTAGATCACGTTATCTACATCGATGTAGCGATGGATGAGCTTTTACGCCGCCTCACAGGTCGTTGGATTTGTCGTGATTGTGGTGCTACCTACCATGCAGTATTCGCTCCTCCTGAAAAGGAAGGAGTTTGTGATCATTGTGGTGGAGAGCTATACCAACGCGAGGATGATCGTGCAGAAACGGTTGCAAACCGTCTTAAGGTCAACTTTGAACAAACAAACCATTTACTTGCTTATTACGAGTCAAATGGCAAGCTAGAACGTGTATACGGAGCTTTGCCAATTGATGAAGTAAGTAAGCATATCTTGTCTGTGGTTCGAGGAACAGTTTCATGATCACGGTTAAGTCGTTAACTGAGATCGAACGTATGAGGCAAGCCGGCAAAATTGTTTATCTAACTCACCAAGAGTTAAAGAAATGGATTGAGCCGGGCATCACTACGAAAGAGATTGATCACGTTGCAGAGAAGTTCATCAGGAGTTTGGGAGCAACCCCTTCTTTTAAGGGATATAATGGCTTTCCAGGAAGTGTATGCACTTCAGTAAATGATGAGCTCGTGCACGGTATCCCAAGTAAGCGTAAGCTTCTAAATGGTGATATCATCTCTGTCGATATTGGTGCTTATTACGAAGGCTTTCATGGTGATTCTGCGTGGACTTATCCAATAGGAACCGTAACCCCTGAAGCGGAGCGTTTACTTGCTGTCACTCAACAATCGTTGTATGCTGGTTTAGCAGTATGTAAACCAGGAATACGATTAGGTGATGTATCTCATGCGATTCAATCTGTTGCTGAGGCAGCGGGATTCTCGATTGTGGAAGAGTATGCTGGACATGGGATCGGTCGTGAGCTTCATGAAGATCCTTCTGTTCCAAACTTCGGTGAACCTGGAAAAGGCAGACGTCTTTCCAAGGGAATGACCTTAGCAATCGAGCCGATGGTGAATGCGGGAAGCCGCTTTGTTCGTACATTAGATGATCAGTGGACAGTTGTAACCACAGACGGTTCTCTATGTGCTCACTTCGAGCACACTATCGCGATTACGGACGATGGCTATGAGATACTTACCACAGCGTAAGGTGAAGGGTGATGGATGTGACAGGTGTTGACAGTCGTATATGTGTTGGGCAGATCGTTCAAGTGAAAACTGGACGAGAAGCGGGTGCTTACGCGGTTGTCATCGACTTGGAAGAACCTCACTTTGTATGGTTAGCGGATGGGAAAAAGCGAATGGCTGAGAGGCCTAAGCGGAAAAACCAGAAGCATGTAAAACCAACCATTCAGGTGGCGCAAGAGGTAGTTAGTAGCTTGCAGGTTACAGGTCGTGTCACCAATGCACTGTTGCGGTACGCCCTGAACCAATACCTGCTCCAAATACGTTCTGAAGAACAGAAAGGAGTGTGAGTCATGGCCAAGGAAGATGTAATTGAGGTGGAAGGAATCGTAGTTGAATCCCTACCTAACGCAATGTTTAAAGTGGAGTTGGAGAATCGTCATACAGTACTCGCGACTGTATCAGGAAAGATTCGCATGCATTTTATCCGAATTCTTCCGGGGGATAAAGTGACGGTTCAACTCTCTCCATACGACTTAACCCGCGGACGGATTACTTATCGTTATAAGTAACCTTTCGGGAACGAGAAGGAGGTAAACCGGTAATGAAAGTACGTCCATCGGTGAAGCCCATTTGCGAAAAATGTAAAGTTATCCGCCGCAAAGGGGTAGTAATGGTAATTTGTGAAAATCCAAAACACAAACAAAAACAAGGTTAACAGAAAGGGAGGTGTAGCGTATGGCACGTATTGCAGGTGTTGACTTGCCACGTGAAAAACGCGTTGAGATCGCCCTAACCTATATCTATGGTATTGGTCGCTCTCAATCTAAAAAAATTATTTCTGAGACTGGTGTAAATCCAGATACTCGTGTCCGTGATCTAACGGAGGAAGAAGTAAACAAACTTCGTACTCACATTGACAAGACTCTTACAATCGAAGGAGATCTACGTCGTGAAATCTCTCTTAACATCAAGCGTTTGATGGAGATTGCTTCATACCGTGGAATTCGTCATCGTAGAGGCTTGCCAGTTCGTGGTCAAAAAACCAAAACGAATGCACGTACTCGTAAGGGACCACGTCGTACCGTTGCGAACAAGAAAAAATAATTAGATAAGGAGGGACTTACCAATGGCACCAAAACGTAAAGGCGCGAACCAACGCGTGAAACGCCGTGTTAAAAAACATGTTGAGTCTGGCGTTGTACACATTCGTTCTACTTTTAACAACACTATCATCACCATTACCGATCCACGTGGTAACTCAATCGCTTGGGCATCTGCAGGTACCATGGGCTTCAAAGGCAGCCGTAAAAGCACACCTTTCGCAGCTCAAATGGCAGCAGAAGTGGCAGCGAAAACCGCTATGGAAAACGGTATGAAGACCGTTGAAGTAATGGTAAAAGGACCTGGTTCCGGTCGTGAAGCAGCAATCCGTTCTCTTCAAGCAGTAGGGTTAGAAGTTAGCTTAATTAAAGATGTGACACCAATCCCTCACAATGGTTGTCGTCCGCCGAAACGTCGTCGTGTATAATGCGTTGACAAGATAACTTTAGGGTTTATCTTAGAACCAGATTGTGTATACTGGATAAGACTGGAAAATTTTTTCAGCACTCTTACTTATGCACATGTAGTTGCACGGGCACGTTAGAGTAGGATGACACGTCTTCTCAAACGTGTGATTGGCGTTGTTAAACGATGAACGAGCCTATGTAACCTGATAGATCCAGAACTACGACGTTCTGAAGGAGGGTTTGTGAGCCGTATGATTGAAATTGAAAAGCCAAAGATCGAAGCTGTTGAGATTAGCGAAGATCATCGATACGGGAAATTTGTGGTGGAACCTCTTGAACGAGGCTATGGTACAACCTTAGGAAACTCGCTACGCCGTGTACTGCTCTCCTCTTTGCCAGGAGCAGCTGTTACAGCGATTCAAATCGACGGTGTATTACATGAGTTCTCTACAATTCCTGGTGTGGTCGAGGATACAACAGAACTGATTCTCAACTTGAAAAAGCTCGCCCTCAAAATTCATTCCGATGAACAAAAAACGCTAGAGATTGATATTGATGGCGGAACGGATGGTTATGAGATTCTTGCTGGTGACATTCGTGCCGATAGCGATGTGGAGGTTCTTAATCCAAATCTGCACATTGCTACGCTTGAATCAGGAGCACATCTTCGGATTCGTATGACAGCGAATCGCGGAAGAGGATATGTGGCCGCTGACAAGAATAAAAACGAAGATCAGGCAATTGGTGTTATTCCAATTGACTCCATTTATACTCCAATTGAACGTGTAAACTATCAAATTGAGAATACACGTGTTGGACAAGTTACCAACTACGACAAGCTCACTTTAGAAGTTTGGTCGAATGGTAGCTTGAAACCTGATGAAGCTGTTAGCCTTGGCGCAAAAATTCTCAACGATCATATTATGCTTTTTGTTGGTCTGACCGAAGAAGCAAAAGATGCTGAGATTATGGTGGAAAAAGAAGAAGATAAGAAAGAAAAAGTGATGGAAATGACCATCGAAGAACTTGATCTTTCGGTTCGTTCTTATAACTGCCTAAAACGCGCTGGAATTAATTCCGTCCAAGAGCTTACGCAGAAATCAGAAGAAGATATGATGAAAGTCCGTAACCTCGGGCGTAAGTCCTTAGAAGAGGTACAAGAAAAGCTTGCCGAGCTTGGTCTTGGCTTGCGCAACGAAGATTAATCCGCTTTTAGGGGGAGGGAAAATAGATGGCATACTCTAAATTAGGTCGCAATAGCTCAGCTCGTAAAGCTCTTTTTCGTGACCTCGTAACCGATCTAATCCTCAACGAACGTATCCAAACGACTGAGTCCAAAGCGAAAGAAGTTCGCTCAATTGCTGAGAAATTGATCACTTTGGGTAAACGCGGTGATTTACATGCTCGCCGCCAAGCAGCCGCATTCGTTCGTACTGAGCGTTCTTATACCGAAAAAGATGGCGAAGAATTAACCCATCATAAGAATGTAGATGCAGTAAAAAAATTGTTTGATGAAGTTGCGCCACGTTATGCAGAGCGTAATGGTGGTTATACTCGCATCTTGAAAATTGGACCTCGTCGTGGTGACGGAGCTCCTATGGTATTTCTTGAGCTTGTAAAATAACTGCTTGCTATGTTTTGAAAGGGTGAGGGCAGGATCTAACCGGTCCTGACGTTTACCCTTTTTTCTTTAGGTGGGAATATATGAAGCACATAAAATCTCTCATAGAACTATCTGGGGTATGGTTTGATTATCATCCAGATCGCCAAATGAAGGAGCAATGGGCATTACAAGACATTAATCTTACGATTCAATCAGGTGAGTATGTAGTTGTGATGGGGCCAAATGGCTCTGGTAAATCCACGTTTGCTCGTTTACTAAATGGGCTATTGATCCCCACAGAAGGCGAAGTTCGAGTGGGGGATTTTTCTACTTCGAACGGCCTTGGACGGTTCCATATTCGTAGAAAAGTAGGAATGGTCTTTCAAAATCCAGATAATCAAATTGTAGCGACAACCGTACGCGACGATGTGGCGTTTGGACTTGAAAATCTGGGAATTCCAAGAGAAGAGATGATTCCACGTATAGAACGGGCTCTAGAAGTGGTTGGATTAGTTGGTTTTGAAAATCGTGAACCAGCTCATCTTTCGGGTGGTCAAAAGCAACGCCTTGCGATTGCGGGTGTGCTTGCGATGAATCCAGAGATTATTGTGTTTGATGAATCTACCTCTATGCTCGACCCACAAGGACGAGAAGAAGTGCGAGAATTGATGAAAGAACTCCATCAACAGGGCCAAACAGTGATTCATATTACTCATTCTGCACAGGAAGCTTTTCTGGCAGAGCGAGTCATAGTGATTGCCCATCATCGTCTTCAGTTAGATTATCCATCTAGGGATTTATATAACCAATCGAATTTGTTAGAGCAGTGGGGTTTGGAAGTTCCTCTTCCGATTCGTGTACGTGCATTGCTGAAGAATCAGGGAGTGGAGCTGAATGAACCGATTGGAAATTCGGATGAAATGGTGGCTCAGATATGGAGATATCTTTCCAAGACATAACCTATACCTATTCCATTGGGACTCCTTTCGAACACCGAGCACTTCAGGCTATTCAGGTTCAATTCAATCAAGGCGACTATGTTGCCGTTATTGGCAAGACGGGCTCTGGCAAATCTACATTGGTTCAACTTTTGGCCGGTTTGCTCCTTCCTACGAGCGGTGTCTTGCAGGTATGGGATACCCGGATTCACTCTCGCTCTAAGAAATTAGGGGAGTACCGTAAAAAAGTTGGCGTTGTGTTTCAATATCCAGAGCATCAGCTTTTTGAAGAAACAGTGGCCAAGGATATTGGCTTTGGGCCGAAAAATCTTGGTTGTGATGTAGCTGAAATCGAACATCGAGTGTCTGAAGCGATGTCGTGGGTGGGTCTCTCTCCTGATTTAAGGGATCGATCACCGTTTGAGTTATCAGGTGGTCAGATGAGACGAGTAGCCATTGCGGGAGTACTTGCTATGCGCCCTGATATCTTGATCCTAGATGAACCGACTGCGGGATTAGACTTTCGGGGGCAGAGAGATCTGCTGTCTATTCTAAAGAGGTTTCATCAGCACTTTGGGTGTACAGTGGTTCATGTTACACACAATATGAACGAAGCTGCAGAACTTGCTGAGCAGATCGTCCTCATGAGTGATGGGAAAGTGATTGCTACTGGGAGACCAGTTGACATCTTTCGGAATCTGCCAAACCTACAAGTGAGTGGACTAGATGTTCCAGATGTGACGAAGTGGATTATGTCGTTAAATCAGAAGCTATCTACACCGATCTCTACCGAGATTTATGAGTTATCTACACTCGTAGATGAGCTTATTCATCGTGGGAGGAGAGGCTCATGAACTCTGTTATGATTGGCCAGTACATACCGATAGACTCATGGCTCCATCGACTCGATCCGCGTTCAAAATGCATTTTTGTCTTCTGTATGTTGATTTTGATTTTCTTCGCCAACAATGTAGAAACCTATACTCTTTTGCTTTTAGTTGGATTGATGGGAGTGGCTCTTTCTCGAATTTCAGTTCTTCTGTTCTTGCGTTCGATGAAGCTGATTATCTGGATGATTTTGTTTACAACCCTGTTTCATTTGATTTTTACTCAGAGTGGAAGCATTGTTTTGCAAACTCCGATTCTTACGATTTATGAAGAAGGAGTTCGCCAAGCCGCCATTATTTCGGTTCGTTTCATCTTATTAATGATCTTTGCTTCCTTGTTGATGTTTACGACTTCACCGATTGATTTGACGGATGGACTGGAGTCGCTTCTTTCACCTCTTCGCCGGTGGAGGTTTCCCGCTCATGAGTTTGCGATGATGATGTCGATCGCTTTGCGTTTTATTCCCACGCTATGGGCAGAGACGGATAAGATTATCAAAGCACAAAAAGCTCGTGGGGCTGACTTTGAAAGCGGAAACGTATACCGTCGTGTCAAGGCGTATATTCCTGTGTTAATCCCACTTATGATCTCGTCGTTTCGCCGGGCAGAGGATTTGGCAACCGCGATGGAGGCAAGAGGCTATGCGGGTGGCGTAGGTCGTACCAAACTGCGAGTGCTTTCCATACGCCGCGCTGACATTCTTTTGCTTGTATGTTTTGCTATCGTGGCAACTGCCCTTTTTTGGATGAGAAAGTAGGACAATCATGAAAAATATTCAACTAATCATTTCATATGACGGTACTGATTATGCAGGATATCAACGTCAACCGGAGCAAAGAACTGTACAAGGAACGCTTGAAGAAACATTGAAGCGCTTAACAGGGGAAGAGATTCACATTCATGGTTCGGGGCGGACAGATGCAGGTGTTCATGCCTGGGGACAGGTGTGCCACTTTGAAACTGCTTCACCTATTCCGGGGGAGAAATACACGTATATACTACGTAAGATGCTTCCTCGTGATTTGATTGTCCGTTCGAGCCAAGAGGTGTCTATGGATTTTCACTCGCGAAAAAGTGCGCATTGGAAAACGTATCGCTATAGCATTGATACGAATCGTGTACCGAATGTATTTGCGAGACGTTTCCAAACGCATGATCCTAGATCACTTGATCCGATTTTGATGCAAGAAGCAGCTAATTATCTAGTGGGAACGCATGTGTTTACGTCGCTTTGTTCGACGAAAACCGTTGCCCCGGACCATCAGCGTACCATTTATCGTTGCATGATTCATGAAGACCAAGGTATCGTGTCCATTGAAGTATCGGGGAGTGGATTTCTGTACAACATGGTCCGAATTATTGCCGGTACATTGGTGGAAGTTGGCAGAGGCGAGCGTGACCCTCATTCGATCCCAGCACTACTAAGCGCTTGTGATCGAAGACTAGCGGGGCCTACTTATCCGCCTGAGGGGCTCGCTTTAATTGAAGTAGGCTATGAACCTCTAGAAGTTTGAGCTCTTAACTTGACATTCTCGAATAAGTGGTATATGATTACGCTTGGTATTTTCCACTCCACGCCCCGGTGGAATTAGTTCGGCGCAAACAAAAAGATTGTTCTTTTTTGCTCGTCGTTCCGCCCATCCTTCCGCTTCAAAGGGTGAGCGAAATTTGAATGGATATCATTGAATAGGGCTGGCATAGCCGCAGTCCATTGCACATAGAGGAGGGAAACATACGATGCGTACAACATTTATTGCAAAGCCACATCAAGTGGAACGTAAATGGTATGTGGTAGATGCTCAAGGCAAAACACTTGGTCGTCTAGCTACTGAAGTTGCTACTTTGCTTCGTGGTAAACATAAACCTGAGTTTACCCCGCACGTAGATACAGGTGATTTCGTAATCGTAATTAACGCTTCCGGTATCGAACTTACCGGTAACAAACTAAACAAAAAGATCTACTACCGTCATTCAGGTCATCCAGGTGGCTTGAAGCAGACAGTAGCTGCTGATCTTCGTGCAACTCGTCCAGAGCGCATGATTGAACTAGCAGTAAAAGGTATGCTTCCAAAAGGTAGCCTAGGTCGTCAACAATTGAAAAAACTAAAAGTATACGCAGGAACCGAACATCCTCATCAGGCACAATCGCCAGTTGAGTATGAACTACGCGGTTAATAAAAAGGAGGTACCGATTTTGGCACAAGTTCAGTTTTATGGAACCGGTCGCCGTAAGGAGTCGGTTGCCCGTGTACGTCTCGTTGCTGGCGATGGCCGCATCGTGGTAAACGGTCGTGACTTGGACACTTACTTCGGACTTGAAACTTTGAAAGCGATCGTTCGTCAACCACTTGTATTGACAGATACTCTTGGACGTTATGATGTACTTGTTAATGTAGGTGGCGGTGGTTTTACCGGACAAGCTGGTGCAATCCGTCACGGAATCGCACGTGCACTTCTAAAAGTAGATGCAGAGCTTCGTCCTGCATTGAAAAAAGCTGGCTTCTTAACACGTGACCCACGTATGAAAGAGCGTAAAAAATACGGTCTTAAAGCAGCTCGTCGTGCTCCTCAGTTCTCCAAACGGTAATACTGTTTATTTCATAAAAGCTTCCAATCATGCAAATGGTTGGGGCTTTTATTTTTTTGCCATAATCCAAAGTGTTTTTTTCAAGACTCCTTCATAGCTTGTACTGCGGAAGCATACCCATTAGTAACATAGCTGTGTATGGAGGGTGTTCGAATGATACTATTTAAATCGATCTATCGCGCAATCAGTACGTTTCGTTGGCGGAGAATGTATTGGATTCCTCTGATGGGGGTAATCCTATTCACTTGTAGCTTTATGATTGAGCCCATTCGGAGCACATGGATGTCACGGAATCAGCCGATATTTGGAAAAGTAATTGTGATTGATGCAGGTCACGGAGGAGTAGATGGGGGAGCGGTTAGTCCTTCAGGAATCGTGGAGAAAGAGATAACACTGAAGATTGCTGCTTATTTGCAACAGCTTCTTGGACAAGCGGGGGCTCAGGTTGTGATGACTAGAGAGACGGATACAGACCTCGCAAACCCTGACACCCGGAAAATCTCACGCCGGAAAGCAGAAGATTTATCTAACCGGATCCGTTTGGTCAGGGAGAGTGGAGCGGAACTGTTTATCAGTATCCATCTTAACTCGATGGCCGCAGGCCCCTGGAGGGGAGCCCAAACCTTCTATAATCCGACTAAGGAAGAGAATAAACGTCTTGCCTCCTTAATTCAGTCTGAAATCATTCGTACCATTGCTAACACAGACCGTCTACCCAAAGCGAAAAATGACGTATTTCTCATGAAGTATTCACCTGTTCCGATGGCCTTAGTGGAGGTTGGCTTTTTATCAAACTCTGAGGAGGCTCGGTTACTAGCTACAGAAGCTTATCAAAAAAGGGTTGCATCGGCAATTTATTACGGAATGCTTGCCTATTACGATGGTAAAAAAGTACCAGATGTTAAATAGCAAGAAACAGATTTGACCTCTAGTATGCTATAATCAATCTGGGTATGTTGACCTACATAAGGTAACAACAAGAGAGTGGGGTTTGTTTCAGGCCCATTTAAATCAACATAACTGAACTTTAGTATATAACTCCGAGGTGTGTTTAAAATATGCTAACGACTGAGAGCATTATGGAAGCTTTACGGGAGGTAAAAGACCCTGAGCTTAATAAAAGTCTTGTAAGTTTGAATATGATTCGCAATATCCAGATACAGGGGAACGACGTATCGCTGGATGTAATCCTAACTATTCGAGGATGTCCATTAAAAATAAAGATTCAGGAAGACGTGGAAAATGCGATCCGGCAATTAGGTGCGGAGCGTGTGACAGTCACGTTTGGAGCCATGACCGATGAAGAGAGGGCAGCATTATCTGCTTCATTACGTGCAGAACAACACGCAAGTCGTGAAAAAGCACCTACTCAGAGCGGAAAAGCACCTTCTACACCAGGAATTCCTCAAACCAACTATATTGCGATTGCTTCCGGAAAAGGTGGAGTCGGTAAGTCCACTGTAACGGTTAACTTGGCAGTTGCTTTGGCACGTGCAGGTAAAAAAGTAGGGATTATCGATGCCGATATCTACGGATTTAGCGTTCCGGATATGATGGGGATTGAACAACGACCAACGGTTATAGATGAAGTCATTCTTCCGGTAGAACGCTATGGAGTCAAGGTTATATCGATGGGCTTCTTTGTGGAGGATAATGCCCCTGTTGTATGGCGTGGTCCGATCTTAGGTAAGATGTTGCGTAACTTCCTTCATGAAGTACATTGGGGAGAATTAGATTATCTCCTACTCGATTTACCACCCGGCACAGGAGACATCGCTCTCGACGTTCACCAAATGATTCCTCAAAGTAAAGAGATCATCGTAACCACCCCACATGCTACGGCAGCATTTGTAGCAGCCCGTGCGGGTGCGATGGCACTTAGTACAACTAAGCATGAGATTCTCGGAGTAGTGGAGAACATGTCTTGGTATACAGATCGAAACGGCGATAAAGAGTATGTGTTTGGCCGTGGAGGCGGAGAAAAGCTTGCAGAATCACTAAATGTAGAACTTCTTTGCCAAATTCCACTTGGAGCTCCTGGTAATGTATTAGAAGACCCAGAGTACTCACCTTCTGTTTATTCGACTAACCATCCAACAGGAAAACTGTATGATGAGCTAGCGCGAAAAGTGACTCAAGCTATTACCACATAAGTTTACAGTACGAAACCAGTCCCCTTTAGGACTGGTTTCGGCTTTGTTTGTTCAAGTAATTACTGTGAGTTACTGGAACCATCTCCTGTACTACTACCTGATTCCTCAGACCCACCACCACCCTGATCCGATCCTTGAGAAGACTGTTGCTGTTTTCCTTTTTTAGCGCTTTCTTGAATTAACTTCATCAGTTGTTGTTGAAAGCTTGGCGACTTCATTGCTTCTTCGATGATCTTCATAGTTTCCTTGCGGTTTTCTTGGCTTTTCATTAACTGAAGAATCGTTTTCGAGAACTCTGGATCTTTGAGAAGATCCATCATCGATTTTTGATACTCCGGATCTTTCATCAAAGCCTTAAAGAGATTTTTCATTTCTTTCTCTGTCGCCTTTGCAAAGCTATTTGCAATATCAGGCTTTGCCAGTAACTTACCAAGCCCTTCTTGCGCTTTGGGATCCGTCATCACCTTGGACATAGCTTTTTCGACTTCTTGTGAATTGACGACGATCTGCTCTTTAAACTCAGGATCCGTCATCATTTTTTGTAGCGCTTGTTTCCCTTCTTGAGTTTGAAGGATATCTAATACGATTCCTTTTGTCTTTTGATAGTCAACAGACTCAGACTCTTTTTGTGAGCCACAAGAGGTTACCAAGAGCATGATTGCGATAAGTGAAATGAACCGTATGAGAGCCATAATCCATACCCCGTTTCAATTTGCCTATGTATCTATATTATGTTGTATGTGATTTTTCTTTATCCATCCAAACAAAGGAAGTTCGTGCATAGCCAACGGAGATCAACTTTGTTACAATCGGTTCAGTTAGATATCAGGGAGCGATACGACATGACATTAAAAAGTTTATTTAAATGGTATTTTTCTACACTTCTCATTGGAGCAAGTGTTACATGTATAATCGGTTTGGTTTCATATTGGATGACAGGGAGTTCTCTATTTGGACCGGTTAATCTTTTACTTCTTACAGGACTACTTCTTCCCTCTATTACGCAACTTGGCTTTTTTTCTTACCTCGTATTTAACTGGCTTAGTATGGGTTTAGTACGGAATCAGAAAACATTCAATACCATTCAAGTGCTTTTCTTGCTTGTTGTATTTGGGTGTGTGGCCTACTTGAATGTGAATAAATATAATGGCACAGACTTATGGATGCATTTATCGATCCCAATGATACTACTTGTAGTGAGTGTGATCATTGGGAAGCAAAAAGTGCGCTTCACACAGAAAGCGGCCTTCATTCCGACGCTCTTCTTCATGTTTACTGTAACAATGTTGGAAGCAATTCCGACTATGAATATCAAGGGTGGAGAAGCTCCTGTCTCTTCTATTGCATCTACTGTTTTGGTATTAGTGGTATGTAATACATGGCAAATTTTAAATCTTCAACGCTGGACCCGTGCCAGAAAAGAGGAGAAATCAAATGAAAACCAATCGTTGGCAAACAAACAGCAAAAAAAGAGCTAGACCAAAATCGTCTAGCTTACTGAACTGGCTTCACTTTTTGCTGAATGCTGGATACTAATTCGGAGACTGTGACAAATTCATATCCCTTGCTTCTTAATTGATCAATGATTTGAGGGAGTGCTTCATGTGTTTGTCGGCAGGAATCACTTGCGTGTAGTAGAATGATATCACCTGGATGTGCTTTGGTTACGACACGGTCTACAATGGCTTTCACACCAGGGTTCATCCAATCTCGAGAGTCTGTATCCCACTGGATTGAAGTGTACCCTAAGCTTTGGGCAACCTTTAGTACTCGTTTGTCAAAATCCCCGTTTGGATAGCGAATTAGATTCATCTTTTTACCTGTTACTTTGTTTAGGATCGTATCGGACGTTGTAATTTGTTTTCGAATTTGATCTTCGGAGAGCTGGCTGTAATTATCGTGTTTATGCCCATGGCTTCCAATCTCGAATTTTAACTCATCACCAATTTTCTTCACTAAATCGGGATGAGTCTCTGCCCACGGAGAAGAGAGAAAAAAGGTTGCTTTCTTCACTCCTTTTTTCTGAAGCACATCTAGGATAGGGGCTGTGCGTTCTTCTCCCCAGCTAATATCAAAGGTTAATGCAACTACCTTCTTGTCTGTTTTTACACTGTAGATGGCAGCTGGCTCTTTATCGGGGGCTTGTTTGGAAAAAAAGACTGGCAAATCTTTTGCTTCGGCATAATAAACTCCAATGCCAAAGATACAAGCAAGTGCTAATAGAAAAATGCGTTTTATTTTCTTGCCGGATAAAACCATAAAATAGTTCACTTGATACCCTCCATTCATTTAGAAACCTGTCCTAATGGTAATGTATGTGTGAGGGACAAGAGATATGATATACATGGGAGATGAAAAATGAAATTGAAGAGACTCCTGTTTGCTTTGCGAGCAGAAAAAAGGCTTATCCTGATTGTTACGGCGATATTTCTCGTTTCTGCATTTATGGGAAGTGTGAATACAGAACAGTGGCGGAGATTGTTCGAACAACTTCAGATTTTTGACCACTTTGAGAAAATGATTCGAAGCCTCGGTGCGAATCCTAGTTGGTTTAATGTTAGCAAAGAGATCTTTATAAATAATCTTAAGGCTTGTTTGATGTTAATTGTAATGGGTGTTTTGCTAGGAATCCCAACGATTTCAAGCATGATGACAAATGGGCTATTGCTGGGTTATGTGATTACCGTTTCTAGCCAAGAGACCGGGATCTCAGGCTGGAACTTATTTTTAACCAAAATTTTGCCCCATGGTATATTTGAATTACCTGCTATTTTTCTGGCTGCTACTTTGGGATTACGCATCGGAATCTCTGTGTTTTCGTCAGTAGTTTCGTTATTTAAATCGTCCAATCGGATTCAAATAAAGATGGAATGGAAGGAGATTGGACAGCGTTTTCCAGTGTTACTGGGGCTTATCGTCTTATTATTGCTCGTAGCCGCTAGCATCGAAGGGCTGTTGATCACTTCTGTGTAAAAGGAGGATAATGTAAAGATGAAGATCGATATACAATGGCAAGGAAAAATGGAATTTAAGACAGATACCCCATCTGGGCATCACATTACGATGGATGCTTCTGCGGAAGTGGGTGGAGAGAACCTAGGCCCTCGTCCGACTGAAATGTTATTGTCCGCTGTAGGGACTTGTTCAGGAATTGATATCGTAGACATATTGGCGAAAATGCGCTTAGAAGTACAATCTTTTTCGATGGAAGTAAGTGGGGAGCGTGCAGATGAGTTTCCCAAGAAGTTTACAGACGTGCATATGCACTATCGCTTAACGGGTGATCTCCCAGCTGAAAAGGTCCGCCGTGCTGTTCAGTTATCTGTTGAAAAATATTGTACTGTGTCTAACTCGTTGTCTGCTCGTATTACGGCTAGTTTTGAGGTAAATGGTGAGCGTTTTAACATATAAGGGCTTTGAATTTGTTTTGTTTTCAGGGTGGAAACGGGATCCTAATCATCTGATATGAAACTTCTTTATCTTTTTTATAAAAATGATGTTGACTCGATAAGTTTGTCTGTGCTATATTATTACATGTCGCCGCGATACGGTGACGGTAAATGAAAAGCAAGTGTTCCTTGAAAACTAAAGAGTGAATGAACCAAGACCTGTTT
>NZ_SLXV01000016.1 GCF_004341445.1 Baia soyae
AGTAAGCTCATAGCGTCGTGGGGCCATTGGGAAATCTCCTTCGCATGTCATCTTACTGAATAAGATAACACATTAGAAGTTTTCAGACACTACCTTGTTTCTCCCTTACTTATCTAATTTTCGATATTTATTTACTTGTTACCTGTTCTCAAATTTACTCTCTCCATCATTTTTGATTGGTCAAAAGGAGACACAACCTTATGTACAAACTGTTTGTAGGCGATCTACCTTTAGAATCAATTATCTAGTTGCTTGATGTATCTGGTCTATCCGTATGGTACTTTCATTGGTCGCTTCATCATGTAAATACGAGGGATGTAGAAGAGTTAATAGCTCATCCTTCGTATTTTTTTTCTATTTACAAAATAGATCGCCCTATATTCTCTATAGTTTGAAAAATCATATTTTCTCATATACAAACAAAGCCCCTGTGATAGTCCAATCTCATTTGAGACAGCTATTACAAGGGATTTACATTATTTAAAACAATTACTCTCTTTATTCGTCTGATTTTTTGGCTAATTGTTCTTTGTCAAATAGCCGACGAAATACTAAAGCCGAGACAGCGAATATAACACTAGCTACCGCTGAACCAGTAGTAATCATCTTCGACACATCGCTTACTGGAGAGTCGAATAATGGAGGGATTGAGAGGGTTAAAACGGCGCCAGATAAAGACAATCCTAAAACTGAGACCATCAAAATCTTAGCCAAAATCTTATTCATTAAATCACCTCACTCACTTCATGTTGAAACAAGCTACCGCTCCAGTGATACCCACCCCACTAATAACTGCAAATCCACCAATACACGCGGCACATACAGGGGCAGTAACTGGTGTCAGTGCTCCACACACAGTAGCACACGAAGCCACAATAAGAGTGGCCAGCGTACCACTAACACCGAGAGCTACGGTAAGACAAGCTACCAATTTTTTCATACCCATTGGTTGAATCCCAGAACCTGTCTTTTCTGCAAGCATTTGTTCATCCGTCTTATATGCAATCCCAGTGTCCGTGGAAGTAGTAGATACTCCATTCAAATACTTATTCACTTGGAAATTTCCGAGGAAATTCTTGGTTACTAACGATTCATTTGTCTGCAATACAGTATCATTCTGGAAGAATACCGTTACGTTACTAGTAAGGCTATAATCCCCATGCAAAGGAACTGTAACAAACGTAACTCCACCACCAATGTCGTACACCTTCGATTCTGCAAAAGCAAAAGCAGACAAAGGAGCTACTCTTTTAACTTCACCTTTCTCTATTGCGTTGTGTTGTATCAACCCATTGCTTAGCCTTATCCCCTGTAATCTTAACAATGCTTGGAGTACTGTTAGCTTGCGCAGTAACTCTTAGAGCTGGAGATAGAGTTAAACAAAACATAACCAAAGCTATCAATACTGGCATAAAAATTTTTTTCGCCTTCAACATAATAAATCCTCCTAGTATATATTCTGATCGTGCAAATTGATTCCCTTTTTTGAGCTATAGATGCTTGTTAATGCGTTAGAATGGATATCACCTCGGCTTCAATATATACTATATTTTTAAAATTATTTAACACATTTATAATATTACAATATATCAAATTTAACAGTCAATATAATTAACAAAACACGAAATATTTTATTTTACGAAAACTATTTATATTATTAGTAATTTTTTCTGTGGAAAAACTATTGGTTTTTCAAAAAGAGTCATGGAGCGTATCAGACCGTATGTAGTCCCTGTTTGTGTGGGAGGAAAAAATTGGAGATACGAACAATAAAATTTCTCCAATCTAATACAAAAGAAGTAGCTCTCCGATGAAGAGTCTACTTCTTTTGTATGAAGAGGATGAGTGCTAATGGATGCTTCGTTTCTTAAAGTTGCCGCCTTGGATATCATGAATATTTCCAACGGCGAGGAATGCTTGTGGATCAATATCTTCCACGATCGATTTCAGTTTTGCTTCTTCTAGACGAGTGATGATACAGAAGATCACTTTTTTATCTTCGCCTGTAAATGCCCCTTGACCGTTCAGATACGTAACGCCTCTTCCTAAGCGATTTAAGATTGCTTCGCCGAGTATTTCCGGATTATCACTAATAATCCAAATGGACTTGGTTTCATTGAAGCCTTCGATGGTGACATCAATTGCTTTAAAGGCAATAAAATAAGCCATCAATGAGTACATAGCCCGATCCCATGAGAAGACGAATCCAGCGCTTCCGAGGATAAATAGGTTGATAAACATCACGGTTTGGCCAACGGATAGGGGGATGCGTTTGTTAAATACAATCGCTAAAATCTCCGTTCCATCCAAAGAACCACCGTACCGAATCACTAACCCCACACCGATGCCTAAGATCATTCCACCAAATACAGCAGCGAGCAGGGGATCTTCGGTTAAAGGTCTTACAGGGTGGAGCAAAGTCGTACCAATCGACATGACAATGACCCCAAAAATGGAGGAGATGGTGAACGTTTTCCCTATTTGTTTGTAGCCGAGGAAAAAGAACGGAATGTTTAATATAAACAGAAAAATACCTAAATTAATACCAGATAAGTGCGATAACATGATGGAGATACCAACAACGCCACCATCAATTACTTGGTTGGGTACTAAAAAGATCTCTAGACCAACTGCTACTAAAACGGCACCTAAGAAAACTAGGATCCCGCGTTTTAATAAAGCTAAAGCAGATAGCTTTTTGTGATCTTTCGGAGCTGCCTCCGGAGTTGGTTGTGGTTGTTTTAATACAGCTTCCATCCATCTACCCCTCTCTAATCGGATTTGTGGGAGAGATCACCTTGTACAAGCTGAACTTTATCGATGAAAACTCTTCCGTCTTCAATCCCAAAAGTGATATAGTCACCTTCTTTTAATTCCAAGCACTCTCGAACTTCTTTGGGCACAGTGACCTGACCCTTCGAGCTAATGCGATATATATGCATAAGATCACCTTCAGGATTGGTTAAATTTTTACTTCTTTATTTCTTTACTTCCTTACTTTCATTATAACATAAAATAAAAAGGAGTCATTCTCGTTTTATACGTAGAATGACTCCTAAGTTTTTCCTTTTAAATTAACAATCGTATTCAAGTTAGATTCCACCTTTTTCTTTTCCGCTCCATACGTTAAATACGACTTCGAATACCGTCTTTAGTACTGTCATCCAGTTCATTCCTCTCACCTCCGTTTGTTTTTGTCTATATGTATACTGTAACGGATTCTCCTATTTCCTCCCATTTGTTTTCCTTTCACTTGCATTACTCTTTTGTAAGAGAAATATAGGCTGGATGAAAGATTGTTCATCAACGAATAATCTTACTAACGAGTAAGATTTCTACAAGCATATGTAAGGTAGCAGTCATTCAGATATGGTGAAACTCCACCTATACTTGAGACAACAAGCGAATCATGAACAGCAGAAAAGGAGTATGAAAATGAAAAAGATGATCTGGTTTTTAGTAGTTACGATTGCTTTTGTAGGTGTTGGATTTGGAGTGAAACGGTATATAGAAGGTCCTCCACAATCAGTAAATGGAATTTTGGTATCGGGTACGAAAGAGAATATCGATGCAGTAAAGAATTTGTACAAGTCTGAAACGAAGCAAACAGCTGATTATCAATATAAAGTAGTGAAGGTTGAAGAGAAAAAAGTTGATCCTAACAAGGGACAACCTTTTTATGTAGTCATTAGTAAATCGACTGCGAAAAAGTTCATAGAAAAAGGAATCATGAGAGAGCGACAAGATCCAGATAGCGGCATGATTGTTTCAGATCTATTACGCGAGCTGAAGGAATTATCCAGTGAGGACAATTTGCTGTTCAAGAGGGTGGCGACAGATCAAAATATCAAGCTAAATGATCAAATGGTACCCGTCAAACATATAAAACATCAGGCTTGGATTGGATATAAACCAGAGAATGTCATTATTTTAGGGGATGATCTTTACAACAAAGTACAAGCAAAAGAAATGGACATGTCACTCGTTCAGTTTTCAAAGGAGAAGTTTGACTACAAAAACAAGGAAGATGTTAAGAATCTATTAAAAGACATAGCAAAGGTTTATAAAAATGGTTATGTCTATGGTGTTGACAGTTTTAAAGATAGTCCGGATAAAGATGGTCTGGATATGATTGATTTTGTAGATGTGCCTAAATAGGTGATTCATTTCAATGGGGAGAGGATGAGAAGATGGAAATCGTTCGGTTGGAGCAAGTGATGAAAAAATACGGGGATGGGGATGCTGAAGTTACGGCATTAAAAGAGATTAATCTTTCCATTCATAAAGGTGAATTTGTCACGATAGTCGGGGCATCAGGATCTGGTAAGAGTACGTTGCTTCATATATTGGGCGGTCTCGATCGTCCTACCTCGGGTAAGGTGTTTATCGGAGAACAAAACATCTATGATTATAGCGATCAAGAACTTTCCATCTTTCGTAGAAGAAAAGTCGGCTTTATCTTCCAATTCTTTAATCTTGTTCCCGTATTAGACGTGCAGGAAAATATCGCTTTGCCTGCTTTACTGGATGAGCAACATGTAAATGACTCATATCTAGATGAACTAATTCGGCTCTTAGGATTAGAGGAGCGTCGAAACCACCTTCCCTCTGAATTATCGGGTGGACAACAACAGCGTGCCTCCATTGGCAGAGCACTAATGAATAAACCAAGTATCATTTTAGCCGATGAGCCAACCGGAAATTTGGATACCCAAAATACGAAAGAAGTGCTGGATTTACTGAAAATAACGGCCAAAAAATATAACCAAACCGTGATTTTAATTACCCATGATCCTGCTATCGCGGCGAATTCGGATCGCATTATTACGATGGAGGATGGGATGATTATTTCCGATCAATTATTGGTTCACCCATCGTCCTAGGTTGGGAGGGAGAAATGATTTGATTCGAAGTTATAAGAAGTTAAGCCAAAAATATATCAGAAGCTATTGGAAACGAACCAACTTAACGTTGTTAGGAATTGTGCTAGCAGTCGCTTTAATTACGACGATTGGATTATTTTTTAATGGTGCATATTACACACAAATTGAAAGTGCAAAGGATCAAGCGGGAGTCTCCTACCATGTGGATATATCTCACTATGATCAAGCGATCTTAGATAAAGTTAGCCATAACCCGAATGTCGCTTCTTATGGAACGATGTCCCAAGGAGAGGCCGTTCAAGTAGGAAAGGATTTTGTCTCGTATCGTTATGCAGATTCTCGTGCGTTAGAGTTACTGAAGCCGGGTTTGATGCAAGGAAAGATGCCTGCTAATTCACAGGAAGCGGCGATAGAGAGCTGGATTCTCTCCTCTATTCAACCCGATTTGAAATTAGGGGATGCCTTTTCCTTTAAAAAGAAAACATATAAATTAGTGGGAATCCTAGCTAACCAAGAATTTACCCAACAAGAGCGAAAGGGCACTTTATTAACGATGCAAGATCAGTTTAAAGTAGGTGAAGGAAATCTACTGATTGAACTGCACTCGAAATCGAATATCAGACAAGTCGTGAACCAACTTCAAAATCTAGCAGGCGAGGAAAATACGCAGGTTAATGAGACTCTCATTCAAGCCTTGCAACCAGATAAAGCTTTAATGGCCGTACCTGCAATTGCAATTGGAATTGTTATGATTTCAACGATTGTCGTGATCTATAATGCTTTTCAGATCAGTATTACGGAGCGTCTGAAACAGTTTGGATTACTTAGGAGTATAGGAGCGACTCAAAAACAGATTCGGAAGTTAGTATTGCGAGAGGCAACATTCTTTTCCATCATAGCGATCCCAATGGGGGTCTTCCTCAGCATCTGCTCTGTCGTTGTGATCAGATGGATATTGACTAGCCTAGGGCAAAATATGAAAATCGTCATTCCGATTGAAGGATGGATCATCGGACTTTGTTCACTTATCTCATTGTTGACGGTTTATCTTGCTAGTTTTTGGCCCGCCTTTTTGGCAGGAAGAATTTCACCGCTTCTCGCTATTAGTAGTAGGCAAGCGATTAAAAAAGAGACCATCAAACGAAATAAAAAAACCACGGTAAGGAATTTTTTCTCGGTTCCTTTAAGCATGGCGTTAAAAAATAGTAAGAGAAGCCCAGGTAGGTATTCGGTTACGATTTTATCTATCATTATTAGTAGCACTCTATTTATTACCTTTTCCTCACTGATGGGAATTGCTTTTCAGTCTAAACAGACGGAAATGTCCGCTTTAAGAATGGATGTAGCAGTAGAATCAAAGACTTATTCACCTATGGACATGGAACCCATATTACAGAAATTGAATCAAGTCAGTAACATAACAAAGATTTATAAGAAGTATAAGAAACAAACTTTTTATACAGAAATTCCGAGTGACAAGCAAATTGAATCATTACAAGGTGGTTCCTTGTATACGGAAGTGAATCATAAAGGAAAACGCATGGACATGATTCATTCATCGGTCAAGGCATATGATGATTTGTCATTACAAGAATTGAAGAAATCTGTGATTTCGGGTCAGATTGATGTGAACCAATTAAAGCGGGAAAAAGCAGTCATTTTAGTGGAACAGGCAGCTATTCGCAATACAAAAACACAGAAGCCTTATCTCGGACCTCTCAGTAAATATAAAGTGGGAGATTCCATCCGGGTACAAAAAACATCACAACAGGAAGAAGATCGTGATGAATTAATCTACGATGAAAAAAAGATGGAAACAGTAAAGATTGTGGCAATCGTCAAAGCTGATATATTGGATAAAGAACGATCTGAAACGTTCACCTTGATTAGCAGTGAGCAAGGAATGACTTCATTAGCAAAAGCGGCTGTCAAACCAATTGGTTTGGAAGTCGAGCTAAAAGATCAATCGAAAAATCTAGTAACCGTTACGAAAATGAAGGAAGCTCTATCAGGTGAAGGATTACAATCAGTTAAAGTGGTTGATAATATTGATCAAAATCAAAAGCAAGAAGCCTATATCGTAACGATCAAAGTACTGGTATACGGTTTTATCGCAGTTATCACCTTAATTGGGAGTGTAAATATCCTAAATACGGTTACCATCAGTGTCATGATGAGGAGAAAGGAGTTAGCTGCTCTAAAATCGATTGGTATGTCGCAACGAGATATGAAAAAGATGGTAACCTATGAAGGGCTTGTGTATGGCTTCTTTGGGGGACTTCAAGGAATCTTTTTCGGGTGCCTACTCACCTATATTATCCATATCGCTTTAGCAAATAAGGTAGAGATGGGTTGGACTATTCCTTATCAGGATTGCATGACTGTATTTGTCGCAGCGCTAGTTATCAGCTATTTATCCATCTTGGGACCACTGAGGAAAATTTCAAAAGATAATCTCATTGATGTGATTCGAGAAGAATAATGTTGGAGACATGGCTTGTTAGGAGAGCCATGTCTTTCTCACTCAAGTTTGAAATAGCGAGGGTAAAAATGGATAAAATTCTATTTGTGGAAGATGATGAATCTCTTGGGATGGCAATTGAATTTTCGCTAAAAAGTGAAGGGTTTGATGTAACACGAGTGACGACCGTAGCAGAATCGAAGCTTCAATTTCAAAATGAGACCTTTGATGTGGCGATTTTAGATATCGGACTTCCAGATGGCAATGGCTATGATCTGTGTACATATTTGAAATCACGAAGTAACATCCCGATTATTTTTTTGACTGCACTGGATGAAGAGGCAAATGTGGTGATGGGCTTAGAAATGGGTGGTGATGACTACGTTACGAAGCCATTTCGTTTACAAGAGTTATTATCTCGAGTGAGAGTACAATTGCGAAAAAAATCGACAACCACATCCGTAACAGAGCTAACATCTGGCAATGTAAAGGTGGAGGTGGAGTCAGCCAAGGTTTTTAAAAATGGGAACCTTGTGTCCTTAACGAATCTAGAGTACAAACTTTTGCTTACATTGATGTCAAATGCTAATAAAACGATACAAAGAGATGAAATACTAGAAAAGATTACGACGGATGACGAGATTTTTTTCGATGAAAATACGCTCTCTGTGTACATCAGGCGGTTGAGAAGCAAGATTGAGGATGATCCTAAAAAACCAGTTTGTATTGTGACCCAAAGGGGTCTGGGCTATCGTTGGGATCAAGATGTGATGGAGACTGTACGAAAGCATTCGTAGCTAGAAAGAGGGCAGAAATGAAAAATTCGGAGATGAAGACGAGTCTTGGTTTTCTAGCAGTGATCTTGCTCCTATTTGTCATATATCAAACGATGATGTTGCAATCATTTTATAATGATTTCAAACGTGATTACATCCATACGTGGAGTGGGGTTGCTGGGAAGCTTGTAGAGCAAAATCCAGAAAACGAAAGTGAAATTATGCACATTCTATCGGGGAAAACGAAGGACTTTAACCAATATATTGCTTCTGGAAAAGTCATATTAAATCAGTATGGAATATCAGAGGATGTATCTTTAGAGTTATTCCCCTATCTGAATCAGCATATTTCTTTCTATAACCAGTTTATTTTTTGGGGTTGCATACTCCTTTGTGTCACACTCCTTCTGGTTACTTTTATCCAATACAAGTCCTTTTTCGGTAAGATTAAGCAATTTATTAGGGCTGCTGATAAGATTGTGGAGGGGAATTATGAAGTAGTAATTAATGAAAATAGAGAAGGAGATTTGGCTAGATTAGCGGTTTCGTTTCAATCGATGAAAGAAGTAATTCGAAAAAATATGCATGATCTACTTGCGGAAAAAACATTTCTCGTCCAGACACTCCACGACCTCTCCCATCAACTAAAAACACCTCTTTCCACACTTATGGTTAATAACGACATTTTGTTAAATGGAAAATGTTCTCTTGAGCAATGCCAAATGTTTACTCAACGTAATCAAGTCCAACTTTCTAGAATGAATGACCTGATTCATAATGTACTAAAAGTAGCGAAAGTAGATGCCAGAGCGATCGCTTTTGATAAAGAGAGAATCAATCTGATCGAAACGATTTATGAAGCCATTGATATCTTGCAAAGTAAATGTCGTGAGAAAAACATCACAATCGACTTAGAAGCGGCGGACGAAATCGTTATTTCTCACGATCGAATTTGGATTCAGGAAGCACTTATCAATATTTTAAAAAACTCTATTGAACATTCTCATCCAGATAGTCAAATCTGTGTTCGGGTGAAAGATACCCCTATCCATACAGAGATTACGATTCAAGACTTTGGAGAAGGAATTGAGCGAGAAGATTTGCCTCATATATTTGATCGATTTTATAAAGCAAAGCATTCCAAAAAGCGTGATTCGATTGGGATCGGATTAGCCCTTTCTAAGTCGGTTATCGAAGCTCATGATGGGTTTATTCGAGTGGAGAGTCGGCGGTTTGAGTTTACTAGATTTACGATTACCTTTTTAAAGTATTGACCCTCGTGGATCGAGGGATTTTTTATGTGATCGTATGTAAAATATGTTTGAGATATAAAGCTACATGTACTTTAATATAAATGTAAAACATATTTTACATTCCAAGGATTGAGGTAGAGGGGATGAAAAACCGCATTCACGAGCTTCGAAAAGCTAGGCAGATTTCGCAGGAGGAATTAGCAAAACTATGTGGTGTGAGTAGACAAACGATTAATGCTATTGAAAATAACAAATATGATCCAAGCCTTGAATTGGTTTTTAGTCTTGCAACGAAGCTAGGGATCTTAGTGGACGAGTTATTTATTTATAACAAGGGGAGATAGAGATGGTGATGGCGTATGTTATTTTGTCTGTTGTTATGATGATAGCGAGTATCTTGATTTTTTGTCTGTCTAATGATATTCCAGTTAAAGGTGGAGCAGGACGAGCGGGATTTATGGGTGATGAGCGCCAGACACTCATACGACAAAAAGCGATTCTTTCGAGTTGGAGCGCTATGATGTTGTGTGGAGTGATTAAATATGTATACAGTCTCCCTATCATGCAGGCGACACATACTAAGTATTTCTTTAGTGATATATTATCTGACATTAACTTTGAGAAAGGCTTAGATGTAATTGTAATGGGTGCGATCGCTTATGTTATCAGCTATCAATTGTGGAAGAGAAAGCTGAGTTGATGTTTCTGCATAGAGAAGCCGACTTACACACTTAGCGTAGTGGAAAGTCGGTTTTTTATCCTTTCTTTTAGCTTCTTATTCGCAGAGATCAAGCTGAAGTAGGTCTCACAACGATTTCATTTACATCCACATCAGCTGGTTGATGGATGGCATCAGAGATGGATTGTGCGATGAAGCCCGGAGGCAATCCATGTAGAACACCGTGGATATTAACATCGATCATGCAATTTCATTCATCGATCTTCAGTGTCTCCAAAAGCGATACTGGCATCACACGGCTACATCGATACATCCAAATTTGATCAGAGCTAGGCGGATAATGGCTTGCATTTCGGCCCAGAGAATGAACCTTATATGGTTTTTCGGTTAAGTTATTCTTTGGAATATCTTCTAATGTCATATCCTAATACAAAGTAATCATATATGTATGATGAGTATTTTGTATTAGGAGGAGTGTCATGAATCGGCTGATTACCTTTATTATCGTGGGATTTTTTGCTCAGCTTGTAGATGGTGCGTTGGGGATGGCATATGGAGTGACGTCTAGCTCACTGTTATTGTTGTTTGGGATTGCTCCGGCTATCGCATCTGCTTCTGTGCATATGTCCGAAGTAGTGACAACGGCGGCTTCAGGGGTTTCCCATATTCGCTTTGGAAATGTGGATAAGAAAACAGTTCTTCGTTTGATCCTGCCGGGTTCGATTGGTGCGTTTGTGGGGGCATGTTTTTTAAGTAATCTACCTGGCGAATTGGTGAAACCGTATGTTGCGATGTTTTTATTTTTACTAGGGGCCTATGTTCTATTTCGGTTTTCATTTGTTCGTTTTAAGCAGAATATGAACCTGTCAAACCGAACTCCTAGTAAAAAACTACTCGTCCCCCTAGGGTTTATCGCCGGATTTGCAGATTCTACAGGTGGTGGTGGCTGGGGCCCGCTTGCTACGCCTGTCTTGATGGCGCGAACGGAACTGGAACCACGAAAAGTAGTAGGTTCCGTAGATACCAGCGAATTTGCCATAGCCTTCTCTGCTACATTAGGCTTTTTGATCTCACTCGGATGGGAGCAGTTTCACTGGGAGTGGGTGTTAGCCCTGATGATCGGAGGAGTCATAGCAGCTCCCATTGCCGCTTGGTTAGTACGACTCATCCCTGCCCCTATATTAGGAGTCCTAGTAGGTGGACTCATTATCATGACCAATCTAAAAACGTTATTCAGTGTTTTTAGCATCAGTTCATCTAATATTCAAAACTATACTTACTCGCTTTTTGGTGTGGTCTGGCTTGTTGCTGGGTTTTATACGATTCTGCGTTATCGGAAATATAGGAAACAAGTACTGGATGAAGAACAAAAAAGTCATCCAACAAATGGATGACTTTGTACAATGAAATCCGATCTTCTGTCGGAATCTACTATACAGACAAATCCTTCGTCCACAAGCTCATGTCCTCAAATTTGTCATGTATATTGCAATTTTTTGTTAGTCTACCCGTATACTCGTAGCCAAGTTGATGAAATGCCATATTCATTCCAAACGAAAGAGATCTTGCTAACGAGTATACGCAAAAAATACTTCTTTGTTTTAGCTCACTTTCAAGTGAAAGAATTAAATTCTTGATAAATCCATGCCGACGATGTTCTGATAATGTAGCGCAATCCGTTATCTCTGCATTGTTATAGGTCGTATTTAATTCTGCAGAAGCGGCACTTACAATTTGATCTTCGCTTTCAACCACATAAAAAATGGTGCCGTTTTCAATCGCATTTCGAACGTATGTTTCATCATTCATTGGAGTTGGATAAAATTGAAAAATAGTGTTGTACAAGTTTGCTAGTTGCTCCGCATCCTCTTCTATTGCTAAACGCATGTGATAGTTACTTGAAAACTCTTTGGGATCCGATGTCATGGGGTGGGTTTGCACTTTTTGTAGGATCTCATTTTCTTTTATCCAATGGTCACTGGTTCGCCTCTCAAGACTAAAATAAAGAGCTACGCTATATGCATCACTTCCGTTAAAGTATCCTTTAAAGATCCCTTCTAACATGTAACCTCTGGACACAAAAGATTGCCAGTCCTCACTTCTTGCTTTCACAAAAACCTTAGTAAAGTGGTATTGCTTGGCAATCTCTTCAATACGTTTCATGATTGAGAAAACATTTCCCCTGTAATCATCTACACGCAGTCGATCACCCGCTGGGTCAACATAAATTTGTACTGTAAAATCTAAGCCTGTCTCAACTCGATTTTCGACATGCATAGGTGTATCGATCATGACTCTCACTTCCTTCCTTTATTGGACAATATCTTTGTTCATCACATTACCCGCTTCCAACTTTTCTGCTAATGAAAATGCAGTATCTTGCCCAACGCTCCGAATGAGGCTAACAGGAATTCCAAATATGAACCGTATCCTATATTTTGGTTAATACACCTTTTCGGGGGCTTGGGCAAAAACTGCCGTGATGGAACCAAATCAAAAACTGAAAAAAGACCTGTTGTCTTCAGGTCACATGCTACTAACAATGCAAACACTTTTTAATAGCATGTGTTTACAGATATAATATTATATTCAGAAATATTATATCTTATTTCAATGTGGCAGTCAATATTTAGTTTACCTTTTATTCTTCACAACACTAAAACCTTTGTTCCCAACTAATTAAGCTTTCATTAAGAGACAATTGTAGAGTTCCTACCATTCTGATATACTCAACTGGAACAAATGTAAACTTAATATAAATAAATAGTTTACATTGGATTGGGAGGTAGGAGCATGTCACAGAGCTATCAAGAACTACTAGAGAAAAATGAGAAGTATCTTTGGAATCCATTCACACAAATGAAGGAATATTTACATGATAACCCAATCATTATCGAACGCGGCCAAGGCGTCAAGCTAATCGATGTACGAGGAAACGAATACTACGATGGAAATGCTTCCGTTTGGCTAAACGTGTTTGGTCATAACCGAAAAGAATTGAATGAAGCGATTCAGCAACAACTAGAGCAAATCGCTCACTCTACCTTATTAGGGATGGCGAATGTACCGTCTATTTTATTGGCAGAGCGACTGGTTCAGCTTGCTCCCCAGAGCTTACACAAAGTTTTTTACTCTGATAGCGGAGCAGAGGCAGTTGAAATTGGATTAAAGATGGCGTTTCTTTATTGGAAACATAGAGGGAGGCCTGAGAAGCAGACGTTTCTCAGTATGAAAAATGCATACCATGGTGATACCGTGGGAGCGGTTAGTGTCGGGGGAATTAGCATGTTTCATCAGGCCTTCGATCGATTACTGTTTCCAACTGAAAAAGTTTCGTATCCATATCCGTACCGTTTTCCTGGAACCGTGGAGGAATGTAGAGAAAGTTGTCTAGACGAACTAAAGCAGGTACTAGAAGAGAAATCAGAGCAGATTGCAGGACTCATTGTAGAGCCGATGGTGCAAGGGGCAAGCGGAATTATCGTGATGCCAGACGGTTTTCTTTCAGAAGTAGAAAGGCTATGTCGTAGGTACGATGTTCTCCTGTTAGTGGATGAAGTGGCTACTGGATTTGGCCGGACCGGGAAGATGTTTGCTTGTGAACATGAAGGGATTCAACCCGACATCATGATGGTCGGAAAGAAGCTGACCGGTGGCTATCTTCCTGTCGCAGCAACTCTTACTTCCGATGAAATCTATGATGCTTTTTATGGGGATCATGCGGAGGGAAAAACATTTTTCCATGGCCACTCTTATACAGGAAATCAATTAGGATGTTCGGTGGCGCTTGCGAATCTCGAACTTTATGAGCGTGAGAATGTAATCGAACACGTTCAGGAGGTAAGTAAGTCGTTAGCGGCTTGGTTAAAAGAGTTTGAACAGCTTTCTCATGTGGGGGATGTCCGGCAATTGGGATTGATCGTAGGAATTGAACTAGTGCGGGATAAGGAAAGAAAAGAGCCGTATGACTTTGAAGAGGCGATTGGGGTACGGGTTTGTAGACGAGCAAAGGAGCTAGGGCTACTCACTCGTCCGCTTGATGCAGTGATTACCTTAATCCCACCACTGATTACGACAAAGAAAGAGCTAAGAGAGATGCTGATGATTTTATATCAAGCTATTTCTGAGGTTACAGAAGGATGAGCAAAGGAATCTTTATTACGGCAACGGGGACAGGGATCGGAAAGACGGTGATCACAGCGGGTTTGGCGCTTGCATTACGAGATGTTGGCTTTGATGTAGGGATCCTAAAACCGGTACAAAGTGGACATGCCCTCGATTCTCCGGAAAGTGATGGGATGATTCTAAAAGAATTGGCTCAGATCACAGCTCCCATTGAAAAGATCGTTACCTATAGCTTTCCTGAACCAGTAGCACCCCAATTAGCGGCAGAGATCGCGGAGGTCGAGATAGACCGTATGCGAATTCTGCAACATGTCGAAGAGCTAAAAGCAAGGCATGATGTGGTATTGGTTGAAGGTGCTGGTGGACTAATGGTTCCAATACGACATGATTACAGTGTTGCAGACCTAGCGAAAGAGATCGGCTGGCCACTTCTGATTATAGCGCATCCGCTTCTCGGTACAGTGAATCATACCGTGCTAACGACCCTTGTTGCCAGACAGATGGGGCTACATCCGATGGGTGTCATCTTAAATGGTCTCCGAGAAACCGACGAAGATCCAAGTGTTGCACACAATTCCCGTTTTATTGAACAGATGGCCCAAATCCCTGTGCTAGGAACCGTTCCATGGCTAGGGGAGGATGTTACATCTCAGAATGTAAGACAAGCCATGATCCAGAATGTAAATATGACAGCATTGATCCAGTCTATTAATTAATTTTAGGAGGAACAAACATGTTAACGATAACATCTACACAGTGGGAACGATACGCAGATAAAGCACTACAAGGAGAAATTCTCACGATGGAAGAAGCATTATCCGTTTTAGATGCAGAAGATTCTCAGCTACTTCCCTTACTACAAGCCGCCTTTCGAGTTCGATATCATACCTTTGGTAGAAAAGTAAAATTGAACATGATTATTAATGCTAAGAGCGGTCTGTGTCCGGAGGATTGCGGCTACTGTTCTCAATCGATCGTTTCTAATGCACCGATTGAGAAATATACGATGATGAAAAGAGACGTACTAGTCGCAGGTGCTAAAGAAGCATTGGCTCGGAAAGCAGGAACCTATTGTATCGTAGCAAGCGGTCGTGGCCCTACCGAGCATGAGTTAGAAGAAGTGATTGAAGCAGTGAAGGAGATTAAACAAGAATTAAAGATGAAAGTGTGTGCTTGCTTGGGAATTTTGCGAAATGATCAAGCAGAGAGACTGAAAGAGGCAGGCGTTGATCGCTATAATCACAATTTGAATACAAGTAAGGATCACTTCTCGCAGATTACGACGACTCATAACTATGATCATCGGGTTCAAACGATCGAACAAGCGAAAACAGCTGGGATGTCTCCATGTTCGGGGTGTATCGTGGGGATGGGAGAGACTCGTGAGCAAGTGGTTCAGATTGCCTATGCTCTGAGGGAGCTTGATGCAGATTCGATTCCAGTCAATTTTCTTCATTCGATTAAAGGGACCCCGCTGGAAGATAAGAACGATTTAGATCCACGTTACTGTTTAAAGGTATTGGCTTTGATGAGGTTTATCAATCCGACTAAAGAAATTCGGGTTTCTGGAGGAAGAGAAGTAAATCTGCGCCACTTGCAACCGCTATCCCTCTATCCGGCGAATGCGATCTTTGTGGGGGACTATCTAACCACGGAAGGACAAGCTTCCCTCATCGATCATCAAATAATTGAAGATTTGGGATTTGAGATTGAAGAATGTGCGCTGTAAATCATTGGGATCATTGGATTGAAGAAGAGCTTAGGCGTATGGCAGAAAAGGATTTGACGCGTGAATTGAAAATGGTGACCGAATCTGCGCAACCCATATGTCGGCGTAGAGGAAAGTCGTTACTTAATCTATCTTCTAATAATTATCTAGGTCTTGCGGGACATCCTCAATTAACGGATGCGATGCGAGAAGCGATTGGACGGGGAGTGGGAGCAGGGTCGCCTTCTTCTCGACTAATCGTGGGGCATGAAGAAGAGACAGCTCTTTTGGAATCGGAATTAGCAAGTTGGCAGGAGTCTGAGGCGGCCTTAGTCTTTGGCAATGGATATTTGGCGAATCTAGGTGTTTTATCGGCGTTGCTGGGGCGTGATGATGCGGTGTTTAGTGATCGATTGAATCATGCCAGTATCGTGGATGGGATTCGATTGAGTGGGGCGACTCATTTTCGTTATCGCCATCGGGATCTGGGTCATTTGGAGAGCTATTTGAAAAAGGCAGACCAGAAAGGGATTAGACGAAAGTTAATTGTGACAGATGGGGTGTTTAGTATGGATGGAGATCTCGCACCGCTTCAAGAGCTTGTTTATCTTAAAGAACGATATGGTGCGGCTTTATTTGTGGACGAGGCTCATAGCGTGGGAGTGATCGGTGTACAGGGAAGAGGATGGGCCCACGAGCTAGAGATGGCGGATCAAGTGGATTTGCACATGGGGACCTTTAGCAAAGCGTTTGGCGTATATGGAGCGTATGTGGCTGGGAGAAGAGAGTGGATTCGCTATCTCATTCATACGGCTCGTAGTTTTATCTATACGACGGCGCTCCCTCCGGTGGTGATTTCGGCTATCCGTCGATCCTTGCAATTGGTGCGACAAGGGGACTTATTACGTCAATCTCTAGCGGGAAAGTGTCGCTATTTTCGAGAAGAGCTTTCCCGAGCTGGCTTCCAACTGACTGATTCTATGACGCCAATTATTCCGATTATGCTGGGGGAGAGTTCGAGTGCGGTGGAGTTTAGCCAGCGATTAGTCGAGTGCGGAATCCTGGCTGTGGCGATTCGGCCACCGACGGTTCCTAGCGGAGAAGCACGGATCCGATTCTCCTTGATGGCAAGTCATCGAGATGAGGATGTACGAGAAGCGATTCGTAGTATTGTACAAATTGGATATGAATGTAAGGTGATCGGATGAATAGAAAACAACAAGCCTTTTTATGGATCTCGGGCTGGTCGGTTCCGGAAAGGGTTTGGGAGCCTTTTTATGGGGAATGGTCTGATGTCAAGCATGTTGCGCTCTCTTTTTGTGATTGTGAACAGGTAGGGGAAATGATGGAGTTGGCGATCCAAACATTCGAGCAAATCGATGCGGATGAGGTTATTGTAGTGGGGTGGTCATTAGGGGCGATGGTTGCTTTGGAACTGGCTTTGCGCTTTCCTGAGCGGGTACGGAGCCTTTTTCTCATCGGTGGGGTGGCTGATTTTGTAAAGCAGAGTGATGATGACATAGGCTGGGATGAGCGTGTCCTGAGAAGGATGAAAAAGCAATTACGTTCGAATGAGCGGGAAGTGATTCGTTCATTTGATCGAAAAATGTTTTCGTTGCTGGAAGAAGAGGGTGGATGGGAGGAGAGGTGGCAGGAGGTGTTTCGTCAACATCTCCCTTCCCTCTCTTCTTTACAAGCGGGGCTTGATTTTCTACAACAATTTTCACTTCGCGATCGAGCGAAAGGGATTTCGATGCCTGTCTTTCTACTGACGGGATCAGAAGATGTAATCTGCCATGCGGAGGCAACCCGCCGTTTGGCAAAACAACTTCCTAGAGCGGATTGTACCATTTGGAACGAGAGTGGACATGCTTGTTTTTGGACACAGAAGGAGCGTTTTCAACAGTGGATAAAGGGGTGTTTAGATGGAGAGTATTCATAAAACCAGGGTAGCCAACCGTTTCAATCGCTCCGTTTTGACGTATGATCAACATGCAGGAGTTCAAAAGCAGATGGCTCATCAATTGATCAAGCTGCTTTCTTTGATGAGGAAGCCGGTGGAGAGAATCTGCGAAGTTGGCTGTGGGACTGGATATTTGACTAGTTTGCTTACCGATCATTATCCACATGCAGAGATCGTAGCGATCGACTTAGCACCGAAAATGATTGAAGTAGCAAAAATGAAGGTGACAAGTTCCCACGTTCATTGGATCGTAGGAGATGCAGAACAGCTGGAGCAGCTAGTATCTGGCCCCTTTGATCTCATTATCTCGAATGCAACCATTCAATGGTTAACAAATCCCAAGAGTACCATTCGCTCGTGGACAGAAGCGCTTCAGCCTACTGGATGGCTGGTTTCTTCTACTTTTGGACAAGACACTTTTCGAGAATTAGCGACTACATTTCAAAAAGTGGAAAGCGAACTTCATCTGGAACCGAGCCAACATCATTTGCGGATGCATTCATTAGAAGATTGGCAAAAGGTATGGAGAGAAGCAGAGTTGACACTACTAGAGGGGATAGAGGATTGGCAACGGATGTCGTACTCCAATTGTCGAGACTTTTTACAGAGTATTAAGGCGACTGGGGCCAATTATAGTGAAATGAAACCGTCATTATCTGTATATAGACAGCTACTTCCACGGGTGATGGATCAATATAATCAACTCTATCAAATGGGATCGGGCGTGTATGGGACTTATCATTTGTTGTATATAGTAGGGAAAAAGATAGGATGAAGCACTGAAAGTAGTAGAATGACTCATGTGAGCTATTGCACAATGAGTTTTTCTGGAATAATATAGAAGGAAAATGATAGAGTAGGCAGGCGAGGCAAATGAAACGTTTTTTGGTAGTTGGAGCAGTGGCAGTTAGTGTGATGAGTATGGCAATCGGATGTTCGAAATCAGATGAGCATGCTGGGCATAAAGAGATGGCGAATCAGCAAGCTGCTAGTACTTCTACAAATGATGTAACGAAAGATAATTGGCAAGTTCCAGAGTTTACATATACGGATCAGGATGGAAAGAAATTCGGAAGTCAGGATCTAAAGGGTAAAGTATATTTGAGTAATTTTATTTTTACTAGTTGCCCAGATGTTTGTCCTCCTATGACCGCAAATATGCGGAAAATCCAAGAGGATTTGAAGGCAGAGGGGTTAAATGTAGAGATTGTCTCGTTTAGTGTTGATCCTGAGACAGACAAGCCGGCTACGTTGAAGGCATTTGGAGAGAAGCATAAAAGTGATTTTTCCAACTGGCATTTCTTGACGGGCTATGCTTTGTCTGACATGGAGAAATTAGCGCGTGAGACTTTTAAGGGAACAGTAGAGAAGCAAGAGAGCCAGGTTCAAGGCGGTAAGCCTCTTTTCCAACATCCGGTTCAATTCTACTTGGTTGATGGGACGGGTAAAGTTCGCAAGTTTTATAATGGGATGAATCCGGATCAAGCGTTGATTAAAAAGGATGTAAAAGAAGTGTTGGGTAGTAAATAATTTTATATGGGGTAACTAAAAAGGCATGATGGAGAGCGGTGAATACTCTCCATCATGCCTTTTACCGATTTACTTGACTGGATTGAGATAGCTTTCGTTTATTCCAACCTATGATCAGCAAACCTATCGCCCAGTTGATAAGTAATAGAATAATAGCTTCCGCATAACTCACTCGCTGCATGGCAAGGGGCATGATGATGAGTAGGAAGCCGAGCAGGAATGCTAGGGTTCGAGTGATGGTAACCCAGCTGTGAACAGCTCGTCCGGGAGATACGGGATATAGCTTTACCCAGAGTGGATAGGTTTGCTGTGTGATTAATCTAGGCATCTGAAGGACGAAGAGACCGATGGCAAGCGGGGTAATCGTCCAAGATACCCACGGATAGGGAAGGCTGACGACGAAAAGGGTTGCCCAAATCCAAATCCGATAGAAACTAGCAAATAAGTCACTGCGCCTGATGAGGGTGCGCCAGTATAGATAGGTGAATGGCTCTTTTTGTGTGGTGAATCGCTTGATGAGGGCGATGAGCCAGGTTCTTTTTTTGATCGGTGGTTCAACCCCGCGCAATTCTACGAACCAACTAGCAAGTGATTGCCAGCGATGTCGAATGAGCGATTCTCTCTTTTGCCAGAGCATCCACGGCATTTGGCTGGTTTTGGTCGTTTTATATAGCCAAATAGAATGAACGATGGGAAGGAGTAGAGCGAGCAAGGTGTAGATTTGATAGGGATGGAGTGACCAAAATACGAGAAATGCGGTAACCCCCCAAAGGCAAGCCTGATCCAATACACGCGAATATCCTTGAAGCCTGCGATGGTCCTCCATGACCCGTACCCATAGGGTCCAGATTTGTAGAGCTAGTAACATTCCGATTGCCATCCACCACTCTGACGAAGTACCGATTCGAACTCGATATAGTGGATAAAGCAGGAAAAGAACAACGATAAGACGAACCATAGCCATACCTGCTGAGTATAGAAAGGCCGTTTTTCTCCAAGCGGGCATGGTGTGCTCGAGAGGAAGTAAAAAGACTAAGTCCGCTTTTTCGATCCACGGACGGAATTCTACGCTCGAGAGGATATAGGTAAGAATCCCCCATACCACCCAATCAAACGGAAAGGTTGCCGGTAGCTCAGTGAGTAAGGTTTGATACGCTATATAAAAACCAATTAGGAGAATGCCTAGAACTAGAGGTGTTCCGCCTCCACTCGCGATTAACGTAATAATTCGCGTGGCCTTCGTCCATGTTGTATGGATTCGCTGTTGTAGTAAAGATTTATTTTGTTTCATCGACGATCCCCTTTTACAACCGATAGAAAGAGTTCATGCAGGGTGGCATGTGGGCGCTCGGCTTGGCTTCGCATCTCCTGAATCGTACCCGATAGGGCAATGTTGCCTTGATGGATACAAACATATCGATCACAAAGTTTTTCAGCCATATCCAGGATGTGGGTAGAGATTAAGATGCCTGTTCCCTTCTCTTTACGTTGTTGTAATAGCATTGCTAATTCATCGATGGCGATAGGATCCAGACCCACGAAGGGCTCGTCCACGATTAAATACTTACACTCCGTGAGGAAGGTACAGAGAATCATAATTTTTTGTTGCATCCCTTTGGAAAAAGTATCAGGGAACCAATTACGTGCCCGTTCCATTTGAAACTGTTTTAAGAGTTGTTCCGCTCGTTTATGAAAGATTTCGTCTGATAATCCATAAGCAGAAGCGGTTAATTCAAGATGCTCCCATAATGTTAACTCTGGATAAAACAAAGGCATTTCCGGTATGTAGCCGATCTTCGATCTGAAATCCTCCGGTTGCTCCGACAGTGTGGATCCATCGATCGTGATCGAGCCACTATGTGCGTTTAGTAGACCTAGGATATGTTTCATAGTAGTACTCTTACCAGCCCCATTTAGCCCAATTAGGCCAACTGTTTCGCCAGGCTTCACTTGAAAAGAAAGGTTATGGATGACGGGGCTTGTACGCGAGTAACCACCCGTTATATTTTGAATGGCAAGCAAATCGTTCACCTCTTATTTATAGAAAATGCTTAACTTTATTGTACAGAAATCAGCTTCGTTGGTCGACCTCTAACCAGAAAGTAGGAACCAACATTGAATCTATGGCAATGGATCACATGCATCCTCGCATTTGGCCTTTTACCCAATATCACACACCTCTACTTAACCCGTAGGCAAAAGCAGAACCGACTACATAGTAGCTGGAAGAACGACCTACCTAATCAAGTCACATGGTGGATGAATGGAGTCTCGTTTGTATACGGGGCAACCCTTCTTTCTATCAATTCATCCTCTCATCACAATGAATGGTTCCTTCTGGCCGGGATTCTATGGATCATGGGCATGATTGTGTGGTCAGATCTATGGATGGGAATTATTCCGAATGTATGTGTGATTGTGATGTGCGGATTAGGGGTCGTAAACCAGATCCAGAGTGAGTCCTATCAAGAATATCTGCATACAGAGTGGTTGATTGGATTAGCAATTCTCTTCTTATTCATCGTTCTCGTCTTGCTTACCCGTTCCATGGGCTGGGGAGACATCAAGCTATTAACCGCTTTATTCATCTGGTTAGGCACATGGAACTGGATCATTCATCTATGGATCGCATGTGTGAGCGCATGTGGAGTCGTGTTGCTCCGAGCGCTTACAACCAAACAAATTGCTCGAAAACAAAAAATGCCCTTTGGTCCACATATTGTACTAGGGGCGATTATTGCTTGGATAGCAGGAGAAAGGCTGTGGACAAGTTATTTAGAATGGTTTCTCTCATTCTAGTAAAATTGTCTAGTAGCGTAGTTCTAGTTTGAGTATTTGTCCATATACTGTGATAGAAAGTTTCTGGGAGGGTCTATCATGGTGAAAATAAATGTAAAGCCCAAACGAGAAGAGTCTGTAGGCGATTCTCTGGATGATAACTTTGTAAAAGTCGTTACACATACCCCTTCGAACGGATCGACATTTGTGACCGTTGAACCGATCCAGAGCGAGGAAGAAGAGATCACTCCAGAAATAGAACCGGTGGAACCGACCTCGACCTCTCAAGGACGTACATTTCTAGATGCATTAAGTGCGTATCGCTTTCGAAAAGTTTTTTCGATTGAAGATGATCGAGAAGCAGAGATCATCGAATGGAGCTCCCCTCATACTCCATCTCGAAAACCGAACAAACGAAAGTTTAACTGGAAAAAAACATGGTTACAGATCGTGCTATCGATAGTAGGTGCAACGGTCTTAGGCTCCATTATGGGGATATCGGTCTTATCTCTGTTTTTTTCGGGGGATTCGCAAAAGCGCCCAACCAACTCCATTGATTCGCACCTAATACCACAAAATGATTCGAAACAAGAAACCCCTGTTCAAGGTGATCCCAACCATTTTCCAGAGTTGCCTGTTGTTTTGATGGAAACAGGAAGCTATGGTGACGCATCGGCCGCGCAAAAAGGAGTTTTTGAACTCCGAGCGAAGGGATTTGCTTCAGTACTATCGTTTACGAGTCCAGATCGCATCTTTGTAGGGATGACAATCGACGAGAAACAAGCAGGACAGTTGTCCAATTTCCTAAAGCAAAAAGGGGTTCCTGTCAGTTCTAAGAAGGTACAGTCGTCTCAGAAAGAAACCAAAAAACAGATTGATTCGAAGTTGCAGTCGTTTATCCAGCTAGGAAATGAAATGGTACAAGAGATGACGCCTTTAACCGTCTCGCAACTTACCAGTTCCAAAGAACCGCCTCCTTTTCCATTTAAAGCAGAGTATCTAGAAAAACATCGCAAGCTTCTCACCGATGGACAGGAGATCGCGAACTCTTTGCCACAAACATCGAAAAATTATTTATCTGAAATGATCCGAGGAATTGATCAATCGGTACAAGCAGCCGGGGAGGCACAGAAGAATCCGAATACGGCTTTACTTGGGATGATTCAAGAAGGGTTGATCCGTTATAGTACTTCATACCAGCAACTAATCGAATCATTTCAATAGTCAGTTTGGTTAGATTCTTGTTGAATAATGCCAAGTTTGCTAAACTAAAATTATCATAATTTTGACTGCACCTTTTTGAGGAGGGTGCTTTTTTGTACATATGAGGATTTCGGGACGAAAGAAGGCGCTTATGTGGAGATTGTTTTAGCATCTGGCTCACCCAGACGACGTGAATTATTAGCTCATTTAAAAGTGGATTTTCGTGTGCGGACGAGTGAGGTTAGTGAAGAGATAGATTCAACAGAACCAAGTGAAGTAGTCGAAATGTTATCGTTGCGAAAAGCAGTAAAAGTGGCTGAGGAAGAGAAAAATGCTTGGGTCATTGGTGCGGATACGATTGTAGTGCAAGGTGGACAGATTCTCGGAAAGCCAAGCGATCCGGCAGATGCGTTTGCTATGCTATCTAGCCTTCAAGGAACCCAGCATCAAGTATTTAGCGGGATTAGTATCATCGAAGTTCGTGATGGCGAGGTGAAGCGTTCTCTATCGAGACATGCTACCACACATGTATGGATGAACTCGCTATCCGATCAAAGGATTAAATGGTATATCGAGACAGGGGACCCGATGGACAAGGCTGGATCCTATGGGATTCAAGGATATGGGGCTAGTTTTATTGAAAAGATTGAGGGTTGCTATTTTAACGTAGTAGGGATGTCTCTATCCTTGCTGGCAGAGATGTTAGAAACCTGTTCTTGTCCACTGTTTGAGAAGTCATAGTCGGTATAATGTGTAATGCATCAAGATAAACATCCTAATCAATCTAATATGTTTGGGAGAGGATTCTAGTGGAATATAATGATTCTCAATTACTGATGAGAGATGTTCCAGCAGATGAGAGACCTCGAGAAAGAATGATTCAACTTGGTGCAGAACACTTATCGAATGCGGAATTAATTGCTTTACTTCTTCGAACAGGGAGTCGCGGGGAATCAGTGCTAGCCCTGGCCCAGCGTTTGCTTATTGGGACGAATGGACTTCGAAATCTACATGGATCTTCGCTACAAGAGTTAACGAAAATCCGAGGGATTGGGGAAGCGAAAGCGATTCAGATCTTGGCTGGGATCGAAATTGGAAAGCGTCTTGTTAAGCATAGACGAGAAGAGCTAGTATCCATTCAAAATCCAGAGACTGTGGCCGAGTATTTGATGGAGGATCTTCGCTATCTTCCACAAGAGCATTTTGTCTGTCTCTACCTGAATGTGAAGAATAAAATTATACATAAAAAAGATATTTTTATCGGAGGATTAAATTCTTCCATCGTACATCCTCGTGATATTTTTCGAGAGGGAATCAGGTATAATGCAGCTTCCATCATATGTGCTCACAATCATCCGAGCGGAGATCCTACTCCGAGTCCAGAAGATTTAATGGTTACACAGCGCCTCATCGAGGCCGGGGATTTAGTAGGGATTGAGGTCGTGGATCATATCATTATTGGCGATGGTCGTTTTTGTAGCTTACGAAATGAAGGCTTGATGTTTGAGCCGAGTTAAAACGGTTTTTGACAATAAGAAGGAAAATGATGGAATTTAGCGAAAAAATAGAGTTGAGGCGGGGTGACGTGAATGGGGAAAGTGATGAAGCCTTACGTAACGATCAAAGGAACCAAGGATGGCCTGTTATTTTATTTTGATGATTCATGTCCCTATTCGGAGATTTTAGAAGAGTTAACCCATAAATTGGAGCATAATCAAGCGCTTTGGGAGGGGCCAGATACGAAGATTCGAATTAAGTTGGGATCACGTCAAATTACAAATGAGGAAGAACAGTCATTGCGTGATATATTTGCCCAAAAGAAGAATCTGGTGATCTACGGTATTGAATCAGAAGGAAAGCCGCATCTAATTGAGTCTGAAATGGGGATTACGACTCTTTCGGGAACGGTTCGCTCTGGACAAGTTCTCACTCATATAGGAGATCTATTATTTCTAGGTGATGTAAATCCGGGTGGGAGTATTCAAGCCTCTGGGAGCATCTATGTCATGGGTGCGCTACGGGGTTTGGCTCATGCGGGGATGCAAGGGGATGAGAGGGCTATCATAGCTGCATCGGTCTTTAAGCCCACGCAGCTTCGTGTGGCAGATGTCATTTCTAGGCCACCAGATGAGTGGACGGAATTTGATAGCACGATGCGATTTGCTCATGTTGTCGATGGACAGATTTCGGTAGAACGTATGAACCATTTTTGTCAGATTCGCCCCGACCGAGAGTGGAAAGAGGTACAGAGAAGTTATCGATCGTTATAGAGGGGAAGGGGAGTCAAGTGGGAGAAAGCATTGTGGTTACTTCTGGTAAGGGTGGCGTAGGGAAGTCGACTACCACCGCAAATGTGGGTACAGCACTGGCACTAGCAGGGAAGAAAGTCGTGATGATTGATACGGATATCGGATTGCGCAATCTAGACGTTTTAATGGGTTTGGAAAACCGAATTGTATATGATATAGTTGACGTTATTGAGAAGAAATGTAGAGTGCAACAAGCACTGATAAAAGATAAACGTTGTGATGAATTATATCTATTGCCCGCTGCGCAGACGAAGGATAAGAGTGCACTTACATCGAACCATTTGCGTTGGTTGGTAAGTGAATTAAAAGAAGAGTTTGATTATGTCATCATTGATTGCCCGGCAGGGATTGAGTCAGGTTTTCAAAATGCCATTGCTGGGGCTGATCAAGCGATTGTAGTCACCACACCCGAAAATGCTTCCATTCGAGATGCGGACCGAGTGATCGGATTGCTCGAAAAAGAAGATATGCCTACTCCTAAGTTAGTGATTAATCGACTTAAGACCCAAATGGTAAAAGAGGGCGGGATGATGGCGATTGATGAAGTCGTCTCCGTTTTAGCGATTGATCTACTAGGAGTCGTCCCAGATGATGAACAAGTGATTCGAGCTGGCAACGATGGCGAGCCAATCGTTTGGGAACGTAACTGCTTATCCGGGAAAGCATATCGTAATATTTCAAAGCGAATTATGGGGGAAATGGTCCCACTACTCGTATTAGAACCGGATTCCGGTATCTTTATGAAAATGAAACGTTGGCTAGGGTTTGCGTGAGCAGACTATCAAGCCGCTTAGGAGGAAGAGGGGAAATACCTTTCTTCCCTTTGTTATTTCTATAGAAGGAATGATGCTAGATGAAGTTAAAAGGAAGTGCATGGATCGCTTGGATATTTTTACTCCCTTCACTGCTCACGATCGGGTTAGTGATCTTTTATCCTTTAGCAAAAGAGATTCGTTATAGTTTCACGGATCAGGGTCAGATTAGCTTTCAACATTATATAGAGCTATTTGGTTCTTTCTTTTCATCTAATTCTGTTTTTCGTGATGTCATGTTCCAGACCGTCGCGTGGACGGTTATCAATCTCTTTCTCCAATTTACGATTGGCCTCGTACTGGCCCTGCTCTTACATCGAATTCGGAAAGGGCGTACGATTTACCAAACTCTGCTGATGATTCCGTGGGTCGTTCCTTCTTTTGTCGGTGCCTATGCATGGTTATGGTTGGTTCACGATCGGTTTGGCTTTATGAATCAAGCCCTACATAAAGTAAGACTTCCGATTTTCCACTGGTTAGATGATGGTACGATTACGATGCTTCTCGTCATCATGGTAAATGTGTGGATCGGGGTTCCGTTTATGATGATCACGTTTCTAAGTGGACTCAGGAGCATCCCAACCTCTTTATATGAAGCGGCTCGAATCGAAGGTGCTTCTTCATGGCAACAACTTACGCATATCACGCTTCCCCTACTCCGCCCAGTAGCCGCCACTGCCACGGCGCTAGGGATGATTTGGACCTTTAATATGTTTAATGTGATCTATATCGTATCAAGTGGCGGACCCGCTAATTCAACAGAGACACTCATTACCTATACATATCAAGAAGCCTTTCAAAACGGTAATATAGGCGTGGCTTCTACTTATGGAGTCGTCATTCTTAGCTTCCTTATAGCGTTTACCTTGTACTATCAACGTGTGCTGAAAGCAAATCAGAACGAAGGGATGTACTATTAAAATGCGTAAATCAAATAAGTGGGTTCACATTTTACTAGGAATTGCTTCGTTCGTCTCCGTATTTCCCATTCTGTGGCTGTTACTAACGAGCTTTAAACCGGTATCTGAGATCTATAGTGACACGTTTCGCATATTGCCTAAAGCGTTTACGATTGAGAATTATGTAGATGTATTCACGAGGTCTGGTGGAGTGTTTTGGACGTGGTTTTTAAATAGTGTGATCATCTCGATTTTGACAACGGTAATTGGTTTGATCTTATCCACGACTGCCGCGTATGCGATTTCTCGCTTTCGGTTCCGAGGGCGTAAAGGGATTACGATGAGCTTCTTATTAACACAAATGTTTCCAGGAATTTTACTCATTGTTCCGCTTTACATCATGATTGATCAGCTAGGTTTACTCAATACATATGTGGGCGTGGTTTTCGCGTATTTGGCGATTACGGTTCCCTTTTGTGTGATGGTTTTGAAGAACTTTTTTGATGCGATTCCGATCGAAATAGAAGAAGCGGCGCGAATGGATGGCTGTTCTCAGCTGGGGATCTTTTGGCGAATGGTACTCCCACTCTCGCTACCAGGCTTAGCTATTACTGCATTTTATTCTTTCCTCACCACGTGGAATGAGTTTATCATTGCCGTAACGTTCCTGAAATCGCATGACATGTACACGTTACCCGTTGGCCTACATCATTTTGTAAACCAATTTAGCACACAGTATCACCTAATGGCTGCGGCGGCCATGATCATTACGGTCCCAACTCTACTGCTTTTCTTTTTCGCTCAGCGTTTGGTGTCAAATCGATATTTCTATAAAAAAGGGTGATCGTTTTCGTCTACGATCACCCTTTTTTCGATTACGAACTCTTTTTCGTACCCATCCATTTCGAAAGCTTATCTAGCATACGCTCAAAAAATTTGCGCATCTTCATCCCCTCCTTCTTTACCACAAGCATATGAGCTAAGGACAAGACATATGATTGTACAAACCAAATCCTTTGTAAGGAATGGAAAGGAGGATCAGATTTTGAAAGAATGGGGTGTACATAATAAATTACGCAGACAAGAACAAATTCGTCTGATCCGCCAAGGGTCACATAAGATACATTCACTTGAGTCAGATCAAATGGAAACTTCGAAAGATGGAAAGCCATTTGCATTGCTCACTACACAAGAAAGCGAATATCCGAGCTGGGTGGCTCCTCCTTTAGCAACGTCCCATTATGCGATGGGCGGGATTCAGCCATGGGGGAAAGCGCAATCATGGAATAAGAAAGAGAAAAAACGGAATAAGCCCGTGAAGTTTCTGGTTCAGATGGTGATAGCGGCTACCTTATTCCTCGGTACAACGCTTGCGATTCAACATCAAACAAAAGTAGGCCAAATGCTTACAAGTGGACTCCAGCAGCAGATGGATGTTTCCACTATTGCTAAATTTGTCGATCAGGTGGTAGGAGAGAATGCTACGGTGCTACCTGCCTTTGTGGGAACGTTCTTAGATCAAGCGAAACCAGATGGTAAGTCAAGTGCAGGCTGGCAAGTACCCAGTAAAGGGAAAGTATTTCTGCCCTATACAGCAGAGAGAAAAGGCATGGTATTACAATTAGTCCCGAATGAACAGGTCCATGTGGCAAGAGACGGTTGGGTTTCCTTTGTTGGGACAAAAGAAGGATTAGGTCAAACCGTTATCGTAGAGCATGAAGACGGGAGCGAGAGTTGGTATGGTTTTCTGGATCAGCCAGCTATCAAAGCAAAGGCAGCTATGAAAAAGGGAGACGTAATCGGCAAAGCGGAAGACAAACAAGGTCAATCATTCCTTTATTTCGCGATCCAGAAACAAAATACTTGGCTAGATCCCACGAAGGTGATTTCATTTGGCGCCCCGAACTAGTTCGCCATGGAAGGGGATGGAGATTCGAATTCATCCTCTTTTTTGGTTGGTGATCCTACTTTCCATTTGGACAGGTCACTGGATTGAAATCCTTACCCTCTTTGTCGTAATCGTGATCCATGAATTGGGCCACGTAACCGCCGCATGGTCATTCGGCTGGCGCATTCGTTCCATGGAAATCCTGCCCTTTGGTGGTGTTGCCAAGATGGATGAATGGGGGACTGTGCCTAATCGTGAGGAAATCGTCGTCTCGCTGGCAGGCCCGTTTCATCATGTATGGATGGTCCTAATCAGTGTTCTCTTTTATCAAGCAGGCTGGTGGACGAAGGAGTGGACATTGTACTTTATCGAGGGAAATTTATGGATCGCTGCTTTTAACCTTCTCCCCATCTACCCATTAGATGGAGGCAGAGTCCTTCAAGTATGGCTAACCTATCTTCTACCCTATCGAAACGCTGTTTCCGTTACCCTCTGGTGGAGTTTACTAGCGGCATCTATGCTCGTCATCCTTTCCTTTCTAATCCCAGGAAGCCTTGTTCACATCCCGCTATTTTCGATCTCTGTCTTTCTTCTCTATAGCAACGTGATCTCGTACAGACAAAGAGAATATCAATTTATTCGTTTCCTATTACACCGCTTGGAAAAAGGAATCGATCCGAAGTGGAGTACGGTTCAGATCAGGCACTCTGGTGGAGCGACTCTGCGGCAAATTGTGAAGTCTTGGTATAAGGAGAAAGAACACATCGTGGAAGTAGTAGATGAGGACGATAAATTATTAGGTGTGTTGACAGAGGAGCAGTTATTAAAAAGGTATTTTTCTAGTACGGTTGTGCAGAAGAAGCCGCCTCATCAGCGGATAAGTTAAGAAAGAAGATGGTAGATTTGACTTGTAGTCATTTTATTGACGGTCAGGGGGATAATGAGTGGAGGAGTACTCATTATCCTGAATTAGTAAAGGGCATATCAGAAACACATAAAGTGGAATTTACGTGTTTCGATAAATTAGATAGAGCTGTAAGACAAATGATGGTCTCGATGATAAAAGCGACCTATGACCCATTAATTGATCGGAAGAATTTGCCTAATAGGTCTATCGATCAGATAGTAGAAGTGGTAGAAAAGGATACAACCTGCTGTGCTTTATTAGTAAAGAAAAACACCCGTGAAATAGAAGTCGTTCAGATGATGACACCTCCACATATCGTGGACTCGAACCCTTTTATACGGTTGGGATCGATTGGATTTAGTCCCGAACTATTGGGTACAAAAAAACAGTTACCCCATGCAAAAATGCTCCACTCTGTGTTAATGGAACACTTAGCTTCGTTTCATCTATGGGCCAAGATACCGTTTGAAGACTCAAAACTAACTATTTTGACTACACAAAATGAATACCTACCTATATCTGATCCAATCCTAGCAAGGAAAATGCTTGAAGCAGTAGGCTATGTATCAGATATCAGTGTGCATGAAAGTGGCACTGTGTTGATTCAACATTCCTCAAAAAAATATGTTGAAAAGATGATGCTTCGTCAGCCTAATTCGTAACCTTGAATCCAAGTGCCCACGTTTTCGATAAATAAAGAGCCTTCTAATTTCTTGGCAGGCTCTTTGGGCATTTTTTATACACCCGCACTTTTAATATCAACCGAAAATATTAAAAAAGATAGCTTGCGTATTCGAAAAAATATATAGTGTAAAAATAGTAGTGTTGAATAAAAGAAGAACGAAACGGAGGGGTTTATGCCATGGCTACATTACCTGATTGTCCTAAGTGCTATTCAGTATATACGTATGAAGATCGGGATCTTTTTGTATGCCCTGAGTGTGCGCATGAGTGGAGCGAAGGAGCAGAAAGCCAAGATACAAGGATTTACAAAGATGCCCATGGAAATATTCTAGCTGACGGTGATACCATTACAGTCATAAAAGATTTAAAGGTAAAGGGAAGCTCGTCTGTTATCAAGATGGGAACCAGAGTAAAAAATATCCGTTTAGTGGATGAAGATCATGATATTGATTGTAAAATAGATGGTTTTGGAGCAATGAAATTAAAATCCGAATTCGTAAAAAAGATATGACAATAGGAGAACCATATTTTTCACTTAACGTAGTGAAAAATATGGTTCTTCGATTGTCCAAGGCTTTAATATATGAAATCCGTGTTTTCTTGTCCGAATCCCATTAAACATTTGACAAGAATATAATAATAACATATATTATAAGTGTACTTACAATATAGAAAGTAGTGGCTAATATGAAAAACACCGTAAATCGAGAAATCGCAGAGAACTTGCTAGCTGCATTGGGCAAACAAGACTGGAAACAACTTCAAAGTTTGATGTACCCTAACGTACAATGGACACTCCCTGGTACAGGAGCGATCTCCGGAACCGCAGTAGGTGTCGATGCGGTAATCGACCGCTTTCAGGCAATCGGGAATGGAAACGTGAGCACAAAGCTTCAGCATATCCTCGTCGGACAACACGGTTTAACGATTACCTTGCATAACACCGCCACTGCACTTGACGGACGAATCCTAGATGAGCATCTAGCTTCGGTCCTTACAGTTGAAGATGGGCTCATTATACAAATTGATACATATATCTCAGATGTACCGATGATGGAACAATTTTTTGCCAAGTAATATATGATCATACACATAAAATGCCCTTCCACATGATTGAAGCATGTGGAAGGGCATTTGTGTTGATGCTACTCCGATTCAGTATCAAGATAGGCATTTTCCTCCTTTAATGCAAGCCGTAGCAGTAATAATCGAAGATCTTCTTGCTGTTCTTCCAATGTGGAAAAAAAAGACCCATCTATGCTTTCTACAATGGGAACCGCTTCTTCCAGCAATCGCCTTCCTTGCAAAGTAAGAGAAACCACTTTTGATCTAGTATCAGTAAGGGAAGCGATTCGACTAATCAGATTTCCTTTTTCGAGGTTTTTTAGAATGGTTGATACAGTCATAACATCCATATCGGAATGTTTTGCGATCATGACCTGTGTAACTTCTCGATTAGATTTAGAAAGATAGCCCAAAGTAGTAAGGACAACAAATTGAGGATGTGTAAGATCTAACTTTTTTAACGCTTGCTTTATATCTCGATGCCATAAATGATAAACCTTGATAAATAGATAGCCTATAGATTGGTGAGCGTCTTCAAATTTGGAAGGGAAATGAATCATTTGGCTACTTCCTCCTATAATGTAAGTAAACTTATAATATAGGTTGTTATTATATACTTGTCAACCTCCTTAACCTGAAATTCAAGTAAGCATGTATCTGGTGGATCACTGACAAATGCAACCATGATTCGTAAATGCTTATGTTTTCCTTATGAAAATTTAGGGGATGAAGAAATGATTGGTTTAATAAATATTTACTTAAAATTGAAACACTAATGGAAGTGATTACTATGTCGTCGACAAAATTATGGAATCAAAATTTCTTGCTTTTATGGATAGGACAAGCCCAATCATTGTGTGGGAACATACTTTATACAGTAGCCCTCACCTATTTAGTTTTAGACTTAACCGGTACACCTAAGTATACAGCGATAACAATGGCAGCAGGCTTGATCCCATATGTGTTTAGTCCGCTAGTCGGTGTTATGATTGATCGGATTAATATAAAGCCGTATTTAGTTGTAGGTGATCTGATACGAGGCTTGTTAATGATTTTTATTTGTTATCTTCTATACATGGACCAACTTACGGTTTTTATCATAGTAGTATCAGCATTTATATCTGGATTAATAGGTGTTATTTATCGCCCTTCTTTTGGGGCACTTCTGCCTAAGTTAGTCCCTAAAGAAGATATTGCAAGAGCAAATGCTTTAAATTCACTTTCGGGGCAGATTGCTACTTTTGCTGGATTTGTTTTTGGGGGACTTTTAGTTGCGTATGTGGGAACCTTGTTTGCCATTTTAATTAACGGCATTTCTTTTCTCATTATGTCAGTGTTATTAAGCTTGATCCGGTTCCCGGAAGTAGCTAAAAATAGGATTCAAGCTTCTGTGATTCAAGATTTAAAAGAAGGTTTTCGTTATTTATTTTCTACCAGTTCTTTATGGAGGATTCCTTTTATCTTTTTTGCAATGGGTGTGAGTTATGCGGCCCTAGAGATGCTAATGCCAGTGAAATTAAAGAGTGTGAATTATGGAGCAGAAGGATTTGGAATTTTGTTTTCGGCTCTTTTAATAGGTTCCATATGTGTCAGTTCTTTCATTTCTAAGTCGGGCAAAAATCTGGATACGAGTTGGTATACACCGATTGGATTGATTGTGATGGGAGTTTCAATGGGAGGTTTAGCTTTTTCAACCAATTTCATTACCTCTTGTATTTTCGCTTTTATTTATGGTATGGGTTCCTCACTAGTGAGTATAAGTTCGATCACTTTTATTCAAACGAATGTAGCCGATCCATTCAGAGGGAGAATATTTGGCCTGTTTGGAGTGATTGAGCAAGCGTGTATGCCGATTGCCTTATTGATAATAGGTAAGAGTACTGACTTTTTAAGTACAGATTTTATCTTATATGCAGTGGCGTTTGGGATCGGTTGTATTGCTTTTTTATGTTGGAGTAGGAGAGGTGGACAAGCACATGTATGAATACAAAGTGATCAAGGTACCTTCGACTGCTGGCTCAGAAGATTATGAGTCAGTGATCAATCATATAGCGGAAGATGGCTGGCGTTTGACTCAGGTGTGTAGGAATCAAGCATTGGGAAGTGATCTGACAATCATGTTAATCTTTGAGAGACAAAAATAAAGACTAAGATAGAAAGAGGTGCCATCCACGTGGCATCTCTTTCTTTTCTATAGCTTAGACTTTTAGGATTGACTATTTTTCAGGTAGTCTGCGTACTCAACCTGAAACTCCCGTGATTGCTTAAAACTATTTGATATCGTTGAAAGAGCTCCAATAATATCTTCTTGTGAACTTTCTAGTATAGAGAATACTTGTGGTGGACGAGGAATCCTCAGTTGGGTGTGATCATGATATACCTTCGTTACAATGGTTCCGATCTTTTTATTTTCATTATTGGAGGTGAGTATACTCCACATCCACCGCTCTTGATCGGTATAATCTTCTGTATTTCCCCACTCACGAGATATGTGTAAGTTTCCTGGTAATCTAGTATCTGACTGTAATCCTGCTCCCTTTAGTTCCTTATTAATGGACAGGAATAGCAGATTCAAGTAGGATCCATATGCCATATCCCCAGCTTGTTTGTATGCATTCATTAACTGATCTTGATTCTTGTTAAATACAACTTGCCAATTTTGTTCGATGTACGTGTTGATATATTCTGCAACGATGTGTATATCAACGTTGCTGTTGTCTTGAAGATAATCATGAAGTGAATCGTATTGACTCATGCCATTGACTCCTTTTTTATCATTTTAGAACTACAATTCTATTTTATCTAAACGAATCAAAAATATCTGCCCTAACAAAAAAAGAGAAACTGAATAATCTAGTAAATGCAGCTCTATCTTTACTAATCGACTCTATTTAGAAGACATCGAGAAAAAACATGAGAAGGAAGAGATAGATCGATGACATGGACATATGGGAAGATTGTAACTTTGGATGAGTTAATCGAGTATATCGCCGAAAATGATGAGTCGAAACATCCAGAGATCCATATTCATCACACATGGAAACCCGATCATTCCAGCTTTAACGGAGCAAACTATATTACGTTGCAAAACGGAATGAGATCTGCGCATCTAGGGAGAGGGTTTATCACGATTGCACAACACGTATCCTTGTTTCCAGATGGAAAATTCGTTCTAGGTAGAGACATTAATCTCCCTCCAGCTAGTTCCACTGGCTACAATGATTCAGACTCAGATGGCACTCACCCATTTATGGTTGAAACAGTAGGGAATTTTGATGTGGGTCATGATCCTTTTCAACCTCCACAAAGCACTGCCTTGTTTCACTTGACTGCCTATTTTGTGAAGTATAGAGGTGCGAAAATCAAGTTTCATAACGAGATGAGCAGTAAAACGTGTCCGGGAAGCTCTATTAATAAACAATGGTTTGTCGGTGAAGTTCAAAAGATAGTGGGCGGAGGGAATGGGAGTAATCCACAAATCCCGGAACCAGGTTACACTGAAATCGCTTTTCCTGGTTATCCCATTAGAAAGGGAGCAAGAGGGCCTGTTGTGGGGCGTATTCAGCAGAAGGTTGGAGTAAAAGCGGATCAGATATTCGGTCCTACGACAGAGAAAGCTGTGAGAGCTTGGCAGAAAGCCCATGGATTAAGAGTGGATGGAGTGGTAGGGCCTGACACTTGGAAGTCGATGTTTAATAATAGTAATGTATATCCAGGAAAATTGATTCGAAGAGGCTCAAAGGGTGATGTAGTAAGGGCGATTCAGAAGAAATTAGGTGGATTGATTGTGGACGGTGTCTTTGGTGTCAAGACAGAGGTAGCGGTGAAGGCGTTTCAAAGGAAGAAAGGACTTGCAGTAGATGGGATAGTGGGACTGCAAACGTGGAATGTGTTGTTTAAATAGAAATAAGTATCGGAATAAAAAAGAAAGGGTATCTTGAAGCGAAAACTAGTGCCGCTTCAAGATACCCTATTTCTGTCTAGGAGTGATACAATCTCTTACATTCTATCTGGTTGTTAGCAATAGAACAAATAGCATCCCACTCTTGTTGGCTTAGTGGCTCCCAAATAGGCATCTCGTTGATTAACTCTAACAAATCTTGTAACGAATCCCCAACGAAATTAATATGTCCCATCTTTCTTCCTTCTTTGGCCCCGTTCTTCCCATACCAGTGCACTTTTGCACAAGGTGGTAACTTCGTCAACTCATTCAAAAAGGCCTCTTGATGTTCTACAAATAGATTTACCATAATTCCAGTGTTTTTTTGAACTAACTTACGAAGTGGAAGTCCTGTTACCGCACGTACGAACTGCTCAAACTGGCAAGGGTTCGTGGTATCCATGGTGATATGACCTGAATTGTGTGGCCTAGGTGCTAATTTGTTTACCCAAATGGTTCCATCTGCCAGCACAAACATCTTAATAGCAAGCACTCCAACAAATGGAAGTTGGCTAGCCAATTGATGCGCAATTTGCTCCGCTCTCATGCGAATTCCCTCTTTAATAGGGGCTGGAGAAATCGTCATGTGTAGAATTTGGTTCCGATGGATATTCATAGCAGGTGGATAAACCTCTATCTCCCCTGAAATACTTCGAGCTGCAATCACTGAAATTTCTTTTACATAAGGAACAAATTTCTCAACCAATATTCCCTTTTCGATCATTTCTTGCGGAGGAAGCGGATCGTCCGAGGTACGAACCACCCATCGGTTCTTTCCATCATGTCTACATGTAAGCACTTTCAATACACAAGGAAGTTGTAGTTCCTCAATTGCCTCAAGCATCTCTGTTTCCGATGTTACAACCTGATAGGGAGCAATCGGGATTTGTGCATCTTGTAATACTTTCCGCTCCTGCCCTCGATGTCTCGTCCAGTGGAGAAGAGTACTTCCTTGTGGTAAGGGCTTTTTGGTCTCAATCATTTGAACCATATCAGGATCTATATTTTCAAACTCATATACGACTAGATCAGACTTTTCCATAAGCTTTTCTATTGCCAACGGGGAATCATACGCTCCAACGATCTGTTCATCCGCTACTTGTCCTGCTGGAGAATCGTTAGCTGGGTCTAATACGATGAAGCGATATCCTAATCTACGTCCCTCTAGGACAATCATGCGGCTTAGATGGCCTCCGCCTAACACGCCGATCGTCTGTCCAGGAAAGACTACTAGAGAAGGATTACTTGATTGCCCACTCAGTTCTTGGCTTTCTTGATGCATCGTATATCATCCTTGCTGTTTATATTTTGCTAAATTAAATTTTGTAAAATAAATATACCATAAGCAATCGTTTTGTGTCAATAATATTTCGTATAACTGTATTTCATACAATTTAGTTTTTGGTTGTTATAAAAGTATATGGCTACCATGACTTAAAAATTTAGCAAGAAACCCTTCTGATTGTGTTCTCAGAAGGGTTTCTCTCCTAACGTGTGTTTTTCTTCTTAGGTACCGTGGGTCCTAATAGAGAGACATGTACTGCTCGCGTTCCCATTCGTGAACAGTAGTGCGGAATAAGTCCCATTCGATTTTCTTTGCTTCCACAAAGTGGTTTAGTACGTGCCCACCGAGTGCATTTGCGATAACCGTATTGTTTTGAATCGCTTGAATTGCTTCGTCTAAGTTTGCTGGTAGGCTTTCAATCCCTGCATCTCTACGCTCTTGCTCATCCATAACGTAGATGTTGCGGTCTGTTTGTGGAGGTGCTGCTAACTTGTTTTTAATGCCATCCAAACCAGCTGCTAGCATCGCAGCGAGTGCTAGGTAAGGGTTTGCTGATGGGTCTGGAGAACGAACCTCGATCCGAGTACCGAGACCACGAGAAGCAGGTACACGAACTAACGGGCTACGGTTTTTTGGAGACCAAGCTACATAGCAAGGCGCTTCATAACCAGGTACCAAACGCTTATAGGAGTTGACTAATGGATTAGTTACCGCTGTAAAAGCACGCGCATGCTTTAAGATTCCAGCTAGATAGTGAAGTGCTGTTTCAGATAGACCTAGCTCATTACTCTCATCATAGAAAGCATTTTCGTTTCCACGGAAGAGAGATTGATGACAATGCATACCCGAACCATTGACACCAAATAGTGGTTTCGGCATAAAGGTTGCATGCAAGCCATAATTACGTGCTACATTTTTTACTACCAATTTAAATGTTTGGATTTGGTCTGCTGCTTTGATAGCATCCGCATATTTGAAGTCGATTTCATGCTGTCCAGGTGCTACCTCGTGGTGGGAAGCTTCGATTTCAAAGCCCATTTGCTCAAGAGTAAGCACGATATCACGACGGCAGTTTTCGCCGAGATCAAGTGGCGCTAGGTCAAAGTAACCACCTTGGTCATTTAGATCAAGAGTTGGGTTCCCTTTGTCATCCGTTTTAAAGAGGAAAAACTCTGGCTCTGGCCCTACGTTAAAGGAAGTGAAACCAAGCTCTTTCGCTTCTGCCATTACTTTTTTTAGAATCCCACGTGGATCTCCTGCAAATGGAGTACCCTCTGGAGTGTAGATATCACAAGTAAGGGCACCTACCTTTGAATTTCCTGCTGTTACCCATGGATAAATGACCCATGTATCAAGATCCGGATATAGGTACATGTCGGATTCTTCAATGCGAACAAACCCTTCAATCGAAGATCCATCAAACATCATTTTATTATCAAGTGCTTTTTCCAACTGACTACGCGGAATCTCCACATTTTTAATCGTTCCAAGTAAATCGGTAAATTGAAGACGGATATATTGAACATTTAGTTCCTCGGCTTGTTTTAAAATATCTTCTTTCGTAAATTGTGTCATATCCAATCATTCTCCCTTTAAAGTAGTTAAGTTAGTTGCGGAAAAACCGCGATTTCCTTGGTGTCTGCATAAACTAATTACTTTTTCTATTTTCAATCAACGATTTAATTTCAAATAAGCGTTTTACATCGTTAAAGGAAAATAGGCATTGGTCCCCATTTGTACACTCAGGTTGGATTAAACCCTGTTGCTCTAAGTAACGAACTTGACGTGGCGTTAGAGCAGTCAACTTGGTTACAGTTCCAATTGGAAACAAAGGCATATTTCGCCGCATCTCATCATTCATGATAACGGCACCTCCCTTCTGTAGAAGGAGTTAGGTGATCCGATGACACTCATTCTATGACGTGTAATTATACATGTCAATGCATGTTAGAAAAGTTTACACAAAAACTTTTTATGTACAACCATCCCTACAATAAATATCAATAAATCGGTCAACTTCATTCTAGGAGATGAGTGAGTATACTTTTTATTTAAATACTCTTCTTTTACATAGAATTTAAATACATTGAGATTAAAAATATACAGATTTTATAAATATGCATAACAAATATAACCTTCCTAATTACGGAAAAGAACTTCTTTTTTATATATACCAAGGAATAGAATTATATTGTTTTATTTATATATATACTATGTTAGTATGATTTTATTCATAAATAGAAGGCGATGGGATCATGAAAAAAACGAATTCGCAAACATGGATTGGTATATTAATGGTTTTATCTGGAGGAGTATTATGGGGAGTGTCTGGAGCGGTTGTGCAGATGCTATTTGAGACTTATCACTTCGAACCTGGTTGGGTTGTAAATGTTCGCTTGTTTTTTTCAGGGGGGCTGCTGCTTCTCTTATACAAATTGACTCATAAAGAACAATCTATATTTTCTATATTCCGAGATCGAAGAAACATCATACGGGTTGTCGTCTTTTCTGTATGTGGCATGATTGGCGTGCAATATGCATTTTATGTTGCTATCAGTGAAGGGAATGCAGCTACAGCTACTCTACTTCAGTATTTAGGACCGATATTCATCGTGCTGTATGTTGCTTATCGGATGAAACGATTTCCGTTTATGAACGAATGGCTGGCACTAAGTTTAGCGATGGTAGGGATGTTTTTATTAGTTACAAATGGAAGTTTATCAGGTATTCAAACGAGTAAATCTACATTGATCTGGGGGCTTATTTCTGCTGTTGCGGCCGCTTTCAATGTGATTTATCCACAACGTTTGATAGAAAAGTGGGGTTCGATTCTTACTGTAGGTTGGGGAATGTTGATAGCAGGTATATGTATGACTCCTTTCCAGCAACCATGGAATGTAGGAGGTCAACAATTTACTTGGAAGTCTATTATCTTTTTATTGTTTGTCATTGTATTTGGGACGTTGTGTGCTTTTGTTTTATACTTAGAAAGTTTGCGATATCTTTCTCCTACACATACTGGAATGTTAGGGATGTCAGATCCATTATGCTCTATGATTGTAGCGGTGCTTTGGTTGCATCATCAGATAGGAGGATTTGAATTTCTGGGTGCAGCATGTGTTGTAGGTACTGTGATTGTGTTAAGTTATCTTCCGCGAAATGTTAAAAAAGATACAATGAAGAAGGATAAGATGATTTCAGTGTAGATCTATTTGATCAATGTAAGATGGTGGATGAGAAGGTAAGCAATCTTCTCATCCACCTATTTTTATGAACAAAAGCGTGAATTCTCTTAGGCATTCGATATCACGCATTTTTCTTCTTCCCTTCATTGTCTGTTGTATAGTTGAAGAATGATTCTTCTAACGAATCCTTTACGGTTTCGATCCTCTCATGCACTCCTCCTATACTACTCAAGTGGACTAGCTTCAACTATAGAGGTCGCTTACATCAACATTACTAATCTGTAAGTTGGATTACATAATAGTAAGCTCATTAAATTCCCTTAATCCAAGTAGTGAAAGATCGTACGAATATACTTAGAGCGAATCCATATAAAATAGAGAACTTGGATCACGCCGAAGATGGTAATGACTTGAAGGATTTTGTCAAATGGAGCCCATTCAACGTTTTTTTTGTTCAGGAAAACGAGAATCATATAAGCGTGAACAGAAGCGATTGCAAAGGGAGAGAAGAAGAAAATGGCTAATTGTCGGGTGATAATTCGCTTGATCTCTTTTCTTTTAAGACCGATCTTGGTTAAGTTTCGATACTTTTCCCTTTCTTCTTGAATGTTTGCAAACAAACGGAAGTAGAGGAAACTAATAGCCGCGATGAAGAAGACCATACTAATGAAGGAACCAATGAAGAAGAAGGTTTTATTTCGTACGAGCTCTCCTTGAAAATGATCAGCTGTAGTCATGACTCGTTGAGATTCTCCATTAAAACGCTTATTGATTTGCGCACTAAAATCTCCCAGACGAGTCCAGTTCGGAATCTGGTATTCGACAAGGGTATATGTTGGGTAGTTTGGTTTTACTTTACGATACAAATCATCACTGATTACATAATAAGTTTGTGCTACAAAGGGGAAATAGGGTGTATTATCTGTTCCAATTATGTTTAATTTTCTTTCTCCCACTTCCATTTCGTTTTTTTGAAATGTAGAAGGAGGGTTTACTCCCCAACCTCCCGATATCAGCTCTAGGGAATCGTTTCCTTCCAGAGAAATGGGTTCCCTACCGTGAAAGCGAGCTAATTGATTAAAGGTGGAGTTGGATAGGAGGGCTGTGGTGAGTTCTTCATTATATGGGTCTTCTATTTTATTTAAAGCAAGTAGAGGAACCTGGACTTTCCTATACTCATATCCATTTTTCTCAAGATACGTATCAATATAATGTATATTTTCTTTTAAATGTTTATCTTGAGGATACGATAAATAAGAGATTGGGACCAAAAACTCCTTCAGTATTTGCTCAGCTGTATATAGATAGCTTGTATACAGATTTGCTGTAAAGGCTAAGGAAATCGTGATTAGCACCGTGGACATAAATAAGTTTCGGACATTATGCTTTGCTTGATGAGCTAGGTTGGAGATCCAGAGCAAGTTTGTCTTATAAAAATAAAGACGCGAATTTCGTTTTAATAAAGTAATCCCTATCGTACTTATTTGAGAGAAGAGGAGATAGGTAACAGCTGTAAGAATAATAAGGGCTATTTTGAGATCGTATCCTGAGTACATGAGCCACTCTGTAAACGGTACTTCTTTCAATTCATTTTGGTTTTGGATCGCATACACTAATAATCCATACATAAGCAGAATAATGGTGATGCCACATATTGCTGATAGGAGAGATGCTTTGGATTGACGATTTTGTTTTCGATTTTTGGTTAATAGGGAGTAAATGGTTTGGGAGCGAACAAAAAATGGAGACAGGATGGATACAAAACAAATAAATTGATGAACGACATAAAGGTGAACCCGATCGGAATAGCAGATAAACTGAATTCTAAAGGGAATTGAAATATCATGGAGATGACGAAAAAGAAGTACTTTGCAAAAAGAAGCCCCAGTAGAATCCCAGAGGCGATTGAAATGAAGCCAATCAGGACATTTTCAAAAAACATCAATTTGATAAACTGCGAATCCGTGATGCCTAGTAGGCGGAGTAAACCAAACTCTCGCAATCGTCTATGGAGAAACGTTCCAAATGAGTACAATACAAATACAAATGAACATCCATATTGGAAAGGGAGGATGCTTGCTAATAAGTCAGTTAAATATTTGTTCATACTGGGATGAAAAAAAGCAACTGAAAAGATAAAAAAGACCATAACAGAAATGGTACTTGCCATAAAAAAAGCCAAATAGGAGGAGAGATTTCGTTGTACATTGCGTAAGGCAAACTGCTTAAAAGTCATATCTGGCTCCTCCTTTGACATCTATGTCGGTCTTATTGTTTCAATTTCTTCTATTTTTACACCATGGACGAGTTGATTCTATCGAACTCTATAACAGATTGATTACACATTTGTAATGTTGTTTTCGAACGTAGGAATTCGTCCTTCTAGCCAAAAGAAAAACGCTCAAATCCTATTATATTACTGGATTTGAGCGTTTTTCTTTTTCGATCAATTACGCGGCCTTTGATTGTACGACTGGTTTAGTCCGCATTTGTGTGATTAAAAACATACTATAACGAATGGCTACATACATAACCATGCCACTGGCTATGGTGGTTTCCATGATGCTGAACGCATGTCCTAATATGCCATGATAACCTACATATTTTAATGTATGGGTAAGGGCGGTTGCGCAAATAACGAGTGGAAATGTAAACGCGGCATAACTTGGATAAAATGACAAACGTAATAACTTCGGCAATTGCCATAGGACACTAACATATAAAGCTTGTGAAAGAATAAGGAGTGTCCAAACTAAGCCCAGTGATTTCGTGCTAAAATGCGCTAAATACGCCGCCAATAACAGCGATCCGGGTGCACATAAAATCGTAATAAGAGGGAGTGCCGGCAATTCTAAATCACGCATCACAAAAATACGAATGAGTACGAGCGGTAGTAAAATAAGATAGAACACCATCGATGCCCAAAATATGACAGTTGTGATCGATGATACCAGATTACCAGCAGTTAGCGGAATAATAGCCATCCCGATATATAGAATAAACCAACTTGGATAGATATGACGCATGGTCACCTTGCTTTGCATAACAAAGCGATAGATAAAGGTAATCATTAATACAAAGTGAACGATAACGGCTATTCCCCAAATCATTTTCCAAAGTACGCTTTGTTCCATAAAAAAGCTACAGAGTACCATTAGAGCCATCGTAAATGTGGGCGATACAGCCGCGATCATAGGATTTTTTAAGTCATCGAGTACTTGCTTGGGTGTGAAGAAAATTTTGCAAAGCATGCCTACTAAAAAGATGGATCCAAGTGCCATCATAATATAGGCAAGCCAGTTGGTATGAAAGCTAAGTTGTAGTTTTGCTACTGAAAATAACGCTAAGATCAGACCACTTATCGGAATCGGGATGTAGTGTAGTTTTTTCATCATTGAATATGTCTCCTCTAAGATTCCTTTATCATTACGATAGCGCCCTTATAGTAACTCATCCTTATCCGACTGTCTATGAAAAAAATCCCAGTGATAAAGCACTGGGATTTTAAGCGTTATAGATTAATTCTGTTCCGCCGACTCAAGCCGATCACGAGTGATGTGTGTCGCAGCGACCATGTTTTTCAATGAAGCCACGACTTCTTCCTTATTCCTTGTCTTCAAACCGCAATCAGGATTAATCCAGAATTGGGTTGGCTCAAGTACTTGTAAAGCTAGTTCGATCGTGCTGACGATTTCATCAACAGAAGGAATCCGTGGGCTGTGAATGTCGTATACACCAAGGCCGATTTCTTTGTTATAAGCATGGTTCCGGAACGAGTGCATTAATTCTCCATGACTGCGAGAAGCTTCAATTGAGATAACGTCTGCATCTAGGTCGCTAATGGAATCAATGAAGTCGTGGAACTCGCTGTAACACATATGAGTGTGGATTTGTGTAGTGTCTTGAACGGAAGAGGTTGCGAGACGGAATGATTTCACAGCCCAATCTAAATAGACGGACCATTCGGTTTTTTTGAGCGGAAAGCCTTCGCGTAGGGCGGGTTCGTCAACTTGGATCACACGAATCCCAGCGGACTCTAGTGCCTCTACTTCTTTTCGTAAGGCGAGCGCAATTTGATCGGACACTTGATTTCGGGAGAGATCGTCGCGTACAAATGACCAATTTAAGATGGTCACGGGGCCGGTGATCATTCCCTTTACAGGTTTCTCGGTAAGGGATTGAGCATACATACTTTCCTTTACGGTCATCGGCTCTAGAAATTCGACATCCCCATAAATAACAGGTGGTCGTACACAACGTGATCCGTATGATTGGACCCAACCATTTTGTGTAAAGGCGAATCCACCAAGTTTTTCACCAAAAAACTCGACCATGTCAGTCCGCTCAAACTCTCCATGGACCAAGACGTCTAAGCCGATTTCTTCTTGAATATCGATCCACGTTTTGACTTGATCGCGAATAAACTCATCATACTGCTCGGTCGATAACTCGCTTTTTCTCCACTTTTGTCTTGCTTGTCGAACGTCTGAGGTTTGTGGAAAGCTACCAATGGTTGTAGTAGGAAGTAACGGAAGTCCCAAGGATTTCTGTTGTTTCGTTTGTCTTTGTTCAAAAGCGGAGTGACGGGAGATATCTTTTGACTGTACACTTGCTACCGCTTCATGGACAGAGACACAGTTTCGGACTGGAGACTTTGCTAAACGATCTAGTGCTGCTTGGCTGTTTCGTAAGGAATCGGCAACCGCATTTTCTCCATCTTGCAATCCTTTTAATAAGCATAAAACCTCGTCTAGCTTTTCATCAGCAAACGCTAATGCGTCTTTCACAAGCGGATCTAGATTTTTCTCTTGAGTAAGAGCAACAGGGACGTGAAGTAAGCTACTAGAAGGCTGAAGCCATAGTCGATCTTTCGGCACAGCATCGGTAATCTTGTGTAGCAGTTGTATTTTGCTATCTAGATCGGAGCGCCAAATATTTCGTCCGTCGACGAGACCGACGCCGAGTACCTTGTCATCAGGAAATCCGGACTCTACAAGGGATTGAATGTTTTTTTCTAAGCCGTGTACAAAGTCTAATCCAATTCCTTGTACAGGGAGATCTTTTAATTCGGAGTAGCATTCGACCGAATCAAAATAGGTTTGTAACATGATGTTTAGCTCGGGAGCCGCCTCGTGAAGTTGAGTATAGATATATTTGACTGTTTCCATCTCTTCTGTCGTTACAGATGTAACTAGAATTGGCTCATCAAACTGGACCCACTCTACACCTTCTGCTGCTAACTCTTGCAAGATTTGTGCGTATAGCGGGACAAGTTGTAGAATGATGGCTGGCAATTGTGTCTCTGTATATCCTTTTGAAAGCTTGATAAACGTGTAAGGACCTACTACAACAGGCTTTCCTTTCACGCCCAGCTTTTCCTTTGCTTCTCGGTACGCAATAAGGGGCTTGTTTTCGGTTAAAGTAGGTGTGACATCCCCTAGCTCTGGAACAATGTAGTGATAGTTTGTGTTAAACCATTTCGTCATTTCGCACGCTACGGCCGCTTGACAACCACGAGCCATAGAGAAGTAAGTTTGAAGCGAAACCGCGCCGCCTGTATAAGAAAACCGCTCTGGTACAATCCCAAACATAACAGCGGTATCTAGCATGTGATCATACAATGTAAAATCGCCAACAGGGATGTAGTCAATCCCTTTGTCGATTTGCTTTTGAATGTGATGAAGACGAATTTGTTCCATCTGTTTTTTGAAATCGGCTTCTTCTACCTTTCCAGCCCAAAATGCTTCTAAAGCCTTTTTCCACTCCCGATTTTGGCCGATACGTGGGTATCCTAAGTTACTACTTTTCACTCTACTCATCTCGATCTCCCCCAAATAGCAATATTTTTACGTGCACGCAAAAACATCTCTAACGGTTAAACGTTAGAGATGCCTAGTGAGGGCAGAGTGCATAGAGTCTCCACCTAATAGTCATTCTAACACCTCCCTATCTCCCGTAGGTCTTGCAGTGTTGTCAAAACAGGCAGGTCTCCTGACTTAAGGATCTTCATCAGAGCACACCTTCCCAACCCTTCCGGATCAGTGGTGGTATTTTGTGCCTGACTCCCCTTTTACAGTGGCGGGACCGTGTCGGATTTACACCGAGCTTCCCTTTTCATCCTTGAACGTACATGATTCAAGGAACCTGTTTTCACTTATTCAATTGGTAAAATTGTATTAGAGATATTATGGATTATGCGAGCAGATGCGATATTATGTTGATTCAAGAATTATCAGTTTTTTATTAAATGAAACAGAAACGAACTCTTGAGAGATGGAAACATGGGGGAGGAAAATTATGTTCGTTAGAAAATTATTTGTTTCGTTGTTCTTATCGCTTGTTACGGTATTGATTATAACGAGTCCAGGAAGCTATTTTTATTCTCTTGATGCGTTCTTCTTTTTATCCCTGTATGTATACCCATTCTACTTTATCTATGCATTACCCGTATCATTACTGGCAGATTGGATAGCCAGTAAAATAGGGAAATGCTCGGGGATTGCGTCTTATGTCTTACATGCTATTGGAGGTGTTTTATCGGCATGCATATTAGGGGAATGGGGCTTTGCTATTACGGGGCTTATTTGTTCGCTTGCTTATGCATTCGTAAACCATCTGGCTTCATTAGATAGATTTAGCTCTTGGATTAAGAAAGGAACGATCATTTTGTTTGCTCTTAGTCTTGCCTTGTTCATCATTTCCTACGGTGTTTCTATGCAGTGATCTACAATGTAAGACCGTTTGACACCTAGGACCAGCTATGGTAAGATATCGCTTGTATGTTAAGCGTTCGATTTGTGTAACGCTAACGATACCGCGCAGGATCGGATTGTAAATAGGGAATCATCCCTTTCCGTACCTTGGCGAGTCCTGATAAAGAGGAGGGTAAACTATGTACGCTTTGATCGAAACTGGTGGTAAACAATATCGTGTGGAGAAAGACGGAGTTCTATTCATCGAGAAGTTGGAAGCAGCTGAAGGTGAAGTAGTAACTTTTGACAAAGTTCTTCTCGTTAACAAAAACGGTGAGACTGTTGTCGGTGCTCCACTCGTTGCAAATGTAAAAGTAACCGGTAAAGTTGTAAAACACGGTCGTGGTAAAAAAATCACGGTGTTCAAATACAAGCCGAAGAAAAACTACAAGAAAAAACAAGGCCATCGTCAGCCATTTACTAAAGTCGTAATCGAAAACATTGAAGCTTAATGATTCGAATACGGATTGAACGAGATAACCATGGCGGGGCTAAGCGAGTACTTGTAACCGGTCACGCTAACTTTGCAGAGCACGGATCTGATATTGTTTGTGCAGCCGTTTCAGGCATTGTGTATGGACAGGTAAATGCCATCGAGATCTTAACAGGTGTGAGGGTACATCAACCGCATGATGGTCGTGGAAGAGTAGATCTTCAGGTTCCAGAGGGACTTGCTCCTGAAGTGGAATGGAAGATTGACTTGCTTGTCGAAGCTATGGTGATTTCGCTCAAAGATATTGCTGATTCGTATCCACAATACGTAAGATGGATTAACAAATAACTCATAAGCGAAAAGAGGTGGAATACATGCTTAAACTAAATCTTCAAGCCTTCGCATCGAAAAAAGGAGTAGGTTCTACAAAGAACGGTCGTGATAGTAGATCCAAGCGCCTAGGTGTGAAACGTGCTGATGGTCAGTTCGTACTTGCTGGGAACATCTTGGTTCGCCAACGTGGTACAAAGATCTATCCAGGTCATAACGTTGGACGTGGTGGAGATGATACCTTGTTTGCAACAGCAAGCGGTGTTGTAAAGTTCGAGCGTTTGGGTCGTGACCGCAAACGTGTAAGCATTTATCCAACAGTTGAGCAAGAAGTAGTTGCTACTCAAGCTTAATGGTTCGGAATATCACCCTGGCCTAGAACGGTCAGGGTTTTTCATTGCCCTCGATTCTCGACAAAATCCTGTCATTCTTGCTATATTTCGATTTATTTGTACTGGATTGTGGCGAATATTGACAATTTAGAGTACAATTTTTTACATGTACGAGCTTTGAGAGATAGAGTAGTTGAGAGGAGACGGGCGATCTTGGTAGAGAGAATCAAAGAAATCATCGTGCCTTTTTTACCATTGGGTATAGTATTCATAAGTTGGACGATCGTAACTTGGGAGAGCTGGGTCGATTTAGTGTACCTTACCTTGGCGCTCTTAAGCTGGCTTTTGGGTGCTTTTATGATTCGGTATAAGCTCGAAACCAAGAGAGAGACGGCTCAAGCAGAAAAGCTTAAAAAAATTTTGAGTCGAATTCGCCATGATTGGGCAAATCATATACAGATGATGATCTTCTTTCTCCAGATGAAGAAAGAAGAAGAACATTATAGATATCTAAAAAAATTAGCAGAAGACGTGAATAAAGAGAAGCATATAGGCGTGTTTCAATCTCCTTTATTAGCGACCTTTCTTTTGACCATCGGGGTCGAACATACCAACTGGAAGTGGCATGTGGATATAAGTAAAGATATTCGCATTTCTCTACCCGAGGAAGAGGATCTGCTACAAATGATTAAAAGTGTAGCGGATTGGTTTGATCAGGTTGGACAAGGTAAGTATGATTGGGCGCAAATTCAGCTTACCTTATCGGAAGAGGAGCAAGTCGTATATGTCACATTTGAAGTATACGATTATGATCATAAGAAGATTGTGCTTCCTGTAACAGATGCTTGGGATCGTTTAGAAGAACGAGTTAGTAAATTAGGTGGAAAAATCTCCTTGTCTAGAAAAAAACAGAGAATGATTATCCAGCATATTTGGTGACACTGTACATAGGACGGTGAAGAACGTGTTTGTAGATCAGGTCAAGATTTATGTAAAAGGCGGAGATGGTGGTAGAGGGCAAGTTGCCTTTCGTCGTGAAAAATATGTTCCGAATGGTGGGCCAGCTGGTGGCGATGGGGGCAACGGTGGCGATATCATCTTCAGAGTAGATGAAGGTCTTCGTACATTGATGGATTTTCGTTACCAACGCCACTTTAAAGCCGAACCAGGCGAACCAGGACGTAGTAAGGCACAGCACGGAGCAAGTGCTGATGATAAAATTGTAAGAGTACCTCCTGGGACTGTGATAAGAGATGCCGAAACGGGAGAGCTGATTGCGGACTTAGTAGCTCATGGTCAAGAAGCGGTCATCGTAAGAGGTGGTCGTGGTGGAAAAGGAAATATGCGCTTTGCTACGCCAGTCAACCCCGCTCCTGCTATATCGGAAAATGGTGAACCAGGAGTAGAGCGTTGGATAGAATTAGAATTAAAGCTACTCGCTGATATTGGTCTAGTAGGCTATCCAAGTGTTGGGAAATCGACGATGCTTTCTGTTGTTTCTGCCGCTCGTCCGAAAATCGGGGCTTATCACTTTACCACGATTGCTCCTAATTTAGGAGTGGTTCAGGTAGAAGATGGTCGTAGCTTTGTGATGGCAGACCTCCCTGGCTTGATTGAAGGAGCTCATGAAGGGGTTGGACTCGGACACCAGTTCTTGCGTCATGTGGAGCGTACGAAAGTAATCATCCATGTGATCGATATGGCAGGCTCAGAAGGTAGAGATCCATACGAAGATTACCTGCAGATTAATAAAGAGTTGGTTCTATATAATCAGGATCTGGAGAAGCGTCCACAGATCATCGCGGCGAATAAGATGGATCTTCCAGATGCGGAGGAGCAGTTGGAGTTTTTCAAGGAGCAGATAGGTAAGGATGTAGCTATTTTCCCTATTTCTTCTGTGACAAGGAAGGGCTTGCGTGAGCTATTGTTTGCCGCTGCTAATCTTTTAGATAAAGTCGAAGAAGAGATTGCCAATCAACCTGAGGAAGTTCCAACTGGACCAGTGGGACGTAAACTTTATAAAGCCGAAGCACCAGAGGTTCCATTTACGATCCGCAAAGAGAATGAAGTATTTGTGGTAGAGGGAACGCAGATTGAAAAATTAATTCTAATGACAAACTTTAATTATCATGATGGATTGATGCGTTTTAGTAAAATTATGAAAGATATGGGTGTGGAAGCTGAGTTGCGGCAACGTGGCGCAGAGGAAGGAAGCACCATTCGAATCGGTGAAATGGAGTTCGAGTTTACGGAAAACCTGGACTACGTTGATTGATAAATGAGGAGATGGGCTATTTCAATTTGGGATAGTCCGTTTTTTCATTTCTAGATTTATGGCTACTGTAGACTGCTAATTCAAAAATAATCATATTTTCTGTTAATTATAGCGTTGATTTAGTGTAAAATAGATATATAGTGTGTGCCTGAATCTCCCTTCTATAGGAAACATATCAAACGAGTAGGCTGTTTCCTTCGTTCATTTGGTTCTTTGATCAAAGCTAGAGGTAGAGTTTATGGTTGAATGAATCAACTAAAAACTGAATAGTATGGTTATAGCGAGATTATTTGATAGGAGGGAGAGCGGATGAACGAGTTACCCCTTTTAATGGATTTTTATGATAAGAAAGCGGTCTCGATTGGCGATCAGGACAAAGGAGCGTTATCTCGAGGCGAAGGTGCTATCTATGAAGGAGTAACTCATTGGTTAATTGCACTTATTTGGTGTGAAAGAAAGCATGAACGAGGATGGAAGGTATCTGTTTATCCAACTTGCCCTGAGAAACCATTTTGGTACCTAAATCCTTTTTTTGAGACGGAGATTCTTCACCCGTTTGAGGTTGCGTTCAAAATATCACAAATTTTAGTGAGTCACTCAAAGCGTGATGTATTAACGAAGAAGTTATTTATCCAAGAGATGAGTCGTTTGTCTTGTATGCAACGAGCCTGATTCATCCACTCATACCCAATGCGTAAATTGGAGGTAGCCAAATGCTACATATCGTTGTTTGCATCAAGCAGGTTCCAGACAGTAGAGAGATCCGGATCGATCCAGTTACCAATACCTTAATTCGCCAAGGCGTCCCAAGTATTGTAAATTTCTATGATTTACACGGATTAGAGGAAGCGCTGCGGATTAAAGATGAACTAGGAGCACGCGTTACAGTGGTCACGATGGGACCTCCTCCTGCAGAAAAATCCCTCAAAGAATGTATCTCACTCGGAGCGGATGAAGCTGTATTGATCACAGATCGTAAATTTGCAGGAGCAGATACTCTTGCAACATCGTATGTGTTAGCAAAAACATTAGAAAAAGTAGCTGACGAGTGGGGAGCCATTGATATGGTGTTCTGTGGAAAGCAGACACTGGATGGGGATACAGGTCAGGTAGGACCAGGGATTGCGTGTCGTTTGGATTTAGAACAGCTTACTTATGTAGGAAAAGTGATCCATGTGGATCCAGAGAAACGCCGTGTTCGTGTGGAGCGTAAGTTAGAAGATGGAGTCGAAGTGGTTGAGACTTCTTTTCCCGTACTGATCACAGCGCTAAAAGAGTTAAATAAAGTTCGAAGGGCTCCTATGCCCGGGATGATTCGGGCGGCGAGATTTAAGCCTGTGGTCTGGACAACCAATGATTTTCCTGACATTGAAATCAGTAAGATTGGTTTAAAAGGTTCCCCTACTATTGTAAGTAAGACGTGGGTTCCGGAGGTTCGGAAAGTGAATGGAGAAAAAATTTCTGGTGAGGCTCTCGAGCAAATAGCAGAGCAACTGATGGAGAAGTTGTGGGGTAGTGAATTAGCTCAGAAACTAGGTTGGGCTTGAAGGAGGAGAAACGATGTCAACAGAGCAAAGCAATGAGCAGATGCCAGATTGGTCAGGGTATCGTGGTGTTCTCGTTTTTATAGAGCAACGTAGTGGAACTGCGAAGAAAGTATCTTGGCAGTTGCTTGGTGCTGGAAAAAAATTAGCAGATAAGTTGGAAGTTCCTTTAATGGCATTTGTCATTGGAGATCAAGTGGGTCATCTAGCAGATGAGGCAATTTATTATGGAGCAGATCGTGTCTTCCTCTGCCAAGGTCCTGAACTTCAGGATTATCGTACTAGGCCTTATAGCCGCATTACCCTAAAGTTGATCGAAGAGCATAAGCCTGAGATTTGCCTATTTGGCGCTACGGGAACAGGAAGAGATTTGGCGGGGGCGATCGCTACTCATCTTCCGACTGGATTAACCGCTGATACGACTGAATTGGATGTGGAGCCGCACCCATCCCGGCTACTACTAGCAAGTCGTCCGGCTTTTTCTGAGAAAATGATGGCTACGATTCTATGTAAACAATATCGCCCCCAGATGGCAACGGCTCGGGCGGGAGTTTTTCAAGCTCTACCTCGTGATCCGGAGCGTCAGGGGGAGATTATTCTCATTCCCAATCCGACAGCAGGAGAGCAGATCGCGACAGAAGTTGTGAACTTCATCGAGCAGACTGGGACGGTTAACTTAGAAGAAGCAGAGATTATCGTGTCAGGAGGCCGTGGGCTCGGAGGTGTCGAACCATTCCGTCTGCTGAAGGAACTGGCCGATGAGCTAGGTGGACAGGTTGGAGCGAGTCGTGCTTGTGTAGATGCAGGTTGGATTGCTCATGAACATCAGGTTGGCCAGACAGGATATACCGTGCGACCTAAGTTATACTTTGCGATTGGTATCTCCGGAGCGGTGCAACATACAGTAGGAATGGCTGGTTCCGATGTGATCATTGCGATTAACAAGGATGAAAATGCACCTATTTTTCAGTTTGCTCACTACGGCATCGTTGGGGATTTGTTTCAAATTGTTCCTGCGATCACCGCAGAAGTAAAAAAGAGAAAAGCGGCGAAAGAAGATCCCACTATGGCTTTTAAAGTCTAATCGGAGGAGTGATTGCAGATGAACGAAAAATTTGATGCGATTGTAGTGGGCGCAGGGCCAGGAGGTACAGCAGCAGCTCTCACGATGGCGAGGGCTGGGCTCAGTGTTGTGCTACTCGAACGTGGCGAATTCCCTGGGGCTAAAAATATTTTTGGCGGCGTTCTTTATCGGAAACAGGTTGAAGAGTTGGTTCCAGAATTTTGGAAAGAACGAAATTTCCCGATGGAGCGTAATATTATTGAGCAACGAATTTGGATGATGAGCAAAGAGTCGATGGTTACCTTTGGGCACCGAAATGAGGCGTATAAAGATCCGTATAATTGTTTCACCGGGTTGCGAGTTAAATTTGACCAATGGTTTGCCAATAAAGCAGTAGAGGCAGGGGCCCTGCCGATTTATCAAACGGTAGCGTTAGATGTGATTCGAGAAGGAAATCGAGTGGTCGGAGTGAAGACGGATCGTGATGATGGGGATTTATATGCGAATGTCGTCGTCATAGCAGATGGAGTAAATTCCTTACTAGGAAAAGCCTTAGGTGTCCATAGAGAGTGGAAAACAGATGAAGTCTCACTGGCCGTGAAAGAAATCATCGCGCTTCCGAGTGAGAAGATTCAAGATCGCTTTCAGGTTGAGGGCAATGAAGGTGTTACGATCGAGTTTATGGGCGAAACATCACTCGGGATGGCTGGAATGGGTTTCTTATACACCAACAAAGAAACCATTTCTCTGGGAGTCGGAGTGATGGTGGAGCATCTACGTGACAAGCGAATGAAACCTTATCAAATCTTGGAATCGGTCAAGCAACATCCGATGATTCGAAAGCTGATTCAAGGTGGGGAGACGTTAGAATACTCAGGTCACCTGATTCCAGAAGGTGGTTATTATTCTGTGCCCCCACTGTCGGGAGATGGTTGGTGTTTGGTGGGGGATGCTGCCCAATTGGTTAACTTTGTTCACCGGGAAGGGACTAACTTAGCCATGTCATCAGGTCGTTTGGCAGGAGAGGCCATTATTGCTGCTAAGACAAAAGAGGATTTCTCGGCTAGTAGTCTTCGTTTGTATGATGAGTCAGTCAAGGCATCATTCATCATGAAGGATTTGCAAAAATACAAAGGGATGCATCAGCTTTTAAAAGAGGAAGACCCCGAATTGTTGTTTAGCAGGCTACCGAAGGCACTAAATGATGCAGCGTATAATATGTTTTTAGTAGATGGAGTACCAAAAGCAGAGAAGCAGAAGTATGCGGTTCGGAGAGTGAAGGAAGCGGCTGGTGGGATGATGAATTTATTAAAATTAGGCTATAAGGGCTGGAGGTCGATGAACGGATGAGTCAAAATCTTTCGGATAAACTGTATACGATTCGTTTTAAGTGTGATGATGTTTCGCATCTGACGATCAAAGAGACAGATGTTTGTGTCGACTGCACGACGAAGGATTGCAACTTTTTCTGCCCGGCGGATGTGTATGACTGGGATCCTAGTCAGAAGATCACGACAGTTGCTTATGAGAACTGTATTGAATGTGGGACGTGTCGGATTGCTTGTCCAGCTTATAATATTGAGTGGGTGTATCCGCAGGGTGGATATGGGATGAGTTATAAGTTGGGATAGGGAGTTATTGATTACTGGTTGGGGACCAAGCTCTTGGGTGTTTTGGGGGCTTGGTTTATTTGGATTTGTTGAGTGGAGCAAGACCGGGGCGATGATCTGACCACAGCTCACTAACATCGCTGTGGTCAGATACATTGCCCTAGTCTGTTCCGATTATTGGGTGACCGAGGGTTTGCGTAATGGTAGATTACCGCAAAGATCATTGGAAGGCTTATTTCTTGCTTAATCCATGTTTCGCTATGATCTCGTCTAGCAAGTTTTTACACCCTTGTTGGACGAGATCGTAGGTTTCTTGGAAGTTGCCTGTGTACCAGGGATCTGGGACTCCTTCGTAGGTGGTGCCGGGAATGAAATGGATAAATGGGTATACGTGTGAATGGGTAGTTTGGGCGATTTTATGTAGGTTCTCTACGTTAGATGTGTCCATGCCGATGATCCATTGGAATTGATCGAAATCACCTTTTTTTACTTGGCGTGCGTGGATTCCTTGTGAAGAGATTCCATACTCTTTTAATTTTAACATCGTTCCTTGATGAGGTGGTTCTCCTATATGCCAGTCTCCAGTACCAGCAGAATCGATGTGGATTTCATGTTCGAGACCTTCTTCGATTACATAATGGCGAAACACAGCTTCCGCCATAGGGGAACGACAGATGTTTCCTAAGCAGACGAATAGTATAGATACCATAATTTATTGCTCCTTTGATGTGAAGGTAGTATGCTCTTATATTACCAAAAGTGATTGCTTAGAGCTAAGAGAAACGATACAATATGCGAGATAATCATTGTATTTGAATAAAGGTAATGATCTGGAAAATGGATGCCGGTATTTTTCGAAACTGTGTTGCTAACAAAACTTCAATAAAAGAGGTTGTTTTGTGTATAAGAGAGATGATGAAGAGCGCTTGGTATTGGTCCGCTATAATCAATTGCCTGAAGTGATCCAGAAGACATTGGAAGCAAAACGACTGGTGGAGACAGGTGAAGTTGAGACGGTTCAACAAGCAGTAGCCAAAGTCGGGCTGAGCCGTAGTTCCTACTATAAATATCGAGATTCTATCTTTCCATTTCAAAGTTTGAACCAAAGCAAGATGGTGACTCTGGTCTTTCTACTAAAAGACCAAGCGGGTGTTCTATCTCAGGTTCTAAGCTTCTTAGCGGGTATGGGAGTAAACATCCTTACCATCCACCAAACGATCCCTCTCCAAGGAGAAGCATCCGTTTCCATGTCAGTCGATTTAACTAGTTTGGTTTCCGATTTAGAGGATCTAGTAAATCGGCTTCGTGGAATGAAGGGTGTGCAACGGGTAACCGTGATTGGGGTGGAGTAGTGGCCTTGAGCCGGATTCCCCAGAGTCGACATTATTATGGGAGAAAATAGTTTCCTATGAGAGGAGACTATAGAAGCAATAAGTTAATGAAAGTAAAAAGGAGTCGGCAGAGTACCTACCGCTCCTTTTTACTTTAAAACGAAAGAATTAGTTCATTTTGTTTATCACGTTGATATAGCCGTCTACTTCATTAATCTTGTATTTTGTGTTATCGTATGAAATCACTTCATACTCTGGGCTTGCCATATATTTATAAGCTGCCATCTTTGCCTGAGCAGTGACGAAAAGCTTACCATTTTTGATAATGGAAGAGTTCACAGTGAAATGATACAACGCGCCTTCGGTGCCAAGTGATAAGTATACATATGTTTTCTTACCATGCTTCACCATGGTGATCGCCTTGTTTGTCACGTCCACTTGGCTCGAAACTTCTTGTGGTAAAGAAGATTGATTTTCTACTTGAAAAGAAGCATTTTCCCATTCACCTGGAATATTTTTTTCGATTCCAGCGGCTACAGTAGTAGTTGGAGCAACAAATCCTGTCCCCGCGATCATAGCACTACAAGCAATGATTCCTGCTACGAAACGTTTACTCTTCATTCCTAACATCCCCTTGTTCTGTTTCCTAATTTGCAAACAATCATATTGTAACACAAATACATTTTTTGTAAACATTTGTAATAAATTTTTTATATTTTGTTAATAATTTAATTATGAATATTACATCAATATAATACTTTGAATAAAAATGATTCTGATTGTTAGGGGGGAAGAGAGCAGTGGTATAGTTTATATGAAGGGAGCTGGTGAATATTTTGGCCAAAGAAATTGCTACGTTTACCTATGTATCTGTTGATTGGATCCACTCTCACCCAGATGAGCCATATAAATTTTTCTGTGAATTGGATTCTCAAAGATATGAAACAAGAAAACTAGTATTTTATAAAAATGAAGCTGTAGGATATGCGTCCGAGCATGTGGAGCATCTAGATTTTTTGTCTCCTGAACCATACCCTGATGACCTACAATATATTTTCGATCAATCAAATGATTATGAGGTGTTTGTGGGAACTGAGATTGGGAAAGAAGTTTTTGAGTTGCTGTGGGATAGGTATGTAAAATAAAAGTAAGAAGGATGAGCCATACTGTAATCAGAAAAATGGATCCATATGACATACATATAAGGGAGAAATAACGGATGAAAAAAATACTAGTTCTAGGCGCGAGTGGCCTTGTAGGACGGGCCCTCATTGTTGAATTAGTGGATGGATTTGATACATACGGTACATACACTTCTAACGTTACTTCTCTTCCGCAGGATAAACAGTTCTCATTAGAAGTGCAGAACATTGATAAGATGAAGGAAATCATGAACACTATTAAGCCTGACTTTGTGATTTCTTGTTTACGAGGCGAGTATGATCAACAACTTACATTCCACGAGGAATTGGCTAGGAGTATAAAAAATCAAAAAACGAAACTGTACTACTTCTCCACAACTAATGTATTTGATGGAGATTATTCAAGACCCTACACCGAAACGGACACCCCTATTGCTGAATCGGATTATGGGAAATTCAAAATGAAATGTGAAAATAAGCTTCAAGAAATGCTGGGCGGGAAGGCTATTATCATTCGAATTCCGATGATATGGGGGAAGGATTCACCGAGGCTGAATCAAATCAAAGAAAGTTTGAAAGATCATAAAGCCATTGAGGTATTTAGCAATCTTGTTTGCAATCATCATCTAGATGTTTTATTGGCTAAACAAGTGCGATTTATGATCGAACACGATTTAAAAGGTGTATTCCACTTAGCCTCCGTAGATCGAATGACGCAAAGCCAGTTTTATGAACAAATCTTACATCAGCTAAAAGTTGAGAAGAGTATATTGCAGCATAGTTTATTCTTAGATAAAGAGGACACTGCTTACTTTCAGATAGAGTCCAATCGCGATGACATTCCGAAATCGCTACAATGTACAAATCAGGATATTATTTCGCATCTACTCCAATAAAAAAGCCAACAAGATCCCCAAAGAGAAATCATGTTGGTTGTGAGTGGATCATATAGGCTACATAACCGCCTGTTGTTTGGCCAGTGATTGCAATCGATCAGCCGCCTGCTGAACTGGATTTGCTTCTTGCATTGCTTGACGCATCGCTTGAAGATTTACTCGAACGGATTCCGATTGGCTCACTTTGTTTACAGTCTCTCGTAATTGCTCCGCAGTAACTTGATCAGGTTGGATCGACTCTCCTAATCCAAGTTGAGTAAGGCGTTCTGCAACAAGTGGCTGATCAGTTGATTGCGGAATAGCAACCGTAGGAACCCCAAACCATAATGCCTCCATGATGGAATTCATTCCTCCGTGGGAGATGAAGACATCCGTATGTTTAAGTACTTCTAACTGAGGGACAAAAGGTCGGATGATGAAGTTTTTGGGGATGGAGCCTAGCTCTTCCATACTTGTTTTTGGACCGATGTTTAAGATCACTTGCCAATGTGTTTCTCCAAAGGCTTCAAAGCAATTTTTGTAAAAATCAGCATTACTTAAGATGGTTCCGAGTGAGATGTATAGGATAGGTTGTGAGCTGAGACTATCTAAGAGAAGGTCGGATGTAACATGTCGATCGGAGATAAGAGGCCCAACAAATGCATAACGATGATCAAAAAATTCCACATCATATTGAAATTCCTTTGGATTTGATACGATGTTTAGTTTTTCAGCAGTGGTAAACAAATGCAAGATTTGCTGCTCTTCTGGCTCGAAATATTGATCCACCCATTTTTGTAGAGTAGGTGCTTCTTTGTGGAATGCGAAACTACTATAAAAGGTAGCGGCAGGAATATCGAGAGTGTGAATTATTTCTTTGGCCCAAACACACATCGGGTCGTAGATGGCTACATCGGCTTTTTCGCTTTTTACTTGATCCATTAATTCGCGGGCTTTCAGGCGGGCTTCGTCCATATACTGCGTCATCAAGTGAATAGGAGGTTTCAGAAAAGACTGATCCCCATGAGGATCTACTTTTTCGAAGAAGTTGATCGGATTGAAAATCGGGTCAATCACTTGAATCTCTGCTCCTGCTTTTTTGACGCCATCTGTAAAGTCATCGGTTGTATAAAAAACTACCTCTTCTCCACGTCTCACCAATTCCTTTGCTACTGTTAGCGTAGGATTCATATGTCCGAATGCTGGCATCATAAAGAATAGATATTTCACGAACAGATACCTCCCATTAAGAAATAGTTTACTTCACTTTAACTTATATATTTCAACTAAGTCTTCAGGAATACCTGTAATAAATAAAAAGAAAGCCATAGCCTAAAATGAAGTGAACCCAAAAAGTTAGACACAAAAGTTTAAATAACCTGCAGGGTATGTGTTCGGTATTGAACTGGACTCATACCTTTTAGTTTTATCTT
>NZ_SLXV01000017.1 GCF_004341445.1 Baia soyae
AGTAAGCTCATAGCGTCGTGGGGCCATTGGGAAATCTCCTTCGCATGTCATCTTACTGAATAAGATAACACATTAGAAGTTTTCAGACACTACCTAGTCTTGGGATATTTGAAAATATTTAATAGTTAAAAAAGATCGATGGCTTTAACTAAGATGAAATTTCAACACTCATCTCTTTTGACGATGAAAAAAGCTCTCCTAAGGTGGCAGAGGGTTATACAGATTGCGATGGTCGATTTGATTATCAGCGTAGTTGACAGTATAAACAGGATGTATTAACAGAACGGACTAGGGGTGAAAATGGAGGATGAAGGACCTTGAAAAATTAAATCATTATCTGCGTGTCCATCGATTAGAAACTGTGTTTAATGAGCAGTTAATCCCCCATTTATCACTATACAGATTTGAACGAGGGGATTTTATTTGTTCCCAAGGAGATGCTGCACATTATCTGTATATACTTGTCAAGGGAAAGGTTAAAGTCTATACCAACTCATCAAAGGGTAAAACCCTCATCCTCTCTTTTAGGACGCCCCTTGATATAATCGGAGGTGTGGAGTATGTAAGGGGGATTGACTCAGTTTACACCGTTGCGGTGGTATCGCCGGCCTGTATGATCGGTGTGCATTATCGTTGGTTAGAAAAATACGGAAAGTGTCACCAGCCTCTTCTACAATTTTTACTGGAACATATCACCCAAACACTCTACAATGAATCTCATTCTCTGAGCATTAAACTAATGTATCCTGTGGAGATGAGATTGGCAAGCTATTTAGTATCTGTGTCTTGTGATGAATTTGATTTACCATATGGACAAATAAAGACATCCTGTCTGATAAATGCAGCCAACTTAATCGGGACTAGCTATAGGCATTTGAATCGAATTATACAACGATTCTGCACGGATGGTTTGATTGAGCGCAATATGGATGGCATCTTTGTTAAAGACAGAGAAAAATTAAGAGCATTGGCAGGCCATGATATCTATGAACAAACTTACTCATCCATCTAGAAAGCAAGGTTGGCTACTATCTTTTCTATAATCAACAGGGAGGCTTTTCCTGCTTATTAGACAGGAGGTGATATCATGGACAGAATTATCAGCATCATAATTGATGGAATGAGGCGATAATGAAGAAAAAATATTTAGCTATAGCCTGAAGCAGTCCTTTCTCGAGACAATGAGGAAAGACTGCTTTTTTAGTTTTAGAAAGAGTGATAATAATTTATAAAAATAAGGACGCATGTCCTTTACCAAATATCTATATATATTATTTAATAAAAGGGAATTATTAAGAAAATTAATTAACCATCATGAGGAGGATCACAGATGAAGAAGAACATAGTACCCAAGCTTGTAATCACACTTTTGATTTTCGGATCTGTAGAGACAGGTATGTACAGTACTGCTCTAGCGGCGAACCATGCTGCAACAGAAGCAAATAATAATGTATGGGATATTGTAAAAGCTACGATTGCCCAGAAAGTACAGGCTGGATCTCCTGAATTTAAAGAGATAAGACCAGGTAAAGTGACACCGTTATTGGACAAGGAGCATAAAGAAACCGTTTATTTTGTTGAATTAGTGAAAGCAAGCGAAGCAAAGATCGGTGGTTATATGGTCGCATCCAAAGGAAAAGTCATTGAGTTTTCTCTAGGGGATACTCATCCATTACAAAATGTTGAAAACCCTGTATATTATCTAGGGCCTATCAATTACGCTGAAGATTTAGGCAATCATTATCTAAGAGATTTGAGGACTGGAGAAAAGTTTTCCAAGGATTCGATTGTCGTAAATAAACAGAGAAGGTCGAATGAATCGAATGTCATGCCAGCCTCTAGTTCTCGGCGCGTTATTTCAGGTGTTCCTGACTATCAACAAAGCGATAATACATCGATGAGAAATGACTGTGTTCCTACAGCATCGGCGAATGTAATGATGTATTGGGATCAACATGGATATCCAAATTTATCAGGAGATAACAACTGGAAAACAGTAGCAAATCGCTTTGGAGTCCTTATGGATCATCATGAAACTGGAGTCTATGTATCCGATATTGAAGATGGTTTGGAAGATTATATTGAAGAACGTGGCTACGAGGATCGCTTTACGGTGGATCGGGACTGGCTAATTTTTGATTTTAGTACGATTGAAAACCAAATAAAAGCTGGAAATCCAACATTGCTTAGTATCGATGATTATCGTGGATCGGATGGTGGTCATGCTGTTACAGCGGTTGGAACAGATATTGGAATCACTCATAAATTTGTTGCTGTCCATGATAACTGGGCCAGTACTCCAAAAGAAGTGTGGTTTGAATATGATGCTGAAGACATTGACGATATATTTAAAGTAGAGAGAGAGTAAGATGTTTCGGGGTTACTATCTATCTATTTTTAGAGTTTAGTAGCCCATGCATCTTTTTTGAATCAAACATATATGAAGGGGCTGTGATTATGAGATCAACAAATAAAGGAATTTATTTGTTGTTGGTGATGACTTTGATAACAATAACGCTCATTCCCGTTATATTGCCGATGGAAAGTTATGCTACAGGAAAACTAGATGGGTCTTATCGAATTTTAAGTTATAATGTACACGCAAAAGAACCGATCCTTGAAGAGACATTAGACGATGACACAGAATATCCTATGGATGCTAAGGATCGTGGTGCGATGATTGGTAACCACATTCTAAAAGGGGACTATGATATCATCGTTCTTAGTGAAGTGTTTGATGAGAGCGATCTACCTGATGCCGATTTCCAAGAGGGATTACTGAGCACTCTTAAGGATAAATATCCATATCGAATCGAAGAACTTGGTGATATGGAGACAGCATTCGATCCACTAAACCCTGACGTTGTAAGAGAAGATAGTGGTCTTATGCTACTTACAAAATTCAAACCTCTTGAAAATGATAACCTTAAATCTAGTGGCTCATTTAGTTGTGTGAAAGACATCGATCATGTAGGCTTTACCGAGGGATGTAGCAAGGGATGGTCTCCATACCCTTTAACACCTACTGAAGATGCTCTCGCTCAAAAAGGGGTAGGCTGGGTTCGTTTAGAAAATCCGAACTCCCTCAACCCAATTAATGTCTTTTTCACTCATACTCAAGCCCACCAAAGCGGCCGCGAGATACGAGCGTATCAGTTCCTCCAAATAAAAAAATTTATGAACGAAGTTAAGAAGGGATCTTCTCCGAATAGACCAGAAGACATGGTCTTAGCAGGGGATTTAAATGTTATAGCCGATACAGATGAATATAGGGATATGATGAATGTTTTTAGTGATGTAGGTTTGGAGGATACTTGGGAGCTTGGTTCAAAGAAAGATCCGGGATACTCTTGGTCTGCTCTCAATGATCAGCATCCGGGTTCATCAAATGAACGGTTAGACTATATTTTAGCGAATATTCAAGGTTCTTGCTATCAGCATGCGGCCTTGCGCCGTGATTTTGATAGTAAGGAGGGTCTTGACTTATCCGATCACTATGGGGTAGAGCTGACTATTGCTCCTCATTATGCTTATTGTTCACCGGCAGCTGCTTTAACCAATCCAGGAGAAGACATATCACGCATGCGTATCAATAAGCAAGGGAATTATCAGTGGGTACACTTTACCAATCCAGGAACCTATACCTTTACAGTAGCTTCTGAAACAGATAATACGACACCATTTGAGATTATAGCTTATCGGGATGAGGATCTATCAACTCCGCTGAAACCTTGGAAAGGAGATAGTTTGATTGATAAGGGTGTACAGTTGTCAAAGGATACGGTTTCGTTTGCTCCATCAGGTCCTTTCTATTTGCGAATCCGACCCGTAAATGCGGACCAAACGCACAATAAAACATGGACTGGGGATATTAACTTAAAAGTCCATAAGCATACAGGTGTTTCTTGGGATGATGCCATTGCTTTGCATCCGTTCAAAGAAACCAATGCTAGCATGGCTGCTGACACAGGAATAAATCCGATCCAAAAGAAAACCTATTTTGAACTTCGGACTGAACAATTACTTTCCTTGAAAAAACAAGACTTCTCTTTCACGCTCACCCAGAAGGGTGTCAATAGTTCAGGAGAGTATACGAAACCAGCTTCTGGAACATCCAAAGAAAAATTTGGCTATCAGCTGAAAGCCAGTATAGACGGTCCTGATTTGTTCAAAGTAGATGAGACACAGGTTGGAGCGTTATGGAGTCTACCTTATTTAACCAATACAGCAATTTCTGCAAAATCTGATGAATATCGTCTGATTGTTACAAGACCACAACCTACAAGCAATACACAAGCCCATTTTTCGATGCGTTATACGACGAACTTACGCAACTTGGATATTATGACGCTTCGTTGTAAGGATCAGGAAGATTCCAATATTTTAGATGCTGAAGATGATGACCCTTATCTTAAGCTGAATATTGACGGGGAGTTAACTCGGACACTATGGTATGGTGATACAGATGAAAATCAGTCTCACCACGGTCCCAAAAGGATTCTCGGTGGTAGCTTGAACACGCATAAGATTCCATTTACTTCGGTCGAATCTACTTTGTACGAAGAAGATGGAGATGGTACTCCAGACTACGGAGATCCAGATGCTGGAGATACCGATGAGAATCTCGGATCTCTCAGAATTGAATCCAGTCCTCACGATCCAAATTCCGACGCACTCTCCTATAAAACAACCGATTTCGATCGGGATCCAGATGCTCTTTACAGAATGGGCTATCGGGTCTACCTGCCTGGTGCAGAGTATAGTGGAGAATAGGGAACAACATTCTTACCCAGAAGAATCAATGAATAATTAACAGTTAGGTATTGGTGTATTTTCAACAATACAATGTTTAGTAAGCCCTCTCCAGAAGCTATATCATTACCTAAGGGAGGGCTTTTATTGCTTACTGTATCTTCATTTGGTTCAATTATTGAATGTTATGTGAGATTATCATCTTTCAAAAGGGGACAAAAACGGAAGGATGAGCAAAGATGAAGCAAGTTGATTGGAGAGCACAGTTAGTACCAAGGGAAGTGAATCTTATGAGTGCCAATCTAGTCATACGTGAGGCTACCATTCAGGATTTAGAGAAAATTAGACTAATCTATAATCAAGGTATTGAAGATCGTATTGCTACGTTAGAAGAAACATCTAAGTCGCAAGAAGATATTCAGAAGTGGTATGAAGAACATCAAGGGAGATATTCGATATTAGTCATAGAGTCTGATCAACAAATACTGGGCTGGGCATCATTAAATGCTTACTCCCCCCGTCATGCCTATCAAGGAGTGGCGGATTTATCTATTTATATGGAGCGTAGTTGGAGAGGAAAAGGGTTAGGATCCCATCTACTGAAAGCGATAGAGAATAAAGCAAAAGAAAATCGATTTCATAAGATTATTCTTAGTACTTTCCTGTCTAATTCGTCGGGACAAGGGCTCTATCGAAAAAGGGGATTTCGAGAGGTTGGGGTATTTGAGAATCAAGGTATAGTAGATGGACAATTTATTGATATCATGACAATGGAAAAATGGTTAGGTCTAAAATAATGGGTTGATCTTAGGAAAACATAGTCTAGATCCATAGATGTTTTTTGTTCCTGATAAAAGTCAACTGTGATTCATGTTGACCTGATATAGTGAAATTGTAACACCACAAAGATTAGACGAGATATAATTAAAGCAATAGAAAGTGGTGTTGCAAAGTGAAAAGAAAGAATTACGACCCTATTTTAAAAGAGAAACTGGTGCGCCTGCATCTTGAAGAGGGAAGAAGTGTAAACAGCCTGACAAAAGAATACGGACTGGGAGCAGGAAGTCTTAACAGCTGGGTCAAGAAATACCGCGAAGAATGCAAACAAATCAATGGAATCAATCAACCTAACCAAAAGGATGTATTTGACCAACTAGCTCAATTAAGAAAGCAAAATGAAGAGCTTGAAAAGGAAAACCGCTTTTTAAAAAAGTCAGCAGCATTCTTTGCGAAGGAAAGCGAAAAATAGTTTATCAATTTATTGATCAGTACGCCAAAGAATTTGGCGTTAGATGGTTGCTAAGACGGTTCCAACTCTCCCCTCATGCATACTACAATTATCGTAAGCAACGAAAATCAAACTATCTCAAACAGAAAGACGTAATTCTCACCTGTATTAAAAAATTTATCATCGTTATGGTGGGAAGATGGGTTACCGGATGATCCAGCGAAGGCTGGCTCATGAAGGCCATTTATGTAGCCAAGTAACTGTCTACAAATATATGAAGGAACTGGATTTGCGATCCATTGTGTTCAAGAGGAAACCACCTTATGTAAAGGGTAAGAAACACAGAGTGTTTCCTAATGTCTTAAATAGAGAGTTCTCTGCTGAATACCCCAATAAACGATGGTGTATCGATTTCACGTACCTTCATCTGGCCAGTGGGCAACTTTATTACAATTGTTCTATTTTAGATCTGAACAACCGCAGGATTGTTGCTACCAGAACGGCTCCATACATAACTGCTGATCTAGCTATTGAGACTCTCCAAGAAGCTTTACACAAATACTCACCTAAAAAAGGATTGATTTTGCACAGTGATCAAGGTGTTCAGTTTACTTCGAAATCCTTTACTGAATTCTGTTCGCAGAACGGGATTGTACAGAGCATGAGTAAATCAGGATGTCCCTATGACAATGCTCCAATGGAATCATTCTTCGGAAAACTGAAGAATGAGCACTTGAATCACTACGTGATTAAAGATCTTGATCATTTAAACCAATTAATTGAAGACTATATTTTTCGCTATTATCACCATATACGACCTCACAGTGCCTTAAATGGAAAAACTCCAATGGAGGTATAGTCGATTTGTTTTTTTCAATGGAGCGTTACAATTTTGCTTGACTATGTCAGTGCTTGGTCACATGATGTGCTATGTCTAGAGTCAGAAGCGATTCCCTACTACGAACGAGCCATAGAATTGGGTTTATCCAAAGAAGACGATTTAGAAGGAGCTTTACTTGGATTAGGGAGTACCTATAGAGTATTGGGACAATACGAAAAATCGATCTACGCTCAGAAAAGCTGTAAATGAATTCTCAGATAATAGATCTTTCCAAGTATTTCTCTCCATGGCTCTCTATAATACTGGAAAGTAGCATGAGTCAATGACTCTCCTCTTAAAAAATATAGCTGAGACAACAAATGACTCAGCTATATTATCCTATAAAGAAGCTATCTTATTTTATGCAGAAGATCTAGATAAAGTATACTGAATGAAAACGGTTCTCTTCTTATAAATAATCCGGGAATGTATGACAACTTTTGGCTTGTTCTTGATCGTGTCCGAAGAAAACGGTAGTGGGACGATATTCCTGAATCAATTCCTGCATACGTTGAATGGATTTAGCAGCCATTTCGGGATCAGATGTTAGGAATGGGACTCCATTATCAAAGTTCGACCGTACATAAGCAACATCAACAGTTAGTAGTACATATCCGGATTTTTCGGTTTTAACCAACACGGATTGGTGTCCGGGCGAATGCCCTGGTGTAAAGAGAATCTGGACGCCAGGCCTAACTTCGTAGTCACCTTCAATCGCTTGATACGGTAAATCAGGCAATATACATTCTTGCGGAGCATAGTCATGATTTCCGATGGCAGCGTCAAGTTCGGCTTTCTGAACGAAGATGGGTGCTTGATGGAAATGTCCGTTCCCACCTGCATGATCCAAGTGCAGGTGGGAGCTAATAAGCGCTTGAATGTCCTCTGGTCGATAGCCAACGCGTTTTAGCACATTTATAATCCGATCGCCATCTGACATATTTGGAACAACTCGACCCTCTCTTTTTGTCCCTTTATAATAGTCGGGGTTATTCACAAAGGAATCAGGCATTCCCGTGTCAATTAGGATGGGCCCATCGCTTGTTTCTAAGAGAAAAGACCAAACTGGCATTTCGATTAATTTACCAGGTGGAAGAGTCCGATTGACTGCTGATTGATCTAAAAAACAAGATCCGGTAGGTAAAAAGAATAATTTCTTAACTGACATAAATAATCATCCCTTCATAGATAACTATATTAATAATTAGAATGGTATTAGTTTGTAACTATGAATATATTTGTTTCATTTAAGATATTTATATCACATCTGAAGTAAATACCATAAAGGAAACGTATATTATAAAATGGAACATTGAATATTTCAGAATTATACTATATAGTTAAACTTGTGTGTTAATTTGTTATGTAACTAGGTGTCCGTACTACATAAGGAGAATGATATGAAAAAGATATCTATTATCCCAATTATGGCTTTGTTGGTATCCGTAATTCTATGGGGTTACAATTTTATTGTCACGAAGCTTCTATTATCCGTATTAAGTCCGTTTGTATTAGCTTTCTATGCCATTTTTGGGGCAGCGATTGTATCGGTTGTTATCTTTTGGAAAGGGTTATTTAGCTATGATAAAAAAATCTTAATCAACATATTTTTCGCTAGCTTTTTTGGGATTTTTTTGTTTAATGTACTCGTAAATTATGGGATGAAAAAAACATCTTCTGTTGATGCTGCTCTGATTATCGCCTTAGTTCCATTAGTAAGTAATATCCTAGATGTTATTTGGCTAAAGAATAGATTACGAGCGATAAATCTATTTGGAACTTTGCTATCTATTACAGGAATTATTTTGTTGGTTACAAATGGTGACTTTGGTTCGATCTATTTTAGTAATGATCATTTATATGGTAGCCTCATCTTGTTTGTAGCCGTTATTTCGTTCGTGATCTATATATCGCTCGGGAAAAGCATTATGAATTCTATTAATCCGATCCACTATTCTACATGGTGCTTTATATTTGGGAGTATATTGCTTTTTATTCCGGCATCGATATTTGGAGATTTGACAGCGTATAAAAAGCTTGATCTTACCTCTCTACTGTATGTACTGTTTGCTATTTTGTTTGCAAATTTAGTAGCAGATATGGCTTATAATTTTGGGGTTAAGAAAACCAACATTATTATTCCATCGTTGTTTTCTAATTCCATCCCTATTTTCACTATGTTATTTTCGATTGTAGTTTATAACGAACCTATTTCAAATGTAAAAATAGTAGCGGGTTCTTTAGTAATTATTGGCTTAGTACTACCTACTATTGCAAACAGAAACGAGAGCGTGAAAATATGAAGGTGATTGTTTTTGATTTGGATGAAACGCTATGTAATCATACTCGGGGTGAACAGAAGAGCCTAAGAGAAATTTTTAACATCTATTTTTATGATCGTGGCCCTTCATTTGAGGAATTCCATGAGGCTTTTTCTAAGTTTAATCGAATGGCTTGGACGAACTTTGAGAAGGGGATCCATGATGTAGAAGAGACTTTGATATATCGCTTTAAGTTACTCTGTGATTTTTATGGAATGGAACAGAAGTTAAAGGAAGTTTCGACGGATTATAAGGTAGCTTATATAAAAAATTGTGTGCCATATCATGGAGTTGAGCCATTACTAAGCAAATTAGCTGAGAATTTCTCACTTGCTGTTTGTAGTAACGGAATGGAACAAATCCAAATGGGTAAGCTGCGATATCATAAAATGGATCCGTTTTTTTCTTATTTTCTTTTTGGGAGTTATCATCCATTTTGTAAACCTCATCCCCCGTTTTTTCAACGCTTAGTGGATGATCTTTCTACCGATCCAAAAGATATTTTGTTCATTGGAGACTCTATCACTAATGATATAATGCCAGCTAAAAAATTAGGGATGAAAACTCTTCATATTAAGGAAGAACATGTAGTGGCGGAGGTGCTCCAATGGAATCTAGTATTGAACCAAATAGAAGAGCTGACAGGATCATTTTAAAAAATGCAATGTATTACTCGGATCAGCACGATTTTCGCCTTGCGGATATTGTTATTTCGGACAATAAAATTGAAAAAATATGCCTTCCCAATTCCATTGATGGTGGTAATGTCATGGAGTCTACAAACCTTATCATCTTACCCGGACTCATTAATGCGCATTTGCATCCAAGTAAAGAGCTATACGGAGGGTTACAAGCATTTAGTAGCATAAGTGATGTTTTGGATGCAGTTCATCGGAATAATCATTTGGAAACCGAAGAAATTCAAGGTTTATCTTCTTTATACTCGATATTAAATTCGTTGCGTCAAGGTATAACCACTCTAGGGATTTTTACGAGCCGGGCTGAGGTTGATGCGGAGCAAGCCAAAAAAGCGGGTATTAGAGCCGTTATTCATTTTTCACAAAATGATCAATGGCTAGGGAAAGAGTCAAAGCCGAGTTCGTCCTCCCTTGAAGATGTTATAAAGCGCTACTCTGATTGTGTACATAAGTATGAATCGGATTTGATAAAAGTCCATCCAGCTACCGCTTCAGAGCTTTCTGCAACTCCAGAGCTAATGAAGGAGCTTCATAAAATTGCCTATCAAGAAAATAAGAAATTTGTTATGCATGTTTGTGAGGGCAAAAGTCAAGTTGAGCAGTGTGCTTCACATTATGGGGAATCTGGGATTCAGGTTCTCGAGAAACTAAATTTACTAGACTCGTCCACATTATTGGTTCATGCTTCAGCACTTTCAGATGAAGACATTGGTGTGTTATCAGGAAAAAAATTGAATTTTATACACTGTCCAGTCAGTAACAGTTTTACAGGAGCAGGGCGCTTCCCATTTAAAGCTTTATTACACAACCAAATTGGATTAGGGACCGATGCAGCGATGGTAAACCCGTTTCATAAATTGGCTTTCGATGCTGCCTTCTCTCTGTATTTTCATGGTGAATCGAACTTGGACGAAAAGGTGAATGTGATCGACCTAGTTGACTCGATTACAAAGACGGGAGCATCGGCATTAGGCTTAGATTATGTAGGGAGTATACAAGAAGGGATGTTCGCCGATATTTGCTTTTTTGAGCGAGGTGATGTGATGGTTGAATCACAGGATCCGAGCTTACTATTTTTGGATACCATTTTGAATCATAATCCGGCTCATGTGATGATAAATGGGGAGTTTGTTGTTTTGAATGGAAAGTTTCTTCATTGTGATTTTGATCTAATCAAAAATCACTTTCTAAAAAACAAAAAATTTGAAAGGTAGAGATTATATGAAAAAGAGAGTAGCATTTCTTTTCTCTGGGCGTGGATCATTAATGGGAGCGGTGCAAGGCGGTTTAAGTGGGACATCAAGTGAACTTGTTTTAGTGATTACGAACAATCCCAATGTTGATTCTTCACAACTACCCATACCAGAAGGCTGTGAATTTTATTGCATTGATCACAAAAGTTATCATAGTCGAAGTGACCACGAACAAGAAATTGCCTTGCTAATGGATAGATGCCAAATTGACTTGATTGTGTTAGGCGGATATCGTCGGATTTTTAGTACTGAATTTGTTGAGAAATATGGCCATCAAACCATTAATACCCATCCGTCGCTACTTCCGGCATTTGTAGGAGATAAGGCACAGTTAAAAGCCATTCAGAAGGGTGTTAGAATTACAGGGGCTACTGTACATTTTATCAATAATGAGGTGGATCAAGGTCCGATTATTACCCAAGCAGCCGTTGAGGTAAAACCACATTATACAGAGTCTGATTTGAGGGAAGCCATTATAGGGGTTGAAAGATTGGCGTTAGCGAGGGCGGTAAAGTTATTTCTAGATGATAAACTTGAGATTCAACATAATGTGGTTCATGTAAAGAGTGGGTATGAAGATGAACTTTTTGTTTAAAGAGAATGGGAGGGTCATTTGTTGAGGTGGAAGTGAGGGATAAAAAATGAAGTCCGATTTACCATTTTCAAGTCTCTATTCAATGGCATATATGAATCGCAACGTAAATAAGAATTGTTGTTTTGTATTTGTTCATGGTTTCTCTGAATCGGGTGTGTGCTGGGATGACATCATAAATCCGATCAAGGACCATGCTAATTTTGTAACATATGATTGTGTAGGACATGGGAATAATGCACATTTGTGGGAGCGTGTTTCATTCCATACATATGTTCATCAATTAGGCGAACTTGTTAGCTACTTGAAAGAAAGAGAGTGCTTTTGCAACATCATACTCGTTGGCCATAGCCAAGGAGCAGCTATTGTTTCGCAGTATGCAATCAACAGTGCAAAGAACGTAGATGGACTTATTCTTATATCCCCCTTTTTCTATATAGGAGCACCCCTTAAAGCACTTTGGACAAATTTTCTTCAGTTGGTAGAACAGGGAGAAATAAGACGGTTTTGGGATGTAAACAGTAGCCTGTTGCTCGGTCCTAAATCGGAGAGCTGGGCTCAATATAGAGAAGACTCTATACAGCAACGTCTCAACTTTTTTACGAAAGAACAATTGACGGTTTTGATCAAAACGTTGCTGAGTCTTCAGATAACAGGCGAAATCTCCACTTTTAATCATAAACCGATGTACTTGATACATGGTCAATATGATCTTATGTTTCCAAACTATTACAGCAAAGAAATACAGAAACAGGTGCCTGTGGCAAAGTATATAGAAGTGGATGGCGCTAATCATTTATTAATCGAATGTGAATCAGAAATTCGCCAAGTGTTGCTGGACGTAGTCAATTTGTGAATTGATAAACGAAAAGGAGGGAATTGTCTTCCAGGGTATGTGTCGGTGCTAAACTGACATATACCCTTTCGTGTGCGCCCGGCATGGGCGTAGTCTATAGGGTGAAAGTCCCGAATGGTGAAGGTAGCAGTAGTCATTAGCTTATGACAAGGGTGTCCACCGTGAGGTGGAATCTGAAGGAAGTCGGCGGCAAACCTCCGATCTGAGGAACACGAATCTCATATAAGGCTAATATTCGTTGGATGAGTCTGCATGACAAGACAAAGTCCTTGCTACCGAAGGCGAATGAGAGTAGATGAGACAGATAGGTGGAGGGAAAGACTACGTTCTTACCCGGGGAGATCTGCATGGCAAGCCATGCTCACATGGTAACCTAAGCCGAAAGGCTTAACTGAACATGCAGAATTCGGCAGATGCCATAGTACCTGAGTAAAGGACGCTTGAAAAGGGAAGGGCTGAACATTTAGGAAGAACGATCCACTATGCGTTCACTCTTTACGTTGATACAGACAACCTATAATAGGCTTGCCTAGAGGAGGAAGTGGTGAAGTCCATGGGGGACTCTAGGAGGGTAGAGTAAGGAATGGTACAAATAGAACGGAGCGTTCACGAGGAAGGTTATATCGATGTTAATGAAACGGCTACTCTCACGAGAAAATCTCTTGAAGGCACTCAAACAAGTGGAAAAGAATAAGGGTAGCCATGGGATGGATGGAATGTCAGTAGAATTCCTACGAGAACACATCCAGGGAACATTGGACTTCAGAGAGCACTGTGATTATTTAGTCGATCGGATTCTAAACATGTATGATGACCAAGCTCCCCTTCGTTTTTATGATCATGTGCCGATTCGTGATAAAATGACGACTCATACGAATGCTGGACTTTTAGGAGGAGTATCAGGGATTGCTCTGGTGTTGCTAAGTTTGATTCATGATGATGATCCAGATTGGGATAGTGTATTCCTAATAAGTTGATACATGGTCATAAATAGTAAATGTTTGCTATACTTGGTATGAGTATAAGGGTAAACAGTTGTATAAGTAATGAGGCTGTCCAAAGGGATCAGCCTCTATTTTTGTGCCGATTGTTAAGGAAAACGGGGGATATCAGTATATGAAAATGAGACCAGTAGAGAAGTCCGATTATTATAAAGTTATTTCCGTAATCGATGATTGGTGGGGTGGTAGACGGATGGCCGATATGCTTCCAGAGTTGTTTTTCGATCACTTTAGAGATACCTCCTTCGTAGTCGTTGAAGATCATGATGTTCTCGCGTTTCTGATTGGATTTGTTTCACAATCAAGTCCACAGGAAGCATATATCCACTTCATTGGAGTTCACCCAGACTATCGAAAAGAGGGGTTAGCAAAGAAGTTGTATGAAAACTTTTTTGCGATAGTCAAAGAAAAGAATTGCTGTACCGTCCATTGTGTTACGTCTCCTGTCAATCAAGTATCGATTGCATTTCATAATAAAATGGGATTTTCCATGGTGGGGGGGAAATGGTACCGTACAAGGTGTGCCGGTCCATACGAATTATGATGGTCGAGGGCAAGACCGGGTTTTATTTGTGAAGGAGGTTATAAGTTTATTTTAAAATCTTAAGGTTGATTATGGAAATATAGAACCTCTTACAATGAAGTCCCCTTAAAATAAAACACGTTACTCGTGTACTGTACATAAGTAACGTGTTTTTAGTTAGAGAAAATACCTGTATACCAAGAGATAGACTAGCCCTTGTAGAAACTAGTTCCCTTTTTTAAACGATGCAGAAGCAAAGTTGACGGAAAAGCGTTCACACCAAATCGAAACGGTCTGGTACTTGTTTAAGTCAACATTGTCAGGGATTTCATAGTTTTGATCTCCCTTGTTCCCCTTTATTTGCCCCAATGAGATAAAGTTGTCTTTGGTTACCTCTTTACTTTTTTTGATTTCTGGAAGGGCAACGAGATAGATCTTTACGTCAGGACCGTTATCTGTCTCAAACTCTGTAAAACGTAAAATGCGCTTCCCATTTTCCAGCTGATGAACGGTTGCAGTTCCTTTGCCTTTATGAAAAGTATCTCCACTGTGAAACTGACTTTGGTATAGAATTTTCGATGCTTGAGTTTTTCCAGCAGGTGTTTGAAGCGCTTCATTTACTGTTTTATCAATAAACAATTTTTCGGGACGGAATATAAACCAAAGACCCGCAAGTAGGATAAATATAATGGATATGATTTTCCAGGTTTTCTTCTTCACACAAGAAACCTCCTTAATTTCATCTTTATTAAAGTGCTACATTAACAGATTACATTGTTTGTTTTTTTATTCAATAGATTTATATTTATTCAGGTGAAAAAGTTAACCCTCATGAAATGGAGTTTAATTGATGATGAAGTGATCAGGAATACTTAAATTGAATGTAATTTTTGTTATTATGACTTTTTTATAAATATGAAAAAAGTGTATGTTTATACTACAGTAGGGGTAATGGTTTTTGGAGATTCGATCTGCCCGCCTATGGTTCAGAAACCGCAGTTGACGATGGAGCAGTCTTTGGACAGCCAATTTGAACAATGGAAATAGATGATAGAATGAAAAGGATCGACGATGTCAAAGTTGCAAGCTTTCCAATCGCTTGCGCGTGTATACATTGCGGATGAGAATCTTACAGTCCTAGAGAGTACCATTCATCAGATTGCATCTCAGCTTCACTTTCATTATGAGTAATCGGAGTGACTTTTCGAAAAATAGAGTTTGAATGAAGAAGATTGAGGGGTATATGTGTTAAGGTTGTATTTGTAAAGAACTATAAATTTTTAGATTAGGAGGAAGTGAGTTATGTTTTTTAAGTTGATTCATAACGAAAATATTAAGACATCTTTTCGGTTATCTACATGGATTATGATGGGTCTCTTGGTGGTATTTGTACTGCTAAGCACATTTTTTGGAGGGTATAAACAGCCCGCAGATGGACAAGCGGACTTACAGAAGGGAATCAAGAAGAATACAGCAATACTAAATGAAAAGGATGTAGATGAAGATACGAAGGCAACGGCACAAAAGGAAATAGCAAAAAGTGAATATCTCTTGGCCAATAATATCAAACCATACACGATCCATACATATTTAAATGATGGGCAAGGGATGATTATTTTCTTTGGTGCTTTCTTTGGAATCATTATCGCTGCTAACAGTGTAGCAAGTGAATTCTCAACGGGAACCATTAAATTATTGTTAATTAGGCCTATCCATCGGCTTAAAATATTACTTTCAAAATACGTTTCTGCGCTCTTCTCTACAGCTTTCTTATTACTATTAGGGGTTCTTCTCTCCTTAATAGCAGGTGGATTATTGCTTGGCTTTGAAGGAATCACTGCATCTCATGCTGTGATGCAAGGGGACCATATGGTAAAGGAAACCTTCCTTTATACTTGGGGTAAAAGCTTTTTGTTATCGCTTATTTTACCATTTTTCGTCATTACATTTACGTTTATGATTTCAACGGTATTTCGCAGTAATGGATTAGCAATCGGCCTCTCAATGGCTGCTTATTTTGGAGGTAATATTGCAACAGTATTCCTGCTAAAATATACGTGGGTTAAGTATACGCCATTTATCCATATGGAGTACTTGGCTTCAGAGGAATCCCTTATTAAGGGAATGACTACTTCCTTCTCCTCAATCGTACTCGGTGCCTATTTCCTCCTCTTCTTGGCTATTGCTATGATTACTTTCAAAAAAAGGGACGTCGCCATTTAGAGAGAAAGGGGAATGGATCATATGAAAAAAGCAATTGTACAGATAAAAGACTTGAAGAAGGTAATAAAAGGAAAAGAAATCATTAAAGGTTTAACATTTGATATCTATCCAGGTGAAGTCTTTGGTTTTCTAGGACCAAATGGAGCCGGAAAAACAACAACGATTCGGATGATGGTAGGTCTCACCTCGGCTTCAGCTGGAGATGCCATCATTGATGGTAACAGTATTCAGAATAATTTCGAGAAGGCCGTTTCCAAGGTTGGGGCCATTGTAGAAAATCCGGATATGTATAAGTTCTTATCTGGATATCAAAATTTAAAGCAATATGCTCGTATGGTGAGCGCCACAGACAGCCGTATTGATGAAATCGTGAAATTGGTCGGTCTAGAGAATGCGATTCATAATAAGGTAAAGACGTATTCGCTCGGTATGAGGCAACGTCTGGGATTGGCCCAGGCACTTCTTCATCATCCATCTGTTCTAATCTTGGATGAGCCTACTAATGGACTCGATCCAGCAGGAATTCGCGAATTACGTGATTATCTCCGGAAATTGGCTCGTGAAGAGGATATAGCTGTGATTGTTTCGAGCCATTTACTAAGTGAGATGGAACTGATGTGTGATCGAATTGGGATTGTGGAAAAAGGTAAGCTGGTAAAAGTAGAGGATATGAATGAGTTTATCCATGGGGATAATCAAGAGACTCAAGTTACGTTCCAAGTAGAACCGCTTGATCTTGCAGAGCGCCACGTGAGAGAGCAGTTTCCGAATAGTCAGGTGGCCATAAAAGATAATGGACTCGTCCTCTCTATTAATAGAGAAGAGATTTCGGAAGTAAGTAGTTTTCTCCTTCACAATGGAGTACGTATATATGGCATTCAAAGCAAAGCGAAATCTTTGGAGGACCGCTTCCTAGAGGTTACGAGTCAATGATGAGAATAATGGTCTATGTCAAAGCAATAGTCTATTTTGCATTTGGTTTAGGAGTAGGCTTACTTGTTACAAAAACCGTTTTCTAGTATATGTTATGAAGAGTTAGGAAGGAGATGCTCATATGGCGTTTCAATTTCAAGGGTTTGATCATATCCAATTGTCTGCACCAGTAGATAGTGAAGAGAAAGCTCGTGCTTTTTTCAGTGATATCCTTGGGATGAATGAAATCCCAAAACCAGATAATTTGAAGAAGCGAGGGGGAGTGTGGTTTGAGGTGGGGACACAGCAACTGCATATTGGAATTCAAAAAGACTTTTCTCCAGCTCAAAAAGCACATCCTGCATTTCAGGTTAAAAACTTAGATGGATTGCGTGAACAGCTCATTCAAAACGACATCGATGTAATAGATGATGAACCATTAGAAGGTGCTAATCGTTTTTATGTTCAGGATCCATTTGGTAATCGGATAGAGTTTTTAGAAAGAATATAGGCTTTCAACAAAAAGCCCTCACTTCTCAAGTAATAGAGATTGTGAGGGCTCATTTTTTCTTCATAGAACCGGTGTGTATCTAGGAGATGAAGTCTTTTTTTAGTGTTGGATTTAGGAAGTTTTTACTATGTTTCAGAGATTTAACCCAGTGGTATGTACAATAAACGTAGTCTATTGTTAAAAGGATTCGTTTAGGGATAGTTTGAATGTGAAATTGTACTCATTTTCAACAAAACTATTACATAGCTTGTTTTCGCTTTTTGATAGAATGAAGGTACTACATAGACGGAGGTAATGGTATGTTTAAAAATTTGCTTGCTAAATTTGGTCATGGTTCTGCGAAGGTTGATTTAGTGTTGGATAAGCAATCTTTTACACTGGGCGAGGCTGTTAGTGGAAGCCTTATGATTCAAGGTGGAGAGGTTGAGCAGAAAATCAACCGGATTGACATCGATTTCGTGGTGGGTATCCGAAAAGATAGCCATGAGTATAAACAAGTGATTCAAACGTTTCCTTTCCATCATACATTTCATATTCAACCTTCAGAGAGACGTACTTTCCCATTTTCATATACGATGCCGAATAACTTACTTGTATCGGGCACTTCGGTTGCGTACTTCTTTAAGACTCGTTTAGACATCGCAGACGGAGTTGATTCTTCGGATCGTGATTTTGTTCACATTGACCCTCCAGTCCGTCTTCAACAAGTCATTCATGCTTTCCAACAGCTGGGCTTCCATGAAAAATATGATTCACGTTCATTTGATGGATATATGCAAGAGTTTGCGTTTGCACCAACTAACTATTTCCGAGATAAAGTGCAGGAAGTAGAGTTTAAAGCCGCGATCGAAGAAGGCGGAATTCGGTTGCTTCTAGAGGTTGATTTATACTCTTTCTTTGGAGAAAGAGAGATCAAGCGGGAAATCTGGCTTACGAACGAAATGCTAAATCAGACTTCAGATTTGGTCCAGTATTTGAACCAAGTGATTACAGAGATCGTGAATGATCCAAGTATGTACTCTCAAGGGTATTCGGGATATTTCCATCACGGACATCATGGGCACCATGGACATCGTCATCATCATCATGGACATCATCGTAGTCATTCCTCCGGTGGAATGGGCAAAACGGCGATGGGCGCTATCGGGGGCTTTGCCGCGGGTATGATCGCAGCTGAGGTAATGGACGAGGTCTTCGATGGTGCGGAAGATATGGCAGGCGGATTTGATGACTTCTTTGGTGATGATGGGGAAGTTTAATGCTGTAAAATTTTTTAAAACAAAAAACATTCGTTTCTCACTTTGAGGAATGGATGTTTTTTGTTTGTTGATTTTTGGGTATACAATACTAGATTTGTTGTTGATGTATTATAGTATTATATTAACTTTATGAAAGTAGCAGGTTCTTAAGGTATCTTACAAAATAGTAAGTTAAGCGTAAGATTATCCTATGGTTTTTAGTAGGGTTTCCATTTACTATAGAGTGGTAGAAAACGGGATTCGTTTGTTTTATCAACAATGAGGGGGGACAAATTTATGATGAAAACACTATTTACAAAGTCTAATCTAATAGCGCTTGCTTCCATTTTGTCGATCCCATTGCTAGGACTTATCTATCAATATCTGAATCATCCACAGGAAAAAGTATATAGTTTAGTAACGAGTTTCGATCAACAAACCCCTCTACTAAAAATATTTGTGATACCCTATATGTTTTGGTATGCTTTTGTGTTTATTACATTGCTTTACTTAATGTTTAAAAATCGCAAGGTTTATTATGAAACGTTATTGCAATATAATCTCGGACTATTAATTTGCTATAGTATTTATATCATTTATCAAACGCATGTACCGCGTCCTGTAGTTGAGAGAAATGACTTTTTAAGCCAAATGTTGCAATGGATTTACCAGAGTGACGCACCTTATAACTGTTTTCCGAGCATCCATGTCCTGACTACCTATGTGGTAATGAGAGCTGTGCTGAAAACTGATGTATCTCGCATGATGAAATCCTTGATAGCAGTGATGGCAGTTTTGATTATTGCTTCGACCGTATTTATTAGACAACATGTGATCTTAGATATAGTAGGTGCTGTTCTGGTAGTGGAAGGATTAATGGTGGCTACGTTATTAGTGAAACAAAGTCGACGGAGAGAAGTTTTCGTTGCAGATCAACGAATGGCGGATACAAGTACTTTCAAGACGTTAAAGCGTGGAGCATAGGTAGATGGGAATTGGATAAAGCGTAGTTGTATTCATGCAACTACGCTTTATTTTTTTGCATATACATATTTTGATGACCTTTTAACATATAACAAATTCTCAATAATAGGATGGTGTTGTTGAGGTGAATAATATGAAATCCTTATCAGGAGATGATTGGGTACCTCCTATTATGGGTTCTTATATTGATGGTATTGGCCATACTCCGCTTGTGAGATTGTGCTCCCTGTTTAAAGAGACAAATATTTGTTTATATGCAAAGCTTGAGATGTTAAATCCTGGAGGAAGTATGAAGGATCGTCCAGCGAGATATATCATTGAACAAGGCCTTCGTGATGGTACTTTTCAACCGGATACTCATCTTATTGAAAGTACGTCAGGGAACTTAGGAATCGGCCTTGCGCTGGTAGCCCAGTTTTATGGGTTGCCATTTACGTGTGTAGTGGATCCCAAAATTACCAAAACAAACTTGCATATGCTGGGTTGTCTTGGAGCCCAGATCGATATGGTTCATGAACCTGACGAGCACGGTGGATACCTACAAACGCGGATTCGTAGGGTCCAGGAGTTAGTAGAAAAAATCCCGAATTCTTCATGGATAAATCAGTATGCAAACCCACTAAACTGGCAAGCTCATTATTATGGCACAGGGAATGAAATTGTAAAACAAATCGATGGCCCAATTGATTATTTGGTTTGTGCGGTGAGCACGACGGGGAGTATCCTAGGGATTTCGCGCAGAGTAAGAGAGACGTTTCCTGATGTGAAAGTGATTGCAGTCGATGCGGTCGGATCTGTGATCTTCGGTACGCCTTCTCTTCCACGGGAGCTTCCGGGAATTGGTGCCAGTCGTGTACCCGAGTTGTTTACGCCGGATGAGATTGATCAAGTGATTCATATAAATGATCGAGAATCAGTCGAGGGTTGCTATCGGCTGTTGGAGCGAGAGAGGATTTTTGCCGGAGGGTCATCTGGATCGATTGTGGCGGCACTGCAAAAGCTAGTACCTCGTTTGCCGAATCATTCTAGGGTGGTTACGGTACTGCCAGATCGTGGGGAGAGATATCTGGATAGTGTTTATGACAAGGAATGGGTGAGTAAGCTCCCTTAACGATTCATTAATTTAGAATGATTAGTTAACTAATTCTTGTGAATCGTTTATAATGAGGATGAATCTACCAAATAATAAATAGGTAGATTGTAAGAGTTCATTGTAAAAGTGAAGGGGAGAGCTTTGTGAAGGGTAAAGGTAGAATCATTTTTGTTACGATACTTCTAGTAGCAAGTACCATTTTTCCGCTTCAAGCTTTAGCGCATGTAGATCCTTCTCATTCTATAAACCCTAATTGGTCAACGGGTCATCCACACGAGGAGGGAGCAAATTCCCATCTGTGGATTGTTTCACGTAGTATCGACATTATGTCAAGAAGTAACGAAGTACAGTCGCAAGAAGTATCGCTTTTGAAAAAATGGAAAGCTGATCTGGCACAAGGTTTATATGATGCAGATCATATCGTAACGTATAATAATTTTGGAACGTTTAGCTCTCACTTTTATGATCCGGATACAGGTAAAAGCTATCTTGATCTACCCGGTGTGAAAACAGCTAAAGAAACAGGGGCTAAGTATTTTCATTTGGCGGGAGAGGCATATCGAAGCAACGATGTAAAACAGGCTTTCTATTATCTGGGGTTATCACTCCATTTCTTGACAGATTTGACCCAGCCTATGCATGCATCAAACTTCACAAGTGCGACAATGCCATGGGGATTTCATTCTAAGTTCGAGGATTTCGTAGATAGCTTTAAAGATAAATACAAGGTTACAGATCATATTGGGTACTGGAATTTCTCAAATACAGTTGAAGGATGGCTACATAAAGCGGCTGTTCAGTCGAAAAAGGATGCTCCAGGGATCTTAAATTCACAAGTTTTTGATTGGTATACGAGAGCGACCTTCTCGGATACCTATGCCGCAAAGTGGCGGGAAGAAGTGACTCCAACTGCTGGAAAAAGATTGATCGAAGCGCAACGCACAACTGCTGGATTCCTTCATTTTTGGTTTGAGACGTATGTGAATTAGGTTTATAAAAGAAAGACTCCCGCAACTTATCATGTGGGAGTCCTTTTTATGTGTAGTTTTTCACTTTACATACCCTAGTGGGGTATAATAGAATCGTAATGTACACCGCTAGGGTATGATAATGGAATCTATGAAAAAAGAAGATAAAGGAGATAGATAATATGATTCAAATTCTACAAGTAGAGGGTATGTCTTGTAATCATTGTGTGAAGACGATTGAAGGGGCATTGGAGAAGATTGAGGTAAAGGCGAACGTGGATTTAGTGGGTAAATCTGTAACAGTGGAGTTTCATGAAGAAAAGGTAACTCTAGAACAGATTAAGGAAGCAATCGAAAATCAAGGATTTGATGTGATGTAGGGTTGACTCGAAGGATTGAGTTCAAAGGATAGAATGTCTATATGGGATAGAAGATAGGAGGGGAGGTTTGAGTATGACCAAGCAAACAACCTCGTTTCAAGTGACAGGGATGACGTGTGCCGCGTGTGCGAATCGAATTGAGAAGGTATTAAGTCGATTAGAGGGCGTGGAGAGTGTAGCTGTTAACTTTACATTAGAGACAGCCAAAGTCGAATATTCTTCAAGCGTTGTGTCAGCAGAGGGAATTATGAAGAAGATTGAACAAATCGGCTTTCAGGCGAGGGTAAACGAGGAAGATAAAAAGCAGATGGAAAATCGCCTACAAGAGACTGAGAAGCAGAGAAGGAGATTTATTTGGGCCGCTATATTCTCTTTTCCGCTTTTTTGGGCGATGGTAAGCCATTTTTCCTTTACTTCGTGGATTTGGGCACCTGATATTTTGATGAATCCGTGGTTTCAGTTTATATTAGCTACGCCTGTCCAATTCATTCTCGGGTGGAATTTCTACATGGGTGCGATCAAAGCACTAAGGCATAAAAGTGCTAATATGGATGTTCTCGTTACACTAGGGACTTCCGCGGCCTATTTTTATAGTGTCTATCTGACCTTGATAAGCTTTTCACATGTAGGGGATTATGTAGAGTTATATTACGAGACTAGTTCTGTGTTGATTACGTTAATCATTTTAGGAAAATGGTTGGAAGCGAGAGCGAAAGGGAGATCCTCCGAAGCCATTTCGAAACTGATGGGACTGCAAGCGAAATCGGCTCGTGTGATTCGAGATGGGCAGGAGATGTTGATTTCTACGGAGCAAGTAGTGGTTGGCGACCATGTTATCGTAAAGCCTGGAGAGAAAATTCCGGTTGATGGAGAAGTGGTAGATGGAATTTCGGCCGTTGATGAATCGATGTTAACGGGTGAAAGTATTCCGATAGACAAAAGAGTTGGCGATACAGTGATTGGAGCTACTTTAAATAAAAATGGTTTGCTGGTCATACAAGCTACAAAGGTTGGAAAGGGTACAGCCTTAGCGCAAATTATTAAAGTGGTCGAAGAGGCGCAAGGGTCCAAAGCGCCTATTCAACGGATAGCAGATCGAATCTCGGGTGTGTTTGTCCCCATTGTAGTGGGAATCGCTATGATCACATTTTTGATCTGGTATGTTCTGGTGGAGCCGAATCAATTTGCAGGTGCTCTGGAAAAAACAATCGCTGTGCTCGTTATCGCTTGCCCGTGTGCATTAGGATTAGCCACTCCTACCTCGATCATGGCTGGTTCGGGGAGGGCGGCAGAGATGGGGATTCTGTTTAAAGGTGGAGAGTATCTAGAGTCTACCCAGTCCATTGATACAGTCGTGTTAGATAAAACAGGCACGATTACAAATGGGAAACCGGTCCTCACAGATGTCATCTTTACAGATGAATGGAATGAAGATTCGTTTTTATCGTTGATAGGTACGACTGAGAGGAATTCGGAACATCCCTTGGCGGAAGCGATTGTGGCAGGTGTGATAGAGAAGGGGTATAAGCTGGGAAGACCGGAGGAATTTGAAACGATTCCGGGGTATGGAGTTCGTGCTTTCGTCCAAGGGGAAGAAATCCTCATTGGAACAAGAAGATGGATGAATCAACATGGTATTGCGCTTCAAGAGGCGGAAGAGACGACGATGTCTAACTTGGAGAGCCTGGGTAAAACAGTGATGATCGTTGCGATTAGATGCCAGTATGCGGGATTGATTGCAGTGGCGGATACGGTTAAGCCTACTTCACTCGAAGCGATTCGACGTTTAAAAGAGCTTCATTTAGAAGTGATTATGGTAACAGGAGATAATCAGCGTACGGCACAGGCGATCGCGGATCAGGTTGAAATGGATCGCGTGATGGCGGAAGTACTCCCTGAAGGTAAGGCTGATGTAGTAAAGAAGCTTCAAGAAACTGGCCGTAAAGTTGCGATGGTGGGGGATGGGATTAATGATGCTCCTGCACTGGTAACGGCAGAAGTAGGTATGGCCATTGGAACGGGTACAGATGTTGCGATGGAAGCGGCCGATATTACCTTAATTCGGGGTGACTTGGGTAGTGTGGCCGATGCGATGATGATGAGCCGAAAAACGATGTTAAATATCAAGCAAAATCTGTTTTGGGCACTTGCCTATAACATGCTTGGAATTCCGATTGCGGCACTGGGTTTGTTAGCGCCATGGCTAGCAGGAGCGGCGATGGCATTTAGTTCGGTTTCGGTTGTTTTAAATGCGTTGCGCTTACAACGAGTTTCGCTTGAGAGTAGTAAAGGCAAGTAATATTAATCTAGCAAGATTATCTTGGTTTCTTTTATCGAAAATAGATCAATATATTGGTATAAAAATAAAAACAACCTTTAAATGGTTGTTTTTATTTTTATAAATAATCCTACTATTTGAGAACTATTGACTAAATCATTCGTGGCTGATACATTTATTTCTAATTGCTTTAGTCCGATAAAATGATAAAAATAGAAGGGAATGGGAATTAGATGCAGCAACAGAATGGGTTGCGGAGAGAATTAGGATTTATTCATGCTTTTTCTATTGTAGTAGGATGCGTAATTGGTTCTGGTGTATTTCTAAAACCAGGCGTGGTTTTAGGATATACAGGAGATTCAACTATTGCATTGTTAGCATGGCTATTTGGTGGAATTATTACGATTGCATCAGGTCTTACCATTGCTGAATTAGCTGTAAAAATCCCGAAAACGGGTGGACTATATACCTATATTGAAGAAGTATATGGATCGACTTTAGGATTTCTAAGTGGATGGATGCAAACGGTTATCTATGGGCCTGCACTCATTGGAGCCTTGGGATTGTACTTCGGATCGTTGTTAGTTCACTTTTTCTCATGGCCTGAAAGTTGGCAGACGGTTGTCGGGATTATCACGGTTCTGTTTTTAACGGGGATGAACTTGCTAGGAGCTCGTTTTGGCGGGTGGATCCAAACTCTTACTACTTTTGGTAAACTGATCCCCGTTTTCTTGATTACAGTATTTGGATTATGGTATGGAGATTCTCAAGTTCTAAATGTTTTATTTAAATCAAGCCAAGAATTTAGCTTCTCTTCAGCGGTACTTGCTACTCTATTTGCGTATGATGGTTGGATCTTAGTTGGTTCGGTTGCGGGAGAAGTGAAAAATCCTGCAAAAGTATTACCAAGGGCTATTACGGCAGGGCTCTTGCTCATTATGGCCGCTTATATGTTAATTAACATTGCGATTTTGCATGTACTTCCTGCAGATCAAGTGGTATCTCTAGGTGAAAACGCTGCTGGAACAGCATCCACCATCTTATTTGGAGACTTTGGCGGTAAGCTACTAAGTATTGGAATTTTGGTATCCATCTTTGGTAGCTTAAATGGAAAAATTTTAAGTATGCCACGTGTACCTTATGCAATGGCGACTCGAAAACAATTACCTTTTTCCTCTGTATTTGCGTATGTTTCGAAGCGTTTTGGGACTCCAGTGAATTCTATTTTTCTCATTACTGGGATTGGAATTATTTTTATGTGTGTCCTAGATTCAAATCGCTTAAGTGATATAGCTACGTTCTCGATTTTTACCTTCTATATTTTTGCCCTGGTGGCGGTATTCCGCTTACGCAAGGGGAGTGAAATGAAGCCAGGAGAATATCGTGTACCTTGGTATCCATTTATTCCGTTAGTGTCGATACTTGGTTCTCTGTTTGTCGTATTTAGCACACTGTGGGAAAAGCCGATGGATAGCTTGCTATCGATTCTACTTACTTTAGTAGGGCTCCCATTATTTTGGTATCAAGGTTCCAAAGAGAAGAAAAAAGAAGTTTCATCTAATTAAATAGGAATGTATGAAGCCCTTCTAAACGATTTGTTTGGAAGGGCTTGTCTATAGATGAATAATGATTCATAATAGATGTTGACAGGTATTTTTGCATTTTCTAATATTGTTATATGATTTTCAGAATAAATGGCGAGGTGGACTAATGTTATCTGACATGAAGCCGATGGAATTTAGTGAGCTAGAGTGTAAGATTATTCAGATGATTATACAAGAAATGCCAAATAAAGAGATTGCAAGAGAGCTACATTGCTCACAGCGAATGATTGAGTACCGTATCCAAGGTATTGCAAAAAAGATGGGTGTTTCTACCAAAATTGGGATAGTGGCTGGTGCTTTTCGGAGTGGATTTGCAAGTTAAAACAAAAGCGAATCATTTGTTAATATATAATTATCAATTTCTTCGGAAAAACGAAATTGAGCCTATATACTATATACTCTATAATTTATATGTGGATAAAGATAAAGGGATATAAACATATGGAGGTAGATATATAATGGGTTGGTTATCAAAAGCAAAAGCAATTGCAAATGCAATTAAGAAACATGGTCCTAAAGCCTGGGACGCAATTAAGAAAGGCGCTGGAAGCGTTTATAACTCAGCAAAAGCTGCTTGGGATAAAGGATTCTGGTCATTTGTTTGGTGGCTAGTCGAGCACACAAGTACTCTAGGTATCATTTATGATGCACTACAAAAAGCAGGTTTGCTCTAATAAAAAGAAACTCAATTTTACACTCCTTCGACTTAGTGTAGAAAACTGAGTTCCCTTTTCATGATATTATAAAGATAAATACCCTTTATCTTTATCCCTAAACACTCTAGAGGTGAATTTTCACTATGTCCAATGTTGAACTTGCAGTCGATGTACGTGGATTATCCAAGTCATTTGGTGAAAAAGCGGTATTAAAGGATATAAACTTTACGCTTAAAAAAGGAACCACAGCAGTCATAAGAGGAAGTAATGGCATAGGGAAGACCGTTTTTCTTAGTTGTCTATTAGGTTATCAAAGTGTAGAACAAGGGGAAGTTGCGATTTTAGGAAAGAGTATTAGGGATCGCGTTTTTTTACGTAAAAACACAGGATTCATCTCATCGGATCGACACGAATTTATGGATATTTTAACACCGAATGAATATTTTCGTTTTATTATCGATATTTATCAGTTGAGTGTCCCTCAAACTAGAATTACAGAGCTTGCGGAGCAGTTACGAGTAACCCATGAACTGAATCATTTAATTAAGGAATTATCTTTTGGAACGAAGAAAAAAATTCAACTGATAGGTTGCTTGTTATATCAACCAGCCTTATTAGTGTGTGATGAGATTTTTGAAGGGCTTGATGCTGATACAGTAAAGTATGTTCAAAAGTCCTTTCAACAACGAAAAGATTCAGGTCTTACTACCTTGTTCACCACTCACATTATGCATCACGCTGATTTTGTAGATGAGACATTCTCTCTAGAGAATGGAGAAATTATTCCTGCTATGAGCATAACAGCATGAGGGGATTGGGAGTAGGAAATGGTAACTTTATCGATTTATAGAGCGATATGGAATAAGGCGAATGAAACAGAGAATAGAAGTAAAACGCAGGCATGGATCGAACAAATTGTGTTCTGTTTCATTGTAGCGATTGGATTAACTTGTTTGGTTCATTTTTTTGGAACGAAAAGCGCTATTATCATCTATTTTTTTAGTTTGTTTTTCTTACAGCTGTCCTATTACTTTGTAACAACCCATGTGTATGAAAGTACATCTACAACGATTAGCTTTGCCAAGTCGATGCCGGTTTCGGTACATCGCTTTTTTTGGTATTATGTTTCGTGTAATAGCAATTCATTGATCTTTATTATCATCGACTCTCTTCTGGCGGCTTCGGTCTTGCTTTATTTTGATGCAAACTTTATGCAGGTCGTGATGCTACTTGTTCGGATTCAGTTAATGAATTTCGTATGGTCCTCGCTGAGCATTTATAATATGTTTCGGAAGGGCACAAATCTCTCCCCACTCATTTTTAAATCGTTCTTTTTTGCTTTTCTTATTATTATTTATAATGTGTGGAATCGATTTCATGTGAGTTTCTCGATGGATAGCGTCATGTTATTTGTAGACATGATCCTCGTTTTTCTGAGTATACTCATGTTAGTGTTTTATCCTTACATGGTACAGCGATGTCTAGTAGAGAGTGCTCACACAAGTAGTTCTAGGCTAAAAGTCCCGGCAAGAGTAGTAGGGTTCTGGTCCTCTCTATTCCCACATAAAAGCCTATTGGGTCCTGCTTTAAAAATTCACTTGCTTCGTCTCTTGCGGAGTGAAGAGTATCTTAGTAAGCTGTTAGGCATTGGAATCATTTTATTTTTTGTTAAATCTGTTTCTTACATATTTTTAGGAAAATCTGGTTCGAAAGATCATTTTGATTTGTTGTATCCTTCTTTTATGATTGTCTATTTTTCATTTAATAATCTACGTGTGGATTACCAGTTGGAAGAGAAGAACAACTTACAGGATTATCCCATTGCAAATAGATTAGACCGCTTAGGTTTAAATATTATACACGGCCTTTTTGTCTTCCTATTAGGATTGCTATTTTTCGCAGTCGAGATTCTCTCAGGGATGCTAAACCCAAGTCAGTTGCTTGATCCGATTTTGCTATTAGTTTGTTTGTATATAGCGACGTTGGTTGTAAAGGTACCCAAAGGCAAGTTGAAAACGGGGCAAAAAATGAAAGTTAGCTTTTTTTGTATATTGACTTGTTTATCGATTGAGATCCCTTGGCTCATATGGTTCAACTTCATTTATGTCAAATGGTTGCTTATGGGGATCGTCATTGTATGGGCTTATCTAGTTTCTTACCGAAAAAATGTTGAGCCTACATCATCTTAATATCATGAGGAGTGATCAGAATGAAAAAAGTGATCCGTGTAGCGGAGGTTATTTTTGTACTTTCATTTGTGACATACTTACTGTCCAGATACGTAATTGAAGGGTTACAACCATACTCCAATTGGTTCTTTACATGTGCAATTGTTGGTTTAGTATTAAAATTAGTACTCTCATTGGGTTCCAAGAAAGAAGAAAAATAAGGGATTGGCTATCTGCAGAAACGAGCAACTTCGTTTCTGTTTTTTATTAGCTTTGATCATAGATAGATATCGAAACAAACGAACTCTAGTGAATCGATTTATCTCACTAGAGTTCGTTTTGTTTGTTCGATTGAATGGTTACTTTCTTGGTTATTACTATTTAGGCATGATTGTAATAAAATCCCAAACAGGATGACGATGGCAATGGCACCGATCAGATAGATCCATTTTTTCTTAGGAGCTTCACCTGTACGTTTTCTTCTCAGTTCTAATTTCGTTCTTTGCTGAGCCTGAGCTGGTGCCTGTGGATTGGAGCGAGATCGATCTGCATTCGAGATCGAGTAGGCTTTTGAGTTTGACCTCGTTTTGGTAAGGCTCTCTGATCTCCTGCTAGTCGGATTTTTCTCCTTGGATGTAGCATGCAGAGCCGATTGAAGTGCTTTTTTCATTTCTTCAGCTGTTTGAAAACGCTTTTTAGGATCTTTTTCCATCGATTTGCGCAACACCTGTGTGAACTCAGCTGGGATGTCTGGATTGATCTTACGGGGGTCTGGGACGGGGGTTTGGATATGCTTTAATACAATTGCAATATCCTCCTCGGCGTGAAACGGGACCTTACCTGTGACCATCTCATACATAACAATACCAAGTGAATATAGATCTGAGGGAAATCCGATTACATGCCCCCTTGCTTGTTCGGGAGAGAAGTAGTGGATTGAGCCCATGATCGTTCCGGTCTTAGTAAGGTTGTTCGTGTTGCGTAATAGGCGTGCGATTCCAAAGTCAGCCACTTTATATCGTCCTCCTGGAGAGCACATGATATTATGTGGTTTGATATCGCGATGAATGATGCCATGGTTGTGTGCGTGTTGAAGGCCACTACAAATTTGAATCGCAATTTGCATAGCTTCTTTTGCGCTTAGTCGTTTCTTGGACTGGATCAGTTGCCGCAGTGCTTGTCCTTCTACATATTCCATCACCATGTAGTAGAGAGGACCTTCCTGCCCGGCATCGTACAAATTTACAATGTTTGGATGGGACAATCGGCCAGTGGCTTGTGCCTCCCATACAAAGCGTCTGACATACTCGTGATCATAAATGAGACGTTGATTCATAATCTTGATCGCAACCGTGCGATCTTGAATCTTGTCATAGGCTTTGTATACAGTTGCCATCCCACCAGTGCCGAGGATATGATGTATTTGATATCGCCCAGCTAGTAGCCTTCCTTCCATCGGCATCACCTTTTTCTGAGATCGGATGGCTTATCATCTATCTTATAATAAAATTAGCATCGTTAAAGGATAACGTACATATCTATTATTCCGAAAAAACCCTCGTGTTACAAGTTTTTTTCCTCCTTGTTAACAGAAAGGACACGCTAGACTGGTTTAAATCACTTTTTTATAGTGGAGGCTCGTATGGAAAAACGTAGATGGTATGTAGTCGGATTAGTGATTCTCTTCTTCCTTGTGCTCGGGAAGTTATTGAAGTTAACGTTTGCTGCATTAGCGATATTTGTGATGCTGGGTGTCCTTCTCCTATATTTATTTAAAAATAAATCTTGAATGGCTGAACAAATCTAGCTAATATAGGTATGACAGGAGAAATGCCTTATCTAATAAGGCTGTCCTTGATTGTTAGGAGGGTTAAGCTTGAACAAAACCGAATTGATCAATAAAGTTGCAGAAGTTGCTCAGCTGACGAAAAAAGATGCAGGTCTTGCTGTAGATGCTACATTGAACGCGATTACAGAAGCTCTAGCAACAGGCGAGAAAGTTCAACTGATTGGCTTTGGTAACTTTGAAGTGCGCGATCGTGCAGCTCGTAAAGGCCGCAATCCGCAAACTGGAGAAGAAATCGAAATTCCAGCTACAAAAGTACCAGCATTCAAACCAGGTAAGCAGTTAAAAGACGAAGTTAACGCTTAATTTGGAGTACATAGAGGAAACCAGCACTTACATTTGTGGATGCTGGTTTTTTCTTATCAATATATAGAATCTGGGTGATGATGGATGAAACGTTATATCGGTGTGGATCTAGGCGGGACTAAGATCGCTGCGGCATGTGTAGATGAGAGTGGGCATATTACAAATGAAACTCGAATCGAAACCGGTGCCCATGAAGGGGCCGAAAGCGTATATGAGCGGATTAGGCAAGCGATTATGCGTGCAAGTGGGGAGGAACCCATTCATGGCATTGGGATTGCGGTCCCAGGATTAACAGATCCTCGTACAGGAACCATCTTAACTTTGTCCAATATACCAAGTCTGGATGGGTTTCCACTTGCCGACAGATTAGCGAAAGAGTTTGGCGTTTCTGTTCAGATTGACAACGATGCTAATGCGGCTTCTTGGGGAGAATATCATTTTGGATCAGGTAAGGGAGCCGATTCACTCCTCTTCGTTACTATTAGTACGGGTATAGGTGGCGGAATCGTTCTAAATGGGCAGACGATCCAAGGCAAGCAAGGCTTTGCTGGGGAGCTGGGGCATATGGTTGTCGATCCAGAAGGCTTTGCATGCGGATGTGGGCGAAAAGGTTGCCTAGAGGCCGTCGCTTCGGGTACAGCGATCGCTCGCTGGGCTAAAGAAGCGGATCCACAAGCTCTCTTCTTCCAGTACGCGAAAGAACAGAATCGAGAGGTACGTTCTGAAGATGTATTCCAAGCGTGGGAAGCGGGAGACTCCATTGCAAATGAGATTGTGGAAAACGTAATTCGTTATCTAGGAATGGGTTTTGCAAACTATATCCATATCTTCAATCCAGAGCGAATCGTAGTAGGTGGAGGCGTCTCAAAGGCAGGAGTACGATTTTTTGACTTGCTACGCAAACAAGTGGAACAAGAAACGATACCTGTTTATAAAGGTACCTTTGAAATCGTTCCAGCGGAGTTGCTTGAGCGTGGTGCGATCCTAGGAGCGGCTATGTTGGGTGGGAAATAAGGGGCCTAGGTATCAGCCTTGACTAACACGAAAAAGCCCCTCAGACAGTAGCTGAAGGGCTTCTATGCTTTATTCAAGTATGGATACCGTACCAGCAGGCGACTTCTTCACCATAATCCGTGAGATCCTACGATTTTCAATGGTTTCTACTTCAAACGTATATCCAAACGCGTCATGTGAATCTCCGGTGTTCGGAATGGCTTGTAGTTGAGAGAAAAGCCATCCGCCAATTGTATCATTATCTTCATCTTCTATTCTTAGTTTAAAGTGTCTATTTACATCTTCTAATAGCAAGCGTGCATCAATCGATGTATGTGAACCTGTACTACGGAATAGGGGTAGTTCTTGGTCAAACTCATCTTGAATCTCTCCAAAAATCTCTTCCATGATATCCTCTAAGGTGATAATACCTGATGTACCACCAAATTCATCGACCACGATGGCCATCCCAACGCGATTTTTTTGTAAGGTAAACATAACATCTTTAATCTCCATCGTTTCGGGCACAAAGGAGACGGGACGAGATAAATCTTTTAATGTGGGTTTTTTTCCTTTGGCCAATGCTTCAAATACATCTCGTATATGGATAATCCCGATAATCTGATCTTTGTCTTGTTCACAGATCGGAAATCGAGTATGTGTCGAGTTGACGATAATATCTAGGTTTGTAGCGAAATCATCTTCCGAATAGATACAGGTCATCTGGGTTCGGGAGATCATCACTTCACGAGCAATCCGCTCAGTAAAGTCGAATACATTATCAAATAGCTGCATCTCTGTTTTATCAATATAACCGCTTTTATGGCTCTGCTGGAGAACCAAGCGAATCTCTTCTTCGGTATGGGCAGAGTGATGTTCATTCATCTCAATTCCACTTGCACGTAAGAGCCAGTTGGCGGAACCGTTGAGGGCAAAAATAAAGGGTCGAAAGATAGAGTAAAACAGGTGTAACGGTGTAGCGATCCACAGGGTAACTTTCTCAGCTTGACGAATCGCGAGTGTCTTGGGTGCCATCTCACCTACTACAATGTGTAAGAAGGTAACGATCAAGAATCCAATGGCCACAGAGATCGTGTGGATCAACCATTCGGGTGTTTGGAAAAGTACGAGCATGGGTTTTAGAAGCCTAGCAATAGCTGGCTCTGCTACCCAACCAAGTCCAAGGGAAGCGAGGGTAATACCTAGTTGTGTGGCTGATAAATATGCATCTAGATTGGCAAGCACCTTTTGCGCAAGTCTACCGCGTCGATGCCCTACTTGAGCAATTCGAGTGCTTCGAACTTTCACGATAGCAAATTCAGCAGCAACGAAGAATCCGTTGAGGAAAACGAGGAATAAAGCGAATAGCAAATACAGTGAGTTACTTATGACCCCTTCCAAAAGGTCAACCTCCTAGTAAAATAGAATATAGTGTTACAACTTTAATCATAAGTCACTTACGTAATGAAAGTAAATAAAAAATATTGTTTTTTTAATTGAATTAATAAAAAAATAGACCCTATGGAGAGTCTATTTTTTTATTAAGAGCTTCGTCTAAGCGAGGTATGCTTCTCGGATTTGTTCGTTTCCAAGTAGTGCATCGGCATGGTCTTGTAGAGCGATGGAGCCTGTCTGGATGACGTAGCCACGATCGGCTATTTGTAGGGCTTGATAGGCATTTTGTTCGACTAAGAGGATGGTCATCCCGGTCTGATTTAGTTTTTGGATGATCTCAAAAATCTGTTCGACGACGACGGGAGCTAGGCCCATAGAAGGTTCGTCGAGTAGGAGAATTTTAGGGTTCATCATGAGCCCGCGTCCGATGGCAAGCATTTGTTGTTCCCCGCCGCTCATCGTTCCTCCTTTTTGAGAGAGTCGTTCTTTTACTCTCGGGAAATATTGGAAAACTCGTTCCATCCGCTCGGTAATTTGCTTTTTATCTTTTACTTGGAAAGCTCCCATCTCCAAGTTTTCTTTTACTGTGAGTCCGGGGAAGATACGTCGCCCTTCGGGAACATGAGCAATCCCTAATTCGGCGATGGTGTGGGGCGGATGGCTTTGAATTTCGTTTCCTTCAAATAAAATCTTTCCTGTTGTTTTCACTTGTCCACAGATGGCTTTGAGAGTGGTTGATTTTCCGGCACCGTTGGAACCGATTAGGGTGACAATTTCTCCTTGCCCAACGTGTAGGGATATGTCGTGTAATGCCTGGATCTGGCCATAAAAGGAGCGAATGGATTGTAGTTGAAGTAGACTCATAAGGGTCTCCTTTCCTATTTTTCTATACTGAAAGTGCACTTTTCCCTAGGTAAGCTTCGATGACATTGGGATTGTTTCGGATCTCTTCGGGTACACCTTGTGCGATCAGCTGACCGTGATCTAGCACATAGATTTGCTCTGAGATTCTCATCACGAGTTTCATATCATGTTCGATTAAGATAATGGTGATTTGTTTATCATCCCGGATTTGTAGGATGAGATCGGTTAATTCAGTGGTCTCTTTTGGATTCATCCCAGCGGCCGGTTCATCAAGGAGTAGGACTTTGGGATGGGTCGCTAGCGCTCGGGCAATCTCTAACTTGCGCTGTGCTCCGTAGGGGAGATTTTTTGCTTGATGGTTTACCCAATCAGCTAGGCCGACATATTCGAGAAGAGAATACGCTTCATAGCGGGCTTGTTCTTCTTCGGCGCGAACTTTAGGTGTGGAAAAGAGTGTGCCGAGGAAGCCGGAATTTAGATGAATATGCATACCAACCATTACGTTTTCGAGGACGCTCATTTCTTTGAACAAACGGATGTTTTGAAATGTGCGTGCAATCCCTTTTTCGGCGATGAAATTAGGCTTTAGACCGGTGATTGTTTTTTGATCGAGATGGATCTCTCCGCCGTCAGGGGAATAGATTCCGGTGATCATATTAAAAAATGTCGTTTTACCTGCTCCATTTGGTCCGATGACGGCAGTGATAGATCCTTTTTCAAAGTTGATGGAGACGTCTTTGACAGCGGTGAGGCCGCCGAAGTGTTTGGTAATGCTGGTGGCGGTTAACATCGACATGGATTGATTCCTCCAAACATTAGATGGAAGTAGTTGTTTCCTTGGACTTACCTTTTTTCTGTGTGAGCTTCGCTTTGAGATCGGCGATTTTGTATGTTTTGTTTTTGGCGGGGATGAGTCCTTGGGGCCTGTAGATGGCGATCCCGACGAGGACGAGCCCGAATAGTAGACGTTGCATTTTAGCTGGCGAGAATACCTCAGGTACATGTAGGTTTTGGGTGAGAAATAAGGTAATCTCCGTTAAAATTTGTAGGTTGAGAATGGAGATGATCGCAGCTCCTAAGATGACGCCGGGAACGCTGCCCATTCCTCCTAAGATGACCATCACTAAGATGGTGATGGATTCTAAGAGAGTGAAGCTGGTAGGATCGACGAATTGGTTTTTTGCGGCAAAGAGAACGCCCATCATACCGGAAAAGGAAGCGCCCAGAGCAAAAGCCCATAGTTTGGTTTTCACTAGGGGAATTCCCATGGCCTGAGAAGCGATCTCGTCTTCTCGTATGGCTTTCCATGAGCGCCCTAGTTTGGAGTCTTCAAAGCGTCGAACGGCGTAGATGACGAATCCTAAGACAATTAAAACCACGAAGTAAATGTGGGAGGATTGTGTAAAGGTGAAACCAAATAGCTTGGGTTGGGGGATCCCGGAAATACCGAGTGCTCCGTTGGTAATATTGACGGGCTTATCCAAGTTGTTAAATACGATACGGATGATCTCACCAAATCCTAAGGTGACAATGGCTAGATAATCCCCTTTTACCCGCAAAACGGGAACGCCCAAGATAATACCAAATAACGCCGCCACCAGTGCTCCTATGATAATAAAGAGCCAAAATGATTCTCCACCGAGTGGGAAAATGGAGGAGTTTTGAAAGAGGGCTTGTGCTTGTGGGGAGGCAAAAATCCCATACACATAAGCTCCGAGTGCGAAGAAGGCGACAAATCCTAAATCGAGTAAACCTGCAAAGCCGACTACGATATTTAGCCCGAGTGCCATCGCGATATAGATTCCAGCCATGACGGCGACTTCCATATAAACTTGCTGGGAAGGACCGCCAGAAGCAGCAACTGGAATAACGGCAAAGGCGATTAGGGCACCAACGCCCCATTTGATCCAGTTGGAAAAGGTTGTGTAGTACAGAAGTAAGAAAGAGCAAAGTAAAAGTAAAAAGGATGTGACTGATTTATCCATGAGATAGAGGCTGGTGCTCGCACACAGGACAATGAGAAGAATGAGAACCGACTGGAAAGTGCGGCTGTTTGAGAAGAGAGAAGTTAATTTTTTCATGATTTTCACCTACACTTTCTCTTTTACTGCTTGGCCGAAGAGGCCTGCAGGTTTAAAAATGAGGACTAGTATGAGAATAATAAATGCAAATACATCTTTATACTCAGCGCCTAAGGCTCCACCAGTGAGAATACCTAGGTTAGCGGCCGCAAATACCTCTAATAATCCAATTAAAAGTCCACCAAACATGGCTCCGCGGATATTTCCAATCCCGCCTAAAACAGCAGCGGTAAACGCTTTCAATCCAAGGATGAAGCCGATAAAGGGGTTAATGGTAGCATATTGTTGGGCATAGAGAACGCCTGTCGCTCCACCGATCGCCGAACCGATAAAAAAGGTGAGTGAGATTACTTTGTTTACATTGATCCCCATTAGGGCCGCTGTAGCGCGATCTTGAGCCACGGCACGCATGGCGATTCCCCATTTGGTACGGTTTACGAAGATATCGAGTACAATCATGATTAGAACTGCGATTCCGATTACAATCAGTGTATTTGACTTGATAGCGGATGCATGAACCTCATACCCACCTACCGAAAATGCAGGGATTGCAATCTTGTTTTCAAAGATGGTTTGTCCGGTCACGATGTAGTTTCCTGTTTTATACTCCGCGACGAATCGGACGACATCTTGAAGGATAAAGGAGATTCCGACAGCAGAGATCAAAGGAATGAGTTTGGGAGCTGTTCGGAGGGGACGATAAGCGACACGTTCAATCCCGACACCTATCACACCTGTTAATAAAGAAGCAAAAATGAGAACGAGTACTAAGGTTACCCAGTTTAAGGCAAGGCCAATGTCTACAAATCCAAATAAGAGAGCGGTTCCGATAAAAGCTCCTGCCATAAAAATCTCACCGTGTGCAAAGTTGATCAGTTCCAAGATTCCATATACCATGGTATATCCAAGCGCGACAACTGCATAAATGGCACCGAGGGTCAGACCGTCCAAGAGTACCTGGGGTAGTGTGGAGAGGATCTCTTGCATAAGGGTCCATTCCTTTCTAGAACGTATAGTTTTATAAGTTTTTTTGTAAAAAGGAGATGAAGGTTTGATCCTTCACCTCATAGAAAAAGGACTACTGTTTCTCTATAACTCCAACTTGCTTGCCTGGATATTTGTCTTCAAATTGGAAGACGAATACTTTTGCGTATTTGTTATCACCTTTCGCGTCAAAGCCTACTTTGGTTGCAATTCCTTGGTAGTCTTGGACTGCCCGGATTGCATCTCTCACTTGCTCACGCGATGGTTTTTTGTTGCCATTTTTCGTGATGGAGTCTTCGAGACCTTTGAGGATAACGCCCATACTGTCATATCCATAGTAGGAGAAGGATTGAACTGCTTTCTTCTCACCAAATTTGGCTTGGTATTTCTTCACGAAATTTTGGCCCTCTGGAGTATTGGAGATGTCAGCTGCTACCGATGTGTAAAAAGTGTTTTTCACGCCTTTACCAGCGATTTTCACCATATCGGAACTATCGAATCCGTCGCCCCCCATGACTGGCATATTAAGTCCTTTTTCACGAGCTTGTTTGACAAGTAGGCCGCCTTCACCGTAAAGTCCACCAAAGTAGATGAGATCCGGTTTTTTGGCTGCAACTTGGTTCAAAACGCCGTTAAAGTCCTGCTCGCCGACTGTAATGGCTTCATAGGCCGAGATTTTCGCCTGTTTTTGTTCGGCTACTTTTTTGAAGTTTTCAGCCAGACCTTGTCCATAGGCTGATTTATCTTGAATAATGAAAATATTTTTTGCTTTAAGATTGTCTGTTGCAAAACCATAAGCAGCAGGTCCTTGGAAATCATCGCGTGCCACGATTCTGTTAACTGATTTTTTCCCTTGTTCAGTTAATTCAACAGCTGTGTTGGCTGGTGAAACCATCGCGATGGAATTGTTTTCATAAGTAGATGAGGCAGGGATGGCAACTCCTGAGTTTAAGTGTCCTACGATCCCGAGGATACTTTGGTCAGCGGCTAATTTTTGCGCGTTGGCCACACCCACTTTTGGGTCTCCTTGGTCATCATATGGGACAAGCTCTAGAGTAAAGCCTAGTTTCTTAAACTTTTCTTGGTTTTCTTCCAGTGCTAGCTGAGCTCCTAATTTAATTGCTTCCCCTAAGGTGGAGCTACTTCCGGACAGCGGGCTTTGTGTTGCGATTTTGATTGTGTTATTGCCTCCAGCATCGGTACTACAGCCGACCACTGTGGTGGTAACAAGCCCAATAGCAGTGAGAATAGTAAGGAAATTACGTTTCAAAAGGGTAAGCCTCCTCTTTAATGTTGTAACTATAGATATATCATACACGCAAAAGGTTTAGAATTCACCACGAATTTATATAAGAGTTAAAAATAAATTTATTTAAAAAATTATAATTAATAGATATATCTTTTTATAAATAGCAAATGGAGAACGACTAGTGATCGATGAGAAATTTCTCAACTAGTTCATTCTCCATTTATTGTCTGGTATTCATTTTAGATCGCAACCTAGGACTGGAACTGTCCATAAGATCACTCCTATGCGTTTTTAAAAATAATCAATGGGAGTTAGATATGCAAAATTAACTGAGCCATCGTGAAGTAGATGATAAGTCCTGTTCCGTCTACTAAAGTAGTAATGAGCGGGCCCGATACGACGGCAGGATCGATTTTGAGACGGTGGAGCATGAGTGGCAAAAAGGATGATACAAGTGATGACCAAAGCACGATACATAAGGCAGAGATCGAAACGACATATGTGACATTGAGATCTACACCCATCATCCATGCCCGGACTAAAGCGATGACGCCAATCGAGGAGCCAATAAGAGCACCCGTGATTAACTCTTTACGCATAACCCGAAACACATCTGAAAATTGGACTTCTCCGACTCCAAGTGCACGCACGAGAGTAGAGACAATTTGGGAACCTGTATTTCCTCCGGTGCCGGTAAGAAGTGGGATGAAAAAGGATAAGGCTACCACTTGGTGCATAGCGGACTGATAGGATTCGATTACATTCGATGTGTAGGCTCCCCCTATAAATAAAATGAGTAGCCATATGATTCGTTTGCTGTAGAGATTCCAGACGGTTGCTTTGAAGTAGGGTTCTTCTAGCGGCTGACTACCTCCAAGCATTTGGAAGTCTTCTGTCGCTTCTTCTTCTAATACGTCTACTACATCATCGTGTGTGATAATGCCGACGAGACGTTTCTGGGTATCGACAACGGGGAGTGCATATAAATCATAGCGGGATAAGATTTTCGCTACTTCTTCTTGCTCCATCTCAGCGGGTACGGAGATGAGTTCCGCTGTTGCGATGGTCCCGATTGTCGTATCGAGGCTTGCTAAAATCATTTCTTTCAAAGAGGCGACTCCTACTAGCTCACCACGAACATTGGTGACATAGATATAAGAGACGATTTCCGCTTCATGCCCTACTTTCCGAATATGCTCTAGGGTGCGATCACAGCTCCAGTATGCTCTAGCAGAGATATAGTCAACGGTCATGAGACTGCCGGCTGTATATTCTGAATAGGACATCAATTGATTAATTTGTTGCCGATAATCTTCTGGCAACAGGCGCAAGAGGCGTTCTGCTTGATAAGGATGGATCGCGAGCAACGTATCTACTACTGCATCACTAGACATTTGTTTCAATAATAAAGAAGAAACGGAGTTGTCGAGATGCTGTAGGATGTTGTATTGTACCTCTGGTTCTAGGTATTCGAGTGATTCTGCAGCGATCGGGATAGGTAGACTTGGAATCAATTTAAGTTGCGCTGGTTCCTCTAAATGACCGATAATTTGCGAGATATCATACGGCTGTAGCGGTTGGATGGCCTCTAATAACTCGGCCGAATTAGGGCTAGTGTCGAGTACGGTTTGAATCCGATTTTGAACTAAGGTGTAGTCCATCTAGTTCCCCTCCTCACAAAAGGCATAGAATAAAAAAAACTCTCAATCCATTTGATGAGGGTTTTTAAGAGAGATGGGGCCCTAAAAATGCCACGAAAAAAATAGCAAATAGACCTAATCCCTAGTTGTCCCCCTCATTTGAGCTTTGGCACTATACGGCATAGGTCTTCATGACCAGCTACATTAAGAAAGACCTTCTCTCCGATCTTTCCTGTTGACCCATTGGCGTCTCTCGACATTGCTGGGCAGTAGCGTCTCTCCGTATAGGAGCCTCACCTAATAGAGACAAAATATAAAATTGTCTAGACGACACGGAAATTATACTCCTCGTCTTTTTTGATGTCAATGTTAACTTTTTGGTAAGAAAGAGATTGGTTCTGTATGTCAAGAATGTTCTGTTTTTGTTATAATATTTAGAAAGATACTGGTGTGTGCTGATAAGATCGATAGACCTGATATGCGGTATAAAACCTACATGGAAAGGGATCGATTGCTGATGACTCATGAAAAACAAGCTCTTGAAAAGGCAATTGCAGAGATAACGGAAATCGCAGAAGGGTTTGGACTTGATTTCTTTCCGATGAGATATGAGATTTGTCCAGCAGACATTATTTATACATTTGGAGCGTATGGGATGCCAACGCGCTTTTCCCACTGGAGCTTCGGTAAGATGTATCACAAGATGAAGACGCAATATGACTTTAATCTAAGTAAGATCTATGAATTGGTGATTAATACAAATCCATGCTATGCCTTCTTATTAAAAGGAAACAGCTTGCTTCAAAATAAGCTGATTGTAGCGCATGTCCTCGCGCATAGTGACTTTTTCAAGAACAACGTTCGCTTTGGCAATACATCCAGAGACATGATGGAGAGGATGTCTGCTAGCTCCGAGAGAATTCGTGAATATGAGTTTCGCTATGGCAAAGAGGAAGTGGAGACTTTTATCGATCATGTCTTAGCGATTCAAGAGCATATAGACCCCACATTATGGAAAGCGACACGAAAGCCACCCCAGCTGAAAGAAAAGCCACCTAGTAAGATGACTCCGTATGACGATCTGTGGAATCTGGACTCTCCTAAGTTACCAGCTAAACCTTCCACAAATGAACCAGCGAAAAAAACATTTCCTGAGCATCCACAAAAAGATCTTCTATTATTCCTCATGAACCATAGCCCAGACCTGTCCGAATGGCAGCAGGATATCTTAACAATCATGCGGGAAGAGATGCTGTACTTCTGGCCACAGATTGAAACCAAAGTGATGAACGAAGGATGGGCGTCCTACTGGCATATTCGGATTATGCGAGAGTTAGACCTAAGTGAAGCAGAGACCATTGAATTTGCTAAGCTAAATGCTTCTGTGATCCAACCTTCTTCCACTTCGTTGAATCCGTACTATTTGGGATTGAAGATGTTTGAAGATATTGAAGAGAGATGGGACCATCCAACGAAAGAAGAACAAGATTTATATAGAAGAGTTCCGGGGAGTGGGCGTAAGAAAATCTTTGAAGTCAGGGAGCTTGATTCGGATCTTTCTTTTATACGAAACTATCTAACAAAGAAATTAGTAGAGGACTTGGACTTATATGTATACGAGAAGAAAGGGAATGAATGGATTGTTACGGATACGGCATGGGAAAATGTGCGTGAACAGCTAGTAGCGAGCCGGATTAATGGGGGGAGCCCTGTTATTCTGGTGAAAGACGGGGATTATCAAAATAGTGGGGAGCTATTACTCGCTCATCGATTTGAGGGAGTAGAATTAGATGTAAAGTATCTAGAGAAAACATTGCCGCACGTCTATGCTCTTTGGGGAAAGGCGGTTCATATGGAGACGATGGTAGAGAAACGGAATGTGATTTTTAGTTTTAATGGGAAAAAAGTGATTAGGCGGTATGTGTAATAGACAAGGGAAGGGCCGTGTAGGGTTACACTCTACACGGCCCTGTTCTTTACAAGAAAAAGACCAAAGCGGTCTAGAGACTTACGAAACCGCTTCGGTTATAGATTGATAGAGCTAATCCCACTTATATTTGGTTGAACGATCTTTTTTAGTGGAGCTGTCTTTTTTATTAGAAGGAATTTCTGCTGTAACGATTTCGTCTGTGGAATGTACATCAGATGAAGTGATTTCCGCTGTAATGATTTCATCAGAGGAATCTACTTCCTCAGAGATAAGAGTTTCTTCTATATTAGATGAAGTGATGTTTGCTGTAATGATTTCGTCTGTGAAATCTACTTCCTCAGAGATAAGAGATTTTTCTTTTTTAGATGAAGTGGCTTTCGCTGCTTTCGGGATATCTTCTTGTACTGATGAGATAGAGGATATTTCCACAACTTCTCTTAATAAGTCCTCTGGAGCAATCTGCGTAGATACGTGGGTGGGAACAGTAGCGATCCATGAAATATATCCTGAGATCAATGTAGAGGACTTGGGCCCTACGTGTTGAACGCTGATTATGAATTTGTCTGGGGTTTTTCGATCCAAGGTTGCAAAACAAGATGGCTGATTGGTCATCGCTACCACGATATAATCATCTGCTGCCGAAAATGGCACGTGGATTTGGATGCTCTTTTGGTTTTTATCTAGTGCGAAGGGGCAGATTCCTGAGAAGACGGAAGGCTCGATTTGTTCTTTTAATTGTGGGGAGAGATGGCTATATTGAATGGCTCCTGGTTGAACGTGATTTTCATTAATAGAGAAGTCTTTGAGATGTAAGGATTGAATGACATGAGGTGCGATTTTTTCGGTCACGATCGAGTAGTTTGCGATATGTGAGGATTGAATAGAGTCGGGTTGGATGTGTCTAGATGAGATGCTTATGTCAGCAAGTGAATCCTCTGTGATCGATTTTTTGGCTAGATGCGAAGATTGAATGGAGTTATCGGCGATATGGCTCTTGGTAATCGCTTCATTTTGAATATGGCGGGTGCCGATGGAATTGGGAGAGACGAGTTTTTCTGTGATCGCCTTTTCTTTTATATGTTTGGTGCCGATGGAGTCAGACGCAATCTGTTTGTCCGTGATTGCTTCTTCTTGTATGTGCTCCGTGTGGATCGCATAAGGAGCGATCAGCTTATCCGTAATGGACTCCCCTTGAATATGACAAGTAGCGATGGAATCAGGAGCAACGAGTTTTTCTGTGATGGATCCTTCTTGAATATGATCTGTGCGGATTGATTCTGGAAAGATCAGGTCTTCCGTGATGGATTCCATTTGAATGTGATGGGTGCAGATAGATTCAGGAGCAATCAAATCTTCCGTAATGGCCTCTTTTTGCATGTGATTTGTGCCGATAGAGTCAGGAGCGATCAGCATCTCTGTGATTGCTTCTTTTTGTATGTGATTTGTACCTACGGATTCAGGAGCAATCAATTTATCTGTGATTGCCTCTACTTGAATATGATTTGTGCGGATCGAATCGGGAGCAATGAGATCTTCTGTGATGGACTCCTCTTGTATGTGGTCTGTGCCGATGGAGTCAGGAGCAATGAGTCTCTCTGTGATCGATTTTGCTTGGATATGATCTGTGACTACGGAATTAGACGAAATGAGTTTTTCTGTGATGGACCCTTTTTGTATGTGATCTGTGCTGATGGAATTCGGAGCGATGATTTCTTCTGTAATCGAGTCTTCTTGCATGTGTTTGGTGCCAATGGTGTGAGGAGCAATGTGATCTTCACAAATGGCTGCATGATGGATATGTTCTGATTGAATGGAGTTTAGTGCGATTGCTTTCGCCGTAATCGCTGCTTCATGGATATGGGTAGATTGAATGGATGAAGGAATGATATGTTCTCCGTGAATTGATTTATCAACTATTTTCTCTCCATTAATCGCTTTATCAGCAATTTTCTCTGTGGTGACAGATAAATTGATTAGCTTAGAAGTGGAGACTGATTCAGGAGATAATTTGGATGCGGTAATCGAAAGGTCTATTAATTTAGCTCCGGAAATGGATTGATTGCGGATGTGTTGTTCCATGATGGATTGCGGCTGGATGTGATTTTTTCCGATAATCTCAGGTGTGAGATGTTCTTCGTGAATGATGTTAGGTGCGAGATGGTAATGTTGAATACATTTGTCTTGAATCATGCCTTCATCAATGGCTTCTGGGGCGATCAACTCATGGGTAATGGCTTGATTTGCAATATGTGGCGTGTGAACAGCTTGATAGGAGAGATGGCGGGTTTGAATGCTATGATCAACGAGGTGCTCTGGTTGAATCGATAGATCAGCGAGTTTTTCTGCTGTGATCGCTTGATTTTGTAGGTGTTGTTCATGGATAAGATGGTGGGTTAAGTGATTGGTGGATATGGATTGATCCGATATTTTATTTCCAGTGATGGCTCCATCTTGGATATGGGTATTGTGAACGGCATTGGATTGAATTTTTTCAGTGGATATAGAGGCATTGGCTAATTTGGCATGATTGACAGCTTGATTGGTTAGATGAACGGTTGAGATGGAGCCATTTTTAATTTGTTCTGCTGAAATAGCCTGTTCCGAAATATGTTCTCCTTCGATATGGCCGGGTGCAATATGCTGTGCGAGGATGGCATATTCTTGAATTTTGGACGAGTCAATGGAACGATCTGCTAATAAGTTTGATTGAATGGAACGTGGTTGTACATGTTTGGTGGTAATGGTTTCTTTTTTGATATGGTTCCCGGTAATCATTTCTTCTGCTAAATGCTCTTGGCGAATCGAGTTAGGAGCAATTTTGGACGATGTAACGGCTTCAGAGGCAATCTTAAATTCATCGATTACTTCATTGATAAGATGCTCTCGGTGGATGGATCCTCTTCTAATCTTGGATCCGTTTACTGCTTGATTGGCGATTTTTTCCGTTGTGATAATCCCATCGGTTAGATCGTTTGTGTATAAGTAAGGTTCTTTGGAGTTATGGATTTGAATTTGATCTTTTATAGATATTCTAGTGCTGCCTGGAGGGGATGGAATGATTTTAGACTTGCGGGCATGAATTTGGGTAGAAAAATCTTCTGAATAGGGTTGACTGGTCGAAAGAGATAACTCTTGTGATAGGTCATAGTCGCTTAAGTCTGGAGTTTTCTCCTCGTAGGAAGTTTCGCTATCTGTTAGAGTAGGATTTTTTTCTTTTAGTGGACGCCATTCAGAAGTGCTGTTATTTGATAAATCTAAGGTGACTAACCCTTGATCTTCCGGTGAGGGTGAATGGTAGGGTTCAATGATGGGGTCATTTCCATCGAAGGCAATATTTGGGAAGAGAGTACGCTTGACAGAACCTGGTTTACGCTTACGATTTTTCATTAGACAAGACTCCTTTCCATCCATAAAAACACTTATGTTTCTAGGTATATTCACTTGTGCCCAGATTCGTCACAAATGTATCAAAAAGAACTAAAAAAAAGAGGTTTATTTCTGTGAAAAAGGAGTTTGTTTCTGTACATATTATGTAATTTTACTTATTGTGGTAAATTTTACATCTAAAACAAGGTTTAATTTATGTTACGATGGTATCACTTCGGAGGGGACAACCTTACCGGAGAATAAAATTTTATATCCTGAGGAGGATTTGATGCTTAACGTTAAGACTTTCAAGAAAGTTGCCGTTACTGCTACTGCTGTCTCTGCTTTAGGTTTAGCTGCACTGTTCCCAACCCACACCACGAGTGCTCTCGCGAGTACAGGCTCGGATGCCAAAAAAGGTACATCCGTAACGAGTGGACAATCTACAGTGACTGTCGCTGACAAGATTATTGCTACCGGGGAAAAATACCTGGGGACTCCTTACAAATATGGAGCACCATCTGGCCAGACGAAAGTATTTGATTGTTCAACGTTTACACAGTACGTGTTTGGACAATACGGGATTAAACTCTCAAGAACTTCTGCAAGTCAATACGCTACGGCAGGAACTGCTGTTTCGAAGTCAAACTTGCAAGTAGGAGACCTTCTATTCTTCTCATCCAGTAAGTCTGGAAAAGGTAAAGTAGGTCACGTTGGAATCTATGCAGGTAACAACAAAATTCTTCACACATACGGCTCGGGCGGGGTTCGTTATGATAGTCTAAGCACCAAATGGTTACAAGACTCCTATATCGGAGCAAAACGTGTTCTTAAAGGTAACACAGGTTCAACAGGTAACACAGATAAGCCATCAACAGGTAACACAGATAAGCCATCAACTGGTGGTAACACAGGTTCAACAAATAACGAATCTTCACAAGGATCTCAAGTTGCAGATAAAATTATCTCTTTAGGTAATAAGTACTTAGGAACTCCTTACCAATTCGGAGCAAAATCAGGTCAAACCAAAACTTTTGACTGTTCTTCGTTCCAACAATACATCTTTGGTCAAAACGGGATTAAGCTTCTACGTAGTTCTCGTCAACAAGCTACCCAAGGAACTTCTGTATCCAAAGATGAACTTCGTAAAGGTGATTTGATCTTCTTTAAGACAAAGTCTTCAAATGGTCAAATTGCACACGTAGCTATGTACGCTGGAGATGGTAAGATTCTTCATACTTATGGTCCAGGTGGAGTGCGTTACGACAAACTAAGCAACTGGATGAGCACATACCTATTTGCGAAGAGAATGATTAAGTAATTGTAAGCTAATGCTTTAAAAAGATTGGCATAGTAAAACCATTTATCCGACTGATCCGATGGGATTTAGGATAAATGGTTTTCTTTTTTATTTAACTGATTGATTCCGGTTGTACGACGTCCTCTTTTACAAAGTTTCCTCCGCCTAGCCATAGAGTGGGCTTTCCTGTAGGGCCTTTAACAAGATGAAATGCTTTTAATCCACATGAAAAGCAAAGTTTTAGGCTAGGAATGTTATCACATGCGACTCGTGTATAAACCTTACCTAGCTGCTGTAATGCTTGGTTAAGTAATGTTTCTCCAATCCCATGCTTTCGGAAATCTGGATGTACGACAATCATTGCTTCTTTTCGTCCATAATCCCCCATAATCATCGCGCCCGCTATTTTGTTATCTTTCCATGAAATGGCGACCCAGTTTCCATCTCTGACTTCGTTAATAGGTAATTGCCGAAACCATCTAATTCCTTTGGCTGTGATTCGGCCATCGCTATATTTTTTTAGAAAATGGATAAGAGGATCTCTCACGCGACCTACTTCTTCAGATGAAAGCGTTTTTGTTCTCATGCTCTTGTCTCCTGATTCTTTTTAGCCTTTTCACTTAGATAGAGGCAGTATTGAATGAGTCTACGCAGAGATTTTTCACGAATATTGGGTTCATCAAATTTCATCGGTTTTGCATTTGCTTCGAAAAACCACGGACGACCGTTGCTTTCAAGTCCGATATCCATTGACATCTCTCCTAGAGGATATCCTTGCTTTTTTTCAATGGTTTTGGCAATCGTGATACCGATTCTTTCTAATTTATCGCGAAGTTTTTTTGCTTCTTGGTCACCAAATACGGATGTAAATACTTTAGCGGCACTTTCAATTCGTCCGCCCATCGGAACATGTGTCGTAATGGATTTTTCGCCTGCTACCCGAATGCCAACTCCTGTAAGTCCCCATTCCCCATTCATGTTTTTTTGACATAGCATCCGAACATCAAATGGACAATTTCCATAATGAGCGAGAGGGATATATTGTTGGCCGATGTAGGCACGACGTTGTAGATGTGGGGAAATTACGCGCCATACGTCGGATATAGTAGCGAGATTGTAACGCTTTTTCTCTCGTAGGGTTTGGATGATACATTCATATCCCGCTGGTTTTTTCGTGACTTTCATCATCCCGATCCCCGCTTTGCCTTCAATGGGTTTTAGCATAATGGAATTGTGGGAGGCTAGGAGAGTTTTTAAGACGGACTCTTGATCAATTCGCATCGTGGCAGGAAGATATTTGGCACAGTTTTCATCTGAGGAGAGCTGTTTGTGTAAGGTCCATTTGTCGAAGTAGTGAGGATTAAAAATAGGAGTGGATGAATGCTTAATTTGCTTTAATACGGCTTGAACGCTCACTTGTTTTTCTGCTTTTCGACTCGGAATGCGGTTATAGATCACATTTGGCCTTGGAAGGATAGCTGGAACCCATTTGATTCGCTTTGATCGGCTATCGAGTAGATACCCCTTTACGACATCCCCTGTTTGGGAGAGGTATTTGGGTGTGGTTACATAAACCGTGACACCCATTTTTTTTCCCATTTTGATAATATCGCGAAAGTTATAGTGATTCCCGGAGAATGGATATCGATGATCGGAGCTGAGGATTGCAATAAATGGGCCAGCTAATATTTTTCCATTTTCTTTTTTTCGTAATCGAGTCGGCACGACCTGATGTAAGTTATGAGGTGGAGTCAGATTGATCGGGAGATCTACTTCTGATTCTCCATCAAAAGAGATCGGTAGCTTTTTTCGGTTTTGTAGGGAGCGATGAAAGGAAGGGTGAGGAAAAAATGTATGAGGCTTTCCGTTGGCGAGGGAAAGCCAGCCAGTAGGTAGATGATCCATATATCTATCCTCTCCTTAAATAAATTCTGCTAACTTCAGACTATATTCGGTAATACAACGTGCTGATTTTTTACCAGCATCTTTCAGGCTTGGATGGAGGAAAATGTGTCTACCTGGTTTGGAATTGGATTCAAACATCCATATTTTTCGATTCTGATCAATTCCCATATCCAATCCTAATTCTCCAAGGGGCTCTTGAAGTTGTTTTTCGAGTGATTCCGCAATCGTGATAGAAGCTTTTTCTAATTGACTTTTGATTCGTTGTGAGTCTTCGCCAAAGGTAACACGGAACAGATCTTCAGTAGGGACTACGGTGCCGCCTGTGCGCATGTGAGTGGTAACACTACCGCTACCGGCTGCTTTAGACCCTACGGCCACGACTTTCCATTTGCCGGTATAGTCTTTGTGCAAGTGAACCCGGAAATCGACCGGATTATCTTTTATTTTAATCAAATGGATCCCTTGCTGAGCGAGATAGCCTTGAAAGCGGCTTCCTCCTCTTCCAAACATATGAGTAATTAATTTGGAGAGGGAAGGGAAACGATGGACGAAGCTTTTTTTCCCTTGATTAAAACGGCAATTGTACCCTTTTTGTGGGTGACGCGTCACTTTAAATATGCCTAGACCTAAGCTCCCTCTAGCAGGTTTTAGATAAACCATTGAGTGTTGGTCCATCATTCTTTGTAGAGTGGATAAAGAAGGGGCTAAGACGGTCTCGGGGATGTATGGATTGGCTTTGGGATGAGTGCTCAGATGTTGGTGAATGGTCCATTTGTTAAAGAAACCTTGATTAAAAATGGGGATTTGAGCTATATTTCGTAGTCGACTTACAGTCGATCCTATGGAATATGAGGTTTCTGCTTTACGATTTGGAGAGCGTTCATGAATGACGTCTGGGAAAGGGAAAGTCTTCTGGCTCCAGCTACTATTCTGGTAATGCCATCCCTGTATTACTTTTCGCTGCCAATCAATCATGTTTGGAGTAAATACATACATACATGGATATAAGGCGGAGCCAGCTGAAGTAAAGTAGCTGAAGAGTCTAGAGCGTGATCCAAACGGTTTACTAGGATCACCTGTAAATCCCGTGGTGAGAATCCCGATTACGGGCCCGATCCGGAGACGACGATCTTGATAGGTAACCAGAAGTTTCCCGCTAAAAGAAAGAGCGAGGCTCTGAGCAAGCGAGCGGGAAACATTGATTTTACCATCTGGCGATTTATTGAGAACCACCCGTGTTTCAACGCTTTTTTTCCCAAATCCAACTTTTATGGTCTGACCCTTCGTAATTCGAAATTGCTCCATTAAGCTACGGGAAAGTGCGATGGTAGGTGATTGTAAATGAGAGGTAATCGATACTTGGCAAATGATCGGATTCATAAAAACCCTCCTACTAGTTCACTAAAAGAGATTGTGCATACTGCATAGGTAACTGAATAGAACGTTTTCGTATTTCGTGTTCACCTGTGCGCAAAAAGATCATGCGTCCAGGCTTGGAATTGATCTCTAGAATCCAAACTCTCCCATTACGATCGATTCCAACATCAAGGCCAAGCTCAAGGAGGGTGCCATGATTCTCTTCGATAAAGCTTGGAACCACAGATGCTAGTTTTTGGATATCCTCGTTGATTTTTTCAACTTGTTCGGATGTAAAATGTTGCTTGATAAAAGGTAAGAGTCGATGAGCATTTCCGCCGCCATGTAGATTGGAAGTGATGCTATTTGGCTTTCCGGCTCGGATGGCCATGCCCGTGGTTTCCCACTCCTGCTCTTTATTTTTCTGGATGAGGATTCGTAAGTCGAATGGCTGACCGTCTGGAGTAGAAAGGGTTAGGTACGGTTGAATGACGAAGCGGGTTGTGCCGATATACTGCTGGATCCAATTGCGCAATTGTGTTTTGGTTTCCACGATGGTTTGGAAAGCTTGATTCTTTCGATCGCGACCTTTTATATAAAATCCTTTTCTTTTTATGAGCTGGAAGACAGCGATGACTCCGACTCCATGACTTCCGCCATTTGGTTTGATCACAATATGGGTATAGCGATCTAGGAAATCAAATACTTGAGCTGGAGATTGATATGGTACGGTTTCCGGAAGATAGGGTGTGATTTCTTTATTCGCTCGAAGGATGGAATAGGTTTGGATTTTGCCACTGAGCGGACGACCTAAAATTTTAATAGAGGGGTCTTGGTTTAGGAGTGCGAGAAAGGGTCTATAGGTGAGATAGTGATTGCTTGTGTTGTAAAAACAGCGATCATAGATAAGATTCGGGATCGGTTTGGTTACCATTTCCCATGAATCTTTTTCGGCAGCTGGAATATAACCTGTGGCTGTCCGCCGTTGCCAATTCATCTTTTTCGGATTAAATACGAAGATATTAATTCCTAATGGTTTTCCAGCTTCAGCTAGGAGGCGAAAATATCCACTTTCGCCAAATGGGCGCTTTTTCTCGGTTTTTCCTCCACATATTAGTATGCCTAGTACCTGATTGTTAGCAGTTGGTTTGCGTAGTAGAACATCCTTCATCTCGGTTTCCTCCTTTTTGATATAGATTGTAAATAGCCTTGGTGTGGAGGATGTGAGTGCCTGTTACGTGTATGTTCGCTAGTAAGGTGAATAGTGTATTCCATAAGACGGACCACAGAAGGCCTAGCAGATAATGTTGGATTGTGAACGGTGTCGTCAGTTTTGGATGGCTTAGAGTTTATTTCGATTAACCAAAGGCGTCCATTTTGATCTAATGCAAGGTCGATTCCCAGTTCGGCAAAGTGTCCGTCTACTTGATTTTCAAATGATGCGGCAATGGATTTTGCGACACTTCGAATGTGTGCGCTTGTTAGTTTGTTAGGTAGATCACCTAATTCAGCTAAAATATCCTTGACCCGGCGAAGAGTCCCCCCTTTTGCGACATTGGAGACGATTTGCTGATCACCCGCTATTCTGGCTATAGAGGAAGTAACAGCCCATTCGCCGGTTTTGTTTTTCTGTACGAGAATTCGGAAGTCGAGCGCGCGATTCTGAAAGCGGACCAATTGTAGACCTTGTTGGACGAGATAGGCGCGTTTTTTAACCTTGGTTCTCAGGATATGATTTAGTTCGGTAAAGGTTTGCGCTGTATGACTGGTCGTCGTGCCATTTTGTACAGATGATTGAGCAATCCACTTATCGTCTTTTCGCGTGACCCGAATAATTCCATCACCCAGACTGCCGTTGGTCGGTTTTAGATAAAGAATCGGATATTTTTTCGTCATATTCTTCAACGTTTCAATGCTTAGATAGTGGGTTTCAGGAAGCATTTCGACCGCGTCTTCATCTTGAATTAATAGCTGATGGACCTGCATTTTATTTAGGAACCGATCGTTGAAAAATGGGATAGAGCAAGAGTTTTTGAGATGTTCCACCATTTTTTGTACAGATTCCGTTCTTTCGATGCGTCTAGAGGTGATTCGATTATAGATCACATCGGGTAAGGGAAGTGAAACGCGTTTCCATTTGCTCTGGTCTTTCACATAGCCTTGGATACTCCGACTTTCTAGATGAATCAGATCAGGAGAAATGACTGCAATTCGTAACCCATGGCTGTCTCCTGCTTGCACACATTCGTCGAGAAATTTGGTAATCTCTCCAAATGGAGAATCTGTCCCCTCCTTGGGATGTGAGTTAATCAAGATACCCAGGAGAGGGCCAATCTTTAATCGTCTTGTTATGTTATCAAAATAGGCGGAAATGGTGGTTTCATTTTCAATTCGTAAATGTGCAGCAAGTTTGGAGCTGATTCGTAAGACGGGGTTATTACTTTGCCGAATCGATGCGTATCCCGTTTCTGTTGCTGATCCGAATGAAATCCTAAAGGGGGAACCTTGGATTCCTAATTTTTCAGCAAGCGTCTGGCTTAGTACCATGTTTATATGAGCGGGAAAGTGGCGTTCATGTAGAACCTGGATTTGGATTTTTGCTTGCCCCATGACAATCCCCTTCCGCCAGAAAAATCACTACTGCAATCTATGTGGGCAAGTATAAGAGGGTGCTGAAAAAGGGCTTGACCAACCCCATGACTAGGCGCTTTTTCGTTAATGGCCAATTTATAGCTCTTTTGTCCATAGCCCGAAGATGATAAACTAAGATGGAAGTTTCTTGAAAACGAAAGGATGATAATGATGAATAATCCATACGATTTTGCACATGGACTAGCTCGTTCGCTAAGAGAATCTGATGTGTTTGTAGAGATGAAAAAACTAAAAAGTGAAATTGAGTCCAATGAAAGCTATAAAGAGATGTTGAAAGGCTATCATCAATTACATATCGAAATGCAGACAGTTCGCATGCAAGGAATTGAGCCAACGGACGAGTTTAAGGAGAGAGCAGAGAAAACGACGCTAGCTATTCAAGGAATTCCGGTTATTATGCAATATTTACAAGCAGAAGAAAGGCTTAGTATCTTGCTGAATGATATCCAGAAAATTATGCTAGAACCTGTTCAAGAGATTATGGATTTTTCTTAAGATAGGCTTCAAGGGAGAGTGGAAACATTGAAAATTACATTTCACGGTCATGCGGCGGTTGAAATCGTTCATCAAGGACTCCATTTTTGGATTGATCCATTTCTTACTGGAAATCCAGCTTCTACTGTCCAGGTAGAGGATCAAAAAGCAGATGTGATTTTGCTTACACACGGTCATAACGATCATGTAGGAGATACGATCGCATTGGCTCAGAAATACGACGCTTTAGTAATTGCTCCTTATGAACTCGCAATCTATCTAGAGGGAAAAGACGTTGCCCGGACTCACGGGATGGGGATTGGAGGTCCATATGATTTTCCATTTGGGAGAGTTATGTATACAAATGCCATCCATGGCAGTAGCTTTGTAGACCCAGAGACAAATCAAATGGTCTATACGGGCCAACCGGGTGGGATTCTCCTTACACTCGGCGACCGAACGATCTATCATGCTGGAGATACCTCCTTATTTTCAGATATGAAACTGATTGGGATCGGGCAAAAAATAGATCTCGCCCTTCTTCCCATCGGTGGAAATTTTACCATGGGTCCGCAAGAAGCTTTGCTTGCGGCTGAGTGGATTGGGGCAGATCAATATGTGCCGATTCACTATAATACGTTCCCACCGATCAAGCAGGATGGAGAAAAGTTCGTGAGAGATTTACAGGAAAAAGGCCTAACAGGGGTTGTCCTAGAGCCTTATGAATCAATCCATTTATAGAGATTGCTAAAAAGGTAGACTATGTCCTATTTAAGGAATGGTCTACCTTTTTTGTTGCACTTGCTCATAACTAAGAAATTTCGAGGAACCTTTTATTCGTATATTCATAGAATATTGCAGATCGATATTATGGCTAGTGGAGGCGAATCATATGGGGCGATTAAAGGAATACTTTGATTCAAACAATAAAAGATTAATTGATAAGTGGATTCATTATTTTGATGCATATGAGAATCACTTTCAGCGCTTCGTTAATCAGAAAGTCAATATTCTAGAAATTGGTGTGTTTCATGGTGGTTCACTTCAAATGTGGAAAGATTATTTTGGCCCACAAGCCACTATATACGGCTTAGATATTAATCCTCAGTGTAAATGTATTGAAGAAGACCAAATCAAGATCATTATTGGAGATCAAGGAGATAGGGATTTTTGGAAAAGAATCACTCCAGAACTTCCTCAATTTGATATTATCATCGATGATGGTGGTCATTTTGCGAATCAACAAAAGATAACGTTTGAAGAAATGTTTCCTCTTCTTTCAGATAACGGGGTTTATCTTGTAGAAGATCTTCATACAAGTTATTGGAGTGAAGCCGGAGGAAGTTTTGTTGATTATTCTAAAAACATAATTGATTCTATGAATGGATGGCATCAGAAACCACCAAATGTAGATTCCTTAACGTCTTCTGTGGGGTCAATGACATATTATGATTCTGTTTTAGTTATTGAAAAAAAACCTAGGAGCGCACCTTACAGATATACGACAGGAAATCTTTCTTACTAGGAGTTTCGATGCAACTGTTTGATAAAGAGAGATGGTTAACATGCCATCTCTCTTTTTATGTCATGATCTAGAAGCTTGGACATATAGTGTAGAGGAGAAGCAGAGGAGGTTTCGTATGACGATGCGTTGGATTGGAGTCAAAATATCGGCTGTTTTAGCACTGTGTACGGTTTTTATAACCAATATGTCCAAACAGACGACTGAACTGAAACAGTTATATTTTTGGGGAGTGTGGGGTGCTTTCGCTCTGTTAGTCCTGTTGGCGTATAGGCAAGAGTGGCAGAGATTGAGCAAGAAAATGAAGATTCAAAAGGAATACAGACAACGGTTAGAATGGATGCATAAAGAACGGGAATATGATCAAGAGAAGAAGAGAGTGCAAAGATCCTTTTATACATAAGAGACGCTAATCGATCAGATTGGCGTTTTTTGTTCTGATCTAAAAAAACTGTAGACTCGTCTCTTAGAGACATAGTCTACAGTTTTTATCAAAAAGATTAGGTCTAGACTCTATCATATGATTCTTTTTGTCTATGATTAAGCATTTTCAAGTGTTAAATTGTATAGGTTTGCAATTTCTTCCATGATTTCTTTATTCCTCGATAAGACTCCTAATCCAGCTGAATGGCTAAAGTAGCAACGATACAGGTTAGCTTCATCGTAGACTTGCTTTACGGATGGGAAAGAGATTACATCGTGCATCAACATAACTCCGTTTTCTTGTAGATGAGGTAGCCAATGAAGGAAGTCTGCTTTAGTACTATCATATGAATGAAATCCGTCTAGGTGGAGTATATCGATTGGTTGTGTCCATGTCTTCGAGACTTCTAAGAAATCTCCTTTTATGAGTTGAATATTATCTATTCCATAATTATTCTTTAGAAGATCTTTGATGCTTACTACGAAATCGTAGGTGTTTCGATACCCTGCATGTCCATCCCCTTCGAAGTGATCAACACCATAGACAGTCCCAATTTTAGGAGTTGCTAGCGAGAAGGTAGAAAATCCAGAATCAACACCTAAATCTACAATAACTTGAGGTTGCAGTCTTTGTACTAGCCACATAGCAAAGGATTCGTGCCCTCTCCAAGCTGTCGGGATCTGTTGTACCTCGATTGGAATACTCAATTATCTCAACTTCCTTTCAAGTAGAATGTTGGATACTCTTTATAGTAATCATCTTAGTACCTTCCCGTTACAACACTTGTCTATAAAAGATAGAAAAATAGTAAAAGATAGAATAAGAGACTAAGTTTAAGGGAACATGAACTGCACCCCAATTGTTGGACACGAAATACAATCCAACAGTTGGAGGTGCTTTTTCATGACTAAGTATTCGTTTGAGACAAAATTAGAAGC
>NZ_SLXV01000018.1 GCF_004341445.1 Baia soyae
AGCTTCTAATTTTGTCTCAAACGAATACTTAGTCATGAAAAAGCACCTCCAACTGTTGGATTGTATTTCGTGTCCAACAATTGGGGTGCAGTTCAATTACGAGAAACATAAGCCCGTCTTTTGTAAGAAGATATTTCTTGTACACTTTCCTTCTATTATTCATATAATCTGACTCCCCAAAGTTGAGTAGTGCAAAATTGGGGCTGCAATCTAGGTTTCTAATATCTCTTATAACATGATCATGACGCTTTCTAAATATCTTGGCTACCATAAGAGAATCAACCATAATTTCCTTATCTTCGATAAATGATAACTGGCTGTTGTTATCATTGTTGTCCATTAAAATCATCCTCTTCCGTTTGAATAAAGAAGGGATGGTCACATAAACCATCCTTTTCAATTACTACTAACAAGCTGGCAGTATCTCTTTCCCCTTCAAGAAATCATACAAGAACGATCTCCCTAGCTGTGTCCACCGCATTAACGTGGTTCCTTGTTCGTAGGTCACGTAATCGACATATCCCTTACCGACATATCTATCGTACAAGTGCCATTTACCACCTTGCTTATATTGAATACCATAGGATTGTAGCAATTTATTAAATTGTATAGCCGTCATATCGAAATCCTTTGCAATTGTCGTTACCGTAAGCAGTTCTTTCGATCTAAGGACCTTATCATGAAATTCCACCTTCGGAGCTTGTTCGGTTATCTTAGTTTCTAGCAACATGCGATCCTTTTCCAAATCAGCAGCGAGTCGCAATGCTTCGTGCAATGTGGAAGGAACATGGAAACCACCACTTTTGATGAGTTGTTCCATACGGTCAAATTCTCCAATGTAACGTTCTTTCATGATAGCTGCCTTTTCCCCTCGGTAGCCCATCACAAGGAACATAAGTCCGTTTTTGGTAAGGTGGTATTTTTTCTGTGATCGTCCTGCTGAATCCTTATAGTAGATACATCCAAAATTGGATGCATTGAAATCTGAGCTACAATCGAGTGATTCAATGTCACGAGTAACATGAAAGTGTTGCTTCTCAAACACTTCAGCCACCATTAAAGAATCCGTAACCACCTTCTCATTCTCGATAAATACTAGTTGGCTGTTGTTGTTGTCCATTAAAAATCATCCTCTTCTATTTTTGTTTGAGATAACTGAACATAATTTTCCTAAGCGCATCACCCCATCAAAAGAGGACATAGAAGATTATCCCCTCTGTTTGATTTATGCTTAATCCTTCCTACTTACATAAGCGTAGAGGTCAGAAGGAAGGAGACCTAAAAGAGATTATTTTTTCATTTTCCATTGCTTCGGCTTTGTTGTTCGGGTGAACTACTACCAATCTCCCTCCTACGTTTTAGTGAAATCCCTTTTATTAGCGCATTGATACTAAAAAGGAGGACACTTCTTGTACATAAAAATGAGTGTAAACATTTCATGATTGGGTATAAGATTCGTATATTAGTGAATCGAGAGGATAGAGTCATTTAAATGAAATGGATAAAATGGACAACCGTAGGTATGCTGATGATTTTTGCCTTAGTATCTCTTTGCTCATTCGCATTATGGTATTATCCGAAATGGTTCAAACATAGCTCGGAGTTAGATGCAGGAGTTGTCACAGGAATCGTCAGTATTGTCGTGTTGGTCGGAACCATCGGGGTAACGATTGCCGTTAATACGCAGACTCAACGTATGGCACTAAAAATGAATCAAGAGAACCAACAGCTTCAATTGAAGATAAACCAAGAAAGCCAGCAACTTCAGTTGAAACTAAGTCAAGAAAATCAACAGCTTCAGCTAAAAATTCAGGAAATGAATATAGAAGCTATGCGGTTTCAAGCGAGGGCGACGTTACGAGATGAGGTTCTAAAACAACGATTCCCTGCCTATCGAAATTTTTTGGAGATCTTGGATGATTTCGGTGTTTTATTGGTATCTATATTTAACAATATAAATAATACAGAAATTTCTATCGAAGAAGAATCAGATTGGATAACCATGTATAAAAAAATAATTACAGCATTAGATTTGGAACGTAATAATGGTTGTTTCTATTATTCATCTGATACTTGGATGGAAATTCAACATTTGATAACGAATGCGAGATGCTTGAGAGATCGTTTTTTCGATGTTATTGAAGTAGATGGAGAAAGCTACAACAGATTTAAAAAAGACAATACTAGTGAATCAAAAGAACTCATTACTAATATCAAAAATTTAATTGATAAAGCATTGGAAACTGCTAATTTCATTGCAGAAGAATTTACTTTAGATGAAATTGAACAAGATATTGGCTCCCTTAAGAGTCATGAAATTGATATGTAACCCTATATGTTCCTCAAGATTGAGAACCACAGACTTGTAGGCACTACCCGAGTTCAAAAATATATTACGTAACCACTACCCACTAGTCGCAACCCTACCAGAGGGGGGCTTTGGGGGCTAACGAAAAATGACGGATTCCTTTTAATTAGGAGTCCGTCTTTCGTTGTTGTGCATCTATAGCTTGAATGACAATAAATCATTTTCAATCTCTTCATTCGTAATTCCAATGTATCTTAAAGTGATCGAAGGATGCGAATGATTCAAGATCATCTGTAACTTTGCTACGTCCTTAGTCTGCTTGTAGTACCAGTAACCGAACGTCTTCCTCATCGTATGAGTGCCGATAGATTCCACCTCTGCCATGTCTGCCGCCTTCTGCAATCGTTTGTATGCTTGGGATGTGGTAATAGGATTATCACCTTTACGACTAGGGAATAACCACTTAGAATCTATATCCTTTATGTAGGCTTGTATCTCATCGTATATATTATCTAGCTGGATCGTTCGTGTCTTCTTCGTCTTCCCTTCAAGGACTAGGACACGTTTCTTTTTACGTACATCTGATACCTTGAGCTTTAGTAAGTCACCACAACGTAATCCCGTATTGATCCCTATGACGAATAGTATATAATCCCGTTCACTACAAAACTTCCGTAAAGCCCATTTCATATCATCTATCTTTTGCAAATCTCGTATTGGTTGCACATCTTGAATTTGATTCAGCGAACAATCTCCCATCCTCTAAACTCCTTTGAAATAGCTATTTTGAATGCACGCTTTTCTCACACATCCATAGCTTATCGGGTTATTTGGTATACGGCAATAGATTTAACGAAATGAATTCTCGCTTATTTATAAAAGAGAGTATTTATTAATGTCCTGATTATCCCCTTTTACACGCTTAGTAAAGTGTATAACTCATTTTACGAAAGCAGGGGATTACATGGACAAGAATAGTTATATTGATTTAGGGACAGGCGAGGTGAAATCCAAACGGGAATATAAGCTACAGAATATCAAGCAATCCCAAGAATACAAGAAGATGCTTAAAAGAGAGGAATATAGAGATCGACAACGGTCACGTAAGTGGATTGCTTGCTTCCATCAGCCGATACAGAAGCTATCAGAGGTGCTAGAGTTACATGAGTTAGGAGTGGTCATGAATCTACTACCGTATACGAAATTCAAAGGGAACGGAAAATTAGTTAAAGATGGGGAGGTAATGCGAATTGCTGATATTAGAGAGGTGATCGGCAGAACAAAGAGGTCTACCATTACGATCATGAACAAGCTAGAGGGATTAAACGTTATCTTGAAGCGAAAGGAACGAAACCGAAACATCTACTCATTAAATCCGCACTATCATTCTATAGGGAAATTACTTCATAGTGATCCGTTTACGAAGGTCTATCAACTTGCAGCAAGAAAAATGTTGCGGAATCTAACACTTAAACAAGCAGGAATCCTGTATAAGATACTACCTCACTTCCACTACCAGACGTATTATCTCGCACATAACCCAAACGAAGCTGACCTTAACGAAATTAAGCATATGAATCAAAGAGAATTGGCACAGGCGATCCATGAAGACGTTAGGACACTTCGTACCCATATGAAAGCCCTACAGAGCGAAGGGTTCATCATGATACAGAAGTTGTCTAACACGGATGCCTTCATAGTTAATCCCGATATTATGTTTCGAAAGGATGTCGAGGATGAATATACGGATGTTGTTCGAGAACAATTCTATAGGTTACAACTCAAGAGATCTCAAGAGCTAGATGTTCAGCTATCTGCCGTAACTAGCGGAAAATAATTGCACCAAAACCCCCTATCTTGCGGAAAATAACTGCACCATTCAAAACAGCTAAATCCCTTGGTATCAAAGGTCTGATGATGGTTTAGTGGGGAAAAAGACTCTTTATCTTCTATTACTATTAAGGTTACGTCCACTACTTATAAGAACATAAATACTAGGCTATCGCCTGCAAACCTATTCGGTGTTGCAATTACTAAGTGACTACATTGCTAATCATTTTCATCATCAACATGGAACTAAGTAATCAAATATAACCGGAGCCTGCCTTTTAGGCGACGGTAATCACTTCATCTTTTGTTTAAGGTTTCATATCGAATCTAAAGAACCATGTAAAGCAAACATGACATGGATTAACTTACTAACAAATACTAAATAACAAGACCTACAAGATTACGATGTCAAAGAACAACATCGTTAGTATTGGATTATACACTTGATCTTGTTAGTTGAATGAAACGGTATAGGTGCACTACTTGAGTTCAGATAGAAAGAGCGATATGGATGCTATATGAAAGAATCCGTCCATCACCGCTCATATCTCTTCTTATCTGGCGCATCCAACTGTGGATGTATCGATTTGCCCTCGATAGTAGCTTTGATTCAATGCGCTCAAATTTGGGGAGTCAGATTTTGGTCTATTCGATAACAAAAAATACCCCTTGAGTTTGGAGAGCGCCTTCCATATCTCTAAGGGAGTGATTGTGAAAACTTACTTTTAGTAAGCCAATGTATATGTTTAAGATGGATAACAATTACCATGTATATCAGTTCGATCAAGTTGTACAGTAGATCTACGGTGCTTCCGTTCATTGTTTACATTATCATTTACTACGATGATAGGATGATCTTTTCTGAACAAAATTAACCCCTAATCGCTAGAGTCGCCTAGTAAATTAGGGGTTCCAAAATTATAAAATTAACCGGTTACTAATCAATCTTCTGACGAAAGTATATCCTTTTTAAATTCATCCGAAATGACTAATTCCTTAACCGCATCAAATTTAGTAATCAAATCCACCTCAGCAAACATAGCATCTACTTCTTTCTTTGGTTTGCTGGATAACTTACTGTACAACACTTCTGCACCAATGACCTTCTTTATAGCAAGGTCCATTGATTCTTTTAATTCCTTGTTTAACAGACGCTTAATTGCATTGAAATAGATGACCTTGCATTCAGGAAGATATTGTAGTATTTGAGTGGTATCTTTCAATCTAGAATTAAAAGTATCCACTTTCATAGAGGAAAAAATCTCACTCAGAAAATTAATGATATACTTGTTAATTTCCTTAGTCGACAATTGATGTTGATCGAGTAAAGGTTTTCCGATTTTTGTGATGATACTCGTTACGTAATGTAATGGAATCGATAACCCATTGTACTTCGAGTATTTAGCACTATCCAGATCAAGTATAATTGGAGTGTTCTTTGATTCCTTTAAATACTCAATAATATCCGCATACTCATTGTGTATAAAGAAAAACTCTCTTCCAGGCGAAACCGGTTCGCTCTTCCCTAAATCTAGCAGGCATCGCTTACTGTAATTTCCATCTAAGTCGATGTAAATATCTACTGTGAAAGAGATGTCTTGAAATTTTTGCTTAATCTGTTCATACAGGGCTTTTCTGGAGCGATTACTCACCGTACTAATTTTCTCTTTCAACATCTGGAAAAAGTTATCCGAAGCAACTTTTCGATGCCCTCCATCACGAATACTGAAAATGTGTTTAATGATCGGGATACGTAGCACGCCATTTTGAAAAATATCTTTTTCTGTCAAACCGCTTTCCTTTAAATTCATATTCAGAACGAAGCTAGATTGGAATGGAACTTCATAGTCCTCTCCTACTTCCTTCGTGAAAATACGAAGATAGTTTTTGGCGATTTGTTCCGCTCTTTCCTCTTTAACCGCTCTCTGTGCTGTTTTGTTTGAGAACAACTCAAGGTTTTGATCGTTTAACATATCATAATTAAATGTAGTTGTATAACGATTACCGTAAGGTGTTGGTGTAACGAGAGCAAAGAATTCAAGATATCTCTCAACTTGGTTTTGTGTGTCTGATGTATTTGCGATCATGTCATTCATTCTCCTTGTTGTGTAAATTAGCTTAGGATTGACCAAATTTTTCAATCTCTTCAACAACCTTTGGCTTGTCTAATTGATTGAAGCAAATAAATAGTACCTTACTGTACTTGCTAACCGCATCTTGGATACGATTCCTACCACCGGCATCATAGATATCACCCTTTGAGTCAATCCATGTACGATAATCTGCCTGTTCGGCTTCTGATGACAGATTAAATGTTTCTGAAAAATGGATAACTCGATGCTTGGGTTTAGACTTCTCATTCTTAATTACTTGGATCACACTTTGGGACGTTTTAGCATCTTCTAATCTTGGAGGGCTAGTATTATACTCCCTCATGTACTTAGCCATTCTCTTTTTCTCTTCCTCTGCCCTAATTCTTTTTTCCTCAGCTTCAATCGCCCTTCTTTGTCCCTCAGCCTGCTTCTTATGTAGTTGTTCTAAGCGCTGTCTCTCCAGCTTAGCTCTCTTTTCCTCTTCTAGGCGTCGTTGTTTGGCTTGCCTTTCTAACTCCTCTTGTTTACGCAGTAAGGCTTTTCTCTCTTCTTCTTCCTTAGCTTTTTTCATTTGTTGTAATAATAACTGCCGTTGCTTTGCCGCCTCCTCTTCTCGTTTTTTTCTCTCTTCTTCTCTTTTACGTAACAATTCTGCTTGTTTTGCTTGTTCTTCTGCCAACTTTTGAAGTCGCTCTTCTTCACGCTTTCGTAATTTTTCTTGCTCTTTTCTTCGTGCTTCTTCTACACGTAGATTAGTAAGATACTTGTTGTACTCGATTTCTAAGTTAGCAGCAGCAGTATTAGGGTTTTTATTTTGTTCCCGAACTACATTTACAAAACGATACTGCCATTCTTTCGGCATCTTAGAAAGAGAGAGGTAGGTAGCATTTCTAATCTTCATTTGCTCTTTTACATGCCATTTAACCAATATTTTCAGTACACTTGGATCTACATTAAGTACAGTTTCCAAGTAATTAAGATAATCCTTTTCAGATACTTTTAGCCTATCGATCAAGGGCTTATATGTTTGCCTATCACGCAAATAAGCCTCCATTTCTTCTGACTCAGTGCTGTCTTGTTTCCTTAAAGCCTTCACCGAGAGTTTAATCTTACGAACAATTTGTTGAGCCCTTTCGGGAAACAGCAAGGTTTGTCTAACTAGATTTTCGTCAATCTGTTCAATATCATTTTTAACAGAGTTTACTTCTGTATAAATGACTGGAACTTTTTCATAACCAAGCTCACCTAAAGCAGTAAGCCTATGAAGTCCAGCAACCAATTCACCATCATGTGTAATAGTAATAGGATTTTTTAACCCTATCTCTTCAATACTGACTTTTAATTGCTCGACAATAACAGGATTTAGTTCTTGGTATCGTGTACCGAATGTTACCTGTTCAATAGGAACTTCAACAATCTTAGTCGAATACGACACAATCAAAATCCCCCATTCTGATAATCCATCCCCCTGGGAAAATGGAAAAGTAATTTGATACTGGTATTATTGGTTTGGAAATTTAGTTTCATACATGTTTTCTAAAATAAAAAGATAAAATGAAACACGTTTACAATAGGACTTTACAAGACAAAAAAAGACGGTAGCTCGTAGCTTCCGTCCCTACTGTCGTTTTGTAATACGTAATATCGTATTCCAGACAATTGACACCATAGTGCTAAAGATCAGGGTTGTTTCTAAATAAAAAGGGAATACAAGTACCACTGGTTCTCTAGACGTTACAAGAGATAGTTTATTACTGATTTCTTTATTACTACCATGTCAGGTCTACCTAGCATGGCTCCACTTAACATGAATGAAACTAAATGTCCTCTTTCGATAAGCCCGAACGCTTATATAAGGGAAAGGGGACAGAGATAAATGAAAAAATACCCAACTCCCATCGTCATCGAAAGAAATGAACTCGATATTGACCGAATAGCAGATGCCATGATCCACTTACTAGAGGAAATGAAAAGGAGTATTGATCAAAGAAAAGAGACGGCATAAAAACCATCTCTTTTTATCTGTATACAATTTCGATTATTGGTTGATCTGCACCTTTTTCGTAGGTATAGTTGATTCTTTCAATTACTCTTGAATAAAAAAGGTTCCTATCTTCATCTGGGAGATCAAAGAAATGTGGTTGAAGTAACTCGTCAAAAGCTTCTAAGAGACTTCTACTGCTCTTTATCTCTACGTCTGTGTTGCTGCTATTTCGCAGAACTTCTATCTGTTCTTTCGTACTTTTTATCTGTTCTTCATAATCTCTTTTTCTACGTACGTATTCCTCTCGACTAAATAAATCATCATCCAAATACATATCTGTAAGCTTGTCAGCCCGTTTTATTAGATTTTCATTTTTTCGAGAAAGGGTCTTGATCTGTTTTTGCACATCCCTCTCTCTTTTCTTGACTTCACCTTCATTTGACTCTAATTGTTCAATCCTTTTGCGAATATCATCACGTTTGGCTATTAGACTACTAAATACTGCTTCTTCAAATTCTGGAAGCGGATAGGATCGATTATGACACATTCTTTCGTTTAGGTAATTATAGTGCAAACAATTACGCATGATTACTCTGGTTCTCTTTTTACTTACTCTTTTCTGAATATTAACCGAGTACCCACATTGCCCACACCGAACAAGTCCTGACAGGGAATACTTCCGTGCTCTTGCCGCAGTTCCTCTAGTAGACATAGCTCCCATAATTTCCTGTGCTTTATTAAATATCGACTCTGAAATCAATGGTTCATGAGCATCCTTGATGATAATAGTTTCATTGTCAAATGTACGTTTAATTACACCAATATAGCATACATTTTTTATCATCCTATCTATTGATCGTTGATAAAATAATTCACCTGTCGCTGTCCTATAGCCACGTTTATTCAAATTGACTGCAACATTACGTAAACTTCCACATTTGATGTATTCATCAAAAACATACCGAACGATATGAGCCTTTTCTTCATCTACTGCTAATTTCTTTTTCTTCGAATCATATTTATAACCTATTGGTGCGGTTCCTCCTATCCAAAAACCTCGTCGTGTATTTTCAACTTGTCCTCGTCTAAGTCGTTCTTTGATCTTCTTATACTCACTATCCGCTAAAACAGCAAGTAGATTAGATACTAGTTCATCTTTCGTAAAATCAATAACACCTCTGTCTGGAGTAACAAAGAATGTGTTTGTTAGGATAAATTGCTGTTTGATCTGAATAGTATCTGCTATATCCCGAGATAGTCGATCTTGATCAATACAGACCATCGCATCGTAATTATCCAGATTCTCCAATAGCTTAGAAAAAATAGGGCGACCTTTTATTGTTGCTGCACTTCCTATTTCTCTATGTATCTCGTATTTCCATGCTTTTTCCGCCACATATCGTGTCAATATCCGCTCATGGTTAGTTAGAACTTCTTTAGAGTCTATTCCTTCATCTCTTGACCTTCTCAAGTAAATTGCTACGAATTTTATTTCATTGATAGAATCTTCCATATATAATCAGCCTTTCTTTAATGGATTCTACCAATGATTATACATTAAAAGGGACATTTACGGACGCTCTATTCTCGATCTGTCACCGTCATCCCAACCTCTGTCAGCGCATGACGTAAGCCTTCTTCACCTACTACAAGCACCCTGGATCGCGGATGGTTCTTTTGTACATACTGTGCTGTTGCCATAGCCGATGTGTACACTTGTTCCGGCGTGGCAGGAAGTCCAAAGCTCCTTAGATGTTCCGCTACTTGCTCAGGAAGACGAGATGAGTTATTCGTTAGATACAGATATGGAATGTTTTGTTCCACTAATCGTTTCATAAAGTGGACAGCCCCTGGAATGACCTCACTTCCTCGATATAACGTACCATCTAAATCAATCAAATACCCTTGATAACGTTTCTGATTCATCCTTTATTACCCCTATCCAACTAACCTTCTCCATGCTACTATTCAATATTTCCTTTTTCTCTCTCTACCTGCAAGAATGTTTGAACTTGACGGTCAAATTGAATCATCACTTGGCATTGCTCTGTAACAATGGCAAGTTCATCTGCCTGAACGTCGGTATAATGTCGTACCAAGCGATCACGTAATAAAATCCATTGCTTCCATACAGAACCGACAGATGGCTCTATCACTTTTTCATCTTCCATGATGTCAACAATATCGAGATAGCCGCCTGGATCCCGCATGATAAAGTCATCGATGATCGTATTTCCTACATCAATCATGCACTCCACCGCGAGATGAGCCATTCGCTCTAATGCAAAACGTTCCATCGTATCTTGACTTCTTACCTGTAACCCCGAAGCCAGCGAATAACAGACGCGTAACATCTCTAACTGCTCTTCAATTCTTGAGAGGTTTAGTTTATATAACATAGTTATCCCTTTCCTTGTTCACCCTTATCCATTCCATTATAAACGATTCAGTCTTATCGAAACCACATCTAGGAAAATTGCGTTCATATCCTTATGAATCAAATAAAAAACCCATCTAAACAATAACCATTCAAATTTGACATGTAAAAAAGCGTGTCTTAATGTAAATATATATATTCTAATTGAATTCATAGACTGGAGAAACATATGGATAACATCAGTATCGAAATGTTGATCTTTTTAGTAGGAGCAGGGTTTCTAGCAGCTTTTATTGACTCAGTAGTCGGAGGCGGTGGTCTCATCTCCATACCAGCCCTTCTATTTACAGGTCTGCCACCTACTATCGCCTTAGGAACCAATAAACTAGCTAGCACCATGGGGGCATTAACCAGCACCATTTCTTTTATGAGATCCGGAAAAGTGAATCAAAAACTAGTGATGAAGCTGTTTCCCTTATCCGTGGTGGGTTCAGCCCTTGGCGTGTATATCGTTCAACTAGTCCCCTCCGCATTCCTGAAGCCACTTATCCTAGTTCTATTAATTTGCGTCACTATTTACTCCATCATGAAAAAAGATTGGGGCATGACCTCCACCTTTACCTCCATGACCCTCAAGTTAGCTATTTTTATCGCCACAGCCACTTTTATCATCGGGTTTTATGATGGCTTTCTCGGTGCAGGCACAGGCTCCTTCTTACTATTTGCCTTTCTGATCATGGGATTTGACTTCGTTGAATCCGCTGGAAACGCAAAGGCCTTAAACTTTGGAAGTAACCTAGCTGCCCTAGCCACCTTTATTCTATTTGACTCTGTCCATTTCACCTATGGCCTCTCTATGGGAGCCGCCATGGTTCTCGGAGCGATCGTCGGTTCGAAAGTAGCCATTCAAAAGGGAGCAGCTTATGTAAAGATATTATTTATTAGCGTCTCTATCTTGATGATTAGTAAAAGCGTGTGGGATTACTTTCATTAATTTGCTGATCCATTGCATGATATTAAATTAGAAAAACTATTCCAATATGTTTCCTATATTTAAAAGAGGGTACCTACACCTATGTGTGTTAAACACAATTATCTTTCATGAGGTGATCCAGATGAAACAAATCATGTTTACCTACAAGTCCTTAGCTCTTCTAAATAACCCTTACAACCATCATAAGGAGGAATTTTTGTGACTATCTTAGCGAAACTAAAGTCATTTCTTGAATGTGCTGACTTCATGATTCACAAGCCAAAGAAAACACTAAACGTGACTCACTCACAAGATTTTATCGAAGTCATGTTAAACCGCAACATTAGATAAGAGAAGTTGGATAAACAACACTTCTATGAAAAATAAGCATCCCTAGCCCAAACCGTCACTAGAGATGCTTATTTCAATTTAATAACTTGCTCCTCTTACGTATCCCTTTATTCGATAGGTAGAAGTAAAAAGTTAAAAATAAGGACCTTAATCAACCAAAGACATATAAAACAAAAAGAGTGATCCACCTATCATGATGATCATAACGCAATACCACCTTACTCTATTTTATCAACTATATCAGATACAAATTCCTTCTATCCTATAACTTAATCAGCCCTCACTTCTGACTGCCTTTACTAATAATCAAATTCCCCATATATAACATATAATTGTGAAAAAATTAACTAGTTCGTCAAGAAATTGGAAAGCTCCTGACTTATTCATTGAAAAAAATGTTTATACACTTTTTGTTTTCGAGCATAAGCTAGATAAGAAAATGAATTGTCAGGAGGTGAGTAATATGTCTTATCCCAATATACCGAATGTAAGCCCTAATATTACTGTGACTCGAGATGATGCGATTAATTTGCTTTTATCTTCTATTGCTCTAGAGGAACTAGGATTGAGTCATATTATTAATGCAGAAGGGGAGAAATTGCAGTACGTACTTGGGACACTCCCCGGTATTTCGTCAGCGCTAAATCCCTCGCTTACAGATCTTTTAGTAATCAATGAAAGTGTTCGGGATACCATTAATGTGATAGCTAAGAAAGAATGGATCTTGAACGAAAAGTTAGAGAATATCTTAGATGGTGCTGGACCGAGCGTAGGCACACAAGGACCACAAGGGCCAGCAGGACCGCCAGGTACTCCAGGGCTCCCAGGTACTCCAGGGCTTCCAGGTACTCCAGGACTTCCAGGTACTCCAGGTACCCAAGGACTAGCAGGACCGCCGGGACCAGCAGGGCTAATAGGACCACCGGGCACAGCAGGCACACCAGGTACTCAGGGCACACAAGGACCAAGAGGGCCGATAGGGCCAATAGGGCCAATAGCACCGGTTATAATCCCTAGTATGGCATTTCTTGCTCTAAGTACTCTTGCAACTATAAATAGCAAAGAAGCTATTCCTTTTGATACCAGTTTAATTCTACAAGGTGCCGATATAAGTTTTGTTCCCCCGAGCTCTAGTATAGGTCTGCAACCAGGACTTTACTTAGTAGAGTACAACGCGACTACAGAAGGCTTTTCCGTAACAGAACCAATTTCAAGTACAACTCCGCCGACAGTTGGTTTGCGATTAGGTGGGAATGAAATTGTTTTAAGCAGATCAGGATCTAGTGCTTTAGCAGATATTGTTACGTTGTCCGGAGGAGCAATCATTTCAGTTGATGATATTTCAGACCTAGAATTAATTAATACAAATACAGGGGTAGGCGGATTATTCGGATTAATTAATTCGATTGGAAGTGGGAATGCGGTTCCAGCTGCTAACATCAGGATCCTTAAACTCGATTAATTTCATATCATGTTAACTGCTGGTATATAAGGTGAAAATGTTAGAAGTAAGGGAGCTAACCAAGAAATTGGGAAGCTCCCTTAAACGTGGGAGTTGCAAATCATGAAAAACAACTTTTCTGTCAACTCTTGACTTCCTTTGTCAACAAGGAGGATTCCTATTTTTCAAAGAGAAATGATACCTAACAAGAAAAATGTTAGGAGGATCTTCATTGATCAATCAAAAGGAATTCCTCACTACTCGGGAAGTTTCGGAGCACCTCCAAGTCCATGCGAGGACGATTCGTAAGTGGATTGATGTATTTGAAGACTATATTGGTCCCGATCTAAATGAGCGCGGACACTATATCCTATCTGAAGATAGTTTAGAGCGATTAATGGACATTAAAGAGCGTCTTGCGGTGCCGAATCAATCGATGAAGCAGGTTCGTGAAGATCTTAAATTTGAAGGGAAGTTAACGATCCCAGCAACTGCGGCCTCTGTTTCCCAAGAGGATTCCACTTCTTTACCAAATGTTACGCAAGAAAAGACTATGCAAAAAGTCATGTCGACGATGAATCAGATGGGCGATTTGATGGAAGAATTATTTGAGCGAATGGATCGTATGGAAGACCATATGTATACCATCTTTGAGACATTTGAAGATATGGAGCACAAGTTAGTCTCACTCAACCTAGACCGCATATCAGGGAACGATGTTCATCAGATGTTTGATGAGATCCGGAAAAAGCAAGATCAACTAAAGCTTGAACTACGAAATGTTCATTTTACACAAAAGTTATCTGCCGCTGCTAGCGAACAACCCGTGGTTCCAAAGAGGCAGAAGAGAGGAAAATTTCTCTTTTTCTTCTAAGGCTTGCAAACTTCGATTCCTACGGTATAATGGGGCAAGAATCCACACAGTGAAGGAGATAGCACCATGATGTTGGATGACTTCATGCACCTATATGATGATACGGTAAAAACAAACACGCGTTTTGTCGGATTTATGGGCGAGACGGTCCGGTTTGATCTCGTTATCATGAGAACGGATCGATTTTATGGGAAAATGGTCGTTATGGATATCCAATCCAGTAAGTTTGCCATTATCGGAAAAGATGATTTAGAAGAAGAAGGTTATCTTGAGTTTGCCTTTGGCATTAGTGCAGAGTCCGCCGAGGAATTAAAGTTCTTTTTAGAACAAACTTTTTAAGGAAAACACGATCCGTACGTACATAGCGTATTGATTTTATTTTTTTATATAAAGAAGATCCCCCTTTTCAACACGGAAGGGGGATCTTCTTTATCTTTTCTGTTTAACCTTTTACACCACGGTGTCTGATTCGGTTGTTTTTGCCCTTACATCGTCTTGTGTAAATTTCTTTTGCAGAATAAAGTAAGAACAACCAAAGTTACAGTATTCATTTAAATACTCTTCGAGATAACTGATACTTGTATCAGCCGTTGCCCTTATATGGTCATCGTGAAAAAATCCTTTTAATCGCAGTTGACCATATCCCCAATCTCCTACAATAAAATCGTACTTACTTAAGATCTCGCTGTAACGTTTTTTAAATACCTCTGGATTCCAACCTTCTTTGTAATCCATGACCACTTCAAAGGGTAATCCCTGAATTTCCACGATTTCCATAGAGATCCATCAACCTCAATCTTTTTTTCTGGCACGATCCCAGATATCCTTATTGAGCTAGGCGCTCTTCCGTCGTTTTTTGATGTCCTTTTACTTGCTCGTGAGCATGGTAGGAACTACGTACGAGCGGCCCTGATTCCACGTGTGAAAAGCCAAGTTCCATGCCGTACTCTTTCCACTCCGCAAATTCTTCAGGTGTATAGTACTTCTCAATTTTGATATGTTTCTTGGTAGGTTGCAAATATTGACCGATCGTCAAAATATTTACATCATGATCACGTAAATCATGCATGGTTTCTTTTACTTCTTCGTACGTCTCGCCCACACCTACCATGATGCTGGATTTCGTTGGGATATCCGGTTGCATTTCTTTGGCACGCTTTAGTAGTTCGAGTGTCCGGTCGTATTTGGCCTTGGATCGAACACGATCTGAACGTCTGCGAACGGTCTCAATGTTATGGTTAAGAATATCTGGCCTCGCATCCATCACGACTTGCAGGGCATCCCAATTCCCCATGAAATCAGGAATCAACACTTCGACACTCGTGAGTGGATTTTTGGCACGAACTGCTTTAATCGTAGCAGCAAAGATTCCTGCACCGCCATCCTTTAGATCATCTCGTGCTACCGATGTGATAACCGCATGACGCACTCTCATCTGCTGAACTGCTTCTGCTACACGTTCTGGTTCTGCTAAATCTAATTCCGTAGGTAGTCCCGTCTTCACTGCACAAAAACGACAAGCACGTGTGCAGATATCACCCAAAATCATGAAAGTAGCAGTACCGTTGGCCCAGCACTCATAGATATTTGGACAGCGTGCTTCCTCACATACAGTATGGAGCGTCTTACTGCGCATCATCCGCTTTAACTCCTGGTAGTTCTCACCTGTACTTAATTTAACTTTTAGCCATTCGGGCTTACGCTCTTTTCCATCCACACGTTCCGTCGTCACCGACTACTCCTCCTCTATATCAACAAATGCTAGCAATCCGTTTTGGAGATGAAACTTTTCTTGTCTTCTTATCTTACCACATTTACCCTCAAAAAATTGAATGTGCTAAAAGAGGAATTGCTCCATTCATGAAAACAGCAAGAGAGATGTTTAATTTCAGCAAAACATGACAGACTAACAAACAGAATATGGCTTAGAAATGGGGTGGTAGAATGAAGGAAACTACCATAAGCAAGAAGGTTGGTACTTTATGTATTTGGCTCATCATTTTTTCTCTTCTTACGTATCCAATCGAAGGATTTGCCTATAATTCCGAACCTGAACATGCAAAAAAAATAGCTCTCTTTCGTTCCGTAGAATCTCTAACCGGACTGCCATGGGAGTATTTAGCTGCTATGGATCAATACGAACAGAATATCCAAAAGAAAGATACGAAGCCATTGCCTAATCGGATTACGTCCATCCAGGTTATCGATTCCAAATGGTCCGGCTTGTCGAATCCAGACTTACATAGCTCAAACCCTACTAGCATTCAATTCTTTCAGGGCATAGGACGTGATGGAAATGGGGACGGGATCGTCGATTCGGGAAACGATCAAGATGTTCTCTATTCCGTGGCCATCTTGCTAAGTAGCTCCGGGAATAGCGAGGATCAAATTCGAGAGCAACTTTGGAAATACTATCAACAACCTAGCGCCGTTGACGTTATTACGCATATCGCACGCCTCTATCAGAAACATCAAACTCTTCAATTGGATGCTAGCTCGTTCCCCATCCCTCTCCAATATAACTATACATATAGGGGAACGTGGGGGGCCAATCGAGGCTGGGGAGGCCGTCGCATCCATGAAGGAACGGATATATTCGCTGATTATGGAACCCCCGTGCTAAGTACGTGCTACGGATATGTGGAACTAGTGGGTTGGAATGTGTTTGGTGGTTGGCGAATTGGAATTCGAGATGCACAAAATCGATACCACTACTTTGCCCATCTGAAAGGGTTTCGAAAAGGGTTAAAGAAAGGAGATCTCGTCACTCCAGGGGAAGTTCTGGGAGCAGTAGGATCTTCTGGTTATGGCCCACCTGGTACCTCTGGAAAATTTCCGCCTCATCTTCATTACGGAGTGTATAAGTTTAACGGAAGCCGCAATTACTCTTTTGATCCTTTTCCCCTTCTAAAAAAATGGGAGAAAGAGGCACGAATCAAGAAAAGAGCCAATAAAAAGAAGAAGCATTAGAAAACACAAACGGAGCCCTTCCTTGTTAGTTGATCTAACATAGAAGGGCTCCGTCACATCACAGTCTAATATCTCCGCCCAAGCATGGCTAAAATTGCATCAGGCTGCAAACCTGGAATCGCTTTTCCCTTGATAACGGTAACAGGTACTCCAAGGAATCCCATACTTTTCACTTCATCAATATATTTAGGGTTCTTACTTAAGTCACGAACCACAAAGTCAATTTGATAATCACGCAAGAAACGCTTTAACACATTGCACTCTGGACAATGTGGCTTCGAATATACAATTACGCTCATATAAGAAACTCCTTTTCTCTCATATACTAATACTATATCATAGGTACTACATAGAAAAATCATGACAATCAGGAGAGATTCCATTGCATAAAAATCTACGTTCCTTTTTGGATCAACTTCGCCAGGAAAGAGATCTGGTAGAGATTACAGCACCCGTCGATCCCAAACTTGAACTTGCAGAAATCCATAGACGCGTCATCGATGAAGAAGGACCTGCTTTATTATTTACCAATGTAAAAGGAAGTCAATTCCCCGTCGTCACAAACCTTTTTGGCACCATCCGTAGGGTTAACTTAGCATTTGGAACTCGTCCAGAGGAATTAATGAAAAAAGTAGTGGAACTTACCCATACGATGCTTCCGCCTTCTCCATCAGCCCTTTGGAAAGAGCGAAAAGTCCTCCAAGATTTATTAAAAGTCGGACTAAAAACCGTTTCCGAAAGCCAAGCTCCTGCTCTGGCTTCCAAGCAAATGCAAGTAAATCTAAACGAACTACCTGTCCTTACCTCTTGGCAAGAAGACGGGGGTCCTTTTTTCACTTTACCTCTTGTGTATACTGAGCATCCCGAAACGGGACAACATAATCTGGGAATGTACCGCATGCAGGTGTATGATGCGTGCACAACGGGGATGCACTGGCAAATCCATAAAGGTGGCGGATTCCATCACTTTGAAGCGGAAAAGCGGGGCCAAGATCTACCCGTGCGCATGTTTCTAGGTGGACCTCCAGCTTTAATTGCTTCTGCCATCGCTCCCGTTCCTGAATTTTTACCAGAATTACTTCTTACTTCTTTAATTGTAGGTGAAAAATTACCGGTTGTTCGTCCTGCAGATGGTGGTTATCCGATTATTGCAGAAGCCGAATTTGTACTCTCAGGATTAGTTACTGCCCATGAACGCAGATTAGAAGGGCCTTTTGGAGATCATTACGGATACTACTCGTTAGCGCACGACTTCCCAGTCTTCCACATCAAATCCGTTCATCACCGTACCGATGCCATTTATCCAGCTACCATCGTAGGGAAGCCAAAGCAAGAAGATTATTACTTAGGAGATTTCCTCCAACGTCTTCTTTCGCCTGCATTCCCGATGGCTATGCCAGGTGTGCGTGATTTGTGGACCTATGCGGAGACGGGCTTCCATCCATTAGCGGCTGCTGTGGTGCGAGAAAGCTATAAACGCGAAGCTCTAGCTAATGCATTCCGCATCTTGGGCGAAGGTCAGCTAACACTGACAAAATTCCTGATTGTCACGGATCAAGCTGTCGATTTAGGCAACTTTACTCAACTATTTGAAGCCGTAATGGAACGTTTTGACCCACAGACCGATTTATTCATTTTTAACAATACTTCAATGGATACATTGGACTATACAGGTCGCCGTTTCAATCATGGAAGTAAGGCGGTCTTAGTTGGAACCGGAGATCCTGTCAGAAACTTACCATCTGAGTATCACGGACCTGATATGAAAGGGATCCATGATGTAGCTGTCTACTGTAGAGGCGCGCTAGTACTCCAAGCAGATGCCTACGAGGCAAATCCAGATCTTCCAAATATCTTACTGAAACATTATGGAGATCAGTTGCAAGATTGGTGTTTCCTTTTCCTCGTAGACGACATAGAGGCGGCATCTGATCAAACTTCCTTCTTGTGGACAGCATTTACTCGATTTGATCCAGCATATGATATTTATGCCAAAGCGGAACTTGTCCGCCACCATTCGAGCTATCAATGTCCGATTATCATTGATGCGCGAATGAAGCCCGGATATCCGGATGAACTTGAGCCATTACCTGAAATCAAAGAGTTAGTAGATAAACGTTGGAAAGAGTATTTTCCTTCTAGATAACTATATTGAAAACGAGCATCGATCAAAGGGGATCAATGCTCGTTTTTCTTTTCGATAGGTGGCAGAGCAGGTTGGTTTCCGCTTGGTTTAGAATCATCAGAGTTATAGTAGTAGCTTGGCACTTCACCTACTACCATAGTTTGGGCAATTGGATAGGAAGTAGTAAATGGAATCATATCTTTATTAAATGGAACAATGATTCCTAATTCGGTTTGTACCACCAGATTCACGGTGATGAGGACCATATTAATCCCTTGTGATTCAAGTTTTGGCTCTAAGCTAATTTTCGCAGATCCTTCCTGCCACATTTGCACAGGAATATCCGGTCCGTAGTCTGCGAACATCGTAGATTGCATCACTTGACCTAAGGAGATTTCAATCGGTTTATCCTTTAGATGCGCCATCGATTTTTCAATTTCCTTCGCAGTATTCGTATAAATTTTGGCTTGAATGAGGGGTTCTAGTTGAACAGAAACAATTCTGCCGTCCTCTGCTTTTTGAACCTGTATGAGCTTATTTAACTCTTCTCCCATATGAACTTGCTGTTCAATCCCCTTGGTAATCGCAGATTGAGCTTCCTTCTTCACCTCTGTAACCGCAATGTGCATCAGGACAGGATCAATATTTTGTTCAACCGTCCATAAGACCGGAATGAGGATGAGTAGCACGATGATCACAATGGAAATCCATTTATTTCGTGCAAAACGAAACGAAACGTTCCAAGATTTACGCATCGGACGTCTCGACAGACGAGGCATCATCTCCCACCTCTCTAACTACTTAAGCAAGCGATAAAATTCGATAATTATATATAGTGTCTATCCATTCATTCTAGTACTGATTAAAAAAGGGTTTTTGGCCTCTGCCCATTCTTCCCTCAATATACCCATCTTGATCGAATCAAAATACTTCCCTTCCACAATTCTGGCCTTCCGAATTCGACCTTCTTCGATCATTCCCATTTTTTTGGCTAAGCCAATCATTCTCTCATTTCCTGACCATGTAGAGATACCCACACGTGCTACATCCATATTTTCAAATATATAATCTACCCACATCTGAAATGCCTCTGTACCATAACCTCCAGACCAAAAGTTGGAATCAAATATAACAATCCCACTGTCCAACCAATTCGTACTTTGATCTATCCAATACCAACCAACTGTTCCAATCAGCTTATGATTCACGATGATAGCTAGTTTAGCTCGAACCTGTTTCGTTTCCGTGACATCTAAAAGAGATCGATAACCTTCTATAAATTCCCCTAAAGACTTTTCCTCTATAGGATGGTAGGGAGCATTCCAGTTAAGATGCTCTCGATTATCAGCTAAATATGTCCAATAATACATTTTTTCTACATCTTCCAACGATATATCTTTCAGGTTAACTTTATTTCCTCGTAATATCACTCTATTCTCGGACATTCCATCACCTTATTTCATTATTTTAGGGGGATCTAATAGATCCCCCATATCTCATATTTTAACTCAAGACGGCTCCTGATCCCAACGGGAAAATAGGCCGCCTGTATATTCCATTTCTTCTTCGTTTAAGCTTAGACTCACTTCTTTTAATGCCTTCTCTTCCATCGGAATACGTAGTAAGACCAACACGAGTATATTGACGAAAGTCATCACAATACAGGTTACGTAAGCGCCAAAGAGAAGCGGAAACACTAAGAATTCCGTCACAACCGCTACATAGTTAGGATGCCTCATGTACTGATAAGGCCCTTTTCGTTCAATAGGCGTATTCGGTAAAACCCAGATCCTTGTATTCCAGAGCCGCCCCAAAGAACGGATCGACCAATATCGTAAAGCTTGTACTCCTATAAACAGGAGAAAAGGAATCCACCACCAAGTGGGAGGGGTAGCATGATACAAAAACATTTCAATGAGAATCCCTAGAAAAAACAACACATGAACACCTACTAGAAGTGGATAATGCTCTCGCCCTACTTCTTGACCACCTCGTCGCCTCATCCATTCTCCATTTTGTTTTGCAACTCCTACCTCCCAGATCCTTTGGAGCACAACCAAAGACCAGAGAATCAGTGTCCATTTCATGTAAGCTCAACCTCCCAATCAGGAAAGTGCCTCTGATATTGAGAGTTCCGGTTCGGAACATGATCAGGTTGTGCCAACTGACTCTCTTGCTGAACCGGGAGCCATTCTACTAGTAAAAACTCTGCGCTAAACCCAGGACCCATTGCTAATAAGATGCCTTTTTCTTGCGATTGATGCTGGTTTTGCATTTCACGTTGTAATACAAACAGGACTGTTACAGAAGACATATTTCCGAAATCACTTAGAATCTCGGAAGCAGAGGCAAAGGATTCTGCCGGCAATCCTGTGATCTCCTCGTAAGCTTGTAACACTTTTTTACCACCCGGATGAGCAATCCATCTTTGTACATCGTCGCATGAAAGACCATGATTTTGTAGATAGGATCGCAAAACAGGGCCAACTTCTTTTTTGACCAACGTTGGAATTTCTTTCGAAAAAACAACCTTTAGACCGTCATCCTCTATGTCCCATCCCATTACATCTAAGGAATCAGGGAAAACACGACTCTGAGATGAATGATAGTGCAAATATGTATCTTGGGGAACACGAATCGGCACTTCACTTCCTGTAACTAACACTGCCGCCGCTCCATCTGCAAACAGAGAAGTGGCCACTATATTGCTTTTAGAACGATCATTCTTACGGAAAGTAAGCCCGCATAACTCCACTGCTACCAGCAATATCTTCTCATCGGGACACGCCCTTGCAAACTCCAATGCTCGTGTTAAGCCAACTACACCACCCGCACAGCCTAATCCCCAGATAGGAGTTCTCTTGATATGCGGATTCATATTTAATCGATGAACGAGGTGCGCATCAATACTAGGAGTTGCTAGTCCTGTGGTCGATACAAAGACTAAGTGGTCGATTTCACGAATGTGATAACCACTCTGAGCCAGACATCGAAGAATCGCTTCTTCACCTAATTGACACGCCATCTCTATATAGATTTGATTCCTCTCTGCAAAGGTATGATCCTCCTGGAACCATTCTAACGGCTGACTCATTCTACGTTGTTGGATAGCGGTGTTTTCAAAGATAGATAAGTATCGATCAATGCGCTCCACAGAGTCTGAAAAAGTATGTTCCACATAGGATTTTACATCTGATTGTTTCAATATATGGGGAGGAACAGCAGTTCCTACAGCAACAATACGTGACATCTTATCCTCCTCAGGTCATTTTTCTATATCATTCCCACTCAAATTGGAAACATGTAGAAAAAATAGAACCTATAAGGAAAAGATGTATCAATCGTTCACAATCACATGCTATCTACTTTCATCCCATATCTACGCTCAGGTCGACCAATCGTTCCATATGCTAGATCTGCCCGAAGTCTCTCTGTCGAAACTAAGTATTCGAGATAACGCCTTGCCGTGGTTCTACTCGCTCCTAGTTTTCTCCCTACTTGTTCAGCCGTCAATCCAGACTCTCCATTGCCTAACACAACCCTCTCTACTTTTTCAAGTGTCATCGGGTCAATCCCTTTAGGAAGTGACATCGTATGAGACCCCTCTAACTCCTCTCGTACTCCCCGATGGATGAGATAATCCACTTCCTCTTGGCCCATTACTTTCATCGAATGAATAAACTGCATACGTTCTTTATATTTATCCAAACTCTGTCTAAAACGATCCAGAGTGATCGGCTTCACTAGATAATCAAACACTCCACCACGCAGAGCTTCTTGAACGATCCCCGTTTCCCCAGTAGCAGTCATCATGATAATATCTATGTTTTGATAGGTCTTTCTGATATACCATACTAAATCACTTCCTGATATATCCGGAAGACATACATCCAAAAGAACCAACTGTGGTCTCATCACCTCAAGGTACTCTTTTGCTTCTTCTCCAGAGCACGCAATCGCTACTAATTTGAACCCTTTCATTTTCTCCAAAAAACGCCGATTAATCTCCGCAACTCGCCGATCATCCTCAATAATTAACACTTCTATCAAGTCTCTCATCCCCTTTCAATGGTAGAGTAATGGCAAATAGAGAGCCATTCCAATCCCCTCTCTCTACCAGCACAGTACCACCTTGCTCCTCTACAATTTGTTTTACTTTCCACAATCCAAAACCACGTTTTCCAGAATGCGTGATCTCTTTTGTAGAAAATCCTTTTTCAAAGATAAACGGAACCATCTCTTCTGTAATTCCGAAGCCATTATCTTCAATCTCTAAAACCAGTGTATCTTCTATACATTCCATATAAATTCGTATCTTTCTCTCACCCTGCACCTTTTGCAATTCTTCCAATGCATTTAAAACCAAATTACCAAATAACGAAATAAATGATGTTATATTTAGAATATTTATATGTTCAGGAATATACGTATCGGGATCCATCTGCAATGCTACTTTCATTTCGCTTGCATGATTGTAATACCCAATTAGGATAGCAGATACTCTTTTATCTTTCACTTTTTTCGTCCATGCCAACATTTGATCCTGATGAAGCTGAGATTCTTGTTGAATAAGTGATATTGCCTCATCATACGATTGCAGCTGAATCAAGCCGGAAATCGCATAAAGAGTATTTTGAAACTCGTGTGTTTTGGCCCTCATTGACTCCATATATTCATGAACCCCAGATAATTCTTTATGCAATTCATTATGAATGCGTCTTTTTATATACCTGAACAGTTTGATCGTAGCAATCCATTCGATCGACAAAATCCCCATGGGGACCCCAATCATCCATCCAACATTGATTTCTCTATGCTCCCAATAAAGAAAGAGGATACCCACAGAGATCGCTAACATGTTGATCATACTAATCCAAAGAATTACCTTAGTCCGTAATGTCCAGCACCGCCTGAGCACCAAACCGGTACCTCCTTCGTTGTAGTATCAGAAATGATAAATAGTTACACTATTTAAATAACGTGATTCTATTAAATTTACTTGGTAAACATTTTACCTCATATATCAAAAAAATGGCTATCATTTTGACCACCCATTTGTAAAAAAAATCAGGAGCCTATTGCAAGCTCCCGATTTTTATCATGCTAACTCCATATCTTGAAGCGCATCAGCAAATAGCGAAATCCCCCTACCAGTACCGCAAATATAAGAGCATCTAACAAAGAAAACTGATCAGATGCCCATATAACCGTAAAAGCTGCCACTCCCCAAGCAAGCGGAATGATAAAGGGCCTTATGAAATAACTTATGATACACAAAAAGATGATACTCATGACCGCCACTGCGTTCCCATATGCAAAGCCCATAAAGTAACTAATAAGAAAGATCTCAAGGAAAGGACCTATTGTTTTTATTAGCTGTTTCACTTCTCCACCACCCCAAACTGATGTCTGTGAACAGATTTAATCATGGATGTTGTAGTTTTCGGTCATATATTCAGCAATTTGGGGATCAATCTCTTCAATAGGGCGAGCTTCAGCAGATTGCCTCATTATTTCTAGCCCCCAATCCAATCCCCATCTCCTGGCGAACCCGATTTCCTCTGTACGGTGATCAGCTACTTTTCCATCTGGCAAATAAACAAATGGTCGATCATTTTCAACGACACATACTGTCGTGTGACTCCGTTGATTTTTCTTTGTCCGTAAATAAACGGCGACATTTCGCTCTTGTAGTCGTTCTAAGAAGGTTGTTTTGACCGATCCACGCGTCAAGCTTTCTACTTCATCAGCACCTTCATGTTGGGCACAGCTTAAGATCATCCCAATATTGCCTTTTATCGCCTGCATAAAATTCTCTTCATGAAATGAGTCAATATCTCTCGTAACAAGTCCGATCCCAAAATTATATTTGGCATCCTCTGATAATAGAGACGTAACAATGGGGATCTGAACGAGATGAGCCTCCTCCACTAACATGAGATGGAACCTAGCACTATAGTCACGTTGTCTGGAATATTGATGATAGAGATGAACGAGATGTCCAACTGTTATTTTCACCTCATTGTCTTGCATACCATATAGATCAAAAAACACGATATGGCCTTCATCCATTGCTTTCTTGTAATCAAACAGCGACTCTTTTTGTAGGAAGATTCTTCGCATAGTCGGATCTTGTAGTAAAGGATCAATTTGGGCTAAAATCGGCTCAATTTCCAAGTTCATCTGCTGATCAAATTTGGCCCAATATCTTTTTACATAAGGATCTTTACCGTTTTCAAGGACACTGTGACGAAACTTCTCGTTACGGAAAAAATCATCGATTCCTAGCACTGTGTGAGCCACATCGTCCTCTAGTAAACTATGAATCGCCATAGCTAGTAAACGGCGTGTGCGGGCTTGTAAGTCACCTGGAGTCTGCTTAAACAATAAAATGTCAGCGATCTGTTCCGCCAGCTCATTAACCGGAATATCAGGAATCGAGTGTAGTAAATTAAGCCCTACTACATGAGTGGTATCAGTGCTTAGATTAAAATGGTGTATCTTTTCCTTTGGAATATGGACTCCAGTTCCTTCTAAATAACGCAAGCGATTTTCAATAATCGCAATAATTTCTCTAGCGGGATCGATAATGGTAAAGCCCGGAGCATCTGGATTTTGAATCCAATCATCGATCATGGATTGGATCATTTCAACTCCTGCGCTAGATTTACCCATCCCACTCGCTCCTGTTAAAAGGAAATGCCTACTAAGGTGCTCATGAGGAACTCTCACCTCTCGGGTGTAGAGAGGATGCTTCACTTTCCCAATCAATACCCCTTCCGTCCATTCATTTTCAGCTAGGGACCGTTGATTTTGAGAGATGTGTAATAGCTTTCCCCGAGGATCTTCATCATTTGGTTCAGGATCCTGGTAAATAAAATGATTGGCAGGTGGCAAGTGAAATAGATTGGCCATCTCTTCTCCCGACCAAATCATGAAGCTACCTGGTAGTGGAGCCGGGACTGGGTTCGCATCAGCCATTGGATTCCAACGAGATTGTAACCAGAATCGAATCGTACCATCATAATTCATCGTAGTGGTAATCGATTCCGCAGTCGATCGAATAACGGAAACTGCTTGTGGTGAATTGGACCAAATAGATAAACGCATTTTAAAGGGGAGTTCTCGTCCTGTTGTACGTTTGATGAGACTAATCTTTCTTTGCTTTTCTTCGGGATCCAAATCACTCATTTTTTTATCTTTCAAATCATCGTAGGCACCTTCAAATCTCTTTTCAAATCGGCTCCATTTTACAGGAGAAAATTGAAGATCGATAAAAGATCCTGGTCGTAAGCAGTTTAAGACATCTCCTAACATACTTGCCTTCTTCTGCTCGAGCGAAGCTAGCGGCAAGCCCTTTCTCTTTCCCCATTGATCGGTAAAGATCCCGCCTACTCCACCCCGTGTAGGTTGTGGAAATTGGCTTGGTTTCAGATCATGAATCTCCGCATTGGGATACGTACCACGAATCGTATCAATGACACTACTCTTTTTATCGAGTGGAAATGAAAGATATATGCCGATCTCACTACTACCAAGCGGCATAGCAAATCGTAATCGGAACCAAGGGGGTCCCCATAAAACGCGGTGACGGCGATGGCGATGCATCTCTCCAAAAGTACGAGTTAATACCGTTATCTTTTCAATATCCAAAACCGTATCGTCTGAAGGCAGAATCCGGATATACCTGGCTTGTAACTGGGCTTGTTGTCGGTAGTAACGGTACAAAATATACCCTCCAATAACCCATAGCACTGCCCCTACAGCCGCTACCACCAAACCCCAAAACAACACTTGTAGCGCAACGTCCCAGAGAGTCCCAGCTGTATCCACTACCACTTTTTTCGTCTCGTTTGCAACGGTTTGACCTGTTTTTCTTCCTTCTAGCGTTTCTTCCAGATAAGGCCAAACTTGTACTAAGAGCAAAAGAACGCCTACTGGTATGACCATATAGAACAATACAATCCTAGGAATTCCTTTGAGCTGATCATCGCCGCCTTTGGGCTCTTTTAGCCAACTCATACCACGTAATCCCACCTTTTTTGAATCAACTATCACATTGATCCATAATCTTTCGGGAACAAAGGATTCTACCACTATTTACGTCGAATTTTCCCAAGTCTAGTAGAAGTGTTTGAAGCATACTGATTGATCTTATTTAGCATGTTGCGCAAACCAGGGTCCGCAATCCCCTTGTCGGCCTTCCCAGAAAACGTTGTATTTAATACTCCATACAACTCTTTTCTCTTCCACATAACTCCTACCACTAAAATCAGCTGCATAATGATCGTCCATGAATACCCATAATCCTTAGGCGGAGTTAAGCGATAGAGGAAATTAGAGATTGTAAGCAAGATACTCAGAAAGACGCCTAATATGATTTTTATTAATTGATATCCTAAAAATGTTTTTAGCCAATTGGTTGCAATACTCGACCATGCAGGATAGAGTGCTAAGAGCAACGCAATTGGAGCAAATAACGCAAAAATGATAAAGAAAAATTGATAGAGAATAACTGCCCCTGCTGTTAAAAAGAACACAATTCCAATTACAAAGTGGGTAATGCCGAGTAGCAATAGAATGCTGAGTCGTTGGAATGTGCCTTTGGTTGTCATCATGATATTAGGCGGATTTCCATCTGTCCCGATTACCTCTTGTTTGACAACTTGTTTCCTGGCTTCACTACCAGGTTTTTGGCTTAGTAACTTCTTGGCTCTAGCATAATTAACAGCATCGGAACCGTCCACATTGCCATATTGAAGCATCAAGTAGGGTTCATAAATGAGTAGGTGATACACTTGATCTGCTAAACGAAATGGATAGGTAACAGGAGAAGCTTTTACTTCATTCGAGTTTTGTGGTTTCCCAGCACCATCTCGAATCCCACCTACTACGTCATCTTCAGAACTTCCTTCACCGGTTCCCACATCACCTAGATTTAACGAAATCCCCATCAACTCGGTACTGATTCCACTACTAATCGCATTTAGATCTTTCATGATCCCACCCGCATTCGCGAAGAAAGCTAATGATGCCATGAAGATCACCATCATCGTAATAATACTGGAAACAGCATTTGTCTGATCTCGTTTATACAAACCTCTGTATGCAAACCAAGCTCCTGAAATGACGATGACAAAGAGGATAAATCCACCCCATAATCCCTTGCCCGCTACGATGGTAGTTCCATTAAAGCCAGCAAATTGTTGAATCGTCTTCTCAACCGTTTCAGCAAACTCATTTACAATATCTAATGAAAATGCGCTCTGGATGGCCGAAATGACCGTAAAATCCCAGCTGAGGATTACCTGCCAGATCGTATTATCTAGTTGATACAAGGTGTAATGCCCGATGTTTTCAGCCTTTTCGGCTATATCCCACCAGTTTTGGCCGTCCGCTTCAAACTCCAACGTGTACCGGCTCGAATCATATCGGGCATAGTTTACTTCATAACCCGCTTCTTTGGATTTCTTGATCTTTTCTTCTGGGAATCTAGTAAAAACATCAAACAACATATTGTTGCCTTCTGTGCTTTGTGTTTGAACTTCCCCTGCAGGTATGGAGCTTTCTTGCCCTGTTTCTGCATAGACCAGATCACGACTACATATGAGGCAGATAAACAGGAGGATGAAGCTCATGGGTAGCCATCTTTTTTTGTTCATCCACTTTACTCCTTTTTTCGTTTCCCCGAACCACACGAATGTTTAAGAGGTACCAGTCCGCCTGGTGATCCGTTCAATGGTAATTCCTGTCTGTGGCTTCTTATTGGAGCCTGGTCTGGTGTCGAATGCATGAAAAATTCGTTCCTCTACAATTTGAATCTCTAATTCATTGACACGTTTTTCAAGATCAGATAGCAAGCACATTCCGGTTGGTAGATTACGAATTCTCTCCACGTTGTAATCGTTTGCCTCGATTCCTAAGATATCGCAAGCGGCTTCCGCTTCTCGCTGGTCACGACATCGAAAAACAAATCGACAACCTAAATTGGAGCGGATCTCTTCCCCTAGTAAATCCTTTGCATTTTGGCTAATCAGATAGATAGCGGCATTTTTACTTCTACCTGTACGGACTAGCTCCTCTAAAATCGCTCTTCCTTCACGAACCTTCGCTAATCTCCAAGATTCATCAAAAAGAACCAGTTTAAAGCCATCACCTGTCTGATGAGAGAATCTCCGCGAGAAATCCGAGATGGCCATCAACAGGGCAATGCCCATACGACCAAAATCCGTTTGACTCTCTTCTGGTAGCTGCAGATCTTCAATTTGCAGGATGGTTAGCGGTTTCGACAAGTCGATTGCCTCTTGACTACCATCACCAAACAAAAGCTGTCCTTGGCCCGATGTCGCTAAATATTGGAGAACATCTACCATCTCTCCTAAACTCTCTTGTCGTTTCTCAGGTGCTAGTTTATTCGATTCCATCAAAGCTTCAAGTACAGCGGTCATTGATGGCTTAGAATTATTTTGTATAACGGTATCTACCGCTTTTCCGATCGAAATCGCTTCATAGGTGCCATCAGACGCTCTTGATAAAAATTGGAGAATTCGCTTGGCCGTTTCAGCCGATGCAGTTAACTCAGCTGGATTATGAGCTCCTGATAAAGGATCCAACTTCCCTCCATCCTCCACACTCGCTCGTAGTGTAACGACCCGAGAGATTGGCTTTAATTCAGGTAATAAATCTGGCCAATGTCCACGCTCATCTTTTGGGTCAAAAATTAATACTTTTGATCCATTTAAAAGTGCTTGGTAGGCCAATAAGTTTGCCCCCAGTGACTTCCCCGCTCCAAGCGACCCAATAAAAGCCGCTGAAGCAGTTGTGCTTAACCTGGGATCTTTAGGCCCGCGATCATGCTGGAAAAACACCGGCAGATTTTGTGACATCCCGATAAAATGCCCTTGGCCATCCCCCAATTGGCGGGTTGCACCAAACATCCCTGCCCCTACAGCAGTGGGATCCATGTGGTGAATATAATCCGTAATATAACGCTTCGAGCCTGGTAAAAACTCATTAAATGCCCGCCACTGGTCTCCGTAGGGAACTTCAATTTGAACCATCATGTCGCTATACAAATCTTTGATGAGTTGAATTCGCATATGTAACTCTTCAACCGTAGTAGCAGAGACACATAAGATGATGGACGTTGTTAATAATGGAAACTTGTCCGTTCGCAGATTGTTCTCTAACTCTAGCGCTTCTTGGCGACTGTTTAAGATATGGAAAGAAGTATCCTCTCCACTTTCAGACGCATGCTCATCTTCTGCTTTTAGCTCTTTTTTCTTATTTTGAACTTGAGCGAGTGCCTTACTATACTCAATGGTTTCTGTTCTAACGGAGGCTTCAACAGGAAACGAGAGCTTTTGTAACTGATACAACCACTCAGTCCCAGGAAACGGAGCTTTATCTGGAATATGTGAAATGGTCAAAAAAGCCATATATCCTTTTCGAGATACTCCTTGAATAAATTGCTCTACTTCCAAGCGACGCCCCGCAGTAGCAGTAAACGATCCTTCTGCTAGCGTTAGTACATCACGTCCAGGACGAAGTGCTTTCTTTCCTTGTATGTGAACAGGAGTAGCTTCTGGTTTCCAATTTTTTCGTTTGGGAGTCCTAGCTATTCCTCGATAAAAACTGCGTCTAATCAGCCACTCAAAATCTTCGGTCGTCACTCTTCGCACACGAAAACAGCTATTGATTCGAGAATAAAACAACTCTTCCTGAGTCCGATATGTTTGGATCTCTTCTTCGAAAATTTCAGGAATCCCTGTTCCGGAACGAGCTAGCAAATATCGCTTAAAATCCTTCCATACATATGCGAGATCTGAAAAAATAGAACCGTTTTTCACTTGGTTTTCCTTTAGCTTAATTCCTAAATAGAAGCGATGCGAATGCACACCTTTCCCGGATAAGTGGTCCATGCTAGCTTCAATAAATCCAGCGCCCGCTTTCCCGAGATCGGGAGATAGCTGACTACGGAGCCCGGCTCGATGTTCTTCTAAACTGTGAAATTCAGGAACGACGAGTGCATGCGTATCAGCTTGTATATTCCAGTAGAGGGTCTCCAGATTCCCCAGAAGATCCAACTGCTCATCCACCGAGCGAAAATCGTAGTTAAAAGGTTGCAATTCATAATAAGCAGAGACGGTTCCATCTATGCCAAAAATTAGATTCTGCTCAAAGTACTTAATCGGAAAGGGGATGTTTGGCATCATCCGTCACCTCCTCATGTCTGCGATATACAACCGTACCTGTGTAGTGGTATATAGCCTTTTTTTCAACTGGAATTTCTTGATATCTAGCAAAGTACTTAGGCTGTGAACGGTACTCAAGAAAGCGAATCAAAAATCGATGAGGTGCTTTACCATCTAGCGTTTTTCTTGTAAAAAACCATGCTACTAAGAGAGGGATGCCGATAAACTTAATCAGATAGTAATCGACCCAACTAAACGGGGGAATTTCATTTAGTAGAAACATGAAGAATAAAGTTCCCGCAAAAAAAGCTAACTGTCGATACGAAACCGGAATAGGTAATTGAATCCCTTGGACAGAATAAACGGTCTTCTCAATGCGAAACACCTGGTTGTAAACTCGAATTTGTTTCATGGCATCACTTCAAAAACGCTTCAAATAGCCATGAAAACCCATTTTCACCCAAGGATTGCACCAATTCTGGTTTGAAAACAAATACGCTGACGAACATAGCAAACAAAGCGAATCCTAAAAATGCGGTAAATGCACGCTTCCAAAATAGAGTAACACTTACAAAAATAACGATTAGTAAAAAAACGGATCCGATCTCTGCGCCTAAAGATTTCTCTAATTTAGCAGCAGGAGTATCAGCTAAAAAAATAGCTAATGGATATAAAACATCATTCATACTACCTCACTCCTTGCTTCATATTTGTTACATAAAAACGGTCGCCTTCCTTCACTACTGATAGAGAGTATTGATAGGATAGCTGGCCTCCACTAGGTAAGTCAGTAAACGACACATCACATTTCACTTCTAGTTTTCCTTGCTTCTTGGTAACAGCCACATTTTTTACATCAGACAAGCCAACTAAACCAGTCAATCCCTTTGAAATGACATTCTTTTCTTTTTCATAGTAGCCAATTTCATTAGCAGTCCCTGTGGTATACACCTTCCAAAACGTCTTTAAGAAATTCTCAACTTGGACTCGTTCTGCATCTGAAACCGCTTCTCCCGGTTCGGATTTCATCTCAGGTAGCTCTATTTTAGCGGGAACTGGTGGTGCCATTAAATAAGGCTTATCTACTACTAGGAAGGACTCACCTGATTTCTGAATCGTAACAGCTAGATAGCGGATGGCCCTGCGCTGATCACTTTCGTTTTTAGCATGGGTCAGAACAGTATCCACTGTGACGTATACCTTTTTCATCCCACCTTCACCATCTTCTATTCTCCATATTCCAACCGAACGAGGGAATGAATTATAGGTAGCATTCTTCATATCGATTCCCGCTTGCGGATCTACTGTGGAATGCAAATAAGGCTTCAATCGACTAGCACGAATCGTCTCATTTCCTTGATTCCACGTAAAATATTCCCGTACAAATTGGTCCACAAAAGCAGTCTCACTTAAAACGTCTCCCAATCCGTCCCCCTGCACTTCTTGTTTTGCCGCTGTTACGGTTCTTGGACTCGAAGGTACAATCCCAAACTGGATTAACCATACAGCTGTTGTACTGACTGCTGTATAGATCAATAGCAGCCAAAATCCAAATATCGCAAACTTCCGCTTCGCTAGTTGTGACATGGTCTTCCTCCTACTGATTAATCCGAATTGGTCAATCGCTTCGTTAAATGGGCTTCAATGATATACCGTTCTGGGGCAGGACCAATATATGAAAACGGATAACAAGTAGTAAGAGTGAGGACAGGCTTTTCCCTTGGAACGATAACGGTACGATCTAATGCATCTGTCTTCCACATCTTCTGAATCACATAGACAAATGTTTCACGAACGGTAACAACCCGCAATTCGTCACCTAGTTGCATTTTCCCCATTTGCCTAAAAATGGTGTCACGGTGGCCAGATAATACTGCATTATCTGGTTCTCCTGGTAAGACACTTTTCGAATAGTGCCCCACTCCCCGCTCCAGTTCATCTTCATTTGTGCCTTCTATAATTGGCATCTTTGCTTCCAATCGAGGGATGACTAAATCCGCAAAATGCTCCCCTTTTTTAGGACGCTCAGTAGCAGGTACGGTACGCCATAAAACATCTTCCGATTTTTGTACATCCCCCTTCTCTGCTTGCCCAGAAGGGGGATGTACTTTATCCGCTGTTGTCTCTACTACTTGTAATTGAAGAATGTAACTCACACCTGAATAGCTTGCATAGCCAATCCCTGCTGTTAGAAAAAATATCGCAAGCCACTGATTCCATTTCACTGTGACTGAACCCTTCTTGTATAAAATAAATACCCACCAGCCAACAACGCTGTGGCCACCCCAACCATTACTCCTTCCACATCATGCCCGGCTGTTTGTGGGAGCTTTCCACCTTGTTCTGTCTTAGGTAGAGGGGCATTCGTACTTACAGCAGGAGCTGAGGTAGAAGCTTGTTTATTCACTTCTGAGGATGTAGATACTTGCTTTGGCTGTTTAGAAACTGCACGTTGTCTTTGATCTTCTTTTTTGGAAGAAGAGTTAATTTTTTCCTTGTTAAAGCTAACTAAGGGGGCACTCTCCTTCACTTTCGATTCATCTTGAGCACGTTCTACTTTCTTCTCATAAGTGGGAGTTGTTTGGTTTGATTTAGGTGGCGTGGAAGGTGCTACAGGAAGAATCTCCTTCGAATCAGCATTTGACCCTGAATCCTTTGGAGCCGTATTCCTTTCAAATGTGGAAACGCTAGGCTTCACTTCTGCTTGCTGGGAAGGTTTCGTACTCCATGGAACTTGATCAATCGCTCCATCATCCATCGATAAAGACCCTTTCGCAAATGCGCTCCCCGCCCCCATAGTCAAGCCCGTCGCTACACAAAGTACTAACAAAGTTGTAAGAGATAACTGTTTTTTGGGAGGAGATAATGTAGTGGGCTCCAATAATCGATTTTTATCCTTATCAATTTGGAACATTCCCAAAACTAATTTCGGACCTTTATCCATCATTTAACCTCCTTCTAGTTGAACCAACAGAATACATCATTTTCACGTGTTCGCCACGGCACAATTTCTAGTTCTTTCCTTATCTTATTACAAATTAAATGTCTTTTTCAACAACTTTTCATATTTTTTGTAGTTTATTGACAACTCGTGTATCGCTTTACAACAATGGGATGGCGGCTTCGAAAAATGGAGAATTTTGTTGTTTTGTCTCCTTTCTATTAAAAAATGAATATTGCTTTATCTGAGGATTATTTTGGGCTTCAAGATAAAGAAACACTCCTTACATACATATGCTTCTATGTGTGTAAAGAGTGTTTTAAGGTGGGTGATGATAGCTATTGGGGCAATCCCAGGGTAGTTGTATCTGACCACAACTCAATAGTGAGCCTGCGAAGATGTGAAAAGCATGTCCGCTCCGTGCTTATACAATCTTCACTAATCCTTCAGCACTGCGTTTGGTAAAATCCCAGTTATTATAGTAGGCATTCGCTACTAGGATATTAGGACCTGTACATTTGGCTTGTTCGCAGTAGCAATGATACTTTTTCGCTAATGGATGTTGTAGCCATCGATCAAAGATATCTGATAATCGATCGTGGTGGATGTTTCCTAGGGATGGGACGTCTCCAAAGTCGGTTACGATGATATCTCCGGTAAACCCATTTACATTTAGACGGTTACGTCCATCGGGATCTTGGCGAACGGTGACATTGGGTGTTTCGTGTAACTGGGTGTAAAGGCCACGATGCTGGCGATCATCACTGCATGGGAAAAAGGGAAGGGTTCCAAATAAAATCCATGTATTCGGATCACGGACCTCTAGTAGACGATGAATGGCTTCTTCATACTGCTCTAATGAGATCAGATCCGCATGACGGGCAAAGTCGCTTGGATAAAGAGGATGAACCTCATGCCGTGCACATCCCATCTCTACCAGATCGTGATGCATTTGATCAATAAATTGAGAGGTAAAGGGACTTAATAAAGACTCCCCAGAGACAAACACACCCGCCTTGGCTAACGCCCGTGAGTTTTCTTTCATTCTCCCAAACAAGGTCTCAGCCGCTTTTATATCCACTTCTCTACCCATTTTTGCAAACACAATCCGGTGAAAATCATGTACATCTCTATAGTTGTATGAAATATGAAGAACATCTAAATCCTCAATCCAATCTTCATAACGCGATAGGGGTAGAGTAAGATTAGAATTCAGTTGTGTATAAATCCCTCTTGATTTTGCATATTTCAATAATGGTTGAATGGTTTCCTTGACCACTTTCGGACTCACAATCGGTTCCCCGCCCGTAATACTGATCGTTTGTAACGTATCAATCTCGTCTAGTCTCCGGATTAATAACTCGACTGGAATCGCAGCCCCTTCTCTTTCGACCAACTCTTCTCCCACCGCACAATGCTCACATCGTAAATTACATAAATTCGTTACCGTAAATTCAACACTTGTTAACTCGTAACGCCCTTTGGCCAGGCGGGTATGCCATGCATCCCAAGGGTCAAACTGAGGCGAAATACGGCTTTTGATTCGAAAGTTCTCGTGCTGTTCCATGGGTCTCTCCCTTTTTTTCTAATCAATATGAAAAACCAGCCCTCCATTCAGCTGGTTTCCCACAAGTTGGTTACTTATTTTTGCCTTCTGCAATCTTCATTTCTACATACTCATCATAGGTCATCTGTTTATCGAAGATCGTACCATCTGGTTTCACTTCAATAATACGATTCGCGATGGTTTGCACAAACTCATGGTCATGAGAGATAAATAAGATGGTTCCTTGGTAATTGATTAAGCCTTTATTAAGTGCAGTAATCGATTCCAAATCCAAATGGTTGGTTGGATCATCCATCAATAAAACATTGCCGCCCTTTAGCATCATCCGTGAGAGCATACAACGTACCTTTTCCCCTCCAGAGAGAACGCTTGGCTTTTTCAACACTTCATCACCTGAGAACAACATTCGACCTAGGAATCCGCGCAGATAAGTCTCTGTCTGATCTTTCGAGAAAGGACGCAACCAATCGACAAGGGATTCTTCATTTCCCTGGAAATAATTCGACACATCTTTTGGGAAATAGGCTTGGGTTGTCGTAATTCCCCATGTATACTCCCCAGCATCTGGTTCCATCTCACCCGCTAGAATTTCTAATAAGGCTGATTTCCCTACCTCATTTGTACCAACGAGTGCGATTTTATCTCCTTTATTGACAGTAAAGCGTACATCCTTCAATGCTGGCTCACCATCAATCGACTTACTAAGACCTTCTACACGTACTAAATCATTGCCCGCCTCACGCTCTTGTTCAAAATTAATAAATGGATAGCGACGAGAAGAAGGTTTGATATCTTCTAAGTTCAGCTTTTCAAGCATTTTCTTCCGTGAGGTAGCTTGCTTCGCTTTTGATTTATTAGAGCTAAATCGAGCAATAAAGTTTTCGAGGTCCTTTTTCTTTTCCTCTGCCTTTTTATTCTTCTCTTTAGCGAGTGCTAATGCCAATTGACTGGACTCATACCAAAAATCATAGTTACCCACGTAAAGTCTAACCTCAGCGAAATCAATATCAACTGTATGAGTACAGACCACATTTAAAAAGTGACGGTCATGACTTACGACAATAACGGTATTCTCAAAGTTTAGAAGGAAGTCTTCTAACCAACGAATCGCTTCTAAGTCCAAGTGGTTAGTAGGCTCATCAAGTAGTAAGATATCCGGTTTACCAAAAAGAGCTTGAGCTAACAACACTTTCACTTTTTGACCACCATCTAATTCGCTCATCTTCTTATAATGGAGATCATCTGAGACTCCGAGTCCAGATAGTAGGATGGCAGCATTTGACTCTGCTTCCCAACCGTTTAACTCAGCAAATTCACCTTCTAATTCAGCTGCACGCATGCCATCTTCTTCGGAAAAGTCAGCTTTTGCATAGAGAGCATCCTTTTCGCGGGTAATCTCAGATAGGCGAGCATGCCCCATAATAACGGTTTGCAATACTTCAAACTCTTCATATTGGAAATGATCTTGTTTTAAAACAGCAAGTCTTTCCCCTGGAGTAATGATTACATCCCCTGTATTCGCTTCAATTTCTCCAGCTAAAATCTTCAAAAAGGTAGATTTCCCAGCACCGTTGGCTCCAATTACTCCGTAGCAGTTGCCGGGAACAAACTTAACATTTACATCTTCAAAAAGCTTCCGTCCGCCAAAACGTAAGCCTACATTTTGCACCGTGATCATATCGCTAAATTCCTCCGTAACATCAAAATGATTCCAGTCTATTGTACCATGTTTCCTGCTTAACTCAATATTGGACAGGTGAATCAATCGCGCTGTTACAACGCACACCGACTTTTGCAACGAATCTGTTGCCATATGTCATATTTATCACCGTAACATTACACTTACATTACAAATAGACGAAACATGGGACATCTTCATCCTCACCATGTAGAATACAAGTATCAAATCCAAACGGACAATCTTTTAGGAGGAAACAGCAATGAGAGAAATGACTGGCTTATTAAACGGACTTTTACTAAGTATTCCAATGTGGAGCCTGATCGTTCTAGCTGTTCACTTCCTTTTTTAATAAATATATAAATGGAATCTCATAGAAAAAAAGCTCATCCTCCATTGATGAGCTTTTTTCTTTACGCAAAATAATATGAACACATTGCACACCACTGGGCACTTGCGAATAGTCTAGACAGAACAAATAGACGGATGCCTAGTGAGGTGTGGAGATGTCTCAAGCCAATATTCCTAATATCAGCCCTACGATCTCGATTACTCGAGACAATGCGATCAACCTGCTGTTAGCCTCGATTGCAATGGAGGAGATAGGGCTTAGTCATATTATCAATGCTGAGGGCGAGAAGATACAGTATGTCTTAGGAACCTTACCAGGAGTCACTTCTCCCCAACCTGCTACGATTAGTGACATACTCTTAATGAATAAAAGTGTTCGCAATACGATTCGAGAATTAGCAAAAAAAGAATGGGTTCTCCAAGAGAAGTTAGAGAGTGTCCTCCGTATAGCGGGTACCCCAAAGCCTAGATTCTGTATGCCTAGCGCTATTCGTACCAAAAGCACCACAAGACAAGTGGAATCAACCAAACCAACCAAATCCATAGAAGCGACAGAAGAAGCATGTGCAACAGACAGCAGTCAAATTCAAATTCAAACATCCATCCATTCAGATGGAGATGAAATTATTTCAATATCCTCTATAAAGAACATCGATTGTCCATCTGAACCCTCATCCCATAAAATCACACCCCATTCCGAAGCTTCAAGACTTGAAAAAACATATACAGATATCATGGAAACAACGAAAGAAACATGCATTAACGAGAAGACCGGCTCGATCAAGGACACGGACGACGACAAAATGCCAAAATCAACGACCACGGTAGGACCCCAAGGATTAGTAAGAACGACTCGATTATCAGGAGCTATCGGATCAATCTGGACCCAACTAGTCAGACCGAAGATGGTACCTGGGATATCGGAGGTATTGGGTGCAATCGGACCACCGGGTCCCCAAGGATCGGCGGGAACCAAGGGAGTAACAGGGCCTCAAGGACCTGCTGGACCCCAAGGGCCACCGGGTCCCACTACATCCGGTTCTCTCACTGGATCCACTGGGCCGCCCGGAGTAATCGGCTCGCCAGGCAACACTGGACCAACCGGACCTCAAGGGCCGCCGGGTCCCACTACATCCGGTTCTGCCATTGGCTCAACTGGACCCACTGGAGAAAGAGGTGCTCCTGGAAACACCGGATCCACTGGACCTCAAGGGCCTGCCGGACCCATTTCTGCCACTGGTGCAACTGGGCCGCCGGGAGAAATGGGAACTCCTGGGAGCAAAGGAGCAACTGGACCTCAAGGGCCTGCCGGACCGACTGGACCGACCGGACCGACTGGAGAAAGGGGGACTCCTGGGAACAAGGGAGAGCCTGGACCTCAAGGACCTGCCGGACCCACTGGAGATACTTCTCCCACTGGCGCAACAGGAGCAACTGGTCCACCCGGTCCCCAAGGACCTGCTGGACCACCGGGATCTGCCTCTTTCAGAGGTGCAACTGGACCCACTGGGCCTTCTGATGCCCCCTTATCAACCATATATGTCAGCAATTCTGACAGCAATAATGTCTCCATCATCGACAGAATGACCCACATGATCGTCTCAACGGTACCCGTGGGCAATAACCCCAAAGGAGTAGCAGTCAACACCACCACTAATCGGATCTATGTAGCCAATTTTGACGATAGCACCGTCTCTGCCATTGATGGAAATACTCATACAGTTGTCTCCACGTTTACAGTAGGAGTAGATCTATCCGTACTAAGCGTCGACTCTGCTAGAAATCGAATCTACGGAATTACCCAATCAAAAAATAATCTCTATGTAATCGATGGCGTCACTTATACCGTATTTGTTATTGTTCCAGTAGGCACAGGCCCCGAAGGAGTGAGTGTGAATTCTGTTACGAACCGGATCTATGTAGCAAATGCCGTTGATAATAACGTCTCCGTCATTGATGGAATGACCTTTACTGTATCTACCGTAATTCCTGTAGGAAACAGCCCCACACACATGGGAGTAAACGAACTCTCCAATTGTATCTATGTTCTCAATAGTCTCGATGATACGATCTCTACAATAGATGGAAATTCCCACACGGTCCTCGCCACGATTCCAGTAGGAAGTATGTTATTTTTAGACAGCGGAACAGGGATTGGAGTGAACTCCCACACAAACTGTATTTATATAGCCAACGGGCTTGATAATAACGTCTCAGTTATCAGTGGGAACACCCATACCGTCGTCACCACCATTCCCGTAGGCAACAATCCAATCGGAATGAGCGTAGACCTCATTGCCAATCAGATCTTTGCAGTTAATAATGTAGATGACAATGTCTCTGTTCTCGATGGAAACTCACATCTGATCATCACCACCATTACCGTTGGTTCTGCTCCAACCTCAGTGGGAATGGGTGTAACCCGATCGTAAACTCCTTCAATAGATATATTGAACAACAACACTGGCTCTCCATAGTCATAGCCAGTGTTGTTTTTTTGCCTCTATGCCCGATATAATAAAGCCAGTAGACTAAACGTAAAACAAGTAAGAAGTTATTTAATTTAATAGAGGTGAGAACCGTGGTAGAATCCCTATGGCTCCAATGGGGCTACACCTTGTTTTGGGTAGCACTTTTTGGAGTTATGTGTATTGGCGGCTTTTTTATGTTCCGTAAATTTCTAAAACGATTACCCAAGCAAGATGGTCGTTCTGAGCTCGATTGGCAGGAACACTATATCAACGAAACACTACATCTCTGGACAGACGAAAAAAAAGCCCTCCTTCGGGATCTAGTTGCACCCGTTCCGGAATTATTCCGTGATATAGCCAAACAAAAAATCGCTGGCAAAATAGGTGAGATCGCCTTGGCTGAGAAAGCTGAGGAATTAAAAGAAGAATACATCATCCGTGGGTACATCCTAGCCACTCCCAAAAGAGATCACAAATGGCTAAAACAAACCTTACAAAAAAAACAGATCGATCTACAGCCGTATCAGCATTTGTTTTAAATCGCATTTTCTTTTTCTGCTTTTGTTGTTATTTTTCACGTTGTATGGTAGGATACGTGTATTACGTTAAAAAGTGGTTGGGAATCAAGTTTCACCTTGTGTGGCCTCTTGTACGTTGAAACAATAGGTTCATCAATAGGTTTAAACGCTTGACTGTTTGTCCGCTTTTTAATGAAGAAGGAGGCCCCAAGCATGAAGGGTAAAGTAAAATGGTTTAACGCTGATAAAGGTTATGGTTTCCTTGAGCGCGAAGACGGTGGCGATGTATTCGTACACTATAGCGCAATCCAAACCGAAGGTTTCAAAACTCTCGAAGAAGGCGAGCCAGTTGAGTTCGACATCGTTGAGGGAGACCGTGGTCCACAATCCGCTAACGTTCATCGTTTGAACGTTCGTTAATTCGGACTATAAGAAAAAGCACTCTCATGTTGAGGGTGCTTTTTCCTTTGTTTTCAAGGGTTTTCAAGATTACATAACAAAGCTTTATCGAGCTTATTATGGGGAAAAAGTGAATTTGCAACCAAATTGCAAACGAGGTGCAAACCGCTCCTGTATATGAACGAAACTTGTGGGAAATTATACTATCAATCATATATAGAGGCGGGATTGTTTTGAAGAAAAGATTGCTCCTTCTACTCCTCATGATATCTATCATCGGTATCATCGTGGGTTGCAACAGTACAAATGAACGTGTTATCTATCAAGAGAGACAAGCCAACAATACACTAAACGAGAAAAAAGAGATCTCAGATAAAGAAAAAATCGATCGCATCAACCAATATATCGGCATGATTGACTGGAAGACCTCCACTCCTGCAAGGACCAAGCCAGAGAATTTTCAACTCTGGTTCTCGAAAAACAAGAAAGAAGACGTACCCCTTGAGAAGAAATATTTCATCTGGTTTAACGAGAACTGGGAAGCAGAAATCACATTCGATACAAAATACGGTCTACTCCCTCATAAAGAATCCCTAGAACTAAAAAAGTTGTTACAGTAATCCCCCACGAAACAAAACAGAAAAGAGCTTTTTTGAACGACACTCGCCGCTCAAAAAAGCTCTTTTCTATATGCTTACTACATCATTCGTAGAAGTGCTTCTTCTCCCACCATACCAGCTGTGATTCCGAAATCCTCAGCTGTGTGAGTCACAGACTCAAGAGGTGCAGTCAGCAATTCGTCTAATGTCTTTACACCCACTGCCCGAGCTGCGATAATTTGACGATCACTTAACCGTTCATTTAATAAACCTACATCCAACGCGCCGCACATGATGTATCCTTTATCTGTGGTAATGACGAGAAGGGTTGTTTTGGGTAATTTCACTTCTATGCCCATCGCGACTGATTCACCAATATAGATTGGCTTCATTTGAATCAAATCAAACACCCCATTTACGGATCTATATCCTATTATATGTCGATCCCGCCCAAAGAGTGCTGATGAACATAAGTTCCCTATAAAAGTTAATGAATACGTGTTGGAATGGCGGGTACTGGCTTATACGGAGAAATTTTCCCATCTTGTACCATCTTCATTTTTAACATCTCCACCAGATAAATCCCCATCATCTGATTTACTTCTTCGTCACCCATATTTTGAATCAGTTGAATCATATTTTCACGTGATTGGTCTTCTAACAGATTTAGGACGATGGTAATCACATCATCTTCATCATCACAAAGCTGATCACGATAAAGTTCATAAATATCATTTACGAAACTCAAGAGGAGTCCTCCTTTTCATCTATCAAAAACATCTATTGGTTCGTATCATGTGAGTGTACCACAATCTGTTTCATGAGAAGCATTCGAAAACCAACGTTTTTCTTTTGCTTTCTCAATTTTGGAGGAATCTTGAACCGCATCCTTCAAGAGATCCCGTAAAAACTCGGGCACATAGTACCTCAGCAAATCACTCTCTTTTAAAGTGACATATCCAGAGCCAAAAGTAAACATATCGATCGTGGCTAATTGATATCGATCCTCATCCTCTAACCGTTCATTGCCTACATAGATAGCTTGTACACCAAGCTCCCCGCTAGTCGTACGAGCGGTTACCACCTGCAATCCCGATACCGCTAAAGAACCCAGTATCTTCCCACGAAACCCATAGCCTCGGATTTTTTTATTTTGAAAAGATGGCTGTAGGGATTGCTCTAGTGCCTCTCGAATCGCCCTTCCTGAAATCTCAACTAATACCGGATTAATCGGATGGGGACAAAGTTCATGTAATTTTTCCCACGTAACCGTCCCCGCAACAAGAGGTCCTAATAACACTCCGCTATTCACCAGAGAAATAGGAGCACCCGTCCATGCCCGAAGCTCATCGGCGAGCAAATTAGCAAACGTGGATTCTTTATTCCACGAGATGGGGAGCGTTTCCTTTAATTGCGCAATCGGCCTCGTCATATCACGCTTAGCCTCCATCCGTAAACCGTGGATAAAGTGAGCCATCTCAGCAGAAGAATCTTCTAGTTTCGTCATATGGACACAAGCATCGAAGCAAGGGGTAGCGTTGCTACTTAGATCCACGATCATTTGCACTTCCCCGACATACTCCCCAAATTTCCCCGCCGCTACAATCATCGTAGTCCCTATCCGCTCTGGCTCCTCCAACAGATGATGTGTATGCGCTCCGATGATGATATCCACATCCGGAATCATCGTCGCAATCTTACGATCCCAAAAAATCCCCAAATGGGAGAGAACCACGATAACATCTACTTGTGAACGTAACAACGCCACATCCCTTGCTAAACAGTCCATTGGATCACCTACATCCCAACCCAACAAATCATAAACCAATGGATATGGGATCGTAGCTCCTAAAAAAGCAATACGCACTCCTCTTACTTCTCGAATCTCCCAAGCCTTAAGCCAATCAGGAAGCTGTTGGTCTTCCTTTTGACGAACGTTACTACTTACCACCGAAAAAGAAGACTGATGATACATCTTAGCCAGATCTACATCCGAAATCGTTAATAATTCATTATTTCCTAACGTCACGATATCGTAGTCCGTATAATCGAGGATCCTACGATTGACTACCCCCATCGTTCCTTCCGTCTCCATCCGAAACCGGTCCGCATGATCCCCCAAATCAACGAGAAGAAACGACTCATCTCTCTGCTTCGCTTCCTCTCGCTTTCGCACCACAAAGCTATGAATTTTCTCCATTTCCTCCATATGGCTATGTAGATCATTTGTATGGTAAAGACGAATTACATGCCTCATATAAGGGTCCTCCTCACAAGGTAAATCCGTCATAGATCATCTTAATCGCAATGACTACTAGTAACGCTTCAAAAACTCGTAGCAGATGTTTACTCTCCAAACGAGAGGAAATCCAAGCTCCTGTCTTCCCTCCCAGCCAAGAGCCGGGGGCTAATAACAAGACCGCCATCCAATGAATATGTGCTTGAAAAGCCTGAATACCACTCCCCAGAATAGACGATAAAAAAATCGCAAACATCGAGGTAGCGGTAGCCACATGGGGCGGGAATCGAAACACGATGAGCATGATGGGAACCATCAGTGCCCCGCCGCCAATCCCTAAAAGCCCAGAAAGGATCCCGATGGGAAACGACATCCCTAACACAAGCCACCGATTGTATCCATACGTCCATGTATAGCCATCTGGATCCGTATGGGTTCTAACCTGAGACCCTGTATATCTCATCCATCCAATTCGGTCTTTTATCACGAGAACAAAAGAGATAACCAACATAAAGAGGCCGAAACCAATGAGAAAGAAATTGGATTGTAGATAACGTGATAAATAAGCACCGATCATCGCACCCGGGCCACATCCCAGAAAAAAGAGCCATCCGCTTGTAAAATCAATTCGTTTTTGTTTATGAAAACTCAGAGTCGAAGAGAGAGAGGTAATAACAATTAAAAATAAGGAGGTCCCCACAGCCATCGGAGGACTAACCATACGAAAAGGTGGAAAAAAATGAGCTAAATACAGCAGAGCAGGAACAATAATAATCCCTCCGCCAAGCCCGACAATACTTCCAATGGTACCTGCTACATAACCAACTAATAATAGTGATCCCCATATCAATATGTCATCCATGTGATTACTCCATCCAGTCCAGTAAGCTTAACTGCCTCGGCGCAAGTCCTTCATAGGAAATACCTAGCTGTTTCATCATCTTCCTTGCACTTTTGACAGCGTGCCCTTGTGAGTTATTATTAAATAATACATATACTTCTCTACTACTTGTTGCTAAGCTTTGTATTCTGGGAGCCCACTCCGAAATTTCTTCATCTGAGTAGTCGTAGGCATAGCGAATATCACGCCAATTCGGATTGCCAGGCTGATCCCAGCCAGCTTTATTCCGTCCATGGAATCTCACTACACTATATGTAGGATGTGTAGATGCCGCCACGATCGGAATCGAGTGAATTCCAGCCTGTGGTTCATCACATACAACGTGAACTAACTTCTCATCTGTTAAGAACCGTAACGTTTGATCACACATCGACTCACTAAACCAGCTTTGGTTGCGAAACTCGATAGCTAAACGATATTCTGAAAATGCTTCTTTTACTTTTCGTATGTATCGAACATGTTTTTGTGAACAATCATACCAAGGAGGAAATTGAAAAAGCATCAATTCACATTTCCCTGTTAACCGCATAGGCTCAAACGATTCTTTGACTGCCTTCACAATCTCTTCCCACGATCTCTCGGGGAAATGACTGGGTCGTCCGTGACCCGTAAGCTCTCGATACGGCTTTACTAAAAAGCGAAACGTCTCTGGCGTCTGCTCAACCCATTTCTCTACACGGTCTACAGCCGCTATCGCGTGAAACGTACTATCTAACTCCACAATAGGAAAATGACTTGTATACTCCACTAATTTATCTTTTGTCTTTGATGCTTGCGTAGTAAGAACATGGTCTCCCCAACCACAAACCCCTATTCGGACTTGATTCATTCTATTATTACGCCCCACTTCTATCTATGTATGTTCTTATTGTAGCATAGTAAATACAGCCATATAGAGGAGCTCAAACAACATGAAACTCAATTTTGCTTCTGCCTTGCACACAGATCAGTACCAAATTACGATGATGTTTGCCCATTGGAAACGAGGAAACCATACCAAAAGACGTGCATTTGACCTTTATTTCCGTACCCTTCCCTTTGGTAATGGATATGCCGTTTTTGCCGGATTAGAGCGGGCGATTACCTATTTGCAAAATGTCCGATTCACCGAAGAAGACCTTTCTTACATACAAACTTTATCTCCATCTTATGATGCCCCATTTTTAGAATATCTCCGCCAATTTCGCTTTACAGGAGACGTATATGCATTTCGTGAAGGCTCCCTTATCTTCCCTAATGAACCCATCATGCGCTTAGAAGGAAATGTGAATGAGCTTCATCTCATCGAAACAGCCTTACTCAACTTTACAGGCTTTCAAACGCTAATTGCCACCAAGGCAGCCCGGATTCGCCATATCATCGGAGAACAAGGTACGTTGATGGAATTTGGGACTCGTCGTGCGCAAGAGGCAGATGCCGCCGTCTGGGGAGCGCGCGCAGCTTATATCTCTGGCTTTAACGCCACCTCCAATGTACTCGCCGGAAAAACATTTGGGATTCCCACCAGCGGAACACACGCTCATGCTTGGGTACAAGATTTCTCTAGTGAATTGGAAGCGTTTCGCGCCTATGCGGATGCGTTTCCCGACCAAGCTGTCCTGTTAGTCGATACGTATGACACACTGAAAAGTGGCGTTCCTCATGCGATTCAAGTCGGACTCGAGTTAAGAGAGAAGGGGTATACCTTAAAAGGAATTCGATTGGATAGCGGAGACTTAGCGTATCTTTCCAAACAAGCTCGCATCATGCTGGATGAAGCCGGATTAACGAATACGAAGATAGTGGCTTCTAACGACCTAGATGAGCAAACGATCCTAAACCTGAAGGCCCAAGGTGCCCGAATTGACAGTTGGGGCGTGGGCACCAAGCTTATTACCGCCCACGACCAACCATCTCTCGGTTGTGTGTATAAGATGGTCTCGCGATTGGAAGATAATAAGTGGACCCCTACACTGAAAATTTCATCCAATCCGATCAAAGTATCCACTCCTGGCCGAAAAAAGATCGTTCGAATCATTGATACAAAAACAAATAAAGCGCAGGCAGACTACATCATGGAAGTAAACGAGGAGCTAAATCCAGCCGAACCACTCCTGTTAATTCACCCTGTTCACTCATTTAAGAAGAAAACAATCCGGAATTATCGAATAGAGCCCCTCCATGTACCCATTTTCCAAGGGGGGAACCTCGTATATTCGCTACCAAAACTGGATGAGATCCGTCAATTCCATCAACAGCAGATGGATCAGTTTTGGGAAGAGTACCTCCGTATCCTAAATCCAGAAGAGTATACCGTAAACCTCTCTGACACCCTTTGGGAAACAAAGAAACAATTGTTAGATTTAATTCAACAGCAAGTGCAAGATCTTACGGATACAAATTGAATGTAACGGGTTGCCTACGATGTGATAGGCAACCCGTTTTTACCTTTTACAATATTTGCAAATACATCTACAGGCGGAATTCCAATAATTGGGATAAATGTTGGAAATTCACCGGCATCATTTTACAAATTATTTCCTTTTCGACATTTTTTATATATACTCTAACTATACAGAAAATTATCATTTTAAGGAGCATATAGATGAAGCTAAGTAAACTTCAATTTTGGTTATTGATTGCCTTTACGGTCATCCTCATTTTTACCTTTATTAGTAGAATCCCCTTTGAAACAGAGAAGCCAGCAGCCCAATCAGCATCTGAGAAAAAACCTCCTACTCTTATTCCTACCACTCCTCCCCAAGATACAGAAGAGACGAAGAAAAAGGATCAGCAAGATCCCGAAGCCAAACAAATCCTAGACAACCAACAAAAACGGGGAGCACAAATAGACTCATTTCTCACTTCGTTTCTAAAAGATCTCTATCAATACAACGCATCGAAGCCAACCGCACATGTAGAAAGGGTAAAAAACCGCTTAGACCCCTCGCTCTACGAAATGTTACAAGCTCAATATAAAGAGCCATTTGCAGACACGAAAAAAATGGAATTTCGAGATTTTAAAATAGAGTCAAAAACAGTCGAAGATACACAAGATATTCGCCTAGAGCTAACTGCCAATATCACCTTTACTGGCCCTGATAACAAAGCCGTAACAGAGCCTCAATTTATCTCAATCCTACTAAAGCCAAGCGGCGATACATGGAAGGTAAGGTGGTTAGAAAGTGCCAATGCTGCCGACTAACCCAAACAATAGAAAAGACCGAGATCCCCTTTTAGTCCTTTTAATGGGGATGGGTGCGCTCCCTACCCTTTTGATCCTCCTACTCATCACCTTTACGATCTTTATGGTGGTCCCATTTATAAATAAGCCAGAGGCCTTACCAGAAGACGGAACAACTACCACCATGTCTATGTTTCGCGACTATTACGAAGAAGCCGCCGCCAAATACAACATACCGTGGGAAATCCTAGCCGCAATTCATGCCAAAAGCCCTCAATACACTTCCCATGCTTCGAAAGTGAGTGGAACCGTTCCAAATGTAAAATACAAAGAGTATATCGAGTCCTCCCTCTACCGTTGGAACAAAGATCGAAAATATCAAGTTACGCCTGCTTTAGTTGCCGCTGTGATGGAGCAAGAAAGTAACTTTAATCCAAATGTCGTCTCTTCTGCCGGAGCAGTTGGCTTAATGCAACTTATGCCATCTAACTGCCAAGCCCGTAAATGGACCATTCAAGATTGTAAAATCCCGGTCAATAATATCGATCGCGGCGTAGAGCTTTTAGTGAACCACCTAAATAATTTCAATGGAAATATAAAGTATACATTAGCGGCTTATAATGCTGGAGCTGGCAATGTAAAGCGCTACGACGGGGTTCCTCCGTTCCAAGAAACGCAAAATTACGTAAAAAAAGTTCCTCAGCGAATGAGCAAATTTGCCGGAGAAACCAACCTTGCACCTGTTAAAGATTACATTTTCGACTTAGCTCAGACGTTACAAGAAGAAGCCGATTCACAAAAAGGGATCTGTAAAAAGGATGCGACCCAAAAATTAGGAGAAGAAACCGTTAGTACCTACGGAGACAACGTTATCTGTGGAATTTATAAACTAGATTCTAAATTTACCGGTGACGGTGGTTGGGATTATGTAAATGAAGTAGCCTCTCAGGCCAATCTCTTCACAGGTAGAGTTACGATTGATGGAAATGTGAAGTACACCGGAGGCACGCTCGCCTGGCCACTAGCTCCGAACTGCCCGATTACAGGTAGATGGAATGAGCGCAGACCCGGACACTTTCATCGTGGGCTTGATCTCGCTTGTGCCGAAAACACCTTAGTTCGTGCAGCAGGGGACGGCGTTATCTATATCGATAAAGATAATCCCGGCGGCTTTGGCCATTATCTAGGCATCAAGCACTCCAACGGGCTTATCTCTTGGTACGGTCATACCATCCCCTACGGAAGCGTCCGTGTCGGCACGAAAGTAACCAAAGGCCAGTATATCGGCCTAATCCGAAAAATCGGCCGCTCAACCGGCCCCCATCTTCACTTTGAGGTACACATCGGTCTAAACCCTTCCTCCGATGCGCGAGATCCGCTGTTATTTCTGCAAAAAAAATAACCTAGGCTTTATGTGCTAGGTTATTTTTTGATCCAAAGTTCAGAAGTGATTAATCAGAAGATCATCATTTTTTTGTAGTACAACCCTTTTTATACCATTACTCGCTTTAATTGACTCAAATAATGAGCACGAACGATAAAGAAATAGATGAACTGCATAAAGAAAAAGGCACCGATCCCAGTCATAGTAGGGAGAAAGGTATTTCCTAGATCAGCAAATGTTCCTTTCAATGCTTCTAGACCTATAATGGCCTCTAGTGCTGCAACAAACATGGGAATAAAGAAGAGAGCAGCAATTTGGATAGTCGCTGATCGCTTCATCTCTTTACTACTTAAACCGACCTTAGAAAGTCCATGGATGATGTGCTGATCTTGGTTTAAATCAGTAAAAAGTTTAAAGTACAAGAAACTAGCGCTAGAAAGGGAGAAAATCGCTGCGAGAAATATGCCGATAAAGACTAACATACTATTACTTTGCTTGACCATTAAATAAGAATCTGCACGAGAGCTGAGGAAACCATTTTCTTCTCCTGATGTTGTCGCTTGATCATGTAAATCGATTAATTTTTTTCCAATTTTCACCTCTGTCGAATTAGAATTAGGTAACTCTTTATTAGACCAGTCTGGAATCAAATAGGAGATCTCTACATCTTCTTTCTCTTTCCTAGAAGCCTTCAACTGAGTATATGTTTCATCCGAAACGACTACGAGAGATCCACCCTGAATCGATTTTTCCACGAACTGGCCGACCACTTGAAGTACTTCTCCCCCATCATGTAGAGTAAGCTGCTTCGCATTTAACTTGTTTATAGAAGGATGGGAAATAGCCAATGCCTCTCCGGTTTTTAGTGTAGGAATCTTTTTCCCATTAAGCTTATCTACCCGATGCTGATACTCTGATTGTTTCATTATCGGTAGGTACCGATCCTGAGCCTCACGGAATTGAGAACCAATAGATGCCTGTTGAATCTTTTCAAATTTTACATTGGCAGACTTCAACTCTTGATCAATCTTATCAATCTCTTTTTTCCAATTCTCCCCCTTCTCGTTCATTACCGTATAAGTAAGTGCAAAAGGATTTTCACTAAACGCTCTCTTATTCATTTGATCCATTGAAAGAACAATTCCGATGACAGTACAAGACATTGCCGTGACAACCGTGATCATAAAAAAGATCCGCGCATTATCCTTTATCTTATAGCCAATCTCCGAAACCCAGAGGAGGTTCGTTCCTCGCCAAGAAAAAGAACGATTTCTTTTACATAGGCGAATGGTCCACACACTGATCTGTGTAAAGAAAAAGTAAGTAGCGATAAGCCCGAGTGCTAGAATATACATCATATTAGACTGCGATAATGGTTGTTTCATTAGATAAAAGGCACTGATAAAGCAACCCACTGATAATAAACATAGCCAGATGGAAACCTTCGGTTCTGGCTTGGGCTTCATGCCTCCTTGTAATAACTCTATCACCCGATTTTGTCGGACAAAGAATAGAGTAAGCGCAGAGATAACGAGAAAAAGGGTCAAAAAGGCAACAGTAGTCAGTCCCATCGCCTTCCACGGTAAGTAGATCGGTAGTTCTTTAACCCCTACAACTCCCGCACCAAAGTAGAGAAAAGCCTTAGACAAGACCATTCCACATGCGATTCCCGCGATGATTGATAGGGAACCGATGATCATATTCTCTAGAAAGATCAGACGTTTTAGTTGTCTTCCTTCCGATCCCAGAATGGTTAAAAGACCAAACTCCTTTTTTCTTGCTTTTAAAAAAGCGCTGATCGAGTAGAGTACAAACAGAAAAGAGAAGATAAAAACTACATACTCGGCTGCTCCCATTCCAATCTGAGTTCGTCTACCCATTTGGGTTTTCGTCATATCAGGATGAAAGATAAACATGGCATAGGTAAAAAAGATCATTACTGCAAACGAACTACTTAGAAAATAGGCAGAATAAGCCCGAATATTTCGTTTGACATTATTAAACGCAAACTGCCGAAAGTTCAATGTACATTTCCTCCTAACAGCGATAACATGTCAATATTTTTCGTGGAAAATCATCTTCCATGATAATTTACTTAACCATCTATGTGCTCCTTTCCACTGTAAACTTTTGATAGATGTTCTACCTTAATAGATCTATTCCTTTTGACACTCTATTAACTAGTTATGGACTAGTTTAGCAGTCTGGATTATGAGAAAGTATAGATTTACCTTTCAATAATCTTAATAAAATGTAAGGATCATCAACTATTATGTGACAAAATAATAATATGGGTAGTTGTACTCAATATAACTAGCAAGAACGATCCATAAACAATCCTCATAACACAGAAAAAGCCCCGTTTTAGGAGCTTTTTTTAGACTGCAAACAAAATCTAATTTCAAACAAGATGAACCCTCTGACTCAATCGCAACTAGTAGAAAACAAAATAGGAACTTCGCATATTTCATTTCTTAAAACATCTTGAAATACACTTGCAGCAACCCCAGTAAAAGTATTGCATAGATTTGATATATCATCATTGAAAAACTGAATGACTTCTGGCTTGAAAACAGGGTAGACAGCGTTCGGTTGGTTTGGTAGTTGAGGTTGTACAACAACTTTTTGAAAGAATTCATTACCCGTTAATGCAGTTTGAACGAGGCTTGCGATTAAGAAAGCGTTTAAAGGACAAGGTAAGGGAGTAATCAGCTCTCCTTCATTGATCACTACAACCAAGACTTCGACATTTCCGAAGGTTTGCGTAGGATTGAGGAGTGTAGCAATGGCTTTAGCTTTTTCATTTTCTGATACTGTGACAATGATAAGATAAACATCTCCAATAGGAAGAAGGGGCCCCACTGTTACATCAGGATCAGCCCCTACTGAGTACTTAATTTCATTAAAATATGTGACCCAAGGCGGGGAAAGTTCCACATTGTTCGTTTCTTTTATATCCATAGAAGAAGGCCTCCCATATAGTTTTCATTCATACAATATGTGGAGACTAAGAGAAATGATTCTTATATGAATCTATTTGTAATCATTGTGCTAACAGGAGGAAACTATGTATCCAAACTGGGATGAATTCTCTCGTTTTGCACCCGTGTTTTTTCTATGGGGTGCGATGATAAGTCGATTCTTTATTGAATTTGCTGTAGATAAGGATTTTTTCAATCTATACATGATCCTTAAATGGGTCTGGATCATCATTTGTGGTCTATGGACGATCAAGTATTTAAAAAAATATCATCACGATCAGAAGTATGTTCGAGATGTTTATATCATCACGATCGCGTCCATCTGTATTTATACGCTCGCTTTAAGCTGTGAAACTCACTTTTCATTTCCGTCTATCATCCCATATCTATTTCCATTTGTAATCGCTCTCCTATTCGTCGTCGCTCCTATTAAATTAATCAAACATATCGATAAATCCAAATAACAAATGAACCCTCCACTTGGAATGAACCTAATGGAAGGCCGTTTCACTCACTCAATAAAATACATCTTTCCGTTCACTTCTAACGCAACAGACGATTGTTTCATCTCTTGCTTGACTTGTCTTGCATAACCGACTACTTCATCTAGAGCCTTCTTATCTAGCTTCTCACCATAGCTATAGACAATCGTAACCTTTTCCTTGACCAATTTCTTATCATCCGCCACCCAAGCACCTATCCCTTCCATTGCCGTTGCTCCGCCGAATAGCTTGGAAAACTTCTCTAACGCCTGATCCACATGTCTAGCATTATTGGCGGCCTTGTCTACAAGGATGGTAGATGGGATATAGATTTTCACTACATTGTGTAAGTTCTTGTACCCTGACAAAACACCCGTCTCAACTTCTGATGATTTCGAAATTTGAGGTGTTACTACCGGCTTATCTGATGTGACTTGCATCGTAAAATTGCTTATACTTATCCCAATCAATATGAGGATAATAAGCCAAAGATAGGGGAAACGCTTCGTTTTCATGGTAGAAACCTCCCTACATATTGATTCGATAAATCATGTTATTTACCTGTACGGAAACTCTTTAGGATGGTGAACGCCTTCCAAAGTCAGCCCTTGAGAAGGCGTTCACTGTACTATGTCAGTTGTATTGATATAACTAAGGACTATCTGAAAATAACCTCTCTAACACAAAAGGCTCCTTGATGGAGCTTTTTTAAGCAAACCAACCTAGTATATTTTTTAATATTTATTTCATTTACAAAAAAAAGTTGTATTTACTTAATGTTATTATTTACGGTGCATGATATTCAATAATTTAATAAAAAAGTTTAAAAATTATATTGACAATAGTTTAATAAAAAGTTAGAATAATTATTGTATTAAATAATATTTTAGTACAGGTGTGTTGATTAACCAAAAAATGGGATAAAAAGGAGAAAGACACCTTTCTTCGAAATGGTAAAGTGCCCACTAAACCATAGAGAGGTGTCCC
>NZ_SLXV01000019.1 GCF_004341445.1 Baia soyae
ATTGGATTCGTCAGACTTAAGTGAACCGCCTAGTGCGGAACCGCATGCTAGGTGGTGTGAGAGGTCGGGGGTTAATCACCCCCTCCTACTCGATTTTTTTATTTATGGTAGTGTATTACTTTCTGCTTCAAAAACGGTTTCTAATTTCTCATTTAGGATCCATTCTTTTTTTCTAACTTCACGAATGGTTTCGCGGACACTGCTATTTATGAGAAGTAAATCCGATATTGTTGGTTGGATGAGGGGAGTAACCCCTGGTAGAGTTCCTAAAACGTACTGAAGCTTTTCGCCCTCCGCGTTAATAATATGGCTAAGCCCTAATTCTTCGAGTGCAATGGAAGATAAGAGCAGGTTGATCGCGTCTTCTCGTGTAATGGTAATATTCGGGGAAATATTAGGTATATTCGCTTGAGACATGTTCATTCCTCCTAATTAAGTCCTTATTTTCTACACTATGTGTATGCCCGTGGGCTGGGTATGGTCCCAGAAAGGAATGAGGGGACTGGCCCAATTAACAGAAGCTTGCCTAATAGCCGTGACCAGCAGGCAATTTAGCCCTGAAGTCAGGACATCTGCCTAGCGGAGCAGAAAATCATGATGATAAGTATCTTTCGCTGTCCTTTTTGTCAAAATGAGAATAGAGGATATGGTGACTTACTAACAAAGATTTAATCTTTTTGATGTGATTGTTTAACGCAGGTCCGCTATAGTAGAGAAACAAGGTAAAAAGGAGTGAGCTAGATGGGTATATTGTTTACCTTCTTATTTTGCGTGGTAACCCTCATCCTGCTCGTAGTAGGATTTCTATTTTATAGAATGTCGCAAATGCCGAATCCACCGTATCAAGTGCCGCCTAAACGAATCGATCCAGCTCAGTGGGATCGAGAACGTGTGACGGTGGGGTGGATTGGTCATTCTACGGTGCTAATTCAGTTTTATGGGATTCGGATTATAACGGATCCTGTTTTAACAGAGCGGATTGGGATTCCTCTAGGTTGGGGAGATAATTGGAAAATGGGACTCCGGCGTCATACGAGTCCTGCCATAGATGTAGAGAATATCGGGCCTGTCGACGTGGTGCTCATGTCGCATGCTCATATGGATCATCTGGATTTTTCATCATTACGAAAAGTAGTTACTTCTGAAACGGTGATTATTACGGCTCCCGGCATATCTCGTTTGCTTCGGAAACTAGGAGCAAAGGAAATTCGAGAATTGGATGGGCAATGGGACAACATGGTTCTGCCGAATGGCCTTGTGATCCAAGCGATTCCTGTGGTTCATTGGGGGAAACGATATCCATGGAGTCGGAATCAGGGATATACGGGCTTTCTGCTCAGCTATCGGGATAAGAAGTTATTTTATCCGGGTGATACGGCTTATACGGATGTATGTAAGGAATTACCGAAGTGGGGAGAAATCGACCTCGCTTTTATGCCGATTGGAGCGTACGAGCCGGCATCGTTTCAAGTAAATCATTGTACACCTGAACAGGCGTGGCAGATGTTCGTCGATTCGGGTGCGAAGAAGTTGGTTCCGATTCATTGGAATACGTTTGTGTTATCGTTTGAGCCGGTAGAGGAGCCGCTCGAACGGTTGTTAGATGCTGCGCAGGTTAGTAAGAGGGAAGACTGTGTGGTGATTCGTGAGTTGGGTGAAATATATATATTAGATGAGGCGGAGTCGGGCCGTATGTTGGCCTCTAGTTCGGATCAGGTTTCGTTGTGAGTGGAGAGATAGGCTTACGTGATCTCGCCCAAATAGATAGGAGAAGGTGAATCTCCACTGTGAAAAGCTAAAATCCGTTTCCTGAGTCCAATAGGGAATAAGGGGTGGTTCTCTAATTCGTCTAAAGGCAGCCATGAAATGCCTGTTTGTTTGCGGTCCATATTGAGAATAGGAGTGTCTGTATGGATGGATGTAGGTGTACAGGTATACATAAATTCAATCCGATGAACACCTGGGTCCATAAAGCATTCTCGCACGAATAGGAGATCGCCAAGGTTGACTTCGATCCCGGTTTCTTCAAGGCATTCTCTCATCAGGGTTTGGTCTAAGGTTTCGCCTGCATGCTGACCTCCGCCTGGAAGTAGATGATAGATACCGTCTTGATCTTCATACGTTGTGACTAGCAATGATTTTTCGTGGATGAGGATGGCTTTGACAGAATTTCTGATTTTCATAGAGGTCACGTTCCTTTACCGTAGGGTATAAATTGGTATCTTAGCATGGTTAAAGAGTTTATTCTAGGTAGGCTATATTACCTAGAATAAACTCTTTTTCATTTACTGATTCTGCTCAAAGTACTCATCTTGTAGGATTCCCATATGAATGATGTCGTGCCATTTACCATTTCGAAATAGGCTTTGTCTAGAAATTCCTTCTTCTTGAAAGCCGATCTTCTTGTACAATCGAATCGCTCTATCATTAAATGAAAATACTTTAAGAGCAACTCGGTGAAGATTTATTTCGTAAAAAGCGAGATCTAGTAGTAATTTCAATCCCTCTGAGCCGTAGCCTTTTCCCCAATATTCTTTTTCACCGATGTCGATAATACATTCAGCATTTCTATTTTTATAATCAATATTGACTAATGAAATAATGCCGATGGGTGTTTCATTTTCCTTTTCAACCATTATGTAGCTTTTGCCTGTATGGGATTCCAAGATACGATTTACAAATTCTTTCGTTTCATCCATATGATACATATCCAAAGATAGATAGGTGGAACGAATCACCTCTATATCATTTCTCCATTTGTGGTAAAGTTCCGTATCTTCATTTGTCATCTTTCTTAATTTCATTCGGGTTGATTCAAATAGCATTCCGATCACTTTCCCTTCTCTTTTGGAGATTGGTAAATAGGAGTTTCATAGAGAATTATACATAATTTTTCCGAATTCATTCAGTGCGCTTCTAGAAAAGAGGGAGCTATTAAAGTAAATGAGTTACTTGGAATAGCTCCCTTTCCTTCATGTGAAACTTTATAAATCAAGCTTTTGACCATTGGTTTCAATTACTTGTTTGTACCAGTAGAAACTTTTCTTGCGATATCTTTTTAGTGTTCCGCTACCGTTGTTGTCTCGATCGACGTAGATGTAGCCGTACCGCTTCTTCATCTCGCCTGTGGAGGCACTGACGATATCGATAGGGCCCCAGCTGGTGTAGCCGATGATGTCTACACCGTCTTTTATCGCTTCGGCCATTTCTTCGATGTGAGCTTGTAGATAGTTGATCCGATAGTCGTCGTGTATTTCTCCTTCAGGAGTTAATTGGTCTACTGCTCCTAGGCCGTTTTCGACGACGAATAATGGTTTCTGATAACGATCGTATAGTTGGTTGGCAGTGATGCGTAGGCCTTTGGAGTCAATGATCCAGCCCCATTCGGACTTTTCCACATAAGGATTGTCAATTGATGCAAAAATATTGCCGCCCGTTGTATTTTTAAGTATTTCTGGATCGGTGCTGGTTACTTGACTCGAGTAGTAACTAAATCCGATATAATCCACTGTGTATTTCTTCAACAGCTCTTCATCGCTTTCTGCCATCTCAATGGTTAATTGGTGGTCTTGGAAGAAACGTTTGGCATAACCAGGGTATTCTCCTCTTGATTGGACGTCGATGAAGAAGAAGGATTCGCGGTCCTTTTCCATCGCATGGAAGATGTCGTCTGGATTGCAAGAGTATGGGTAGACCGTTCCAGCGGCGAGCATGCATCCGATTTGTGCTCCGGGAATGGTTTCGTGGCATGCTTTTACGGCTAGTGCACTTGCTACGAGCTGATGATGGGCGGCTTGATATTGGATCTGCGTTCGATTTTCTCCCTCTTGGAAGACAAGGCCCGCACCGAGGAATGGTGCATGTAGGAGCATATTGATCTCGTTGAAGGTCATCCAGTATTTGATCTTCTCTTTGTAGCGTGTAAAGAGAGTCTGAGTATACGTTTCAAAGAGGTGGACAAGCTTCCGGTTCCTCCAACCTCCGTATGTTTCTACAAGGTGTACCGGCACATCAAAGTGGGCAATGGTGACGATTGGCTCGATACCGTTCTTCCATAATTCATCGAATAATTGATCGTAGAATTGTAAGCCAGCTTCATTTGGTTTCTCATCATCGCCGTTTGGAAAAATACGTGCCCAAGAGATGGAGATACGCAGTGCTTTGAAGCCCATTTCGGCAAATAGGGCAATATCTTCTTTATATCGGTGATAGAAATCGATTGCATCGTGAGATGGGTAAAACTCTCCTGGTTCCGGTGTGAAGGACTGTAAGCCACCATCCATAATAGGCCAACGTTTTTCTCCAGTGGGGAGCAGGTCAACGGTGGTTAAGCCTTTTCCATCTGCTAGGTATGCGCCGTCAGCTTGATTGGCAGCGATGGCTCCGCCCCATAAGAATCCTTTTGGGAAGTTGTTCATGTTGTTCGTCCTCTCTTGTGGTAGGGTTATTCGTTCCATTTGTTGAGATGGATATTGGATGTTAGTTAAGGACTGGGCTGGTTTTACCCTCCCATTTCATCAAACACTCACCCACACGAATCTGCTGTTCACCTATAGTCGTAATATGGAACTGGTCTTGATTTGTAATCACGACTGGCGTTGTCAAAGCAAATCCTGCTTTTTTGATTTCTTCTATATCAAAGTCGATTAATAGTTGTCCCCTCTCAACACGGGAACCTTGTTCCACATGAGGTGTGAAAAATGTACCGTTCAACTGTACCGTGTCCATTCCGATATGGATTAAGATTTCTGCACCGTCGTCTGTGGTAATCCCGATTGCATGATGAGTTGGGAAGAGAACGGAAACGGTGCCAGAAACGGGAGCGTATAGCTTGCCTTCCGAAGGCTCAATCGCAACCCCTTTCCCAAGGGCGCCCGATGCAAAGGCGGCATCTTTTATATTTTCTAGAAGTTTTACTTCACCGGTGAGAGGGCTGGATAGCTCTAATCTTAGTTCAGAAGTTTTCTCTTCTTTGTTTTCCTTCTGGCTTTCCTCTTCCTCCGAAGCTTTTTTAAAGCCGAGTAGGGAGGTAAGGATGAAACCAAGGATAAAAGCAACGGTCATAGCGATGACAGCGCCCCAAAATCCTGCCGTAATGCCGTCTTTCGGGCTAACGTAGACAGGAAGTTCAAAGATTCCGAGGCCTCCCACCATATAGTTTACGGAACCAAATACTCCGGAAATCGCTCCACCAATACCAGCCGCAATACAGCTTATGATGAATGGTTTTTTCAATGGAAGTGTAATCCCGTAAATGGCAGGCTCAGTTACTCCAAAAATCCCTGATATAAAGGCTGGAATCCCAAGGGTCTTTATCTTTTTATCTGATGTTTTCAGCCAGACTGCTAGTACGACACCTATCTGTGCAAAGGCCGCACTAAAAGCCAAAGGTTGGATTGGATCCATATGACTAACGGCAATGTTGTTCATGCCAATCGGAATAATGCCCCAATGGAGGCCGAAGATCACAAAGACTTGCCAGAACCCCCCCAGGAGTAACCCGGCCACGAGAGGACTTAGATGATAAACCCACAGTGTTGCTTGTCCTAATAGCTGACCTCCCCATGTGGTGATCGGTCCAATAATCAGGAATGTAAGGGGTACAACGATCAGTAACGTTAAAAAGGGAACTAAGAATGCTTTTACTACATCAGGAATGACTCTATTCAGCTCTTTTTCTACTTTTGCTCCAAAAGAAGCGGCAAAGATAATTGGGATTACAGATGATGCATAACTCATTAAAATTACAGGAATCCCTAAGAATGTAATATGAATCGGTGATTCAAACATCGTTCCAGCAAATAAGGTATAGAGTGGCTCGCCTCCTGATAAACCAGATAGGGCTGGATAAACCAATGCTGCTCCAATCGCCATCCCAATAAAAGGATTGCCACCAAATTTTTTACTCACTGTATAGCCTAGGAAAATCGGGAAGAAATAGAAGAGTGAGTCTCCAACGGCATTTAATATCTGGTACGTTCCTGACTCGCGTGTAAACCACTCCAGTGTTACAAATAGCTCATTAAAGCCTTTGATCATCCCCGTCGCCGCTAAAACCCCGAGAATCGGTGTGAAAATGCTAGAGAAAATATCGATAATGCGATTAAATAGTCCTTGTTTTTTATCGTCTTCATTCGTATTCACAGGGGCTTGAGCATCTAATCCTCCTACATCTACTACAGCTTTATATACATCAGGTACATGATTTCCGATGACAACTTGGTACTGACCACCGCTTTGCATAACCGTGATCACACCGTCCATGCTTTTCAGTACCTCCGTATTTGCTCTGCTTTCATCTTTCAACTGAAAGCGTAAACGAGTCACACAATGAGCTAAACTGTTAATGTTTTCTTTCCCGCCAACATTTTTTAAAATGTCTTTTGCTAGTTGATCATACTTCATTTTGATTCTCCTTATTTACTATTTAGCAACACTAATATTTAGTTCAACCATATATCTAGATGAAACCGGTTTCAATTGATAATTATTGGATATTGTTTTGAATGAAATCGAGTTTTATTCACGATAGAAAGAAGGAGGAAAGAATATTAATGAATCATTTATAGAACAGTACCTTGCATTATTTTGTAGTTAATAGTATATTAATTATTAATCTGTACCTTGTAATGTATAGTACCGTTAAAGAAGGTAGGTTTTTTGATGAATGTTCAATTTAAAAAGGGTGTGCTCACATTATGTGTTTTGGTGTTAGCTGTAAAGCGGGATCGATATGGCTATGAGCTAGTAGATGCGATTTCGGAGAAATTTTTGATCGCAGAAGGTACGATCTACCCACTATTAAGAAGGCTAACAAAGGAAGGGTACTTTACCACCTATTTGGTTGAATCACAGGAAGGACCCCCAAGGAAATATTACCAGCTAACCGATGAAGGAAGAAACTATGCCCAAGGCTTGGTTAAAGAATGGAAATCATTTTCCGCTAGTGTAAATCAATTGATAGAAGAGGGAATAGAAGATGACAAAGATGGAATTCTTGAATGAATTACGTTCGTACTTGCACAAGCTTCCTGTTAGTGATCAGGAGGATATCCTGAGTGATTATGAGACTCACTTTGAGCATGGACTTGGGAAAGGAAAAACAGAATCAGAAGTGATCCAATCCTTAGGGAAACCTAAATTGATCGCCAAAGAGTGTTTAGCCGATTACTACATAGAGGAAGAACGCCCAGAAAGACCATCCTCCAGGCGATTTCGATCCACTTATATGTTAATTGGATTAGGTTTATTTAATCTGATCTTCTTGGTAGGACCATTTATTGCGTTTATAGCAGTTGTTTTTTCGTTTTATGTGACAGCCATTATTTTATGCATGATACCTCTTGTGGCTCTTGCTTCATTTTTTATAGTAGAACCGATAGAGGGAGTTTTTTCTTTATTTGTAAGCTTCATATGTCTGGGTATAGGGTTGTTAATGTGGACTGGATTGAATCGCTTTTCGAAAGTTGTCTATCAGTGGTTTATTCGCTACATCAAGTCAAACTATAAGATTATTAAGGGGGAAGCAAGATGAAGAAGGTGGTACTGCTCTCGCTTATCCTTATCGTTATTGGTGTAGTTGGAAGTGTGGGTGTTGGATTGGTGGGATTTAAAGATTTAGGGCAAGAATTGGAAATAAAAGAAACATTGAGTACTAAGGATATAAAGCAGATTTTTATTAATAGTGAATTTGCTGATGTAATGTTGCATCCTAGTCAAGATGATCAAGTACATGCACACCTAAAAGGAAATTTCCCAAAAAGTCAACAACCTGTAATGAAAGCTACAGGCGATCAGGGGGATATTCATATTTCGGTAGAGCAAAAACGTAAGCACTCGATCTTTAATTTTAGTATTGGATTTGTCACATTTAAACAACGTGTATTACATGTATACATTCCTAAAAAGATGTTTGATAAGGTTCGTGTCGAAACAGATTATGGCAAGATTTCAAGTGAGCAAAGCATGGCATTGAAGAGATTAGAGATGAAAACCTCCTATGGTGATATTTTTCTTCATGAGTTTCAAGGTACTGAGATAAAAGCCAATACCAACTATGGTGATATTCATATTGAAAGAATAGATGGGTCTTTTGATCTTGCTACCGAAATGGGTGATATTGAAGTTGATCGACTTGAAGCTGTGAAGGGGAACAATAAAATGCATACCGAAATGGGTAATGCGGAAGTAAAGTTCGCCAAGGATCCTAACCCAGTTAAGATCAATCTGTTTACAGATCTCGGGAATATCGAAACAGATAAAGGACTTACCCATGAAGTGGACCGTACGCCGGGTAGTCAAGGGGAAGCATCTGGTACCCCTACATTGTCTATTCATACGAAGCTTGGAAATATAGAATTAGAGAAACTATATCAGTAACTTCCCTAATTTCTATATAAAGGAAAAAATAATATTTTTTCTCGTCCAACTCCCTAAAATTCGCTATGATGGTAACAACGAAAGCGAATAGGTGGATGAATGATGAAGTTAATAGAGAAAGCTGAGAGATTGTTACAGGATCTATATGGCTATCCTACCTTTAGAAACGGACAAGAACAGATGATTTCTCAAATTCTAGAGGGGAAACCTTCTCTCGGAATTATGCCTACTGGTGGCGGGAAATCCCTCTGTTATCAAATACCTGCATTGTTACTGGACGGAATTACGTTGGTCATCTCTCCTTTAATCTCCCTGATGAAGGACCAAGTAGATGCCCTTAACCAATTAGGAATTCCAGCTACCTATTTAAATAGCACTGTTGATTACTATGAGATGGAGCAACGGATGCGGGAGATCTATGCAGGGAAAATTAAGCTTGTATACCTTGCGCCTGAGAGATTGGAGATGGAATCCTTTGTACAAATGCTACAAAAGGTTCCTGTTTCCCTCGTAACAGTCGATGAAGCTCACTGTATCTCGCAATGGGGCCATGATTTTCGTCCTAGTTATCTCAGCATCGGCACCATGATTCAACAATTGCCCAATGAGCCAATCGTCTCTGGGTTAACTGCAACGGCGACGGCACAAGTGCGTCAAGATATCCAAGATATCTTACAAATTCCTGTAGAAAACACCGTACTAACGAGCTTTCAACGTTCGAATTTGCGTTTCTCTGTCCTACATGATCAAGAGAAGGTTTCCTTTATCGAAAGTTATCTCAAACGATACCCCAAACAATCTGGTATCATCTACTGCTCCACGCGTAAAGAAGTGGATGCGCTTTACCAACACCTAGGAGAATGCGGTTTCTCTGTGGGACGATACCATGCCGGGATGACAGAGGGCCAACGCGCGCAAGCCCAAGAAGCATTTTCCTATGATCGACTTTCGGTCATCGTAGCGACAAACGCCTTTGGGATGGGTATTAATAAACATAATGTAAGATATGTCTTACATTATAACCTGCCTAAAAACATCGAGAATTACTACCAAGAGGCAGGACGTGCGGGGCGTGATGGGGAAGAAAGCGAATGCATCTTGTTGTATCAAGGACAAGATGTACGAACTCAGCGTTTTTTAATCGATCAATCCGAAATGAACGAAGAGCGTAAGAAGCTAGAATCAAGCAAGCTTCATGCGATGTACCAATACTGCTTCACACAATCATGTTTGCAAAACACGATTATCCAGTACTTCGATGATCCGATAGAAGAGCCATGTGGCAAGTGTCATAATTGCTTGGCTCAAATGGAGACAAGCCTACAAGATTTTACTGTAGAAGCACAGAAGCTATTCTCCTGTATCAGGCGTATGAAGGAACGTTTTGGTCTCTCTATGATTGCCAAAGTGCTAAAAGGCTCTAAATCCAAAAGAGTAATGGAGCTCGCCTTCAATCGACTTCCTACATACGGGATTTTACGAGAGTATACGGAAAAAGAGATACAGCTATTGGCCCTTACACTGCAAGCAGAGGGATACATCAAAACCTATAACTCTGCCACAGGTTCCTTGCCACTCATTAAACTGACTGACAAAGCGGCCCAAGTTTTAAAAGGAGAGCTGAACGTCTATCTTCGTCCACTTCGAACTGCTGTGATAACAGAGGAGAGACAACTGCGAACGAAGCGTTCTACCCTATTTGACCGCTTAGATGATCTCCGCCGAGTGTTTTCAAATGAAGAGCAACTGCCTCCATACATGATTTTGTCTGACTCAACCTTGCGTGCTATGGCAGATCGGATTCCACTAAATGACACCGAACTTCTCTCTATGGTCGGTATGACCCAGCACAAAGTTGCCAAATACGGAGCTAGAATTTTAGAGATCACAGCCACCTTTGCCTCTGAACGTGAACAGAAAGTGCAATCGAAAGCACCGATGCGAAAAGATATAAACCAGAGCCATCTTGTTACCTATGACTTCTTTCAATCCGGGAAATCGATTAAGGAGATTGCTTCCACGCGGAACATGTCTAATAAAACGATTGAAGATCATCTCGTACGTTGTCACAGCGAAGGCTATGACATCCCATGGGACACCATTATTCCCGAAGAGTACCAAGAAGCCATCTTACAAGCTGTTCAAGAATTAGGTGCATCTAAGCTAAAGCCACTCAAAGAAGCCCTGCCAGCTGAAGTGACCTATTTCCAGATTAAAGCGGTTATTGCGAGAGAGCAGGTAGCGGTTAGTTCAATAAAAGAGTAAGTGAAATGCAAAGGGCTAGTTTTGACTAGCTCTTTTTTGTTTGCGTTCTGGAAAGTAGTGCAGTTTGGAAGATGGTATATAAAGATTCATTACCGGAGCTAATAGGGAGCTAGTATCAAGAAGTAAGTTTTCTGATTATTTATAATATAATATAAAATTATTAGATTATACAAATGGGAGGAACTGCAAAGAACATATAATTCTTTGTGGCAGTTACTTTATGAAAAGCAAAAAAATAACGAAGATCACGATAATGTGGGATCAATCATGATTTTCTTACAAACTTGTAAGTTAATTGTAAGCTAGTTGAATTGAAAACATTTTTCCATTAGATAAAATTATACTACAAGAAAAGATATTTCAAACTCTTCTTATTTAAGAAAGTTTACCTTAAATAGCACTACATAAAGGGGCGTGTACATGTTCAAGTCTTTAAAGAGATCCATAGCATCGCTACTGGTTTTCATTGCGATTCCGATGATGGCCTTTGCTCATTCCTATACATCTACGTTATCCTCTCATTCCTATACATCTACGTTGACCCTTGATTATCAGGTGAAGGGGGCTGTGAGAGACTATTCAGGGACTAATCTAACAATACAAACATATGGGAATTCAGAGAAGTGTACGACTGCCAAACGACCAGCAAATGATTACTTCTTTGTTGACTTGTATCGATTCAGTGCATGGGGAGTGGATGATTTCATTGGGCGAATTAAACAATCTAGGCATATCGAGAGTAAAAATACTTTTTCAAATGTAGGACCCGGTAAATACTATTTCTCATTCCAAAAGGCAGACGATTTTTGTACAGTCAGAGCTAATGTAAAATATGATAAGGAGTAGTGTTAGTGTTAATTGATTTAAAGCCACTTTACATTGTCGTCATTGTTTTGACCTATATGGGTTTCATATTCTGGAAGAATAAAAGCTGGATGCAAAGAGCACTTCATCTTACTTTTATTGTATACATTACGATGCTATTGAAAGAAATATTTTTTCCAATCAAAATCCTTCCTCCCGAATACGCAACACCGACCGGATTAAATAATTTTGTTCCACTTGAAAGTATCACGCGTACATTTGGAAGTGAAGTTCCAAATGTCGCACTACTACAAATCGGTGGGAATTTGCTACTGCTATTTCCTTTTGGGTTTTATGTATCGATTCTATGGAGGAAAGTGAACTCGGCGGGTAAAGCATTCCTAATGGGAATGGGTGTATCCCTGTTCATTGAATGTTTACAACTTACACTAACTAACATGATCGGCCAAGACTATAGACGCTTTGACATTGATGATCTATTCTTAAATGTGATTGGTTATATGGTAGGATATTTCATACTCAAACTATCTGTCCCAGTAGTTAAGACGTTAGTACATGTTGATCATCTAAAAAAAGCAGGTAGCCGGTAGTTCGATAAAATGAGTAAGTAAATGCAAAGGTTGTTGAGGCGTTATTTACCCTCCACCACCTTTGTAAGGCGATCTGAAATAATTACTTTCCAGCCTTCGTCCATACGCTCACGAATGACAGAGCTTTTTTCATTGGCTTTTGGTAAGAGGTGATCTGCTTCTTTCCATCCACTATGAATGAGTGTAAATTCGGTTTGCTGGTCATTACATTTTTTTAATAGAAACGTAATCACCCATCCATCTATATCCCATGAAAAGGATAGACGGTGTGGTTCATCTACTTCTATTATCTTGCAAGGGGAAGGGCCAAATGGCGAATTTATATGAAACTCACAACCTATTTTCAGTTCAAGATTATTTGGCATAAACCAAGAAGCAATGCTCTCTGAATTAGATACGATATCCCATACGGTTTTGAGTGGTGCATGTAGTACAACACTGTGTTTAATATCTGGTAATGCAGTGGTGTTTGGTTTCATAGTGTAACTCTCACCTTTCTAGATTAAACTAACTCAGATTTAGATTTGTATTTTATTCCACTTTTGAATTTCAAGTAAACTCGAGGTGTCTTCCAAATGTTGTACTTTTATTTTATTGCTAAGAATATCTTTCTATGCAAAAGAAGAATACATATTTCTGTAAAAAAATAGTTCCACCGTATCTGATAGAATAAAATAAAGACATAATTTTTTAAATTTGAGTGAGGTGTATTGAATGAATTGAAAAAATAAAAGATAAATATTTTTTTTAAGGACTTGAAACAGTTTTCAATTTTGAACATAATAAGGAAGATTGACCTTTTTCCTGGGATTTTTATAAAAAACAATGAAAAAAGGTTAATAGTTCTCCCTTTATGAGAGCGCAAATACAACATGAATTTCGGAGGAGATATTTTGAGAAAGAAACTAGCACTTACTGCACTTACACTAACACTATCTCTAGGTCTAACTGTCCCATCGTACGCGACGGATACTAATCCACCGCCACCACCACCAGCAGGCGGAGAAGTTACACCACCACCGCCACCACCAGAGCCAACGAAGCCGCCAGAGCCAACGAAGCCGCCAGAGCCGACGAAGCCACCAGAGCCAACGAAGCCGCCAGAGCCGACGAAGCCACCAGAGCCAACGAAGCCACCTGAGCCAACGAAGCCACCTGAGCCGACAAAGCCAGAGTCAACAAAGCCTGAGCCAACGAAGCCAGAGGCGACGAAGCCAGAACCAACAAAACCTGGTAAATCTACTGGATCTTCACAAGTAGCTGCTCCGGTTTATGCTTCCAAACAAGGGCCTGTAACTGCTCCTGAGGCATCAACAGTTGATAGAGTAACTGTTGCAACGGCAGATACTAATAATGCCAATGAATCTGCTACAGTTGCACAAGCAACAACGAAAGAAGAAACAACTACTGAAGCGACTACTACAGAATCAGTAAAAACTTACACAGTGGTAAAAGGCGATTGCTTATGGGATATCGCGAAAAAACATCTTGGTGATGGAAACAAATGGACAGAGATTTGGGAATTAAATAAAGATATGTTAGTAAAACGCGACTCACGCAATTCAAAAGATGCTGGTCATTGGATTTATCCAGGACAAGAATTGAAAATGCCAGAGTTGAAAAAGTAATGTGCAGTGAAAGGGGATGAGTTTTTTCATTCCCTTTTTTTCTTTAAGTCTAGTATGAGGAGGATCGGATTTTGATTAGAAAAAAAGGTGATCATCCAAGGGAATACAAAGTGATAAAAGGTATGAGATCGAAGAAGATTTTAATCTGGGGATTACTGACTATCAATGTAGTGGCTCTTCCACTTGGTTTTTTTTATTTAAAAAATAGCACGGCTGCCGCTAGAGGTATTGAGCAGGAGGCTCCTGTTATGAGCCAGACTGCAAGATCCTTTGTTGAAGATTTTGTCTCTACGTATTTTAGCCTGCATCAGGGATTTGAAGATGTCCGGGCCGATAGCTTAAAGCCCTTTTTGATGAAGGGGTTGGACAAACAAGCTGGTTTAGAATCTATAGAAGCGAACCTTTCGACAGGGAAGGTCCGAGTGTGGGAAATAGAGAAGAAAAGTCCTAACAAAGCCATTATGACGGTACAAGCAGAGGTTTACATACGGGATAAAAGTGATAAAGTTCTTTCGATGGACAAGCGCTTTCTCGCAGTTCCTATTGAGAGTATAGGGAATGGCCAGTTTGTCGTATCAGACATCCCTTACTATGTTAGCCAGCCAAGCACTCCAGATGTGACAAAAAAGGAAGAGTCTCTATCCAATAAGGCAGATAGTTCTACCAAACAGGAGTTGGAAACGTATCTAAAAACGTTCTTCCAAGATTATGTTTCCGGTAATCCAGATAAACTTTCTAGCTATACAAAGTCCAATTCCAAACGTATCCAAGGAATGACTGGAGTATTGGAATTTGTTAAAATTAAAGAGTTGGAAGTATACAAAGAGAAACAAATGGTGGTAAAGGCGAAAGTTCAATTTAAAGAAAAGGATAAGGGAACCATAAAGACCAATGGAGTTTATACGTATCCATATACAATTCAATTGGAGAAGGATGGAGAACGTTGGATGATTGTGGGTATGGAAACTAAGTAGTTTATGAGGTAGATAGTATGAAAAAGGTATCTGTAAGTAATGGGATTACGAAAGTGGAAAATGGAAAGTTAGCCAATCGACCCCATGAGTCGACTTCTTCTCGAACTGTCGTCCAGTTCGGAACCGTTGTTACGTGTCGTGATTCTCCAAGAAAGGAGAGAGACCATGAGACCCGTTCGAATTGAATTTCCCACCCGTCACATTGAAGGAAATCTCTCGTTTGGTCAAGATGGCTCTGTGTGGGCGTATTATGAAATCAAGCGTTCGGAGTATGAAAGCAAACAGATGCATGCTCGATTTCAAGATGCTCACCTCTCTGAAGAATATCACTACATTCAAGTGCCTTGTTATTCAAATAAGCAAACAAATAGCGAACTCAAATGGTTTTCATTTGAAGAAGAAATCAGCACTCATTCTGATCAACCTCCCCAACTGATCAGTGAGGTTATCAATTCTTATACTGAGATCAGGGTTTTTATTGGATTTCGATTACGAAAGCCGAAGCAAAGAGAATTCAAGAACTATTTCCGTCGTCGATGGAAACACAAGATTCGAGATTTTATCCGTTATCTCTACTCTATCACTGGGATTGCTGATGGAGAGATTTTAGAAGAAGAGCTATTTGAATATACAGGGCAAGAAGAGCTGTTATTCCAATCATTACGAGGATTTATGAGTATACATAGACTAAGTACTCAGGATCTTAAATGGTATATTTGTCAACATGTCTATCAGGATCACAAACTTCCTCCACCGAATGAACTAGGAAATCTAGTGACTGAGTCAGAGATAAGTACTCTTACTCTAGATGATAGTGAAATTGAGATCCATCCGCACCATTTAAAGACTCGTCATTTGGAAGAGGCGACTGGTGAAGTGAGAGAAGTCTATACATCCTACCTTTATGCAATCTATTTTCCCGATGACTTACAATTTCCTGGAAAATCCGAATGGGCGTATCTCACGAATATCTTTGATTTTCCTGTATCCATATCGGCAAGGAAGGAAATGGATAACCTGGAGAATGTGCATTTTATGACTGTTGTATTTGGAGTATCTGCTAAAGATGAGGAGACCCTTGCTGAGCGAGTTAGTAAAATCGTCTTAGAGTATCGTCAATATGAGATCGAAGTACAACTTTGTTCAGATAATCAGTTTGTTGGATATAGTGACTTCCTGCCATGTGGGGAGCAGTATGAAAGATCCGTTTCGTTTACGAGTAGAATGAAAACGGCTCCTATACAAATTGAGACTCCTAAACCAAAACAAATTGAGAGTCCATCTGATTTTCTTTGGTAATGCACAGAGATACTATATGTATGCATCAAAGGGAAAAAGAGGAATGTTACTTTAGACCTAGTTGAAAATATTGACAATAAATAGAATGTTCGTCTATGCTAAAAGCAGGGTCCCATTTAATCCCTGCTTTTTTATTGTGCGTATATAGTGTGGATTGCATAAGTTGTAGGTTTCTCTTATGGATCAAGGGAGGCGTCATTGTGGATTCACAACGGTTGGAAGAAGAATTTGTGAAACGGGTGCAAAGTGGAGCCAAGATCGAGGCGAGTGATTGGATGCCGGATGGCTACCGCCACTTGTTGATTAAATTGATTCATATGCATGCAGTAAGTGAGATTATGGGTGTTTATCCTGAAAAGGAATGGGTGCCAAAAGCACCGAATCTACGGCGGAAGCTCGCTTTGATGGCAAAGGTTCAAGATGAGATGGGCCATGGGCAATTATTGCTACGTATCGTAGAGGACTTGGCCGCGCCGTATGGAAAAGGGCGCGAAGAGTTATTAGATGATTTAGTAGAAGGCAAGGTGAAATTTCACAATGTTTTTCATATGGAAGCGAGAACATGGGCGGATGCGGGTTTAATTGGTTGGCTGATTGATGGAGCCGCCATTATTAATCAGGCATCGCTGTTGTCTACCTCGTATGCACCGTATGCTCGTATCCTGAAGCGAATCTGTGCAGAAGAGAGTTTTCATATGCAGCATGGTGAAAACGTAATCTTAAGTATAGCAATGGGAACCGATGAGCAACGCAAAATGTTGCAAGATTCCCTCGATTATTGGTGGTACTCTCTCCTCTTTTTCTTCGGACCTCTAGAAATAACCCCAGCTGCTCAGAAAATGTTACATTACCGCATTCGAACCAAAACCAACGAAGAACTGCGGCAAAAATTTCTAGCAAAATATGTTCCTCGGATCTGGTCGCTCGGCCTTACGATCCCTGACCCCACATTACACTATGATTCCAAGTTAGAACGTTGGCACTATGCCGAACCAGAATGGGAAGTATTCCAGAAAATCGTCTCAGAAAATAAGGGGCCGAAATCGCAAGAGAGAATTGCCTTACGACGCATTGCCCAGGATCAGCATAAATGGGTGCGTCTTGCCATGACAACGGGAATATGACGTTGTTTCATGGGAAAGGGGAGTTTTAGTGCGATGGAAAAGCAAACGGAACCTTCTGGTGTCTATGAAGTATTTGTGCAAAGAGATCATCTAGATCCCATGATGCATGTGGGTAGTTTACTAGCTCCTACAAATGAATTAGCGCTTCAATTAGCAAGGGAGAATTTTACCCGTCGGGAACAGATTCTTCAGATTTGGGTGGTACCACGGACACACATCTACTCAGCGGAAGAAGACGATTTCCATGCAAGAGAGATGGATCGATCTTATCGCGAAGTTTCAGGTTATACAGAAAACGGCCGTTTGTGGAGAATGTTTAAGGAAAAAGAGATCACATTGGAGGAGATTGTTCGATACGTCGAACAGAAAAAGCAGTCTAAACATGACCTCCATAGGGAGGAAAGCCATGAGTCATGAGATGAACTCCCTAGCACCTGAGCTATTAACAGGGCAACAGCGCATGATCTTGGTAGATTGGTTAACCCAGTTAGCGGATGATGAGTTTATAATCGGGCATCGAGATTCAGAGTGGTTGGGATTGTGCCCTACGGTGGAAGAGGATGTGGCATTTAGCTCGATTGCGCAGGATGAAGTGGGGCATGCGGTATTTTACTATGAATTGATTCAGGAGTTAGAAGGCGTGAGCGCTGATGATCTAGCCTTTCAACGCCTGGCACACGAGCGAAAGAATTCGCTTCTAGTGGAGCGGGAAAATGGCGATTGGGCTTATACGATTGTGCGCCATTATCTGTATGATTTGTGGGATCAAATTAGGCTCGATGCTATGGTGGAATCGCGTTATGTCCCATTAGCGCATGGGGCAAAAAAGATGAAGCGAGAAGAGTATTACCACCTCATTCACTTTCAACATTGGTTTGCCCGGTTAACGAAGTGCGGGGGAGAAGCGCGAGAGCGGATGAAGAACGCAATGGAGCTCGTGGAGCAAGATCTTGATGATTTATTGGATATGGGTTTATACGAAACTGATCTCTTTTCATGGGGGATTTTGACCAAGTCATCTGAGGAGATGAGAAGCGAGTTTTATAGTCGATACGAAGAGCTTTGGAGAGATATGTCTGATTTATCAGAGAGAAAGCTAATTTTTTCTAAGCAAATATCTAAGGGGCGAATGGGACAACATTCTCCGGCGTTAGCCTCTGTGTTAGAGAATATGACAGAGGTGATCCGATTTGACCCAAACGCACAATGGTAAGCAAAAAAAGGAGCGATTTCATCAAATCTTGGATGAAGTGAAAGATCCGGAAATTCCCGTCATAAGCATAGTAGAGATGGGGATGGTCCATCAGATTACGGTTGAAGATCGAACGATTTGGGTGGAGGTCATGCCTACCTTTCTTGGATGCCCTGCTCTAGAGATGATCAGGAGTTCGATTCGAGAAAGGCTTTTGCAAGAACCGGATATGGATGAGGTGTTTGTAGAGTTTATACGAGATCCGTTATGGAGCAGTGAGCGGATTTCGCCGATTGGGAAAGAAAAGTTAGCTGGTTTCGGTCTGGCGACTCCTGCTATGGATGGTTTGGATCAGGTGGAGTGTCCTTATTGCCAATCAAGTGGAACGAGTTTGGTTAATTTGTTTGGTTCTACTGCATGCCGTTCGATTTACTATTGTCGCTCTTGCAAAGAGCCCTTTGAAGCAATGAAGCCTATTTAATAATGAGAGAAAGAGGAGATAACATGGTAAAACTAACCGCTTTATACCGTCAACCGGAAGAGGTCCAAGAGTTTGAGACGAGATACTTTGAGGGGCATTTACCGCTGGCAAGAAAAATGCCGGCTTTATTAAAAATGGAAGTGACTCGGTTTACCGAGACTCCTATGGGTGACCACCCTCCCTATTATTTGCAAGCCGATCTATATTTTGCATCGAAAGAAGCTCTCGATGCGGCGATGAAGTCTCCAGAGGGAAGGGCGGCGGCGAAGGACGTGATGAGCTTTGCTGGGAATCTTGTAACGATGATTGTAGGAGATGTGAAAGGGGACGCTTAATGTGACCGAACAGATATGGAGATCTCCTGCTGTAATCGGTACTGGTACGATGGGAAGAGGCATTATCGACATGTTGATCACCGCGGGCTATCAAGTGAAAGCGTTTGATAACTGCAAAAAAAGTCGTATCAGCGCCCGTGAATGGTTAGAAGAGCGATGGTGGAAGCTGGCAGAGAAAGGGAAGAAAACCTTATTTGAAGTAGAGTCGATGCAAGAGAGATTGGTGTTAGTGGACTCTCTGCAAGATTTGTCCGATTGTGATTTGATTCTTGAGGCTGTGCCAGAGGATTTATTGATGAAGAGAAACCTTTTTCATCAATTAGATTCTCTTATGCCAGCTGATACAGTGCTTGCAACAAACACTTCTTCTTTATCCGTTACCTCTATTTCTAGCAGATTAAAACACCCAGAGCGAGTGATTGGCCTGCATTTTTTCAATCCAGTCTGGCGATTACCGTTGGTAGAGGTAGTAGAGTCTGCTCATACACCCTTGGAATTAATTCAGCAGGCGATGAGCTGGCTACAGTCGATGGGCAAAGAACCGATTCACGTTTTGGATACCCCTGGATTTATTGTGAATCGGGTGGCGCGTCCATTCCATTTAGAGGCTTACCGCATTGTAGGGGAAGGCTCGGCAGATAAGAATCAAGTGGACCGTATTCTCCGTTCAGCTGGGTTTCCGATGGGTCCCTTTGAACTACAGGACTTGATCGGTATTGATATCAATTATTCAGCCTCTCATTCTGTTTATGAAGGCTTCCACTATGATCCTCGTTTCCGCCCTCATCCAGAGCAGCGAGCTTTGGTTGAGAGTGGGAAGTTGGGTCGGAAGTCAGGAAAGGGGCATTACATCTATGAATGAATTCGTTCTACTGGTAGGGAGAGGAAAGTTAGTAGAAGAAATAGATTTGTATTTAAATCAGCAAGGTGTGAAGACCAAGACCCTCGACCAAGTGTTTTCGCCTAATGAAGTGATTGCGGTTTTCGATTTGGAAATAGGATTGAATCAAGAGAAAAGACAACTGCTACAACAAGTAGAGACACGAGTTACGCAACAGACCCCTATTTTTACCTCGGTCCTACATCGAACGGCGACCGAAATTGCTTCGTGGTTATTTTATCCGGAGAGACTTGTTGGTTTCTCTCCTCTTTTGATGCCAACGATGACATGCGTGGAGATTTGCTTTCCGATTCAATCCCTTCGGCCCAATCATAAACTTCTTTCATTCTGGAAACAGATCGGAAAGGAAGTGGAGATTGTAGGAGATCAACCGGGTCTTGTATTTGCGCGAACGTTAGCACTGCTAGTCAATGAAGCATCGTTTGCTCTATCGGAAGGGGTTGCGAAGGCGACTGATATCGATCTAGCGATGCAAAAAGGGTTAAACCATCCACAAGGCCCCCTTCAATGGGCGGATCAGGTTGGAATTCATCATCTTTATGCTGTTTTAGAAGGGTTACAGCGTGAGTACGGAGAAGATCGCTATCGACCAGCACCGTTGCTTCGGAAGATGATGTATGCCCAGTTTATCGGTGTCGAGGCAGAGCAAGGCTTCTACAGCTATGGCCCGCAAGAGATGAGGCGAGATTCACACTGTTTTGCCGATCGTCCAGAACGAAGATCGAAGATGCTTTCTGATGCATGAAGTGGTCATAGTAGATGCGGTTCGCTCCCCGATTGGCAAAGCACGTGGTAGCCTTTCTACCGTTCGGGCGGACGATTTAGCTGCTTATGTCATCCAAGCAGTATTGGAGAGAAATCCAGAATTAGATCTTTTTGATGTAGCCGATGTGATCTTGGGGTGTGCCAATCAAGCGGGTGAGGATAATCGCAATGTTGCCCGAATGGCTTCTTTGTTGGCAGGCCTTCCTTACGAGGTTCCGGGTACCACTGTAAACCGGCTGTGTGGTTCAGGGATGGAAGCGATTATTCAAGCGGCGCATTTGATTCAGGTGGGTGCGGGACAAGTGGTCATAGCGGGTGGAGTGGAGAGTATGTCCCGCGCGCCTTGGGTGATGTTGAAGCCAACTGAGGGAATGATGCGCGGGAATCAGAGTTTAGTGGATTCTACGCTCGGATGGCGGTTTACGAACCCGAAGATGGAGGAGCGATTTTATCCCTATAGTATGGGGGAAACGGCGGAGAATGTAGCTGAACGATACCGCGTTTCGCGACAGGAACAAGATGAATTTGCGTACCTGAGCCACCAGAAAGCGACGGAGGCATGGAAAGAGGAACGATTTGCGAGTCAGATTGTCCCCATTCTCATGAAGAAAAAGGGAGAAAAAGTGGATAAATGGATGAATTCAGACGAACAAGTGCGTCCAGATACCTCAATCGACCGATTGTCGACCCTGAAGACTGTTTTTCTAGAAGGGGGAACCGTAACAGCTGGAAATTCGGCTGGGATTAATGATGGTGCATCTGTTTTGCTGTTGATGGAAAAGGAGTATGCTCTTCGGCATGGATTTCGTCCGATGGCCCGTTTCGTGCAATCGGCTGTGGCTGGTGTTCATCCGGATGTGATGGGGATTGGGCCTGTTCCTGCTACTCAAAAAGCTTTACAGAAAGCAGGATTACGGGTTCAAGATATCAATTGGTTTGAGGTGAATGAAGCATTTGCCGCCCAAGCGATTGCTTGTATCAGGGAGCTACAAATCCCCTTTGAACGTGTCAATCCACTAGGAGGGTCCATCGCTTTAGGACATCCGCTTGGTGCCAGTGGTGCACGGATTGTTACCACATTAATTCATCAGTTAGCGCGAGAGTCTCAGGCTGGGGCGTATGGGTTAGCTACGATGTGCATTGGAGTGGGGCAGGGAGTTTCGATGATTGTACAGAGCATAAAAGGATGAAGGAGGAAATGGGATGGCAGTCGATTCCGCTCAGATTGGTAAGAAGTATTCTCTATGGATTAATGGTGAAGCCGTGCCAGGACAGCATGGAGAGACATTCCCTATTACGAACCCTGCAACCGGAGATGTGATCACCCATGTTGCCAAAGCGACGAAAGAGGATGTCGATCAAGCGGTTATGGTAGCGCGGGAAGCGTTAGAGAAGGGGAAATGGGCTACTTGGCCAGCTAGCAAGAGAAGCCAAATTTTGTTTAAGATTGCGAGCATTATGCGGGAACGGCTCTCTGATTTAGTACAACTAGAAGTGTTAAACACAGGGAAAACGGTATCGGCGGCGAAGGGTCAAGTTTATCAAGCTATTGAAGACTTTGAGCTGTACGCGGGTGCGATTACGACGATTCAAGGTGCTACGAAATCGGTTCCCAAGGGCTTTTTTCACTATAGCGTAAAAGAGCCTGTGGGAGTTTGTGCACAGATCATCCCTTGGAACTATCCTCTGATGATGGCAGCATGGAAAGTGGCCCCTGCTTTGGCGGCTGGATGTACGATTATTCTAAAGCCTGCTAGTCTTACGCCTCTCACTGCTTATGCACTAGCCGAGATCTGTCATGAAGCAGGCGTGCCAAAAGGCGTGTTGAATGTGATTACCGGAAGCGGTGCGGATGTTGGCTCCTACCTCGTAGAGCACCCTGGTGTTGATAAAGTTGCCTTTACAGGTGAAACCAGCACAGGGAAAGATATTATGGCAAAAGCTTCCCAGACACTCAAACGAGTAACTCTTGAGTTAGGCGGTAAGTCTCCTAACATTGTATTTGCTGATGCGGATCTGGAGGGAGCGATCCATGGTTCCATTTACGGCATCTACTACAATACAGGGCAATCTTGTGAAGCACGTTCTCGTCTGCTCGTTCAAGAGGAAATCTATGAGCAGTTTGTGGAGCAGTTTGTAGAGAAGACGAAGCAGTTGCGAATCGGGGATTTATGGAATCAGGCTAGCCATGTAGGATCGATTATTTCCCGGGAACAGTGGGAAGTGGTAGACTCTTATGTGAAATCAGCAATTGTCGAAGGGGCTACTGTACTTTGCGGAGGGCGAACACCGGAAGGGGAATCATTTGCCCAAGGGTATTGGTATGAGCCGACGGTGATTGTAGATGTTACTTCGCAGATGAAAGTGGTGCAAGAAGAGATTTTTGGCCCTGTGGTCGTGATTCAGAAGTTTGCAACGGAGCAGGAAGCGATTCAGTTGGCCAACGATAGCCATTACGGCCTAGCAGCGGCTGTCTGGACAACGGATCACGCGAAAGCACATCGCGTTACTTCGCAGTTAAAAGCAGGGGTTTTGATGGTGAATAATCCATTCTCTACCTTCCCGGGGCTTCCATTTGGGGGATACAAACAATCCGGATTTGGGAGAGAATTGGCTACCGAATCCCTTGAATTATATTTGGAAACCAAGAGTGTTTTATCTTATACAGGTTCAAAACCGTTAAATCCATTTCAACTATAAAGGTAAAGGCAGCGAGATGATATTACATGAAATCAGGTTTGGAAAAAGGGAATACGAAATCGATGCAGATTACAGTCTCTCCGGAAATGACGGCTTCTTTCGATGGGCGCTTGATTCACCCAGTTTTATCCACTGTGGCGATGGTCTACCATATGGAATGGGTGGGGCGGTTGATCATTGAGCCATACTTAGATGAGGGAGAAGAGGGGATTGGTGCGGAAGTTCAAGTGAAGCACTGTTTACCGGCTCCGATTGGGGTGGAAGTCGTGTTTGAAGCAGAGGTTGTTGATTTGACAGAACGTCGAGTTGTTTGTAGAGTAACGGCTTCTCATGGACATGGGGTAGTGGGTGAAGGAGAGTTTGTTCAGAGGATTGTTTCGAGGGAGAAGCTGTATGAGAAGTTTCGGGAGTTGTCTTCGGATGGGCAGTAGGTAGAGTTAGTAGTGGCTGGTTGGATAATCGGGAGCGGGGGAGAGTCTGTTCGATTACTGCTCAATAGCAATCCTACAAGGATGTGAAAAGCAAGTCCGCTCCGTCATCCTTCGCCGGGGCAGGTGCAAAACTCGCAAAGTACGCTCAGACATGTTGCACCAAAAGCGCCCCGTGCTACGGATGACTACGCTAAGTAGGATTGCTAACATCGCCCGTAATCGAACAGCCATCTCCCCCTCCTGAAATTTTTCCAAAGTCGGAGGATGGGGTTCAGCCTGTTGGATCATGAATCAAAAGCGCCTCATACTATGACTAAGTTAAGAGAATTGCTAACATCGTCTGTAAACGAATAGGCATCTCCCTTGACCTAAGTATTTCTAAATTCGGGGGGATGCCTAAGCGTGTTGCCAACGTCCAAACCAGACTCAATCAGCTTGTTAATAAACCAGTAGGTGTGCATGGGATAGGGGCAATGTGTCTGACCACTGCGAGGTTAGTGAGCCTGCTTAGCTACGAAGGACGGAGCGGACTTGCTTTTCCACATCCTTGCAGGCTCACTATTTGAGTTGTGGGTAGATACATTGCCCTGGAACATGTTCATCCAATATCTGGTTCACTAACAGCCATACCCATATACCAACCCTTGAGCAGAACGATCCGCTTGGTCATTCCTTCATAAGCATAAGCTCACATCAAACCCAAGTAAGCGTGTATTTTTGAAAATACCGCTTACTTGGGTTATTCTATTCTGATAGAGTAAAAAGGTAAATCCAAACAAGAAACTTCGTATAGAAAAAGGTGTAAACGCCATGAGCATTTTAACAGTAAAAAACTTAAGCCACGGATTTGGTGATCGTGCGATTTTTAATAACGTGTCCTTCCGTTTGTTAAAAGGAGAGCACGTCGGATTGATAGGTGCGAACGGAGAAGGAAAATCGACGTTTATGAACATCATCACTCGTAAACTGGAGCCAGATGCAGGGGATGTGGCTTGGGCGAATAATGTGCGTGTAGGTTACCTAGATCAGCATGCAGCTCTCACGAAAGGACTCACGATTCGTGATGTGTTGAAAGAGGCTTTTTCCTATCTATTTGATTTAGAAACGAAGATGAATCAGTCTTATGAGAGAATGGGAGAGTGTACGCCTGAGGAATTAGAGGCATTACTCGAAGACGTAGGTGTGATTCAAGACCTACTTACCAACAATGATTTCTATGTGATCGATGCAAAAGTAACGGAGATCGCGCGTGGTCTGGGCTTAGATGACATTGGATTGGATCGTGATGTGCATGATTTGAGTGGTGGACAACGGACAAAGGTTCTTCTAGCCAAACTGCTACTCGAAAAGCCAGATATTCTTCTATTAGACGAGCCTACCAACTATCTAGACGAGCAACACATTACATGGTTGAAGCGATATCTTCAAGAATATGAGAATGCATTTATTCTAATATCGCATGATATTCCATTTCTCAATAGTGTCATCAATGTCATTTATCATATGGGGAATCAGGAGCTGAATCGTTATGTAGGTGATTACGATAACTTCGTTATGATCTATGAGGCGAAACAGGCACAGCTAGAATCCGCGTTTAAGAAGCAACAACAAGAAATTTCTGACCTACAGGATTTTGTACAACGAAATAAAGCACGTGTCTCGACGCGTAACATGGCGATGTCTCGTCAGAAGAAGTTAGACAAGATGGAGAAAATTGAGCTAGCTCCTGAGAAGCCGAAGCCGCACTTCGATTTCAAAGGTGCTCGTACATCGGGTCGGATGATTTTTGAAGCGAAAGACCTTGTAATTGGTTACGATGAACCGTTATCCCGGCCTTTAGATCTCTCCATGGAACGAGGACAAAAAATTGCGTTGGTCGGAGCCAATGGGATCGGGAAAACGACTCTACTGAAAAGTATTTTAGGACAAATCCCATCTCTAGGCGGTTCTGTTGAGTTAGGAGACTACTTGGAGATTGGCTATTTTGAGCAAGAAATCAAGAAAGCGAATTATAATACTTGTATCGAAGAAGTGTGGCAGGAGTTTCCTTCGTTTACTCAATTTGAAATAAGAGCTGCATTAGCCAGATGCGGACTTACTACCAAGCACATCGAGAGTAAAGTGGAAGTGCTGAGTGGAGGAGAGAAGGCGAAGGTTCGCTTGTGTAAGTTAATCAATAGTCCTACGAACCTTCTAATCTTAGACGAGCCTACCAACCACTTAGATGTAGATGCGAAAGACGAATTAAAACGGGCCTTGAAAGAGTATAAGGGGAGCCTTCTCATCATCTGTCACGAACCTGAGTTTTATCAGGATGTCGTAACAGATGTGTGGAATTGTGAAAACTGGACTACTAAGATTTTCTAGGTTTGTACTAGGAGCTACGGACATCCCACATCCTCGTAAGGCTATTTAAGCTGTGAGTAGCTATATTGCCCTGGGATCCTGAGGGAATGTAAATATAAGCCTAGAACCACATGCATGATCGCGTGTGGCTCTAGGCCTTTCTATAGTTATTTAGTTTCGTTTAAAGTTTATAGTAATCCACGAATGATGGTTAATTCATTTCTCTTTGAGTCATAGGTCATTGGATAGAGTTGACCTGCGTTTAAATTAAATCGATCTAAGGTTCTTGCTGTAAAGCGTACGGCGCTACGTGATTCTCCTGGAAAAGTGAATAAAACAAATCTAAAATGAAATGTTGCACTTCCTAGTCGTAGTTTAATGTGAGTAGTATTGCGTGAAATTCCGAGTCTTCTGGCGGCCGTCGCATTCATGAAAATAGTATGATTGGGCCTAGGAGATAGATTAAAGAAACTACGATTTAGCTCAAGTACTCTAACCGATACGGGATCAAAATATGTTTTTTTCAAATTGATTACCCTCCTCTCAGTCTCTCTATATAGATATGTAGGATTTTATAGATTGGTAGGAGCAAACGCGGATTCGTGAAGAAAAATAGTTGAAAGGGCCTTTTCAGATTTATAAACGCAATGTCTCATCTGCTGTTATATTAATTTTTTATGAACTATTTTGTTTTTTTATAAATGTGTACAATATGTAAAAAATATATATACATGTCTAGGAAGAATGATTTTGTTATGTTAAAGTATTGAATAGTTGATATACAGAATTTAAATAATAATGTAATGTAATCTGTTCAAACAAAATGATTTGCCAAATCAATATAAATATAAAATAATGCATTGTTATAGGAGTGTGTATATTATGGAAATGAAGTTGAAGTATACACCATTTGATTCTCCATATGAAGAACTGATCCACCCTCATCTATATAGAGTGCGTGATAATCTGTTCCTTGTTCAATTTAAAGTGATGAAGGTATTACCAGCATTACATATTGTGAGCCGTGCAATGGAACGTGGAGAAATGAAACAAGATTCATTGGTGGTAGATACTTCGAGTGGTACATTTGCGCTAGGGCTTGCTTTGGTATGTCATCATTTTAAGTTGAAATTGATGATTGTAAGCGATCCGGCCTTAGATAAAAATTTAAAAGCTCGATTAGAAGACTTAGGAGCTAATGTACTGGTTGTGGAAGAGCCAGACGAGCAAGGGAATTATCAATCAAAGCGCCTAGAAATTGTGAGAAGAATCGTAGCGGAAAATAAAAATGCCTTTTGGTGCAATCAATATGATAATCCTGACAATCTGCAGTCGTATGGTATGATTGCGGATTTGATTGCTGAGAAAATCGGTACCCAGATTTCACTTGTAGGTGCTGTGGGATCAGGTGGGTCAACGAGTGGTACTATGAAAGCCCTTCGAACTCAAAATCCGGATGCGAAAATGATTGCAGTAGATACATTTGGTAGTGTTTTATTTGGATTAACTGATTCGAAAAGAGCACTACGGGGATTGGGGAACAGTGTAATTCCTAAAAACTTACAACATCACCTTTATGATGAAGTTCACTGGGTGAGTGCGCGATTAGCATATTCTTGGACCCGAAATTTACATAAAAAACATGCTATATACGCCGGGGGGACGACAGGAGCATGCTATGGTGTTGCAGAATTTCTTTCAAGGAATTCACCAGATGAGACCTTTGTGTTTATTGGTCCTGATGATGGCGTTCGCTATATGGAGACGATTTATAATGATGATTGGCTACAGAGGAATGATCTTCTCCTACCAAGCAATCAGTTGATAGAACCACAGGAATGTAAGGGTCCGTGGGATGTATCATGCAGTTCCCATAACTGGGCTTTTATGAAATGGAATCGAAAACCGGCTTTATAGGGGGGTTGATTTATGGACGCTAGATCGATTGTCTTTGTGGAAAGTAATACCACGGGAACGGGTGAGCTTTTTCTGAAAGAAGCTCTGATGATGGGATACAATATATTTTTCCTATCAAAAGATCCATTTAAATATCCGTATATAGAGAAATATCCGGTCAGCTATGTTCAATTAAACACAGAAAATTCCGATGAAATTATGCGTATGGTCGAAGGGGTTCCGAATGTTGATCTTGTATTTTCAACAAGCGAATTTTATGTAGAGATTGTGAATCAGATCAATATGCGTTTGGGGTTGGTATGGAATCGACCAGAGGCGATCTCAATCTGTCGAAACAAACTTGAATTATATGAAATGCTAAGTAAGAAAGAATTATGTCCGAAAGCGATCCGTGTCTTACGTTCAACTGTATTAGCAAATACAGCCTATGATTTCATGCCATACCCTTTTGTCGTGAAGCCACTGAAAGGATCAGGTAGTCAAGGAGTGCGCTTTATTCAGGATTCTGATCAATTGGCAGTCTATGCGAATGAGACAGACCAGGACGAATTTATTATTCAGGAGTATATGGATGGCGAGGAGTTCTCGGTAGAAGTTCTATCCCTAAATGGTGACCATCATGTGATGGGGATTACAAAAAAATATCTGGGTGAGGAACCGTATTTTATTGAAACAGGTCACGATTTTCCAGCTAATTTGAATGGTGACGAGGCTGAAAAGATTCGCTGTACTGTACGCGAAGCGCTTGATGAAGTTGGTTATCTGATGGGAGCTTCCCATGTTGAAATCCGCGTGAAGCAGCATTCTGTGAAGATTATTGAGATCAATCCTCGATTAGCAGGTGGGATGATTCCGGTTTTAATGAACAAGTGTACCAATATCAATATGATCCGGCTTTGTCTGCTTTTACATCTAAATAAGGGTGATGAGTTTGAAGAGATGATGGCAGGATTTACGTTTCTTCATAGAGGCGTTATTCGATTTAAGCTCGCAGAAGGTAAGGGAGAGGTCAAGGAAATAGCCGTAAAGAAAGGAGACCATGCTGATCAGCTGGATCATGAGATCCTACTATTGAAAAAAAGTGGAGATCGAATCACTTTATCAGGAGATTTTAAGGATCGCATTGCATGTGTGATTGTAGCAGGCTCGGATACCAAGGAATGTGAGCAGGTTGCAAAAAGTTGGTTATGTAGGATAGAAGCTGTTTATCGAGAAATAAAGGATCCATCATTAGCAGATTATACTCTTCATTTTTTAGAGAATACAGGTAGGTTGAGTTCGACACTCCACCCTTATGCACAAGCGGTTATGAAAGCAGAGAAACGCAGGACAAGCTTAGAAGAGATTCGCTTGATCTGTGACATAGATGAAGCACATCAGATTATGCTTCTAGAAAGCGGAATTCTACCACATGATGATGTGATTCCTGTTTTAAAAGAAATTCAGAGATTACGCGAGTGTGATTTTGAAAGCGTTCTTAGTCTCCCAACTCCAAGGGGCCTATATTTAACCTATGAAAGTTATATGATATCCCAGCTTGGGGAGAGGTTAGGAGGCAACTTGCAGTTGGCTCGATCTCGAAATGATATGAACGCCGCGATGAATCATCTTTTTATCCGGGATCATGGGCTCGAATTGATGGAAACTCTTTGGAGATTGATGTCTTCGATGACGTTGCTAGCTAGGAAGCATACAAACACAGTCTTTCCGATCTATAGCCAGTATCAAACGGCATTGCCTGGGACATTTGGGCACTATCTTATGGCAGTCGTGGAAAGTCTCCTAGATCACACCAATCAGTTGACTAGCCTCCTTGAATGGAGTATGAAGTCACCTTTAGGAGCTTGTTCGGGAGGAGGAACAACGCTTCCCATCCATGCCGATATTACCGCTGAATTACTAGGTTTTAGAACGAGATATCGGAATTCAATTGCGGCTGTTAGTAGTAGGGATCTGAATTTGCGTGTCGCTAGTGAATGTTCCTTCATTGGGCTAACTCTTAGTCGATTGATTCAAGATTTGCAAATCTGGTCTTCGATGGAGTTTTCGCTATGTTCCTTACCTGATCAACTTTGTGGTGGATCTTCCGCAATGCCACAAAAAAAGAATCCGTATCTACTGGAATGGGTGAAAGCCCGGATAGATGAGTTACTAGCGATAAAAGATACACTTACCTTTTCGGTACATAAGACTCCATTCTCGAACTCATTTGAGGTTTCGGGGATTAGTACAGATCATTCTTGTGAGATGATTTCAAAGCTAACGAACATAATGAATATGACCAGCATCCTGTTAAATGGGTTAGCCATTAATGAGGAATCTGCTAAGAAGCATCTGATGGAAACCTATTCCTACCTAAGTGATGTAGCCGAGTATTTATTCCGTGAACACTCAATCTCGTTTAGAGAGTCTCACCATTATCTCGGGGAAATCATTCCGTTGATCGGAGATGATCATGAGGCTTTCGTCAATCTAGTAAATCAAAAGTTTGATATTAAGATGAGTCCGACATTATCATTTCTATCGCAAGATCGATTTTATGGGATGGGTCCTGGTGAGAAACCGGTGAATGAGCATATTTCATACTGTATGGATTCATTAGGACAAGTAAAAGATCAACTGGATGATGTTTCTCAGCAAATACGGATGGCATCTTGTAAAAGGGAGCAGTTGATTCATCGCATGGTTCTATCCACACAAAGTTAGAGAGGAAAATTAGGTTATGCCGGAAGCGATCGCGAGTTGCACTCCCTTGTGTGTGGATTGGGCAAGAGGTACTTTTGGAGAATTGTTACAGGGGGAGCTACCTGATGGGAATCATTTTCTCGTTACTCTCCCCATCTCTCTACACTCCAAAGCCACCTTTTTACCTGATCCAAATACGAAGGAGATAAGTGTTTATCCTTCTAATAAGAAGAAAGTGAGAGTGGCAATCGAGTACTTGTTACGCCGTTTTGACCTACACTTGGGTGGTCTTCTAATGGTACAGAGTGAAATACCAGAGGGGAAAGGATTGGCGAGTTCGTCTGCAGATATCGTCGCAAGTATTCGAGCTGTTTCTAAATATCTGAGTCTTCCTATCACTCCAAGTGTGATTGAGGAAGTGATGCGTCAAATCGAACCGAGTGATGGTGTCATGTATGAAGGGTGTGTCACCTTTTATCATAGAGAGGTACGTTTAGCCGGAAGGCTCGGTGAATTGCCCCCGATGATGATTGTAGCAGCAGATACAGGTGGGATCGTTGATTCCATACAACATAATCGTAAGAGTCCTCAATATATCGATTCGGAAAGGAGGATATTCCAACGATTACTTGAGGACCTTCGAGTTGCCATTGCACGTAGAGATTTAGATGAAATTGGTAGAATCTCTACGATTAGTGCTGAGATAAATCAGAAAAGGCTTTATAAAGATTACTTTGATTTTTTCATGAGTTTGAATCATCGGAAGGGAGTTTGCGGTACGGTCATCGCCCACTCTGGCACGATGATTGGATCGATTCTCAATCCATATGCTTCTAGGACTACGGAAGCCATGCACGAGATATTACAGGAGTTTCATGATCGAGATATTAAGCCCATGATCTATACCAATATGTAAGGTGTTTTTGTAGATCATAAATCTCTGATAAGAGGGAATATTAGTAAATTTATTCAAAATGAAAAAATGAGAGATAAAGAGGGAGAAAACTATGGCAATCCATACGGAACTCACACTCAGTAAGTATGAGTTATCACATACGCAGAAGCGATTCTGGTTTACAGAACAGCTGGAGTTTGTACAAGCATCGAAGGTAAACGCGATGTCGCATGTATCTACTGCATTTACTCTAAAGGGGCAATTAGATAAAGAGGTCTTTCATCAAGTCATAAACACTCTCGTAAATCGCCATGATATATTGCGCACTTGTTTTCGTGAAGAAAATGGAGCTCCTATACAAGTAGTCTATTCCGACATTGATTTTGATGCAGTCACTGTTGAGATGTCTCAGCAGGAGAAAACCCTACAGGAGTTAGTGATTAGTGAGTTAAATAAACCATTTCTTTTAACCGAAGCACCTCTCATTCGCGCCACTTTATATAGGTTGTCCGAGTCCGAGCATATGTGTCTCCTCGTGGCACACCACATCATTGCCGATGGTTGGGCGATCGATATTTTCATGTCCGAGTTCGCCACCCTTTACCGTGCTTTGGCAAATAAACAGCCTAATCCATTAGCGCCTTTAGCCATTCAGTATAGTGATTTTGCACACTGGCACAATGAATTGCTAGAAGGAGGCGAAGTAGATGAGCAACGGAAATTTTGGCTAGATCGTTTGGCAGGGGAGTTGCCTGATCTCAATTTTCCATTGGACTTTTCAAGACCCTCGATGCAAGATTTTTATGGTGATACCGTTCCGCTTGTAATCGACGGTGAGCTGATGGAGAAATTGAAGAAAACGTGTGAGAAGCTAGACGTTAGTCTATATATGTTTCTATTAGCATCGTTTCAAGTTCTACTCGCCAAATATACACGAAACAAAGATATTATCGTAGGGACATCGTTATCGGGTCGAGTTCATCCAGAAGTAGCCGATCTTGTGGGATGCTTTATTAATACATTGCCTGTGCGAAATGAAGTAGACGGAAGTGAGTTGTTTCAGGACTTTGTGAAACGAGTCAAACAAACGGTGATTGAGTTATATGCGAATCAAGAATATCCTTTTGATCGCATCGTGGAAGAGTTAGGAATTGAACGGAATCTAAGTCGAAATCCAGTATTTGATGTTGTATTTGAATTACATACCTTACGTACAGATAAACAGTTAGTGGTCGAAGTGGATAAAGACCTTGAACTTTCTTTTGAAAAGTCGCTCGATCATATCCAGTATTCGGGATTTGACTTTGTCTTCGAATTGTTCCAGACGGAAGGGAAGATAGATGGTTATATCCAATACGGTACGTCGCTGTTTCAAAAGGAAACCATCGAACGCTTAAGCCGGCATTTTATTCAGTTAGTTGCGCAAGTCGTAGAAAGGCCGGAACAAAAAGTTTGTGAGATTGACATGCTGTTAGAAGAAGAAAAAAATCAAGTCCTGAAGCAGTTTCATCCGAATAAAGAAGAGTTTCCGATTCATGTTCCTGTACAAACTTTGTTTGAGGAACAGGTGGCTAAAACACCAGATCGTATTGCTGTGAGATTTGAAGGAGAAGAATTATCATACCAGGAACTAAATGAACGAGCGAATCGCATGGCACGCTTACTTCGCGCACAAGGGATAGGAGTTAATCAATTTGTGGCAGTGGTAAGTGAACGAAATCTCGATTGGATTACGAGCATGTTGGCGATTTTTAAGAGCGGAGCTGCTTACGTTCCGATTGATCCAAATCTTCCAGATGAACGGATTACGTATATCTTACAAAATAGCGAATCAAAAGCAATCGTTACCCAGAATGCTTTTGTGGAACGATTATTATCGCTACAGACCGATCAGGCTACGCAAACCATGATTTGCTTGGATGAAGCGAAGGAATATTCGAACCAACAGGGGTTCTATACGAAGAATGATCTAGACCAGTACAGTTCTGATAATCTCAATCCCATTAACACATCGGTAGATCTTGCTTACATGATTTATACATCCGGTTCTACAGGTAAACCAAAGGGAGCACTTGTACGCCATGACGGCATGATCAATCATCTTTATTCGAAGGTTACTAGCTTAAACCTAGGGGCAGAGGATGTCGTGGTACAAAATGCTTCTATCAGCTTCGATGTCTCTGTTTGGCAGTCCCTCGTTGCTTTATTAGTAGGAGCGAAAACCTCGATTGCTTCGTTTGACGTTTCTCGTGACCAATCTTTATTGTTTGAGCACTTGCAAAACGAAGGGGTGACGGTAGTAGAAACGGTTCCTTCACTCCTGTTTGCATTCCTTGATACAGTCAAAGGTTTAACGAAAGCAAGCCGACAATTGCCTTTGCTACGCTGGATGATTGCCAATGGTGAAGAGTTACCTATTAAACTAGTAAATAGCTGGTTTGATATGTATCCAACCATTAAATTAATTAATGCTTATGGCCCTACGGAATGCTCGGACGATGTAACACAGCATGTGATGGCTGGTGCGATAGATGCAGAGCAACAACGTATTCCAATCGGACAACCATTACCCAATATGACTTTATATGTGGTAGATCAATATCATCATTTAGCGCCGGTAGGAGTTAAAGGTGAGATTTGGATTAGTGGAATTGGAGTGGGCAATGGGTATTGGAAGAATGAAGAGCTGACAAAAGAAAAATTTATTTCGAATCCGTTTGCAGAGGATTGGACAGAAGAACAGGCTTATCGAACAGGAGATCTAGGTCGCTGGTTGCCGGATGGATCGCTTGAGTTTTTTAGTCGCATCGACTTTCAGGTGAAGGTGCGCGGCTTTCGGATTGAACTAGGTGAGATCGAGAGTGCGATTGGTAACCATCCGCAAGTGGATGAGGTAGCGGTTATCGTGAAGCAGACAGAGGCCGGGGATAATACGTTAGTGGCTTTCTATACGAGCAAACAGTTACTTGATACGAGTGATTTACAAGAATATCTACGAGGGATTTTACCCTATTATATGGTGCCTGCGCTCACAACGAGGATTGAGAGTATGCCTCTCTTAACGAGTGAAAAGATAGATCGTCATGCTTTAAGAGAGTGGGAGATTGACGAAGGAGATAAACAGGGAGTATCGGGGCTAGACACGAAAACCGAGATAGACCTTGCATTGATCTGGCAGGACATTCTTGAATTAAAGCAGATCGATGTCCATGATAACTTCTTCCATCTGGGCGGACACTCGATTAGTGCCGTAAAAGTAATCAACCGGATCCGTGATCTATTCCAGATTAAGATGACTTTGCAACAGATCTTTATTACTCCAGTGCTAAGTGAGTTAGCGGATGTAATTGATACAGAGGTTGCGAAAATGAGTGACTCAGAAGAGAAACGTGATCTTTCTTTGCAACGCATGCCTAGGCAAGAAGAATATGAGTTAGCCCCTGTACAGCTACCTGAGTGGTATATGCACCATTTCGAGCCAAATAATCCATTTTATAATACTAGTTTCGATTTAATGTTTTATGGTGATATGGACTTACAGGCGTTTGAAAAGGTATGGCAAACTCTTATCTCGCGTCATGCAGTGCTACGTACTACCTTTAAAAACAAGAATGGAGTTCCTCTGCAAATCATAGCTCCGAGTAGAGAAATGAAGCTTTGTGATCTCTATGAAGATCATACCCATGTACCAGAAGATAAGCTTCCCGAGGTTATCAAGGAGCTTGCTGAGGCACATGCGAATCAAATATTTGATTTTGAGAAAGGTCCTCTATTTTCCACTAAGTTGGTCGAGCTTCCAAGTAAACAGTTCTTATATATGTTTGCTAGCCACCATATCATCTGGGATGAAACATCCTCGATGAACCTAATGAAAGAATTTAACGAGCTGTATAATGCATATGTCACAGGAAGAGAGCCAGATCTACCATCGCTTGAGGTTGATTATACGGATTATGTACAGTGGATGAATCGATTGGTTAGGGAAGGACACCTGGAGAATCAACGTAAATATTGGTTAAAACAGATTTCGAGTGTGCCCCCAGGTCTTGATTTGCCCACAGATTATCCTAGACCGCCTATGGTTACATTTAATGGGGGAACGATTCTAGGAAGGTTTGATCAAAGTCTCCAGAAGCAAATGGCTGATTTTTGTCAACAGAACGATATTACGTTGAATATGCTTTTGCTTACTGTATTAAATTTGCAGTTGCATCGTTTAAGTGGGCAACGTGATTTTGTGGTAGGCTCACCCATTCTCAATCGCGATGATGTGAAGCTAGAAAATATGCTAGGTTTGTTTGCTACAGCTCTCCCATTACGTTGCAAGATTGAACCCGATATGACCTTTGAACAGTTGCTTGCACATAGTAAGCAAACCTCGATTGAGGCATATGATCATCATGCATATCCGAGTAATTTTATCATTGAGCAGATTGAGGCAGAAGTAGACTTGTCGCGAACGAAATTGTTTTCTGTGATGTACGGCTTACAAAATAACAAACAACGATTGATGGATCATATTCAGTTTGAGGAATTGCAGTGTAATTTTCGGGTGTATGATTTCATCGAGAGAAATTCCCGCTTCGACTTAACCTTTGTTTTTGATGAATTAGAGAGTGGGCTTGAAATCAATCTCAACTACAACTCGGATTTGTTTACGAAATCAACAGCAGAGCGGATTTCACAACAGTTTCTATGGCTTGTGGAGCAGGTTGTTAATGCGCCAAGAAAACAGCTTCAAGAGTATGTACTGGTATCAGAAGTAGAGAAGAAACAGATGAGCGAGTGGAATCGGACAGAGAAGACCTACCACGATGATGCGATCTGTCTTCATGAAATGATAGAGAGACAAGCTGCGAAGAAACCTGAAAATCCAGCCATCCTATGTAATGGGAATGGGCTCACGCTCAGTTATCGTGAGCTAAATGAGCAGGCTAATCGCTTAGCTAATTGGATCACACAGCTTGGGGTCAAACCAGAACATAAGGTAGGCATTACGTTTGAACCATCCAGTAACATGATGGTGTCATTGATCGCTGTGTTAAAAGCAGGAGCTGTATATGTACCACTTAGCCCAGAAGTACCGATAAGTCGCCAGCAGATGATTATTGAACGTGCAGGGATTGATGTGATCATTACAGAGAGCCAATATGTGAGGGGCGATCTAGCATTTCAAGGTACCATTATCAAACTGGATGTGGATGGTCCGCTAATCGATAAGCAACCGAATACGAATCTAAATCTTTCAGTATCCTCTAGCATGTTAGCCTATGTTTTATTTACTTCTGGTACGACAGGCATGCCAAAAGGAATCGAAATCGAGCATCGCGGTGTAATCAATCTATTTGAATGGAGTCAAAGCAAGTATCCACTTTCTGATTCAGATGCAACGTTGTTTATGACCCCTTATACGTTTGATGCATCGCTACTTGAAATATTGTGGCCTCTGACGCAAGGTGCGAAGGTAGTGATTCCTGAGCCTGAGGAGCGTAAAAATCCAGCTTCTATTGGGAAATTGGTAGAGAAACATCAGATCACGATTCTTCAGTTTGTGCCTGTTCTATTAGAAGCATTTGTAACGGCAAGGAAAAATGGAGATTTTGGAGAATTGCCATCCCTTCGTTATGTAATTTGTGGAGGGGCTCTACTTACCCGCGAATTATGTGATCAATTTAAGAGTCAGTTTTCTTGTCATCTAAGTAACCACTATGGACCGACGGAAATAACGGTAGATGCGATTACCTTTGATTGTGAGGAGCCTTTTTCAGGAAACGTGGTTCCGATCGGTAGACCGATTCACAATGTGAAAGTGTATGTGCTCGATGAATATATGAATCCGGTACCAGTTGGAGTGCCTGGTGAAATCTATATCGCTTCTCCGGGGCTTGCACGCGGGTATCTCCATGATCCAGCCATGACGGATCAGTGCTTTGTACCTAATCCGTTTAATTCGGATGCAGACGCCCGATTATATAAAACAGGTGATGTTGCGAAGTATTTAGAAGATGGAAATATCATCTACTTAGGTCGTATCGATCATCAAGTAAAAGTGCGAGGGAACCGGGTCGAGCTAGAAGAAGTAGAGAGTTGGCTAGCTTCACACGAGTATGTAAGTAAGTGTGCAGTCATTCATAGGAAAGATGAACGAATGGATGGACTTGTGGCTTATGTGGAGATGAAATCGGAGAGTCCTGTTCTTCAAATGGATGGGGAAGGGCTAAAGTTATATACCCTTTCGCAAATCCCTACTCTACAAGACCGAATGAACGAGCTTCATTTTACGGCATGGCCCGAATACTTTACTGGAGAAGAAGTCCTGCGGGAATACTGGCCACAGATTTTTACTCAGTTTGCCGAATACCAACTCGCTCTGGTCGATGGCTTAGGGAAGGTGGTAGCGGTTGGGAATGCGATTCCGATTTACTGGGATGGAACTCAGGAGCATCTACCACAAGGCTGGGATGAGGCTTTAATAAAAGGATTTACGGATGCCAAAAAAGGTCAGAAACCGAATACGCTACTTGTTCTCGCGGGAGTGGTGGATAAAGAATGCCAAGGAAAGGGACTTGCCACATTAGTAGTAAAAGCGTTTAAAATGCTTGCTCATGGGCATGGATTACAACGTTTGATTGTTCCCGTTCGCCCAACAGGTAAAAATGAGTACCCAGATCTCGATTTTGCTTCCTATTGTGAGCTGCGGCGGGAAGATGGATACCCAGTGGATAACTGGTTGCGTTCGCATGAGCGTGTGGGAGGAAAAATCCTTCAGATTGCGCATAAGTCCCAGTATGTTAAGGCAAGTGTTGCAGATTGGCAAAGATGGGCGGGTACTACCTTTGAAAAAAGTGGATCTTATAAGGTAGAGAAAGCTCTAGCACCTGTCCGGATTGACTTGGAAGAAGGAATCGGAGAGTACTGGGATCCGAGCGTTTGGGTGGAGCACCCACTTGATTCAGCAAATGCTTGGGATTATGTTGACTCTAGTCAATTGGAACGCTTCTTAAAACAATTTATGCCTGATTATATGGTTCCTCAGCAATACGTTTTCGTAACTCAAATGCCCCTTATGACAAGCGGTAAAATGGATAAAAACGCGTTGCCAGAGCCCTACACCATCTTTCACGAGCGGGAGTTTATCTTACCTGAAAGTCAAACAGAGGAAGAGATCTTGGCGATTTGGAAAGAGATTTTAAAGACAGAAAACATTAGTGTAACGGACAGTTTCTTTGATCTGGGAGGCCATTCTCTGAAAGCCGCCCAAATCGTAACACAGATCAGTGAAACATGTTGTGTCGCGTTCTCGATTCGTGAGCTATTTGAATTTGTCACAATTCATAAATTAGCTCAGTTGGTAGACGAAAAACGGGCTACTGTAGTAAATGACGAAGAGTCTATTCGATAAAGTAGAAACAAAAGCCCTCTCGATCAAGAGGGCTTTGTTTTTCAAAAAGATGTTGACCATTTCATGTAATGTATGCTATATTATTTCTTGTCATTAAGCGATTATATAGTTGAATATCGGGATGTGGCTCAGCTTGGTAGAGCACCTGGTTTGGGACCAGGGGGTCGCACGTTCGAATCGTGTCATCCCGACCACACAAAAAACTACTCATTTGGTTGGGTAGTTTTCTTTATATGCCCAGAAATATTTGAAGAGAATAGAGGGTTTATTAGACGCGAACAGAAAAGGAGATACGTAAGGATGTCCTTAGTGGAGCTGTATGAAAAATACTGTCAATGTCAGATGTGCCCCCTACATGCACAAGGGAGGTCCCAGGTTGTCATAGGGGAAGGAAATCCATCTTCTCCCTTAATGCTAGTAGGAGAAGGGCCTGGCGCGGATGAGGATCGTTTGGGAAGACCCTTTGTAGGAAAAGCTGGACAATTATTAAGTAAAATTCTAGAAGCTGCTGAAATTCCCAGAGAGCAGATTTATATCACCAATATTGTCAAATGCCGACCTCCTGGAAACCGCACGCCTGAACCAGAAGAGATGTCTACTTGTATCCATATCCTGCGACAACAGTTTCAGTTAATACGCCCCAAATTAATTGTTCTCTTAGGTTCTGCACCTACGCGGGCGATCATTGACCCTAAGGCGCGAATTACACAAGTGAGAGGGCGATGGATCGAGCGAAAAGGGGTTCGTTTTATGCCTACTCTACATCCTGCGTACCTATTACGAAACCCGTCTGCGAAGAAAGATGCATGGAGCGATTTCCAGCAGATTCGGGATGCCTATTACATGCTTCTACAAGGGGATGAAAATCAGTGAAAGAAGTAATTGTTTATACAGATGGAGCATGTTCTTATAATCCCGGTCCGGGGGGATGGGCTGCCGTTCTACTATATGGCGAACATCGTAAAGAAATCTCAGGTGGAGACCCTGACACCACCAATAACCGTATGGAATTACAAGCCGTTATCGAATCGCTTAAGCTATTAAAAACGAAATGTAAGGTAAAAATTCACTCCGACAGTGCCTATATCGTGAACTGCTTCCATCAAAAGTGGTATGTCAAATGGGAGCGCGAGGGCTTCAAGAAGAACCCCGATCTATGGCGAGAATTACTTGCCCTTACACGGAAACACGACGTAGAGTTTATCAAAGTGAAGGGTCACAGCAACGTAGAACTAAACAATCGCTGTGACGAACTAGCCCGAGCTGCGGTTCCTAGAGCTTAACCAGTATTACATAATTAGAAAAGGAGGTGGACTAGATGAACGCAATGGAACTGAAACAAAAATTGATTGAAAAAGCAAACGAGATCGGCATAGACAAAATCGGCTTTACTACAGCAGATCCCTTTGTTGAGTTAAAACAAAAGCTCGTTCAACATCGAGAATCAGGCTACGAATCTGGTTTTGAAGAGCCGGACCTCAATCTGCGTACGATTCCTACCCTCACACTACCAGAAGCGAAATCAATTATTGCCATTGCGATCGCCTACCCCTCCAAGATGAGCAATCCCCCTCGTTCTGAGCCTGGAGCGTACCGGGGGATTTTTGCTAGGGCGTCATGGGGGCAGGATTACCATGATGTCCTGCGAGAAAAATTGGCCCAGTTAGAAGCGTATCTGCTTGAATTGGTCCCTACTGCTCGAACACAGTCGATGGTCGATACAGGTGCACTATCGGATCGAGCCGTAGCAGAACGTGCCGGGATTGGTTGGAGTGCGAAAAACACTTCGATCCTCACCGAGGAATTTGGCTCTTGGATCTATCTAGGAGAGATGATTACAGACTTGTATCTCCCTCCGGATGATTCTGTTTTAGATGGTTGTGGCGATTGTACGTTATGTTTAGATGTTTGTCCCACAGGTGCCTTAGTAGAACCGGGACAACTAGACTCGACAAAATGTATTGCGTTTCTCACACAAACCAAAGGATCTATAGATGAGTTCTATCGCGAAAAGATCGGAAATCGACTCTACGGATGTGATACGTGTCAAACGGTTTGTCCGAAGAATCGAAAGCGCAACTTTACTCATCACACTGAATTTGAGCCGGATCCTGAATTGGTGAAGCCTCTCTTGCAACCACTCCTCACCATGAGTAATCGTGAGTTTAAAGAGAAATATGGATATATGTCGGGCTCATGGCGGGGGAAAAAGCCGATCCAACGAAATGCGATTATCGCACTTGCTCATTTTCAAGACCGATCAGCCATTCCATTATTGAAGGATCTATTGGGACAAGACCCTCGTCCTGTGATTCGCGGGATGAGCGCTTGGGCGTTGAGCAAGATCGGTGGTGCGGAGATAGAAGAGATATTGAATCAAGCATTTGATAAAGAGCAGGATGAAGAGGTTCTTCGGGAAATTCGCTTAGGTTTAGAACGAATTCAGAAATCAGCTACCTCCCCAAAAACCAAAGAAGATTACCATGACTATTCGTTATAAAAATTGACAATCATTACATGCTCACCTACTGTGCAGAAAGAGGTATGATCGTAATATGAATTGTATTGGTATGATCAAAAGGGGGATCTATTTGTGAACCAGTGCCAGCCCATTATCGCTTGGAGTACATTGAAATCCCAAGTGGGTGTTATGACTGTGGCGGTGTCTCAGCAGGGGCTTTGTTATCTTGACTTTCCGAAGAAAGAGGATCCTATTTTCGGTTTGCGAATTTGGGCGAGTAAGCAAGCCCGTTCTACTCACTTCGAGGAGAATGAGCAGGCATGTACTCCAGCCCTAACCCAATTGCTAGAGTATTTTGACCGGAAACGTAAAGAGTTTGATTTGCCCCTAGATCTCACAGGTACTCCCTTTCAACAGCTCGTATATCGGCAATTATGCCAGATTCCATACGGGACTGTCGCATCTTATAAAGAAGTTGCAGAGGCGATTGGAGCTCCAAAAGCAGTTCGAGCAGTAGGCGGAGCAAATAATAAAAATCCAATTTCCATTATCGTACCTTGCCATCGAGTGATCGGTGCAAACGGATCCCTTGTGGGATACGGTGGTGGCTTGGAAATCAAAAAAAACCTGTTACAATTAGAAGGCTTTCGTGAATATAAAGATTAATCTTTTGAAAATCAATATGAAAGCGTGCTTTTTTCTTTTCTCCCCTCATACTCTGTTTCTGAGAGAGGGGAGTTTTTTATGCCAATGGAAGTATCGACGTATGTACGTGAACAAGCAGTAGCCTATGCGAAACAACATTGGAACAATAATAACCCAGCCTATTTAGTGTTTACGGATAACTGTACCAATTTTATCTCGCAGTGCTTGTATGCAGGCCATTTTCCGATGGAAGGTCAAGGGAATCCCCAAAAAGGTTGGTGGTACATGCATAGAGGAGGGAAAAATGATCGTTGGAGTGATAGTTGGGCAGTAGCTCACAGTTTATATTGGTATCTAAGAGAGAGTAAACGCGTTCAAATGAGGCAAGAGGCCAGACAACTCGAGCTAGGGGATGTCATTTGCTATGATTGGGAAGGAGATGGGAAATGGAACCATAATACGATCGTGACTGGCTTTGATGAAAATGGCGAACCACTTGTACATGCGCAGACGTATCCAAGTGCCTTCCGGCCATGGCGATACCTGGATTCACCAGGCTGGACCCCTAGAACGAGGTATGCATTTTTCCATATTGTCTATTAACTTGTGGATTAGGCATTCCTTTCGTACAATAGGGAAGAATTGTTTTCAGATGGAAAGGGATGCCTAATGTCATTTCATATTGTACTCGTTGAACCTGAGATCCCTCAAAATACAGGGAATATTGCTCGCACTTGTGCGGTTACAGGGGCCAAGCTCCATTTGGTTAAACCGCTTGGTTTTGAGATTGATAACGCGAAATTAAAACGTGCTGGATTAGATTATTGGGACGACTTAGGGGTCGAATATCATGATTCCTTTGCCGATCTCAAGCGGAAATATCCAGATGCTCGCTTCTTTTGTTCGACTACAAAAGGTTCGAGCTGGTATACAGACTTTACATATCGTGAAGGCGATTTTTTTGTGTTTGGCAAAGAGACAAAGGGGTTGGATAGCGAAATTTTAGAGGCGAATCGAGATACGTTGATTCGGATCCCTATGTTGCCTGTGAGGCGCTCGTTAAACTTGTCCAACTCTGTGGCGATTGTAACGTATGAGGCTTTTCGTCAGATTGGATTTCCAGAGATGAAGTAAGAGAAAGGGGCAGAATTACCGCCCCTAGCATCTTCCGGCAAAAAATTACCATCACACTGTATCATTGATGAATGAATTCGTATATACTGTAAGTAATTGATGAATCACTAACAAGAAAAGAGGGAGTAAATCAATGGGAAAATCAGATACAGCTTCAGTAAATCGAAAAGAGGAAATCATCTCCGCGGCTATTGAGGTATTCGCAGAGGTTGGATATTATCGAGCAACGACGGCACAAGTCGCACAAAGAGCTAAAATATCACAACCATATATCTTTCGTTTCTTTTCTACCAAAGAAGCCTTACTACTAGCAGCATTGGAAGTATCCTGGACACGGGTAATCGATTCTTTTCACAAAGTCTTGGAATCCGGATTGTCTGAACAACTGGAACCCGACCTTATTCGAGCATATGAAGACATATTAGACTCATATCGGAATGAAACCCTGCTTCAAATGCAGGCACAGACGATTCAGGAAGACTCGATTCGGGAAGCAATGCGAAAAGGATTTGGTGAAGTTCATCGTATTGTGTTAGATGCCTTTGATAATGCTGGCATTCCGAATCCTCAGGAACGGACGATGTTGTTTCTAGCACGGGGGATGCTGTGTAACATTTCATCAGCGCTCAACATGCCGGAATTGATGGGGAAATAAAGATAATAAGATTTTTTAAAATTTGTTATTGACCAATCAATAACAAAGTGATATGTTATGAACAAGAGTTAGTGATTGATCAATTACAAAAAACAAAGGACAGGTGAACATGATGAAAAAAGCAATTGTGGTAGGAGCAACTGGTGGTACTGGAGCAGTTATTACGGAAGAACTAGCAAAAAGAGGAATTGAGACAGTAGCCTTCGGAAGATCCCTTCCAAAGCTAAAGCAACTGAAGGATGGTATCAGTCATTCGGAGAAGATCACGCTTGCAACAGGCGATGCTTTTAATCCAGCTGACATCGTAAAAGCGGCAGAAGGTGCAGATGTTTTGTTCCATTGTGCAAATGTACCTTATCACGAAATGGAGACGAAGTTGATTCCGTTAGGGGAATCTGTGATGGAAGCGGCTAATCAATTAGGTATAAAGGTAGTTGCAGTCGATGGGATTTACCCATATGGAAAAAGACAGATGGATCGAATTTCAGAAGACCATCCGAAACAACCACATACCCGAAAAGGGAAGACAAGACTAGCTTTCGAACAGATGCTTTTTGACAACAAATGGAGCAACACCCAAGTCATGATCGTCCGACTACCTGATTACTACGGCCCAACAGCAAACGAGGCATCCTACTTAGGCTCCACCATTAAAGATATCGCAGACGGCAAAAGCATGACATTTTTTATCGGCAACATGCATGTCCCTAGAGAATACGTTTACTTGCCAGATGCAGCGTTCATGATTGTGGAGCTTGCCTCTAAAGAAGAAGCATACGGTAAGGAGAACTGGAATATCCCTGGTGGTGGTCAAATTTCAGGTAAGGAAATCGTACGAATCGCACAGCAGGCAAGTGGAAACTCTAAATCCGTCATTCCGCTCGGTCGATGGGGATTGTCTGTACTCGGATTAGTTGTGCCAGTCATGAAAGAAATCGTGGAAATGTTATATTTAACAGAAGAACCGCTTGTTTTGAGTGGAGAGAAATACGAGAAGATGGTCGGCCCTGTACGTGCAACGTCTTTTCAAGAGGGAATTTGGGAAACCATCCATGCATTACAACAGACAAAATAACTTTCTGCATTCGTAATTGATCAATCAATCAATAAATAAACAAAAAGGGATGATGGATTATGAGAAGTCATAAAATAGATCATGTACAAGAGAGTAAATTGTTCGAAGGGGAAAAGATTTTAGTAATGGTCGGTCTGCTTGGGTTCTTGCTTTCCTTTGGAATCGTTATCTACATCGCCATCAATGGGGCCGTCGTCTTACCAGAAGGAAATGCATGGAGTGCCTTCTCATTTGATGCAGCAATTGGTATGTTTACCTTGTCTCTCGCAGCTATCCTATCGCTTTCTGGACTTAGCCCTGGGAAGCGGAAGGCGGTTCGTTGGTTCTTTATCATCGATCTCCTCTACGTCTATGGAGCGGAAACCATTCAGCACCTTCGGGGCATTAATCCTCGATTTTCACAAGTGAATGAAACGTTTGATATGATCGTTGGTTATTTGTTCGGAATTGATGCGGTATTGATGATCGTGGTGTCCTTACTTCTTGCTATCCCATATTTCCGCCAAAAGAAATCTCATGAACGACCGCTCGTTGTACTAGGCATACGTTATGCATTTATTTCGCTCCTATTTGCCTTTGCTGCAGGTGCTTGGATGAGTATCGTGCAAAGCCGCTTTACCGGTAGTGCTGGTAACCTAATTGTTCTTCATGGACTTAGCTTCCACGCCTTGCAGACCCTCCCGCTACTTGGTTGGTTGACAGAGTGGATGCAAATCACTAAGAAGAAAGCGAGACAACTTATTCATATGGGAAGTATTGCTTGGACGATTTCCATCATACTCATTTTTGTCCAAACAACACTTGGGCACTCTGTATTCGAATGGACCGTATTGCCCATCATGAGCGGTTTGATGCTACTGATTTATGCAGCGATAACAGCACTCTCCATGTATGGTGATCTAAAGCCACTGTTAAAGAAGTATAAAAAAGAAAATGTTAGTGTCGACTGGAGATAAGTCAGGAGATATGACTGAGAAGTTCGAGATAGGAGACTCTTGCATCATGTATAATGAAGAGAGAATACAATGAAAAGTAAGATGGGGGATTTGGATGAAAATAGTGAAACCTATGATTTTCTTTACGTCAGTCCTGCTATCGATTGTTCTTATGTTCTTTCTGCTCTTTGTAGATATACATCCATTTTGGTTATCTTACGTCATTGCCGCCTTTCTCGCATTACTCGCTACAATGTTTTGGATAAAATTTGTTCAGAATAAGGAAGAAAAAAAGGTGAATCTTACCGCAGCAATTCTATTTACTTTCTCAGCAGCAACGATGTGTTTGAATATATTGATGACAATCAATTTGCAATATACGTAGGAGAAACTAGGGCAGTTTCCTGTTTGAACACTGGACTGACTTGATCACGCATGAGATCAAGTCTTTTTTCTATATGGAGGCGTGTTTTCTTACCCTTTAAATTGTTTTAATCTTTGTATTATTGTATAATATTAATACGTATTATCTTTTCCTGTCCATTTATCCACCCTTTATTACGAGTGATGTGAACCCCCAATTTGTTCTTATTCTAATGAGCTTACGCAACTTGTACCTCCTACTAGCATATACTAGAACTCTCATTTCTTTTTTATGGATATTGCTAGAGTTATGATGCGTATGATGTCATGGGACAGATAAATGTTAGATACTCAGACCGATTGGTTTGGGTGAAGCTGGATAGAGGGAGAGGGGACTTCTATGGATATTTTAAAGCGTCTCGCAGATCACCGAGAACAAGAAAAGAAGCTGTTGTGGGAAGGGACATTTACGGAATATCTGGAGATTGTAAAGCAAAATCCTCAAGTTACCCAAACGGCTCACTCACGTGTCTATGACATGATTCGTAGGGCTGGAATTGAAACAGACGCCAATGGAAACAAAAAATATCTATTTTTTAGTGGGGAAATTTTTGGATTGGATTATGCTATTGAACGCCTTGTCGAAGAGTATTTTCACTCTGCTGCTCGTCGTCTGGATGTTAGAAAGCGAATCTTACTTTTAATGGGTCCTGTCAGCGGAGGGAAATCAACTCTAGTAGCGATGATCAAAAAGGGACTAGAAGAGTATTCGCGAACAGATGAAGGTGCCATTTATGCGATTAAGGGATGCCCAATGCATGAAGAACCATTAAATCTTATTCCCAAAGAAGTACGTTCAGAGTTTGAAAAAGAGTTAGGGATTCGTATAGAAGGAAATGTATGTCCGTCTTGTCGTCAACGCCTGCGGGATGAGTACAATGGACGGATTGAAGATATGGTAGTAGAAAGAGTCTTTTTATCGGAAGATGAGCGGGTAGGGATTGGAACCTTTAGCCCATCTGACCCTAAATCGCAAGATATTGCTGACTTAACAGGTTCGATTGACTTTGCGACGATTACCGAATACGGCTCCGAATCAGATCCACGTGCCTATCGTTTTGATGGAGAGTTGAATAAAGCAAATCGTGGACTGATGGAATTCCAAGAGATGCTAAAATGTGACGAGAAATTCTTATGGAATCTACTATCACTCACCCAAGAAGGTAATTTTAAAGCAGGGCGTTTTGCTCTTATCTCCGCAGATGAACTAATCATCGCTCACACCAATGAAACAGAGTACCGGAACTTTATTGCAAACAAGCGAAATGAAGCGCTTCATTCACGGATTATTGTGATGCCGATCCCGTATAATTTGCAAGTCTCTGAAGAAGAAAAAATCTATGAAAAACTGATCAAACAATCTGATCTATCCCATATACACATCGCACCACACTCCCTTCGTACCGCTGCTGTATTTTCCATCCTAACTAGATTAAAAGATTCCAAAAGGCAAGGAATGGATCTCATCCAAAAAATGCGTCTCTACGATGGCGAACCCTTAGAGGGCATTAAAGATATTGATGTAGAAGAGCTGAAAAGCGAATTCCACGACGAAGGATTAAACGGAATTGACCCCCGTTATGTCATTAACCGTATTTCAAGTGCCCTTATTCGCACCGATGCTGATTACATCAATGCTTTAGATATCCTTCGCTCCCTGAAAGATGGCTTAGATCAGCATCCATCGATTACCCCTGAACAACGCGAACGTTATCTCAACTTCATCGCCCTAGCACGAAAAGAGTACGATGATATCGCGAAGAAAGAGGTACAAAAGGCATTTGTCTACTCCTATGAAGAATCAGCAAAAGCCCTGATGGACAACTACCTCGATAATGTCGAAGCGTACTGCAACTGGCATAAGATCAAGGACCCTCTTACTGGCGAAGAGATGGAGCCAGATGAAAAGCTGATGCGTTCCATTGAAGAACAAATTGGAATCTCCGAAAATGCCAAAAAAGCGTTCCGTGAAGAGATCCTAATCCGCTTATCTGCCTATGCTCGTAAAGGGAAACGTTTTGATTACAACAGCCATGAACGTCTCAGAGAAGCTATTCAAAAGAAACTATTTATCGATTTAAAAGATATCGTCAAAATCACCACATCTGCTAAAACTCCAGATGAAGGGCAACTAAAACGGATGAATGAAGTGATTGCCCGCCTAGTCGAAGATTATGGATATACCCCTGCTAGTGCCAATGGACTCCTACGATACGTCGGTAGTTTGTTAAACCGTTAGCCAGCAACCAGCGGGATAGTGGGAGGTGAATTTATGCTTGTATCAGAGGAGGATTGGTCCCTGCATCGCAAAGGGGATCAAGACCAGCTTCGGCATCAAGAGAAAGTAAAAGAAGCGATCAAGAAAAATTTACCTGACCTCGTAAGCGAAGAAAGTATCGTTTTATCCGATGGCAAACAAGTCGTAAAAGTCCCGATCCGCTCCATGGAAGAGTATCGTTTTCGTTTCAATCACAACAAGAGTAAACAGATGGGTCAAGGCCAAGGTGACACGCAAGTAGGAGATGTCGTAGCAAAAGATGGTGAGCCACAAAAAGGATCAGGCAAGGGGCAAGGAGCAGGAGAGCAAGCAGGCGGAGACTACTATGAAGCCGAAATATCCATGGAAGAACTAGAAAATATCCTCTTTGCAGAAATGGAACTTCCTCATTTACTGCAGAAGGAAATGGACTCCATCACCGTAGAAGATACCCGGTTCAACGATATTCGCAAAACAGGCCTTTCTGGAAACATTGCTAAGAAGCGAACCCTCTTAGAAGCCATTCGCCGAAACGGTAGACTGGGTAACAAAGGAAAGCCCAAAATCTCAATTGATGATCTACGATATAAGACATGGGAAGAAATCACGATCCCACATTCCAACGCTGTTGTGATGGCTATGATGGATACCTCCGGCTCGATGGGCATGTTTGAAAAGTACGTCGCCCGGAGCTTCTTTTTCTGGATGGTCCGCTTCCTACGAACCAAATATGAAAAAGTAGAAATCGTCTTCATTGCCCATCATACCGAAGCCAAGGAAGTCAGCGAAGAGCATTTCTTCACCAAAGGAGAAAGCGGAGGCACCATCTGTTCCTCTGCCTACCGTAAAGCCCTTGAAATCATCGACTCCCGTTATCCTCCAGCCCAATTCAACATCTATTCCTTCCACTTCTCCGACGGCGACAACCTCACCAGCGACAACCAAAAATGCATTGGCCTCGTCCAAGAACTCATGAAACACTCCAACATCTTCGGCTACGGAGAGGTCAACCAATACAATAGACACTCAACACTCATGAACGCTTACCGACACGTTAAAGATGAGAAGTTCCTATACTATGTTATTAAAGAAAAAGGACAAGTGTATGAGGCGTTGAAGCACTTCTTTTCGAAGAAAGAGGATGGGAAGTAGTTTAATAGATTGCCTTCTCAATGATTGATTTGAGGAGGCAATTTTTTTATATTCTGTGCTAAACAAATAGTTAAGGGGATAATGCGGACGATAACTGAGGACATATGTCCTTTACAAATACATAGTTCTATCATTTAATAATAGTATTATCCAAATGCTCAATAAGGAATAGAGCCAATTATTAAATTTCCTCAAAGCGAATTTTTGAAACTAGAATGTTAGAGATACACAAGGAAGAAAAGAATAAAGAGAGAGTAGAGATTAGGGTGTGTCTTAAAACTATTTTCTATCTCACTGAGCCAGTCTAAAAATGGAAGCCAGATATACAAACGCCAAAAAAGAGGTGGCTAACTTG
>NZ_SLXV01000020.1 GCF_004341445.1 Baia soyae
GAGAAACCATCGCCATAAACGATATTTGAGTCAATTCACACAAAAACCTCTTCTAAACTTGTTGTTCAGAAGAGGTTTGTCTGCAGTCTGAAACCTCCTCTATAATGAGGAGGTCTAATCGATTTTATTCTCCTACACTAACTCCAACGTAACCATGCTTGTTAAGTCGATTTTTCTCTTTATACTGCCATTAAATAGGTGGATCGTACGATCGTCGGGTTCGATGCGATCGACGAAGCCGCAAAACTGTCGATGACCAAAAGGTGTACGGTAGACTAGAAGAATAGGGCTGTTGTTTTCGTATGCTTTTTGAATTCGATCGATTAGTTCGATGGTGTGTTCTAAGCTAAACATAGATGATGTGTGGTGATTTTGGAAAGTGCGTTGTACAGGATCCGAAACTTTATGTATGTTCATTTTTATCACACTCCAGAACAAATGTTCTTATTTATATCTTAATCATACCCGAATATTTGTTCGTGTCAAGGAGGTGAGAAAAATAAAAAAACCTTCTCTAGTCTAGAGAAGGTTTTCATTGGTCGGGATGACACGATTCGAACGTGCGACCCCCTGGTCCCAAACCAGGTGCTCTACCAAGCTGAGCCACATCCCGATATTCATATAAATCATTTTGGAGCAACATATAAAATCTTACCATCGTTACATTATCTAGTCAACACTTAAATATAAAAAATTGCTCATTTAGGGCAGATCAGTTATGATAAAATGGAATAAATTTGAGAATAAAATCTTTTGTTTATGAATGGTATAGCTTCTTTTCCAATCAGGATATATTTTTAAGGAAGGGGCTTTGACTGTGAAAACACACATTGAGATCGAAGTACGTCCTACTGAAATTGATGCCATGGGCCATGTAAATAATGCAAAATATCTGGAGTACATGGAGTGGAGTCGAGAAGACTGGTACAACAAAGTTGGATTGCCTTTTGATGTATTTACAGAGATGAACGTGGGAACGGTATCTGTAAATATTAACATCAACTATCGCAAAGAGGCAAAGTTAGGACAGCATCTTACGATATCCACAGAACCACTTCGGAAGGGAAAGACCAGTTTTGTACTGAAACATGAAATTTACAATCAAGATGGTGAGCTTGTTGCAGATGCGCAGGTTGTTTCTGTTACCATCGACTTAGGTACCAGAAAAAGCGTTCTACTTCCTGATGCACTACAAACTCACTTCCCTGAATGTTGTCAAGCTACATAATATCAAAAAACGATGATGCTTTAAGAGCGTCATCGTTTTTTGATTTAACTATTTTTCTTCATATCTCGAAGTTCTTCTAAGATCCCTTCGATTTCCATCATTGTAAGCTGCCCTTGTTTCTTTTGAATCAATTGATAGATTTCAAGGAGGTCCTCGAAATGAGGGAGTCGAAAGTCTTCTGGAGAGATGAGGGCTGCATTTACCAGTTTTAAGCTAGATTTGATTTCGTCTACAACCCAAATGAGATTTTCTTCGGATGGTATATGTCGATCCATTAGGAGAATACTTCCTTTCTAATTTAACTATTTCCCATCATTGTAACATGAGTAGAGGAGCTTGTCAGATGAACCAAGAGCCTTGTCTATATCCTGATCTCTATGTTCGTTTTTTATATGAATTTCACGAGACGAGAGATTACTTCGAGTGCCATGAATTACTAGAGGATTTGTGGATGGAAGAAGCGCGGGAGCCATTTTATCAGGGACTGCTTCAAATTGCAGTCGGGCTTTTTCATCATCGTAATGAAAACATAGGTGGCGCTCGAAAAATGTTTGATTTGGGGTTGCAAAAATTGGCTTATTATCCGAATCCTTGGATGGGAATTGATGTCCAGCAAACCCGTCAAGATGTATCTGCGGTGAAAGAAAAAATCGAGCAGGACTCATCCGTTTTGTTTAAACCGATTGAGATCGTCATATTGGATGAAGTTTTAAGAGAACTCGTTAATCAGTTAAAAACTAAGTGATTGTTTGATTAAAGCGAGGCTTTCTCTCGTTTTATGATAGGGCAAAAACAAAACTTCGGAATGGACAGGGGCGATGAGCGAATCTTTTAATCCGGTTTGCTCAGCATATTGCAAAGCCCGTGTCATATGGTAGTCATGTGTAATAATGACAATGTGATCGATCTGGGTGCCTGCTAGTAACTTTTTAGTATTCTCTAGATTTTGCTGCGTGTTTGAGGATTGATCTTCTAGCAAAATTCGTTCTTGCGGAACTTTTTTTTGTACCAGATACTCTTTCATGGCAAGTGCTTCCGTTACCCCTTCTTTCTCTAATCCACCGGAAACAATGAGATATTCTACTTTTTTATCATCGTATAGTTTTACTGCCATCTCTAAGCGCTCGACTAATGCGGGGCTTGGCTTCCCATTCCATAATGCGGCTCCTAGCACAACCCCAGCATCTGCGTGCGATGACTGGGTAGGGGTATCATCGTATTGAGATACCTTGAGATAGAAATAGCCTATGATGAGAAGGAGGAGCAGAATTAGGGATAGAGAGAATGTCAGGAGCCATTTTGTCGTATTCACATCTATTTCCTCCTAGGCTGGCTGTAGTAGGACATTAACTAAGTTGACATTGGGATTGAAACGGTGGATTAGGATGCGCAACAATAAATTTTCCGTTTTCCCGATTGAAATCGATGATGAGTCCATCCATCCAAGCACGCTCAGCAGGAATCCAAGTAAAGGGGATATCTTTTATTTTCATGGATTCGAAGTGAGGTAATATTTCTGTCAGGTCGATGGCAAAAGATGGAGTGCCGCAACCTGATGTATGCGACATGACGCGAAATGCGAGCGATTCGTCTGCATGTTCTTGATATAGAATATAAAGTAATTTTGCCGCGGCTAAGTCGGATATGTGAACTTTCATGTTGTAGACCTCCTATCGAAACCTTTAGATGAAATGATAGCAGAAAATGAAAGTAAGTGGAAATCCTACGTTGGTGCTGAGAATATGGTAAGATTAGGCTTGTAACCTTATTAAGGAGGAAATACATAATGGCACAAGAGCGTCAAGGAGCAATTACCTTTAAAGGGTGTTCTGTTACTCTAGTAGGACCTGAGGTGAAAGTGGGCGATCAAGCCCCAGATTTTACCGTGCTTGCAAATGATTTATCCCCAGTAACTCTCGCTAGTTCAGCTGGACAAGTTCGTCTGATCAGCGTGGTTCCTTCTGTAGACACAGGAGTATGTGATGCACAAACTCGTCGCTTCAATGAAGCAGCGGCTCAATTAGATAACGCTGTAATACTAACAGTGAGCATGGATCTTCCATTTGCTCAGAAGCGCTGGTGTGCGGCGGCTGGCATCGAACAAGTGCAAACAGTCTCTGACTATCGTGATGCTTCATTTGGTACTGCTTATGGCATGCTTATCAAGGAACTTCGCCTATTAGCACGTGGAGTTTTTGTAGTTGACCGCAATGATAAAGTAACCTATGTGGAGTATGTTCCAGAGGCTACAGATCATCCGAACTACGAAGCGGCTATCGAAGCGGCTAAAAAAGCTCTATTAGGCTAGGAAATGTTTGTAGAGAGAAGCTCAGTGTCTATTAGTAGATGCTGAGCTTTTTTGATTTGTTTTGGCGAAATAGTAGGAATAATATCTTTATTTATGTCTGCTTACCTGATATATTGTCTGTATATGGAAAAAGAGGTGAGTCGATGGAAGAGCAATTAAAAGAACTTACGATGATGGTGAGAGCCATCTATGATCAACAATTAATCATGAATGCTAAGATAGATGGGTTAGATAAGAGAGTTGGTAATATAGAAGATCGCTTGGACCGGATTGAAAGTAGGATGGATGGCTTAGAGCAACGAATGGACAAGCTTGAAAGCAAAGTAGACAACCTAGAACAACGAATGGACAGCCTAGAAGGCAAAGTAGACAAATTAGAACAGCGGATGGATCAATTTAATCACACAGTAGACAGCCTAAAACAAGGCACTCACAATCTTGAAGTGAAGGTAGATCAAGTGGCTGCCTTATTTGACCAAAAAGTGACCCGTATTGAGCAGGAAGGAATTGATACGCAGGAACGGCTCAAATACATTCGATCCGTTCTCGTTCGTCATGATGAGGAGATTCTGGCACTTGGTTTAAAACGATCGGTATAAGTACATTATACTTCGGTACCATGCTAAGTAGACTCACTACAAACCCCACTCATTCTATGGAGTTTGTAGGAGTTCCTTGGTGAAATACCATCCTCCATTTTCCGTCAAATTGCTTCCAAATGGAGCTGCGTAGCGTGTTCATCTCTCGGATTTCATCATGAATACGATACGTTACCATAACTACACCATCTGCTAATGGATGAAGTTGAAACTGGATAGGGGTTAGTTGTCTGGTGTCACGAGAGCCGACTGAATCATAATCCCTCCGTACCCATACATTGCCTGAACTTCCAAACTCAAAATAGGCATCAGATAGATACTCCGCATACAGCTCTTTCGTTGGTTTAAGCAATGTTGTTTCTAGCTCGAATAGGTAATTTTCTAAGGTTGCTAGATCTGGATTCTTCATTCGTAATAGCTCCTTTTGATAGTAGAGATTGGATAGTAAGGTACCCAAAGCGAACCATTGAACAGATAGCATTGTTAGATCGCTTTCTGATCGTCAACTTGATTATATAGCAAAAAAAACAATATTTATATATTGTAAAACGATAAATCATATAGTAAAATCATGTTGTCATTAGATAAGTGAGGTGTTTTAAATGATGGTTAAACGAGGTTCAACCACTTTCTTAAAGGTAATTATTTTTCTGATTGGAATTGGAATGCTTGCTCTGTGTATCTGGTTGCCTGAGGCAGCCGTTAGAGATGCAAGGGTACATCCAGATACGGCTTACTTCCTAATCCCCTTTTTAGTATGTGCATATGGATTCTGCATTTCGCTTTCGGTTGCTTTGTATCAAGCATATAAGCTATTAACCTACATCGAAAAAAGCCATGCTTTTTCTGAATCATCCCTTAACTCTTTGAAGATTATAAAGAAATGCGCTTTTACAGTCATTTTCCTCATTTTGTTAGGGCTAGTAAACTTAAAGGTGCTTTCTATCGTTACAGGTGATGATCCAGCAGGTCCTATATCATTAGGTTTAATGGGTATTTTCGTAATAAGTATCATCACAGCCATTATGGACGTACTTCAAAAGCCATTAAAAAACTTCCTTGAATTAAATACAGAAAATGATTGATATTTCGGTTAGTTTAATTAGTGAATCCCTAAGCTATACTTGAAATGAATCCATATTATAATAAAAAACAGCCTCTTTCGCATGGAGAGAGGCTGTTGCCATGAAATTTATTACAACTTACCTACACGTTCACTTCTGTACTAAGGATCTGACGAAGTACGGTTTGCAAGATACCACCGTTACGGTAATATTCCACATCTACTACGCTATCCAAACGTGCTTTTGCATCAAATTCGACAACAGAACCGTCTGCTTTGGTTACACGAACTTGCAAGGTTTGACCTGGTTCAACTTGATCGTTTAGACCAGGGATATCAATGATTTCTTCGCCTGTTAGATCGAGAGATTTCCAAGAGACACCGTTTGTGAACTCAAGAGGAAGTACACCCATACCTACCAAGTTACTACGATGGATCCGTTCGAAGCTTTCAGCGATTACAGCTTTGACTCCAAGTAGATTGGTGCCTTTTGCCGCCCAGTCACGTGAGCTACCTGTACCATACTCTTTACCAGCGAAGATCACGAGCGGAATACCCGCTTCTTGATACTTCATGGAAGCATCGTAGATCGAAGTTACTTGACCTGTAGGAATATGCTTTGTGATGCCACCTTCTGAGCCAGGAACCATTAGGTTACGTAGACGAATGTTAGCAAATGTTCCGCGGGTCATCACTTGATCGTTACCACGACGAGCGCCATAGGAGTTAAAGTCTTTTATATCCACGTTGTTCGCTTGCAAGAGTTGTCCAGCTGGGCTAGATGGCTTAATGTTACCTGCTGGTGAGATGTGGTCGGTTGTGACGGAATCTCCAAGTAGTGCAAGTACGCGAGCGCCTTGGATGTTTTGGATTGGGTCCACATCTGCAGAGAGATTTTGGAAGAATGGAGGCTCTTGGATATAGGTAGAGTCTGCATCCCAATCGTACAGGGTGCCTTCTGGAGCTGGGATTTGGTTCCAACGCTCATTGGCATCAAATACTTTGCCGTATTGCTCGATAAACTGCTCACGAGAGATTGCTTCGGACAGTACTTGGCTTACTTCTGCTGAAGATGGCCAGATATCTTTAAGGAAGACAGGCTTTCCGTCTTTACTGGTACCGATTGCTTCTGTAGCGAAATCGATGTCTACTGTGCCTGCCAATGCATAGGCAACTACAAGCGGAGGAGAAGCCAAGTAGTTTGCTTTTACAGATGGATGCACGCGACCTTCGAAGTTACGGTTTCCAGAGAGTACAGAAGCGACTGTCAAGTCATTTGATTCAATCGCTTGACCGATATGATCTTCTAACGGACCGGAGTTACCGATACAAGTCGCACAACCGTAGCCGGCAATATGGAAGCCAAGTGTTTCGAGGGATTCGAGTAGGTTGGACTTCATTAAGTAGTCGGTTACGACTTTTGAACCAGGTGTGAGTGAGCTTTTTACAAATGGTTTTACTTGAAGCCCAAGCTCTACAGCCTTTTTCGCTACTAAACCTGCACCAAGCATAACGCTAGGATTAGAGGTGTTGGTACAACTTGTAATGGCTGCGATTACCACGGAGCCAGTTGTCAGTTCAAATGATTCACCATTTGGAGCTGTTACACTAGCCTTTTTCGCGATTTGCTCGTCTGTGAGACCAAATCCACGATCTTCTACTGGTGTTTTCAAGATTTCGTTCCATGCTTGTTGCATGTTGGATAGCTCTACACGGTCTTGAGGACGCTTTGGACCAGATAAACTTGGCACGACTGTGCTGAGGTCTAGTTCAACCACGTCTGTGAAGATTGGATCTGGCGTTTCATCTGTACGGAACATGCCTTGAGCGGTGTAGTACTCTTTTACAAGCTGTACAAGCTCTTCATCACGGCCGGTGTTGCGTAGGTAGTTAAGGGTTTCTTCGTCGATTGGGAAGAAGCCCATCGTTGCGCCGTATTCAGGAGCCATGTTTGCTACAGTAGCACGGTCAGCCAAGCTGATGCTGGAGAGACCTGAACCATAGAACTCAACGAATTTGCCAACTACACCTTTTTTACGAAGCATTTCGGTTACGGTTAAAGCTAAGTCGGTTGCAGTTGCACCATCGGCTAACTTTCCTGTTAACTTGAAACCAATCACGTCTGGCATGAGGAAGTAGAGGGGTTGACCGAGCATACCTGCTTCCGCTTCGATTCCTCCAACACCCCAACCCAAGACACCAAGACCGTTAATCATCGTGGTATGAGAATCCGTACCTACTAGGGAGTCTGGGAAAGCGACGGTTTCACCATTTTCTTCACGAGTCGCCACTACTGTTGCTAAATACTCGAGGTTTACTTGGTGAACGATTCCGGTAGCGGGTGGTACAGCACGGAAGTTAGTGAAAGAGTCTTTTGCCCAACGAAGGAGACGGTAACGTTCTTCGTTTCGTTCAAACTCGAGTTTCATGTTGTATTCGAGTGAGTCGGCCGTACCTGCTTTGTCTACCATGACGGAGTGGTCGATAACAAGGTCAACTGGGATAAGTGGATTAATCCGTTCTGGGTTTCCACCTACACGTTCCATAGCAGAACGAAGGGCAGCCAGATCGACTACCGCAGGAACCCCTGTGAAGTCTTGTAATACGATTCGTGCTGGTTTAAAAGCGATTTCTTTATCTGAGGAAGCAGTATCCCAATTTGCAAGTTGTTCTACGTGTTCTTTGGTTACAGCTTTCCCATCATGTTGGCGTACAGCGGCTTCTAAAAGAACCTTGATGGAATAAGGAAGTTTGGAGATGTTTCCGATTCCTTGCTCTTCTAAAGTACCTAGTCGAAAGTAAGTAAAATCTTTTCCGTTTACGGTTAGTTTTGAACGAGATTGAAAGAGATCTGACATTGAAAAGCCTCCTTTATAAAATGCAATGACATAAGTAAATTTTGTTATTTGTTTCACCAGATGAAACGTCGTTTCTTTTTTCAGTACTCATTATACAACTAACGAAACGAAATTGTATAGTCTTTTATCTAGGGAGAATAAGAATATTTTTAGTCCTTTCCTAATCTCTACAGAAAGCAGTATAATAAAATGAAACATAGTTTCAAAATTGGAACACACATTTTATTATAGTCAATGTAGAGGGTCCATGGAACCAAGAGAAGGAAGGGACAGGGATGGAAGAGAAAAAGACCACAACCAGAGCGGCAGAGAGAGCGTTAGATATCCTCCTTTGTTTTGTGGGAAAACCAGAATTAGCGATGCGGGAGATTGTAGAGAAAACAGAATTAAGCAAGAGTACGGTCTTTCGTCTACTCGCTACTTTAGAAACAAAAGGTTTTGTCAAACGTGATGCTGATACAGAGAAGTACAGCTTAGGCTTCCGAATCTGGGAGTTAGCCAATCATATCAATCGTTCTGATGATCCTGCCATTTTGTTCCTTCCTGAGATGGAACGTCTCCGAGATGAGATTGACGAAACGGTTAGTTTATATGTAAGGGATGGCTTAGAGCGTGTACGAATCCAGGCGGTAGAAAGTCAGCAAGCGATTCGCCGAGTAGCCCCGATTGGTGCGCGTCTTCCTCTATCGGTAGGGGCATCTAGTAAAGTGATCGTAGCCTATACAGAAGGCGATTTATTAGGGAAAGTTCTCTCAGATCCCATGTGGCCTTCAGGAATTGACCGAGACTTATACATAAAGCAATTACAAGAAATTCGAACACAAGAATATGCGATTAGTATGGAAGAACGAGAGGCAGGTACATCGGCTGTCTCCGTGGCGATTCACAGTCGAGCAGGCAACCTTATCGCGGCCCTTGTCTTGTCCGGCCCGATCTCACGGATGAATGAGGAGCAGATGATTCAATATGTACCCCGTCTGGTGAAGGCGGCGGAGGAGATGGGAAAGCTTGTTTAGATAAATATATGTTTCAACATCATGGAAAAAATCATCATGAAGCGACTTTGCCTCATTTGAAGATCGCATCTATGAGAACCTAAAACGATTCATAGACGTTCTTTCTCGATTTGGATACAATAAATGAAGAAGGAGGGATACACATGTCACAAAACTTTTATTTTCAACAAATGCAGATGATGGTTCAACCGATGCGAGATGAGCTAACTCGAATTGGTGTAAAAGAACTACGCACCCCAGAAGAGGTGCAAGAAACATTCCAAGGTGAGGCAGCCAAAGGAACTTCTTTAGTGGTTGTAAACTCAGTGTGTGGTTGTGCAGCAGGACTTGCTCGTCCAGCAGTAGCAGAATCCTTAAAACATGAGAAAACCCCCGACCACCTGTATACGGTGTTCGCTGGTCAAGATAAAGAGGCAACGGCAGAAGCTCGTCAATATTTCGAGGGTCAACCACCTTCTTCACCTTCTTTTGTGATCTTAAAAGACGGTAAATTAGTACATATGGTTCATCGTCATGAGATCGAAGGCGTTTCGTTGGAAGAGATTGCAGCGAATCTAACAAATGCTTACAACAAATATTGCTAGTAAATAAGGAAAATCTCTTGTAGAGTTGAAAGATAACTTTACAAGAGATTTTTTGTGTTTATCAGATTAGATAGATCAATTTGTACTAAAAAACAATCTTTTTGGTATAATCAAAATGAATAAAAAATACATAAATGATCTCTTGGGAGGCAGTATATGAGAGTGAATCGATTGATTTCAGGAGCATTAGTAGCAAGTTTATTTGTTGCTGTCATAGGTTGTGGAAAGGAAGCGGCCAAGCCAGAGAAACCAAAAGAGGAGGCAGCTGTTCAACAGCCGGAAGACAGTGATCCAGTAGCGCTTCATGAACCCAAGGTGGAGAAGTTTCTAAACAAAGTAACAGAGGTAGACCTGTTTCAGTTATCGAAAGAAGAGCAAACTTTATATGATCAACTAAAACAGAAATTTGATTATGCCCAATTAAAAGGTGTTGATCCCATTACCCAAACCAAATTGCTCATTCACGCGCAAGGAATGGGAGATCACGGTTTGGAGTACGATCTATACCTACCCACCGCGGCCAAAGATGAGGTCCTATTTAAGGCCGACAAAGATAAAATGATCTCAGCACCTGCTACGCGTGAAGCTTATGTAAAAAAGAAAGCGGACCCGAAAGTGATGGAGAAAGCCAAGTCATTAAGCAAAGCAAAAATGAGAGCCGTCTATCACCGCGACTCGCTTCCGCCCATCATTCAAGTAGTCTATGAAGTGGCTGGACAGGATAAAGGGGATTACCTCGCTTTTCGAGAGTACGAGGGTATCTGGAGAATGGAATTTGATCAAAACACAGGCTTTAGCAATGATGCGGACGATGAGGATGGCATACAAAATTAATACATATAAAAATGACTTTAGTCTAAGTGGCTAAAGTCATTTTATGTATTAAAGCTCATAAAAGTTGTGCTAATCAGATAATTAATGCGGTATTATTCTGATGCGTAATATTCTCAAGCAATGAGAGGTACTCTTTCTGCAAAATAATATGAGAATGAGACAACGCTTTGCCAATCGGATGAGTCTCAAGTATTTGAGGGCGAGGCAACTGATGATCTAAGCATAATTGGATCGTCTCTTCTATTTGTTTCGAATCCATTAATTGAATAGACATGAACAAACGCAAATTGATATTAAATTTTTGTAAATCCCTTTTCACCGAGCGTATTTCTTGAAAGTCTATCATACCCTTCTTATGGTTTTTTCGATTAAATATAAGGTCAAAGCAGAGAGTAAATGAATTGAAGACAGGTGTGAATAACATATTCTCATGTATTTGTAAGTCATCTACTAAAATTTGTATGGTTAGTGGATAAGGGGTAGATTGGATCAAGGTATCAATGGAATCAGGATCATGTAGATAATCCGCACCGCTACATATAATTTCCTGGATCGAATGATTGAATGAAGCGTATGACTCGAAAGAAGGACGAACTTCCGTCTCCATTTCGCCAACGACTTTTGGTTTATCTAGGACTGAATGGTTTTCTAAAAAAGCAACGGTAGGAGAAAACAGGAACAGATTCACATGATTCATAGCCGTTGTGATGATGTCCGATTCTACCTTTTTAGCATCGAATAATTGGAGATTTGTGCTATTTACCATATGAATCTGTCCATTATTCTGTAAGATGACATAGTTGCTATCTATTTCTCGATAGGCAATGATTTTTTTGGGATTCCCTTTATTCCACACTATAAAACTCACCTCCTAGCACAAGAGTTCTTTACAATTATCAAACTTACACTACACAATTATTGATTGTAAAGAAAGGGATTCTCTGAATGAGATTCATAGATATAAATATGTAGCAATTTTTATTCAATTACAATCAATTTTGTATTAATATATAATAGAAGTTATTTTCAATCTTCAATAGTTACACTTATGGCTGATAATGAAGTATGAATAAGGCTAATCGAATGTTGGAAGGTGAGAATGGAAATGGATTTCTCTAATGTTGGAGAAAATATTAAACAATTACGAAAGACATTTGGTTTATCGCAAAAAGAGCTAGCTGAAGGGATTTGTACGCAAGCACAGATCAGCAAGATTGAAAATGGATCCATTTATCCTTTATCGACCACGTTATACTTAATCTCTCGTAAGTTAGGGGTTGATGTTAACTATTTTTTTGATATTTGTGAGACACCTCGACTTGACTATGCTCAAGAGGTGATTTTGTTAATTCAGGAATATAAAAGAAAGCGTGATTACGAGAAGATCTATCGCATTGTAAAAGCAGAAAAGACAAATCCCGTATTCCAAACGCTACGAAATAAACAATTTCTAGTTTGGCATGAGGGGATCTGTCTTTATTATTTGCAAAATAATAGTGAGGAATGTTTGAGCCTTTTAAAGCAATCCCTAGATATGACATTAAGTGCTATCGTTTCGTTACGAGAAATAGAAATCCTGAATAGTATCGGCATTATCTATTGTGAAGAGAAGAACTTTGTAGATGCGAATAAATACTTTAACAAAGCAATTAAGCATTATGAAGTGTTACCGTATAAAAATGATGCTTCGATTATTGTTCGTATCTGCTACAACTACGCAAAGAGTCTCACGATAACAGGTGAGTATGAAAAGTCGATTGATTTTTGTAATCGTGGCATCCGAATTTGCCGTTCTAATGAAACTCTCTATTCATTAGGCGAACTGATGTATCATATGGGCTTTAATTGGCTAAATCTGGGCCATCATATCAAAGCAATTCAATATATGAAAGAGTCCATTCAAATATTTGAGTTGCAACAAAATCAGCCATTTATTCATTATGTCGAGACGGAAATCGCTAAGATATCAGATCATCAAGATATGGAGCAAGGGTAGTACGTTACGATGAGAACCGCCGTAGTTCATTCTTACGGGGATAGTTTGCTTCGAGCTTGTGTGCGAAAGAAACTATCTCTCTTTTTCTATCTTCTAATTTTCTTACAAATATAATGTATTTTGTACAATCCGAATTATATTATTAGAGTTATTTTTTTTATGAGATAGTCTAGGAATTGATGTGAAATGGATACCTAAAGAGTATGGAACTCTTTCTATGTCAAATTCATGATTATTCATAGCATTCTATAATACTTTCTACAGGCACAAGTGCTTGAAAATAGAGAGAATGAGGTGACAATCTTGAAAAAAGTAAATTACCTTCTATCAATGGCAGTAGTCGCTGTGATTATGGGGACGCCAGTACTGTATACTCTTCCATTTCAACATTAATAAATGAGTAAGATTTAATCGGGATTCAATATATTTCTTTTGTAGTTACATGGGAATGCCGGCATGTAACTACATTTAGTAGCTAAGATACAGATGTAGTAAGAAAGTTGAACCATGAATAACCTATCTGAACACCAAGGAGACTATTCTGAGTATGGTTTTTGTTTTGAAATTAGTTGGATACTATTTGTTGTGCAACCTCTATTCATATGTGATGCACCGACTGGCTCATATTCCGAGTAAGAAAAATCCGCTTTTTATCATTCATAGGGAACATCATAAAAATAAATATGATGATGCAAAACCAAGCCTCCCTGACTGGCCTAATTATTTCTTATGGTTTGGCAATCTACATGCCACTTTAGACGTCTGGATTACCCTTACATTACCACACATTATTGTGATCTGGCTGGACCCGATTCCAGGGTTAGTATTGTTTGTGATCCACTATTTTTATGAGGTTTTCCTAGCTGCCACGGTATTAGATCATAATCCTCGTATTAAGGGTCCGATTACGAAATTCCTTGCTGTAGGCGAATATCATATGAACCATCATTACCATGTGAAAGGAAATTATGGTTTTTATATTACCTTCTGGGATTTTGTTTTTGGAACGGTTTATAGGAAGTCACAGCAACAGCAGCGTAGGAAGAACAGAGCATAGAGGTGATTAAGTACGTGATGTTCCAAGAAGGAAGCCGTTTTCCACTGACGCATCCTCAAAAGAGAATATGGTATATTGAAAAGCTTATTTCGGATTCTCCTCTGCACCATATTTGTGGTACAGCTGAATTAAAAGGAGAAATCAATCTATCTCATCTACAAGAAACGATTCTCCGTTTTTTGAGGAAACATGATTCATTCCGATTACACTTTTTCGAGGAAGATGAAGAGGTTTATCAAACTGTAAGTAATTTTACGCTCAATAAAATTGATTTTTTCGATTTTAGTCAGGATGAGGATCCGTCATTACGCCTTGATCAGTGGATCCGGCAAGAAATAGAAAAGCCGTTTTCAATGATAAGAAACGATTTGTTTTATTTAGCAATCTATCGAATGAGTGAATCATGCTATGGATTATTTGTGAAGGTTCATCATTTGATTTTCGATGGCTGGTCCATTCACATTTTGGCTAAGCAGATTTACGAAATGTATAAAGGGATCGAATCGGAGCACACAGCAGGATCCTATATCGATTACATTGCAAAGGAACAACAATATTTACAGTCTGAAAGACTGGTGAAGAATAAAGAGTTTTGGATGAAGAAGTTTGAAACATTGCCAGAGCTTCTTTTTGCTGAGAATCAAGGGTATGAAGGGAAGCGGAAATCGTTTATGATCGATCCCTCTCTTTCGGCGAAAATGAAAGCGGTAGCGGAGAAGGCTCAGTGTTCTCTTAACGAGTGGTACATTATGTTGTTGCAAGTCTACTTACATAAGATGGTAGGGCGACGAGATATTGTGATGGGTACACCGGTATATAACCGCTCAGGTAAGAGAGAGAAAGAGACGGTTGGCATGTTTACCAGTACGATGCCGCTCCGGTGTGAGATCGATGTGGATTCTTCTGTATCCGAATATCTGAAGACGGTGAAACGAGAGATTCGGCAAAGTTATATGCATCAAAAGTATCCGTATAATTTACTAGCGAATGATCTTCAGTTAAAGAAGCATGGCTATGATTCCTTATTTCAGCTTTCTGTGAATTACTACAATTTCCAAGCGAATAACCAATTGCTTGATCCTGAGGAGCTTTATAGTGGCCATCAGTTATTCCCTATGCAAATCGTAGTAAAGGATTGGTCTGAAGAAGGTAGTTTGCAACTAGACTTCGACTATAGGACAAGTATGTTTACGGATGAGTATATCGAGCAAATGAACAGTCGAATGTTATATCTGGCTGAGCAGATCTTACAAAATCCGGACGTGTCAATCGGGGATCTAACCTTGTTATCGGATGAGGAAACGAGGGAGCTTGTATACGACTTTAATCATACAGAGGCTGAGTATCCAAAAGATAAAACGGTGACGGAACTGTTTGAAGAACAAGTAAAGAGTACCCCGAATCGTATAGCAGTTTCTTGTCGGAATGAGTCTTTGACCTATGAAGAGTTAAATAGGAAAGCGAATCAATTGGCGCGTGTTTTAGTGGGGAGTGGGATTGGACGAGATAGCATCGTAGGGATTTTTGCAGATCACTCACTCCATCTTCCTGTAGCGATCTTAGGGATATTAAAAACAGGTGCCGCTTATGTGCCGATCGACGTGCAAACGGCTTCTGGCAGAATGGAAGAGATCTTACGAGATAGCGGAGCTTCTGCTCTCTTAACCAATCGGGAAGTGCTGAAAGATGTAGGCTTTATGGGAACTGTGATCAACTTCCAAGATGAACAATGGTATACGGGTGATTCATCCAATCTACAGGTGACATGTTCTCCAAATGATTTGGTCTACATGATTTATACATCTGGTTCGACGGGCAAACCCAAAGGTGTGATGATCGAGCATAGGGGCTTAGTGAACTATGTTTGGTGGGCACAAAAGATGTATGTGAAAGAGATTGATGATTCTTTTGCACTATATTCCTCGCTTGCTTTTGACTTAACAGTCACTTCTATTTTTACACCATTAATAGGTGGTAACCAAATTCGCGTTTACCCCGAAAATGATGAGAATTTCGTGCTTTACGATATCTTAGAAGACAACCAAGTATCGATCATCAAATTGACTCCAGCACATTTGTCTTTGTTGCAAGAGAAGACGTTTCCGCATTCAACGGTCAAGAGGCTGATTGTGGGAGGCGAGGAGTTAAAAGGGTCGCTTGCTCAGAGCATTCAAGATGTCTTTCATGGACAGATTGAGATTTTAAATGAATACGGCCCAACGGAGACGGTTGTCGGTTGTATGATTCATCGATTTGATCCTTCTACTGATACAGACGCTGCGGTTCCGATTGGGATTCCGGCGGATAATGTACAGATTTATCTGTTAGACGAAAGGCTAAAGCCTGTTCCCAAGGGCTGTATAGGAGAGATGTATATTTCTGGCGATGGTGTGGCCAGAGGGTACTGGAATCGCTCAGATTTAACGGATCAATGTTTTATTGATCAGCCATTTGGTGCAGGTAAGAAAATGTACAAGACAGGGGATCTAGCGAAGTTTCTAGATCGTGGCCTGATTGAGTACATCGGTCGAAAAGATCAGCAGGTGAAACTAAGAGGTTATCGGATTGAATTGACTGAGATTGAGTACCGCTTGATGAACCTTCCGTATGTGAAAGAAGCGGTGGTGATCGATCGGGTATCGAGTACAGGTCAAAAACAATTATATGCCTACCTTGTAAAAGCTGTGGATGGTGATATACCAGCGCTCGCCATCAAGCAAGACTTAGCCAACGTGCTACCTGCGTATATGATTCCTGCACACTTTCTCTTTATCGATCAGATTCCGTTGACGAAGAATGGAAAGATTAATCGTAACCAGTTGCCGATGGGGGAACTAAGTGTCATCGAGATAGACCCAGATCAAGTAGTCGGTGATCGGGAGGAACTTGTCCTTACGGTGCTTCAGGAGATTTTGCAAATGGATTCCGTCCACCTACATGATGACTTCTATCAATTAGGTGGCGACTCGATTAAAGCGATTCAGATTGCTTCAAAGCTAAAACAGGTGGGCTTGAAAGTTCGGGCAAAGGATATACTGGCTCATTCTGCGATTCATGAGATGGTGGCATGTGTAGAGCTGGACCAGAATGAGCAAAGGATCGAGCAGGGGGCTGTAGATGGAGAGATTCCTTTATCTCCTATCGCATCCTGGTTTTTCACACAATCGTTTCCAGAGGATCATCATTGGAATCAATCGGTTCTATTAAGTCTGAACGAGCAGGTCAAAGTAGATCAGATTGAGGCGGTCATGGATGTACTGATTAGGCAACATGATACGCTACGAATCAATGTGAACAGAGAGAATGGAACGATGTTTTACAATGCAGCTCATTTGAGTAGGCCATTTCAACTTACGAGAATCGATTTATCTCATCTCTCGTATGAAAGTCAGCAGTCAGAGATGGAACGACTCGGTCTTGAGCTGAAATCTACGATGAATCTGGAAGAGGATCTACTAATTGATGCGTGTGTTTTTGATTTAGGTGAGCAAGGGAAGCGATTATTACTTACTGCGCATCATCTCATTATGGATGCGGTATCGTGGAGAATCTTGCTGGGGGATATGGCTTCGCTACTGGAAAATCCGAATCGATTAGACGGGTTACTGCCGAAGACCCATTCGTATCAATACTGGGTAAACGAATTACATTCCTATGTGGCAAATCTGACAGAGGATGAGATTCAATACTGGAAGTCGATAGGGAAAAGAACATCAGGGTTCTCGTCGTCGGATGCTACTATGTCGGGAAATCAATTGCAGCAAGTGGCTCAGGTTCAAGAGAAGTTGAATGCAGAAGAGACAAAGGCGTTATTGACGAGTGCCAATGAAGCTTTTCGCACCGAACCAGTTGAGTTGTTGATTACATCGCTTGCACTAGCGATAAAGGAACATACGAATCAAAGTCGTGTTTGCATCGAGATGGAAGGGCATGGGCGTGAAGAGTTTACGCCTGGGCTTGATCTATCAAGGACGATTGGCTGGTTTACTAGTATGTATCCCGTTCTCCTGGAAGTGGGAGACGAAGAGTTTTCTGCACAGATGAAATCGATGAAGGAGCAGATACGCAAGGTTCCAAACAAAGGGCTTGATTATCTGATTCTCAAACATATGTCTAATCGTCTGCAGGATGGGAACGAACCATTAGTTCGCTTTAATTACTTAGGCGATTTTGATGCAACGGCTTATCCAAAATTCTTTACTTTTGCTAGTGAATCATCTGGATCTGAGACGGGTCAGGTGAATCATCTAACGGCTGTGATGGATATAACGGCCATGATTGTGAATCAGGAGCTACAGTTGTCTATTACGTATAACGAAAGCGAGTTCCACACCGAGACGATGGCCTCCTTTATGAAGCAATGGCTATCTCATTTGCAGGGGATTCTCAAGCAATGTTGTAATCAGGAGCAAACTCAGTTTACACCTTCGGACTTTGAAATGGTAAATCTAAGTCAGGAGGAATTAGATTTGCTGACTGGCATATAAACCTATACCGATATGAAAGGAATATTACATTGTCACTTAATGCTTACTACAATCAAGATATTGAAAAATTGGAGATGTATCAACGGTTAATTCAGTATTGGAGCATGATGTTTGATCGTGAAGAAAAAATTGATGTGTTGGATAATATGAACTTCAATAATCAGTTGTTTCCTGAGATTTTTACAATGAAAGAGATAGCTGATTTCCATCCGATCGAACCAGGATATACCTCGCCAGATGGTTATACGGAAATGCATGAGTTAATTCGCTCATTAGAGTATGCACGACTCGTCAAGCAAGAGCCGCATCGAGGGGAGATCGCGAAACAGCTGGCAAGTGGGGCGGGTATCGGCTGTGGGAATGGCTGTACCAATGTGATGAATGGGGTTATTAACTCGATTCTGAAGGTGAAGAGTGAAACGGATCAAGTAGAAACACCAGAAGTCATTCTGATTTTACCGAACTATACGGTGTATACGGCGCAATTATCTAATCTACATGGCAAAGTAAACCCAGTCTATGTATATACAAAACAAGGGAATAATTTCTTACCTACATGTGAAGAGATTCAAAGTGCGATTACACCCAATACAGTTGCAGTGGTGATTACATATCCGAATAACCCAGCACAGTCTACGTATGAGGGTGAAAATGTACAAGGATTAAAGAAAATCGTAAATATGTGCCAAGAAAATGAGATCTACTTAGTTGTGGATAACATTTATCAAGATTTAGTGTTTCCGCGTAACCGGCCATTTACTGAAGTTTTTAATCTGACGGATCGACTTGATTATGTGGTGAAAGTATATGGTTGCTCGAAGGATACGCCCTTTTACTCTGGTTATCGGACGGGTTACTGGTTCGGTGATCCTGCCTTAATGGATAAGTATAAATACGTCATTTCAGCGACGGAGAATAGTTTAAATACACAATCTCTCGTATATTTCACGCTTAATTTGTACTTCAAATATCTAGCATTAAATGAAGCTGAGCCATCTGTAGAGGATATGAAGTATTTTTCTCAAGGGATTTTTGGATGGGGACAAGCTGTGGATAAACAACAGCTTTTTGACACGATGAAATCGCTTGATTTATATCCGAAGTATTTGTCCAGATTGAAGCAATCGGATGATGTACAGGAAGATGCATTGAAGCAAATGATTCAATTTGTGGAGCAATCGCATGTGTTCTCCGATTATTCAAATCAAAATATTGGCAATGTATTCTTTATCAAGATCAATCCACAGTATACATTTCAGAATGATAATGAATTCTTCAAGTTTTTATTCCATGAAGCCAAAATCGGTGTGCTTCCTGGGAATGTGTTTGGCATGCAATCCACTCCAGATGATATCTGGTTTCGCATTACCTTGATTCACGATCCAGTGGATGAAATTATACGCCATTTGCGGAAGATTGAAGAGGCAGTGATTCATTCACACCAGTATGTATAGAGACAAGAAATTGAGAAGGGAGAACGTTCATGGCACAATCTGTGCAACCAAATAAAATAGAAGACATTCTTACGTTAACACCCACGCAAGAAGGCATTTTATATCACTGTTTAAAGGATTCTGTGCAACAAATGTATGTTGGACAAGTGGCACTAGAAGTAGCGGGTCAGCTTCATGTGCCCAATCTGGAAAAAGCGCTTCAGCTTGTCGTACAGGAAAATGAGTGCTTACGATCTGTTTTTAGATGGGAGAAGCTGGGTCATCCGGTACAGGTGATTCTACGTGAAATGAGTCATCACATTGTGGAGCATGATTTGACGGGCTTGCGCGAGCAGGAGCAGAAAGAGCGAATCGTTCAAATGGATGAGGAAGAGCGGAGCACAGGCTTCGACCTGACAAAGGGCCCGTTGCTTCGGATTTCGGCAAGTAAGGTGGGTACTGAGCAGTACCGTGTGCTGATTAGCTTCCACCATATTATGATGGATGGTTGGTCGCTTGGGGTATTTTTAAGCGAATGGTTTACCAGATACGGACAGCTCCAGTCCAATCAAGTGGAGAAGAAAGCACAGCCCAAGATCAAGTACAAAGAGTATGTGAAGTGGCTCAGGCAGCAAGAGACAAGTAAAGCCAAACAGTTTTGGAACCAAGCGCTACTAAGCTGGGAGCCGACCACGAAACTCCCGTATAAGCATGATAAAAATGAAGCGAATCTCCATATGAATTCGGTGGTGACATCTTTATCGGAGATCATGCCTGAGGTAAGCGATTTTTCGAAGAAATATGGTGTAACGCCTAATACGATTCTCAACGTAGCATGGGGCGTTATGTTGCAACGCTATAGTGGCAGTGACGATGTGACGTTTGGACTAACGGTATCGGGTCGACCTGATGAGGTACAAGGGATCGATCAAACTGTGGGTCTATTTATTAATACAGTTCCAGTACGGGTTGCGACTGAATCAGAGCAGACGGTTGCGGAGCTAATGAGTGCGGTGCACAAGCAAGCTGTCGAGATGAAAGAGTACGAGTACTTACCACTAACGGATATCCACTCAGCGGCCAAGCTTCGTGGGAATGAATCGCTCTTTGATCATATTTTAGTGTTTGAAAACTACCCGCTTGATCAGAAATTGCTCGAGGGTGCGTACCACGATTTCCACATTACGCAGTATTCGGAGTGGGAGCTAAATAACTATGATTTGACAGTAGCGTTTCTCTTAGCGGGAGAGCCGAAAATGAAATTTGATTACATGGACGGCTTATTTGATCGCCAGACGATGGAGCGGATGGCGGAACATTTCCAAGTGGTACTGAGACAAATGATCAGCCGACCGGATGAGCTGGTTCAGAACGTGGAGATCCTGCCGGAGTGGGAAAAGAAGCTAATGGTTTTCCAATTTAATCAGACGGAGCAAGCGTTTCCGCATGATAAAACGGTATATCAACTCTTTGCCGAGCAAGTAAAAGAGTCTCCTTCGATGAATGCAGTTGTGTTTCAAGATGAGAGCATCACTTATGAAGCGTTATTTGAACGGGTAGAGCGATTGGTAGGGAAACTTCAGAGCTATGGGATTGCACCAGGAAGTGTTGTTTCGATTCAGCTGGACTGGTCGATTGATATGGTGGTAGCGATCATGGGCGCACTGGGGACAGGTGCGGCGTATGTGCCGATTGATCCTCATTATCCAAGCGAGCGGATTGAGTACATCTTACAAGATAGTCGTTCGCAGTTATTGATCACATCAGCAGAGTTCCAAGGTGCTTCGAGTGAAATGATTTCCAATGTGATTGTGCTCGACGGTGAGGAGAATGAGGTTCCACATCAGGCAGAAGTTGAGTTAATGGATGTTACGTCTTCGCCAAACGATCTCGCTTATGTCATCTACACTTCAGGTTCAACGGGTCGTCCGAAAGGGGTCATGATTGAACAGGAATCATTCGTTGAGTTTGTTACATGGGCTGTAAAAGAATATGAGCATCGCTTAGGTTATCAAGTGTTGTTGTCCAATTCATTTGCCTTTGATAGCTCGATTCAGCAGATTTTCCCGCCACTTGTTTCGGGAGGCACGCTGCATTTGCTTCACCCTGATGTGAGAAAGGATGCTCGTCAATATCTGGATTATTTAAAACAGCATCGGATTAATAATATTGATGAGATTCCAGTGATTATGAACGTGTTGATTGAGCAGATTGATGAATCGGACGAGCTTCCTCTGTTGCCTGATTTAACTTGTCTTTCTTTAGGAAGCGAGTATGTGCCGATTGAGCTAGTGAAGAATTGTCGGACGTATTTAAACCGAGATGGACGAATTATTAACGGATACGGTCCGGCTGAAGCATCGGTGGAAACGTGTACCTATCACTTTGATGGGAACTCTGAGCATGAGATTTCACTGGTAGGTAAGCCGCGAGATAATACGCGTGTCTATATTTTAGATCAACATGGACGTATCTGTCCGATCGGCATTCCAGGGGAAATTTGTGTGAGTGGAGTGGGACTTGCGAGAGGATATCTGTATCAACCAGAGCTGACGAATGAGAAGTTTATTGCGAATGCGTTTAGCGGAATTTCGGGAGACCGACTCTATAAAACGGGCGATGCGGGCCGTTGGTTAGCGGACGGTAACGTGGAGTATGTAGGGAGAATCGATAATCAGGTTAAAATTCGCGGTTTCCGTGTGGAGCTGGGTGAGATTGAAAATGTGTTGCTGAAGCATCCGGAAATCAACGATGCAGTCGTGATCGCTCGTAAAAATGGCAGTAGTAGCATGGATGTATATGCCTTTTTGAAAGCAGAATCGAAGCTAGCAAAACAAGATGTGAATCAATTCTTGGCGGATAAGCTACCGGACTATATGATCCCAACGCACTACGAGTATGTGGATTCGTATCCACTCACGCCAAACGGCAAGGTGGATCGAAAAGCATTAGCTCAGGTGGAGGTTGCTGTATCGGCTGATGAGCAAGATGTGTCAAGTGCACGTCATGAGTTAGATGAACAGATCGTGGCGGTCTGGAAGGAAGTTTTAGGTCTCGAGAACGTGGGAATCTATACAAACTTCTTTGAAGCAGGCGGTAACTCGATTCAAATCATGCGAGTCTTCAATAAGTTGAAAAAGGTGATTCCGGATCTATCTTTGGAGATCAGCGACTTGTTTACGTACAATACGATCGCATCTTTGGCAGATTTTGTGAATCAATCGAATGAGGTAACGGTGGAGAAGGATCCTGCTTCCATCGTGGAGGAACGAGCGGAATTAGTTGAAGCAACGACTACGAGAGATATCGCGATTATCGGACTTAGTGCGAAGCTACCCGGTGCGGATGATGTGAACGAGTGGTGGGAACTATTACGTCAAGGAAAAAGCAGCATTCAGGAAATTCCCGAATCAAGAAAAAAGCTTGATCCAGGGCAAAATCCGGCGAAAGAGTACTTGCGTTATGGCTATATCGAAGGAATCGATCAGTTTGATCCGCAGTATTTTAACATCTCGCCTAAGCTAGCAAAAGATATGGATCCGAACCAACGAATGATGCTAGAGACTGTCAACTCTACGATTGAAGATGCTGGTTATCCGCGTGAGAGCTTGCTAAATCAAAACGTAGGTGTGTTTATGGGATCGGTGATGCCGAGCTACATGAACCATGTGGATGTCAAAGTGGATGAGCTGTTAGCAAGTAATCTACCAGCTAATCTAGCGGGTCGGGTCTCCTATCATTTCGGACTAAATGGTCCTTCGATGGTGATTGATACGGCATGCTCTTCCTCTCTAGTCGCTCTTCATTCAGCGATGAATGCATTGCGCTACGGAGAATGTGAGATGGCACTAGTAGGCGGCGTTCATATCGAGATTGACCATATTCGCAAAGAGATCGCGATGGGATCGGGGATTGTATCGCCGACGGAGACATGCCGGGCGTTTTCGGACGATGCGGATGGAACGATCGGTGGCGAGGGAAGTATCTGCATCTTGATCAAGCCACTTGAAAAGGCGGTAGCAGATCAGGATCACATCTACGGAGTGATTAAAGGAAGCGCGGTTGTCCAAGACGGAGCCAGATCCAATGGAATGACAGCCCCAAGCCCTGATGCGCAAGCAGAGACGATCGTTCGCGCATGGCAAGATGCGAAGATTGATCCAACGACGATTTCCTATATCGAAGCACATGGTACAGGGACGAAGTTGGGTGATCCGATCGAAGTGAAGGGGATTCGGAAAGCATATGAATCCTATACCGATCAAAAGCAATTTATCGCCATGGGCTCTGTGAAGACGAATATGGGCCATTTGGATAGTGCAGCAGGTCTAGCAGGTCTAGTGAAAACAGTATTAAGTTTGCAACATGGCATGCTTCCGCCGTCCCTTCATTTTGCGAAGCCAAATGCGTTTATCGACTTTGCAAACTCTCCTGTTTATATCAATCAAAGCCTTCAAACATGGGAGAAAGCGGAAGGACATCCACGAAGAGCAGGGATTAGTTCATTTGGATTAAGCGGAACGAATGTGCATGTGGTAGTGGAGGAGTATGAGCAACAGCCAACGGTTTTGGGTCAGGCACATCTAATCACGCTATCCGCTCCGAATGAGAAGGTATTACAGGAAAAAATAAGCGATCTACAGCGTGATCTATCGAGAGATCGAGAGCTTGAACTAGCGGATATGAGCTACACCTTAAATTGCCGTCGAAACCATGATTCCTATCGTTTTTCAACGGTTGTAAGGGATAAAGAAGGGTTATCTAAGGCATTGGAAGAGATGCAGGTCATGGCTAGGAAGCTTGTCAAACGTTCGAAGAAGGTCGTGCTATGGATTCCAGACTATGAACTGGGCATGGAAAACTTATTGGATCACCTAAGCCAAACGGGCTGGATCGATGAATCCATGACGAGCAAACATCAGCAGCTCTTAGAAAACTTGCAAGATCCGAAAGCGAAATATGTAGCGTTTGTATCGAGTCTCTATCATCTACTAGCTAAGGTAGGAATCGAAGTAGAGTTAGAGGGAGAAGGCATAGGAGTAGTAGCTAGAGAGTTCATTCTAGGAACAAGTTCGTTTGCCGATGCGATGAAAGGTGCAGGGGTATCGGGAGTTGTGAGCGAGAAGAGTCTGGCTATGTTGGAACTTGTGTCCAAATACGGCGAAGATACTCTGGTTTTATCGGTAGGCAATCCTTCTACTAGCAATTTTTCAGCGATTAATTCTGGTGTAGAAGTACTTGATTTGTTTACTCCTGAACAGAAAGAGCAAGATTTCTTATCAGTCCTATCGCATCTGTACCAAACAGGCTACAACCTTTCATTTGAAGCGATTCAACAGGGAAGAACGGTCTCTCTCCCAACCTACCCGTTTCAACGAAAATCGTACTGGTTTGAGCAGAAGAAACAAAAGGGTGGATCGTCTCTATTCAACCAAGATCATACAGAGTCTATCAAGGTAAATGAAGAATTGATGCATCATCTGGAGTGGACGGTATCTGAATTACCGTCGAATCTTTCACCACGTGGTCTAAAGGGTGCTGTCTTAATCATCACGGATCTGGATAGTGGAACTAATCATAGTGCGTTAGTAGAGAAGTTTACAGATCATGGACACCGCGTGATTCAGCTTCAGTATGGTAGGCAATACCGAAGTGTCGCTGTTGATCAAATGGAGATTAATCCGCGAGAAGAAGAGCATTTTACGAGAGTGATGAAGGAATTACAAGAGTCAGGGGTTTCGATTGGAGCCGTGATGGACCTATCTCATCTCCAATCTATCTCTCTAGCAAATGGATCTCTGTGGGACGATGAGCAGTTGGACGCTTCGATCCATTCCACTTTAAACCTAGTACAAAGCATCGCGACCCTAGCTTCGAACCATCCTGTTTACACCTTCTTTATCACGCAACAAGCATTTGTGGTGGGATCGAATGACCACTATGTAAATCCGCTACATAGTTCTACCCTTGCTTTAAGTAGAACGATGAACCGGGAATACGATCAAATTCAATCGTATTGTATCGATGTGAATGAGAGCTCTTCCGATACGATGGCTCAAATGATCTATGAGGAAGTATCGAAGAATAACGTGATTCGGGAAGTGGCGTACCGAGGTGGAAAGCGATATACGAAAACGCTAAAAAGACTGCCAATCGAATCGATGCCAAAGCGGGAGATGTTCAGAGAAAGCGGAGTCTATCTCGTAACAGGCGGAACAGGCGGGATTGCACAAGAGATTTGCCAGTCTATCACCAAGAGACATAGCGTAACGATGATCCTCGTGGGACGAACGAGTGAGCAGGACTTGAGTAGCCAGCAAACCGAAGCGATGGATGCGATTCGCGGGCTAGGTTCAGAAGTGGTCTACTACCAAGCAGATGTAGCTAGTTTGGTTGAGATGAACAAAGTGTTGGATGATGTAACAGCGCGATTTGGCAAAGTGGATGGGGTGATCCATACAGCGGGTGTGTTAGGGAAGCCTGTTTCCTTGCAAGATTCGAAGATGGAAGATTATACAGCCGTGATGGAAGCAAAAGTGAAGGGGACGCTTGTTCTGGATCAGTTGCTAAAAGAGCATTACGTCGATTTCTTCCTCGTATTCTCCTCCGTGGATGCGGTTCTTTCGGAAAAAATGATTGCTCCGTATGCTTGTGCCAATGCATTTCTAGACAGCTATACATCCTTGCAACGCCAAATGGGGAAACGGTTTATCTCGATCCAATGGGGTGGATGGCAAAACACAGGGATGGGCGATGTGCAGAGAGCGAAAGAGAATCATTCGTCTGTGGATAAAATTAAGCGATTATCGCCGCTCATTCTTGGATTTGGTCGAAATGATGGGGTAGCTGCGTTCCATGCAGTATTGGGTGCCAATGTAAGCCCTGCTTTTGTAAGTGGTTTAAACCAAGAAGATATCGAGGAAATTCGTGGACTCTCCTTCTTTGAAATCGATTCACAGTTAATAGAGACGAAGCCAGAAACATCACAGGCCCAAGCTTCTTGGACACTCGATCAGATTGTAGAAGCTGTTACCAAAACCTGGAGAGAGATTCTCGAGTTTGAAGAAGACGAAGAACTGGATCCTGATGAGAGCTACTTCTCACTGGGCGGGGATTCGATTCAAGGGATCGATATCATGGTTGAGTTATCGAACTTGTTTAGCTTGAAAATGGATGCGGATACGATCTTCCGTTTCGACAGTGTACAAGCACTCAGTCAGCATATTTTCGAATCCCTTCAAAAGCCGAAAACAGCTCAAAAAGTCAGATCGATCCCTAAAGCAAAGCCGATTCAATAAGGAAGTTTAGAAAGGTGGTGTGATGGCAACATGATCGTTTATGACAAAGAGATGTTGGAGCGAAAGCAGTATTGGCTGGATACACTCCGGAGCGAACCTGCTTTTCCCGATGTACCGTCTGATTATAAACCAACGGAGATAGTATTCGAGAGAGCAAGTTTGTCCTTATCAGTAGATCCAGCCGTGACGACTTCGTTACTTCGCGTTTGTAAGGATTCGGATTTATTAATGTATACATTCTTACTCGCTGTTACGAAAATCTGGCTGTATAAATATAGCGGTCGGCAAGAAATAGGGGTGGGTGTCCCGTCGCACCGTCCTACTCTGAAGTTGGTTCCAGTTGTTTCTAAACTGGAACCAGCCCAATCAGCGAAGCAAGTGATTCTGGAGACGAAACGAAGTTTGACAGAAGCTTATCAACATCAGGAATTCCCGATTGCTCAGCTACTGGATGAGCTGGGAGTAAGTGGGGATGAGCGGCTACCTTGGCTTACATTGATTGTGTCGCTTGACAATATTCATGATCCCGATTTCGTCGAAGAAGAGGCTCCTGATTTAGCACTGATGTTTGGAAAAGTAGATGGCGTCTTATCGGCGCGCTGGTTGTACAATCCAGAACTGTATCAGGAATCATCACTTGAGCAGTACTTCGAGCACTATATGCAGGCTCTACGCTTAGTCTTGGCCGATTCCTCGATTTCCGTTCAACAAATCGATCTCTTAACAGAGAGCCAGAAGAAGCAATGGGTCGTGGATTGCAACGATACAGGTGTGGATTACGATCAACATGCGACGTTATCCGAGCTGTTTGAGCATCAAGTGGAGCTACATCCAGAAGCGATCGCGGTTGATGATGAAGGTCGTCAAATGACGTACCGTGAGTTAAACGAAGTGGCGAATCAATGGGCGAGAGTGCTAAGAGGTAAAGGGGTACGTGCGAATCAGCCAGTTGGGATTATGTTAGAGCGTACGACTGAGTTCATCGTCGCCATCTTGGCCGTGACGAAAGCAGGCGGGATGTATGTTCCGTTATCTACCGATTATCCAGCTGAGCGAATCCACTATATGTTGGAGGATAGCGGCTGTCTGATAGCGCTAACGAAAAAGAGTTTGTTATCGGGAGTCGATTTTGCTGGTGAATGGATTTGTTTTGAGGATAAGGGAGCGAGTGAGGAAAGCAAAGAGAATCTACCACTTCAAAATGGGGCAAATGATCTAGCCTACATGATTTATACATCTGGTTCCACTGGGGCACCTAAAGGGGTCATGATTGAGCATCGCTCTGTTCATCATTTGGTGGTAGCTCATGAAGTGTTATATAGCGGTCAAATCGATTCTCAGGATCGCTTCCTTGTCTGTACCAATATTTCGTTTGATGCCAGCATATTTGAAACGTGGCTACCCCTCTTAGTAGGAGCAACGCTCGTGATGTATGCAGGTGAAAAGTTTGATGTGATGCGTCTGGCGACATCGATGGAACAGAAGAAAACAACGGTTGCCTTTATCCCACCGGCGTTGCTCAATCCACTGTACGACGAGTTTATGGAATCCGGTAGGAAATTTCCGCTTACGAAGATGTTTGTAGGTGGAGAAGCGCCTAAAAGGGAGCATCTCGAGAATTATGTAGCACTCAATCCAGATTTAATGCTCTTAAACGGCTACGGACCCACAGAAACGACGGTTATCTGTACAGGTTATTTTTATCAATCGAAGAGCTCCATTGATCCAAATGTGCCAATCGGTAGGCCGATGGCGAACATGCAAACGTATGTCTTGAATGCCGATATGCAACCCGTTTCGAGCGGGATTTCGGGTGAACTATGGGTAGGCGGAGATGGGATAGCGAGAGGATACTGGAATCAGCCAGAGCTTACCGCAGAACGCTTTGTGGAGAATCCGTTTCGACCTGGGACAAAGATGTATCGTACGGGGGATATCGTGAAGTGGCTTCCGGATGGCAACATCCAATTTATCGGACGAGCCGACCATCAAGTGAAGATTCGTGGTTATCGGATTGAGCTAGGTGAAGTTGAAAATCGCCTGGTACAGCATGATGCGGTTAAAAACGCGCTTGTGTTAATCAAAGAAGATAGTCAGGGCGAGAAATATCTGTGTGCGTATGTAGAGATGAGTAGTGAGGCGACAAATGAGGATTTGATCGAGTGGATTGCCAAGCGACTACCGATTTATATGGTTCCAAGCGCTTTTGTGAGAGTGGATCAACTCCCTCTAACACCAAATGGAAAAATAGATCGTCGTGCGCTTCCAGAGCCAAATCAGTCTTCCTCTACTGTGCATGACAAACAAGCATACTTAGCACCGCGCAACGAGTTAGAGCAGACCATGGTGAAGCTGTGGGAAGAAGTGCTACAAGTAGAGCCGATCGGTGTGTTAGATAACTTTTTCGTGATGGGTGGACATTCGCTTAAAGCGCTCCAGTTAGTGAATAAAGTGACCAAGACATTCGACAGAAGCTTACCGTTATCCGTATTGTTTAAAAATCCAACTGTGGCTTTGTTGTGTGAGGTGCTTCAATCTCATGCGGACGATGCTTCTGGAAACTTAATTTTACTGAATGAAGGGGACGAAGCAGTCCCACCATTGTTCGTGGTTCATGGGCAAGGCGGTGGAATTATCAACTTTGTCCATCTAGCTCAGGAGTTTGAATCGAAACGGACTGTCTATGCTTTTCAAGCGCTTGGTTACGATGACGAGGAACCAATGGAGCTAAAGGTAGAGCAGATGGCGGAACGATATATCGCGGAAATGCGTCAAGTCTCACCAACAGGTCCTTATAACCTGATGGGCTGGTCCTTTGGAGGGATCCTCGTTTATGAGATCACGAGGCAACTAGAGGAACAAGGAGAAACGGTAGCTTATCTAGCTGTGTGTGATGTTAGACCTCGTTCCCACGAAGAGTTGCCAGCTTGTGACCCGGAACGTGATCCGCTCATTCGGTACGCATTACTTCAAGGGTTAGACGAAAGCCGTTTAGCCGAACTAAGTGAAGAAGAGCAACTTCGAGTCTGCCAGCAATTGATCAGCGAAGAAGTGTCTGATGGGGTGCTAGAAGAGGAAACTTCTCTCCCGAAACTACGTATCAACGCGATTAACGGCCTCGCGCTGAGACAGTACCAACTTATAGGTCCTATACGTGCTGACATTCACTTGTTCTTAGCTCTAGAAGACAGTCTGCTTGAAGGTGATGTGAAGCCAGAAGAGATTGTGGGTTTATGGTCGGGATTAACCAAGGGACAAGTGAAACATGTGTTAACGGGTGGAGATCACTACTCTATGCTTGAGCCCCCTCATATTCAGCCGCTGGTTGGGGAGATTTGTGGGCAGTTAGAGAAGCGGGTTGAAGCGGTGGTTAATGGATTGTTTATGAATGAGGATATAGGAACGGATTAGGGACCGTGTGTTTTTTGTAGAATCGGGATTTGGATGAGTTTGAGTTTGTTGGTTAACGATTGATTGGATGATCGAGGGCCCGGAGAGTCTGCCCGATACCTGCTCAGATACCGATCCAGCAAGGAAGTAGGGGTGTTCGCTTCGGGATCCTTCGCTCGGGCAGGTGCAAAACTCGCAAAGAACGCTCAAACAGGTTGCACCAAAAGCGCCCTACACTACGGATCCCTACGCTAAGTAGGATCGCTAACATCGCCGTAATCGAACAGACTCTCCTCACCCCTATATCCTAATTCATGGTTAACAACAAGCCTGTTGTTTGGGTGATTTGCAAGCTTGTTGTTTTAATCAGGAACTGTGAACCAAATTAGTGTGTCGTACTACGTAGATCGTAATTTGATCAAGTTTTGTTAACCAGTATGAGAATTGGAATAGGGGCATATGTGTCTACTCTCAGCGGACTTGCTTTTCCACATCCTCGCGGGTTCACTATTTGAGCTGTGAGTAGACACATTGCCCCGAGCCAACTACACCACACCTGGCTAATAACTCTTTCTTTAAATCAACCAACAAAGCAACAAAGCGAAACAGAAAGGAAGACAACCATGCTAACCAGCACCAACCAAGAAGTCAGTAAATATGAATTGTCACATACCCAGAAACGTTTCTGGTTCACCGAACAACTCGAGTTTGTTCAAGAAGCAAAAGTAAATGCGATGGCCCACGTATCCACTGCATTCACATTAAAAGGCAATCTAGACATAGCCCACTTCGGGCAAGTACTAAGCCAACTAGTCAATCGTCATGATACATTACGCACCTGCTTCCGCGAAGAAGACGGCAAGCCGTTACAAGTGATTTACTCTAACATTGACTATAACGTCTTGATGGTGGATCTCACGACGGAGACAGGAAGCGCTCAAAGCGATTTCTTACAACGCTTAGTCGTAGCTGAACTAAACAAACCATTCGATTTAAATGAAGCTCCTTTACTACGTACTACTTTATATAAATTGTCCGAATCAGAGCACATGTGTCTCATCGTAGCGCACCACATTATCGCTGATGGCTGGGCAATCGATGTCTTCATGTCCGAACTAGCAGCGCTCTATCATGCGAACGTAAACCAATTACCAAACCCACTCGAACCACTAGCGATTCAATATAGTGACTTTGCACACTGGCATAACGAGATGCTAAACGGAGGAGAACTGGACGAACAACGCCAATTTTGGCTTAATCGCCTAGCGGGTGAGCTACCGGATCTTAACTTCCCACTCGATTATTCGAGACCATCTATGCAAAAGTTCGATGGAGACACGGTTCCTCTCAAGATTGAAGGGGAGTTGATGCAGAAGCTAAAAGCGGCGTGTGAGAAGTTAGATGTGAGTCTCTATATGTTTTTATTAGCTTCTTTTAATGTGCTCCTTAGCAAATACACACGGAATACCGATATTATCGTGGGAACGTCTCTCTCGGGGCGTGTTCATCCTGAGGTATCGAACTTGATCGGTTGCTTTATTAACGCTTTACCTGTGCGTAATGAGGTGAAGGGAGAAGAATCGTTTCAAGACTTTGTAAAGCGGATTAAACAATCGGTGCTGGAGATCTATGCAAATCAAGAGTATCCATTTGACCGGATTGTAGAAGAGTTAGGAGTGGAACGGAACTTAAGTCGTAACCCGATTTTTGATGTGATGTTTGAAGTGCATACTCTTCGTACAGATAAACATGCAGAAGTAGAAGTAAGTTCGGATCTTACTCTTTCCTTTGAAAAATCATTAGATCATATTCGTTACTCGGGATTTGACTTTGCGTTTGAGTTATTCCAATCAGAAGGAAAGATCGACGGTTATATCCAATATTGCACCGCTCTGTTCCAGCGAGAAACGATAGAGCGCTTAAGTCGTCATTTTGTTCAACTCATCAGTCATGTGGTAGAGAATCCAGAGCAAAATGTATGTGAGATTGACATGTTATGTGACGAAGAAAAAAGACAAGTTTTAGAGAAATTCAATGATTTGAAGAGTCCATATCCGGTTCATGTTCCGATGCAACAACTTTTTGAGGAACAAGTAGCGCGGACACCGGAAGCGATCGCGGTCAGTTTTGAAGGAGAAGAGCTGTCTTACAAGGAGCTAAACGAACGAGCGAACCGCTTAGCACATTTACTACGCTCGCAAGGAGTAGGTGTAAATCAATTTGTGGCGGTTGTAAGCGAGCGAAATCTGGATTGGTTTACAACGATTCTCGCTATTTTCAAAAGTGGTGCTGCGTATGTGCCTGTAGATCCCAATCTTCCGGATGAACGGATTGCCTACATTATCCGCAATAGCGAATCAAAGGTAGTAGTGACGCAATCTGCATTTGTGGAGCGTTTAACCTCTCATGCGGGTGAGATGATCCAAACTCTGGTTTCGCTGGATGAGCAAGATCTGAGTGAGTATAGCGATGAGAATCTGAAGATAGCGAATGCATCGACAGATCTTGCATACATGATTTATACATCAGGCTCTACAGGGAACCCAAAAGGTGCTTTAGTCCGTCATGATGGGATGATTAACCACTTATTCGCGAAGCTCGAAAGCCTTGGTATCGGAGCTGAAGATGTCGTGGTGCAAAATGCATCAGTCAGCTTTGACATCTCGGTGTGGCAAGCACTTGTTGCTCTTTTAGCTGGTGCTAAGACTTCCATCGTCTCTTTCGAAGTGGCTAGGGATCAAGCTTTATTACTAGAGCATTTGCATAAAGAGAAGATAACCGTGCTTGAAACCGTACCGACTCTACTATTTGCCTTTCTTGATACGGTTCGCGGGTTAGCGCAATCAGACCGGGAGTTACCAGAGTTACGTTGGATGATTGCGACTGGAGAAGAGCTTCCTGTGAAGCTAGTAAACAGTTGGTTTGATCTATACCCACATATCAAGTTGATGAATGCGTATGGTCCTACCGAGTGCTCGGATGATGTAACCCAACATGTCATGTCCGAGCGGATTGAATCGGAACAACGCGTCCCAGTTGGACAGCCACTTGCTAATTTGAACTTATATGTCGTGGATCAATATAATCATCTAGCTCCTGTAGGGGTAAAAGGGGAGATTTGGGTTAGTGGAATCGGTGTGGGGGATGGTTACTGGAAAAATGCAGAGCTAACCCAAGAGAAATTTATTTCCAATCCGTTTTCAGTAGACCCGTCCCATTCCCGTGTATATCGGACAGGCGATTTGGGCCGCTGGATGACAGATGGATCGCTGGAATTCTTTAGCCGGATCGATTTCCAAGTAAAGGTTCGTGGTTTCCGGATTGAATTAGGTGAGATTGAGAGTGCCATTGGCAACCATCCGCAAGTAGATGAGGTAGCGGTGATCGTGAAGCAGGCCGCTGACGGTGATAATACGTTAGTTGCGTTCTATACGAGTAAACAGTTGCTTGAAACGAATGAATTACAAAGCTACCTACGCGACATTTTGCCATATTATACGGTTCCCACTCATATCATCCGCATCGAACGCATGCCACTTCTCACAAGTGAAAAAATAGATCGCAATGCATTGAAGAAATGGGAGATTGAAGAAGGGACCAAGCGTGGCGTAGCGCTACCGTCGACTCAAACGGAAATAGAGATCGCTTCGATCTGGCAGGAAATCCTTGGACTGGAACAGATTCATGCGGACGATAACTTCTTCCATATCGGCGGTCATTCGATTAGTGCGGTAAAAGTGATTAACCGAATCCGAGATCGCTTTCAAATCAAAATGGCGCTACAGCAAGTGTTTCTTACGCCAGTACTGAGTGAGTTATCGGCTGTGATTGATACAGAGATAGCGAAATCGAGTAGCTCTGACACGGACGATGCGAAGAAGATGAGCGACAATCCGCTACAACCGATGCCAAAACAAGAGGCATATACTCTCGCCCCGGTACAGTTGCCAGAGTGGTACTTGCACCACCTTGAGCCAGATAACCCATTTTATAATGTCAGCTTCGATGTGATGTTCCATGGTGATATGAACCTAGAGGCCTTCGAGTACGCATGGCAAACGATTGTGGATCGTCACGCGGTGTTTCGCACTTCTTTCCGCAATGACAATGGAACTGCGTACCAAATCGTAGCTCCAAGTATGGAGATGAGGATCGGAAATCTATACGAAGACTACACCCATGTAGCAGAAGAGAAGATTCACGAAGTGACGAAGGAAGTAGCATATGCACATGCGAACCAATTGTTTCATTTCGAGACCGGTCCATTGTTTTATACCAAATTAGTAGAATTCCCAGGCAAACAGTTCCTCTTTATGTTTGTAAGTCACCACATCATTTGGGATGAAACATCCTCGATGAACTTGATGAAGGAATTCAATGAGCTATACAACGCATTTGTGATGAATCGTGAGCCACAGTTGCCAGAACTTGCGATCGACTATGTTGATTATGCACAGTGGATGAATCGTTCGATTGAAGAAGGATACCTAGAAGAGCAACGCCAATATTGGTTGAAGAAATTTGCGGATGCTCCGAAAGGGCTTGATCTACCTACCGATTATCCGAGACCGCCGATGGTTACATTTAATGGTGGCACGATTCTAGGAAGATTCCATCCCGAACTCCAAAAGCAGGTTACGGATTTTTGCCAGCAAAACAATATCACCTTGTACATGTTTTTGTTAGCCGTTTTAAACCTATATGTGCATCGTTTGAGCGGTCAACAGGACTTTGTCCTCGGCTCCCCGATTCAAAATCGTGACGATGTAAAGCTAGAAAATATGCTGGGCTTATTTGCGACCGCGATTCCACTACGTTGCCTAATTGAAAAAGAGATGACGTTTGAACAGCTGGTTGCCCAAAGTAGACAAACGGCAATCGAAGCATACGATAACCACATCTATCCGAGCAATTTCGTGGTGGAGCAGATCGAAGCAGAAGTGGATCTATCGCGTTCGAAGCTTTTTACGATCATGTATGGACTCCAAAATAACAAACAGGATCTCTTGAAGAGTCTTCAGTTTGAAGGGCTTACTTGCAACTTTAAACTATATGACTTTATCGAAAGTAGCTCTCGCTTTGATTTGACCTTTGCTTTTGACGAGCTGGAAAGTGGCATTGAAATCAACTTGAACTACAACTCTGATCTGTTTAAGAAGTCAACGGCAGAGCGGATTGCGCAACAATTCATCTTGTTGACGGAACAAGTCGTAAGCACTCCAGAAAAGCAACTTCATGCCTATTCGCTAGTAACAGACGAAGAGAAGCACATGATCGTCAAAGAGTGGAATCAAACCGATAGTGAATATAGCGAGCAAATCTGTATCCATGAAAAGTTTGAACAACAGGCGGAGAAGACGCCGGATCATATAGCGGTTCAGCATCAAAATCTGACTCTCAGCTACCGTGAGCTAAATGAGCGGGCGAACCAACTGGCGCATCTGCTACATGAACTGGGTGTGAAATCGGAAGATAAGGTAGGGATTACGTTAGAGTCATCGGCGGATATGCTCATCGCACTCGTAGCGGTACTAAAAGCAGGTGCTGCCTATGTACCTGTAAGCCCAGAGCTTCCTATCAACCGCCAAAAGACGATTATCGAACGAGCAGGCATTGAAGTGCTGATTACGACAAGTGAATTTGGTCGTGACGATGTAGAATTTAGCGGACAGATGGTACAAATGGACACAGATCGCTCGCGAATCGAGGAGAAGTCTAAGCAAAATCTGGATCTATCTGTTTCCTCGAACCAGTTGGCCTATGTGTTATTCACTTCGGGTACCACGGGGATGCCGAAGGGGATCGAAGTAGAGCATCGGGGTGTTATCAGCTTATTCGAGTGGAGTGGACGGAAATATTCACTTACTAGTGCAGATGCAACGCTATTTATGACTCCGTATACCTTTGATGCATCCCTTCTGGAAACGTTTTGGCCGTTGATGTTTGGAGCGAAGGTGGTTATTCCAAACAAGGATGAGCTGAAGAATCCAGTTGCAATGGGTCAATTAGTGGCAGAGCATCAGATTACCATTCTCCAATTTGTACCGGTATTGCTGGAAGCGTTCGTAAATGCGAGAAAGAATGGCGAGTTCCCGCAAACCCCGTCGCTACGCTATGTCATTTGTGGGGGTGCGGTACTTACACGAGAGTTGCGCGATAAATTTAGCAGTCAATTTACCTGTCATCTAAGCAATCATTATGGTCCGACAGAGGTGACCGTTGATGCGATTACATTTGATTGCAACGAGCCATTTGAAGGCAATGTGGTTCCAATCGGGAAGCCAATCGGCAATGCAAAAGTCTACTTGTTAGATGAGCAGATGAATCTCGTGCCAGTAGGGGTGCCAGGTGAAATCTATGTTGCTTCAGCTGGTTTAGCTCGTGGATATTTGCATGATGTGGATGCGACGAATCGAAGTTTTGTACCAGATCCATTTTCTACAGATCCTCAGTCACGTCTGTATAAGACAGGGGATGTCGCCAAATATCTCGAGGATGGAAACATCGTCTACTTGGGTCGTATCGATAACCAAGTGAAGGTGCGCGGGAATCGAGTCGAGCTTGAAGAAGTGGAAAATTGGCTATCTTCGCATGATTCCATAACCAACTGTGCGGTCATTCATATGAAAGATGAGCGAATGGACGGACTGGTTGCCTATGTAGAGCTAGACCAAGAGGGGACTCCGCTTCAAGTGGGCGAAGAGAAGCTGAAACTATACACACTCTCTCAAATCCCAAGCTTAAAGCCTCGTATGGACGAGCTTCATTTGACAGCATGGCCGGCTTATTTTGCGGGAGAAGAAGTACAGCGTGAATATTGGCCAAAGCTGTTCCACCAATTTTCGGAGTATCAATTTACGTTAATCGACCAAGCAGGACATGTGGTAGCAGGCGGAAATACAGTTCCGATTTACTGGGACGGTACGAACGATGGCTTACCACAAGGTTGGGATGCTGGTTTAGTGAAGGGCTTTACGGATGCGGAAACGGGTGTGGAACCGAATACGTTACTCGTTCTTGCTGGAGTGGTAGACGAGATGTATCAAGGAAAAGGGCTCGCCGCTATGTTGGTAAAAGCGTTTAAGCAATTGGCACTTGGACACGGATTAAAGCGTTTGATCGTACCGGTGCGTCCAACAGGTAAACATGCTTACCCAGATCTCAGCTTTACAGAGTACAGCGAGCTGTGCCGCGAAGACGGATTACCGGTTGATAACTGGCTACGTACACATGAACGTGTGGGCGGAAAAATCCTCAAAGTGGCAACCCAATCTCAATATGTAAAAGCAAGTGTCGCCGATTGGGGGCAATGGACAGGGACTTCGTTTACACAAAGTGGCTCTTACTCGGTACCAGATGCATTGCAACCTGTGCAGGTCGACTTGGAGCAAGGTATCGGAGAATACTGGGATCCAAGTGTGTGGATGGAGCATCCGGTTAACTCGGACACATCCTATACATGGGAGTATGTGGATCCAGAGAAGATTCAAAGCTTCCTCAAACAATTCATGCCTGAGTATATGGTTCCGCAACAATACATGTTTATCAGCCATATGCCACTCATGAATAGTGGAAAAATCGATAAGAAGTCGTTGCCAGAGCCGACTCTGAATCTTCAAAGCCAAAGAGATTTCGTATTACCACAAAGCAAAACCGAAGAAGAGATTCTAGCAATCTGGAAAGAGATTTTACAACTGGATGAAATCAGTGTTACGGATAATTTCTTTGATCTGGGCGGTCATTCACTAAAGGCGACTCAAACAGTTACCAGACTGACGAAGGTATTTGGGATCCAATTTAACCTTCGAGAATTATTCCAGGCGGTTACGATTCGTTCCTTGGCTCAGTTAGTAGAGTCGAAACGAGATTTGCAGCCGACGAGTAGCACTTCCTTCAAAAAGGTAGAACGACGCACTAGAAGTAAAAAATAGTTTCCTATCAGAAGTGTTGGGTGGGGTTATACTCCACCCGGCACTTGATAGCAAAGGAGTAGAGGTATGTCGAACGTAGAACTATATGAGTCTTCTTCTGCACAGAAGCGACTCTATCTGATTCATCAATTACAAGCGATGAGTACCGCGTATAATCTCCCTCTCGTGATGATGGTAGAGGGCGCATTTGATAAAGCTCGTTTTAATGAAGCAGTAAACAAGTTGATCCAGAGACATGAGGCTCTAAGAACGAGCTTTGTGGAAGAGAAGGGTGAAGTGTTACAGCAGGTATATGAGTCAATCGATACGACAGTCATAGAGCGAGGGATGGTAGAAGAAAAGGATATCGAACAGCTTGTAGACTCCTTTATCAGGCCTTTTCATCTCAAGCAAGCTCCGTTGCTCCGCGTAGAGATAGCTAATCTTTCAACGGAGAAGCATGTTTTGATGATGGATATTCATCATATCATCGCCGATGGGACTTCCATTCGGACCATGCTGGAGGAAATTCTCGCTTTTTACAATGGAATAGATCTGCCTGAGCTAGATGTTCAGTATGTGGACTTTGCCCTCTGGCAAAACGATTTCTTCCAATCTGAAGAGATCAAAACACAAGAAGAATACTGGTTGTCTACCTTTGCAGAAGAGGTGCCTGTGCTTCAGTTACCGCTCGATTATCCGCGCCCACCTGTGCAAACCTTTACCGGTGATCGGCACTCGTTTACCTTGGATGCCGTATTAACCGCACAGATTCAAGCGTTTGCTCGAAAAGAAGGCGTGACGCTCTATATGTTTTTGCTAGCGGCATATAATTTGTTACTAGCCAAATATAGTGGGCAAGAATCGATCGTAGTGGGTTCGCCGATTGCGGGGAGGAAGCATGTAGAGTTTGAGCGAATCGTAGGCATGTTTGTGAATACACTTGCGATGCGCAACGAACCGAAAAGCGATAAAACGTTCCGCGCTTTCTTGCAAGAAGTAAAGACAAATGCACTAAAAGCATATGACAATCAAGACTTTCAATTTGAAGAACTAATTGAACGCTTAGGGATTACACGTGATCGGAGCAGACACCCCTTATTTGATACGATGCTAGCCGTACAAAATACGGATAAAACTGCGATCGAATTTGCCGGTCTCCGCTTTACTCCTTATGAATTGGAAAATAAAACAGCTAAGTTTGATCTGTTTGTCGAGGTATTTGATCATGAGCAGGAATTGGAGTTCCATCTTCAATACAATACCGGACTATTTCGCGAAGAAACGGTGAAACAGCTTGCTACTCATTTACAAAACATCATTCAAAGCGTACTCTCTCAGCCAGAGAAGCAGCTGTGCGAATTTGAACTGATAAAAGAAGAAGAGAGACAACAGCTTCTCGCGATGGGATCAGGCTACAAGTTGGATTCCCCGACCGATCAAACGATTATGCAATTATTCGAGGAACATGTAGCGAAAACGCCAGACCATGTGGCCCTTGTGTTTGGCCAGACACAACTTACTTATCGTGAATTGAATGAACGGGCGAATCGTCTTGCACGCACTATACGAGAAAAAGGAATCCATTCGGACTCATTTATAGGCGTAATGGCGCATCGATCCGTGGATATGATCGTAGCCATCTATGCGGTGTTAAAAGCAGGTGCGGCGTATGTGCCACTTGATCCAGACCTACCGATCGAACGGATCGCCTATATTTTAGATGATAGTAAGACGCAGGTACTGTTAACACAGGAAAAATATCGCGGGAAATTAGACTTTACAGGAGAAATTCTCTATCTAGAAGATGAATCACTTTATCAGAGTGACAGCCATAATTTGGAGACCATTAACACCCCGCAAAGTATCGCCAATGTCATCTATACATCAGGTTCAACAGGCAATCCCAAAGGAGTGATGATTGAGCAGCATAGCATCGTAAATCTACTATGCGCGTTGCAAGACCAATATCCATTTGGCGAATCAGATGCCTATCTACTAAAAACCACATTTGCCTTTGATGTATCTGTAGCTGAGCTGTTTGGCTGGTTCTTTGGTGGACGACTCGTGATTTTAGAGCAGGGGCTGGAAAAAGATCCGTTTCGCATGTTACGAGCGATTGATCAATACCAAGTAACCTATCTCAACCTTGTCCCATCGATGCTTTCGATCCTTCTGGATACGATCACAGAAGACAAGCTAGCGATGTTAAATAGACTAAAATACTTGTTCGTTGCCGGCGAAGCGATTACACAGCCTGTTATTCATAAGTTTTATCAGCTTACTAATACGGTTCAGCTTAAAAACCTCTATGGACCTACTGAAATGACGGTTTATGCTACGGGCTACCCTTTAAGCAAAGAAGAGGATCATATCCATGTGCCAATTGGAAAACCACTTGCCAATATGGAGGCATATATTGTAAATAGTCATTCACAGCTACAACCAGTCGGAGTAATGGGCGAGTTATGTTTAGCGGGTAGAGGGATCGCGAGGGGTTATTTAAATAAGCCAGAGCTGACCGAAAAATCCTTTGTCGATCATCCATATAGGCCGGGAACGAAGATGTATCGAACGGGTGATATTGCCAGATGGCTACCTTGTGGAAACATCCAATTTTTCGGGCGGATCGACCATCAAGTGAAGATTAGAGGCTATCGCATTGAGCTTGGAGAGATCGAGACCAAACTAGTAGAGCACCCAGCTATTCAGAAAGCGGTAGTAGTGGCTCATAAAAATGAACGAGGCGATGCTTCTCTATGTAGCTATCTCGTTTCAGACGGCAAATGGACTTTATCAGAGCTACGCAAACATCTAGCGAAATCGCTACCTGATTATATGATTCCTTGCTACTTTATGGAACTAGACGCGTTGCCGCTCACACCCAGCGGAAAAGTAGATAAGCGTGCTTTACCAGAACCGAATATTGAGGATCAAATTCATAAAAAATACATGGCTCCAACCAACGAGGAAGAAATGACCATAGCTGAAATCTTTCAGGAGATACTGGGTATAGAGCGGGTTGGAATCGATGATCACTTCTTCGAACTAGGCGGACATTCGCTCAAAGCGACGATGCTCATCTTACATGTCCATAAAAAGCTAGAAGTAGAGCTACCGATGCATGTGGTCTTTAATCGACCTACTGTAAAAGAAATAGCGGAGTATATCCGAGGCGCAGAAACGCATGATTATACTTCTATTCAACCAACGGCGAAACAAGCCAATTATCCAGTGAGTTCCGCACAAAAACGGATGTATATCATGAACGAAATGGCCCCTGATAGTACAGCCTTTAATATAACTAGCACGATGGTGATCAGAGGTGAGCTTGACTATGGTTGGTTCGAAAACATATTTAACCAACTCGTTAAGCGCCACGAATCGCTCCGTACCTCGTTCGAATTAGTGGATGGGGAACCGGTTCAGATCATACATGATGAAGTTGCTTTTACGATCGAAATGATGGAAGCGAAGTGGGAGAACGTACATCAAGTGATGAAACGATTCATCCGTCCATTTGACTTGAAAAAAGAGCCACTCATCCGGGTTGGACTCATTCAAGTAGAGCCGACTGTTCATCTATTCATCATCGATATGCATCATATTATTTCAGATGGAACCTCAATCGGCATCATGATCAAGGAATTTATTCGTCTATGCCGTGGGGAAGCACTCTCACCACTGCGTATTCAATATAAAGATTTCTCTGCTTGGCAAAATGAAGCCTTACAGTCTGATGTGACGAAGAAACAGGAAGCGTATTGGCTGGAGCAATTTAAAGGCGATATCCCAACCTTACAGTTGCCAACGGATTATCCACGGTCAGACTCTGTGGATCACAAGGGGAATTCTGCCTTGTTTCAAGTAAGCAAGGAGCAGGCTGACCTTCTATATCAATTCTCACGTGAACACGAGATGACTCTATTTATTCTCTTGCTCGCTGCATACAATATCTTACTTTACAAATATACAGCACAAGAAGATATCACCGTAGGTACACCTATCGCTGGCAGACAACATATCGATTTAGAAAACGTTGTGGGGATGTTTGTGAATACACTACCGATTCGCAGTCAACCAGCTGGTAAAAAGACGGTTCGAGAGTTCGTAACAGATGTAAAAAATCAAGTATTCGCTGCCTACGAGAATCAGGGATACCCATTAGAAGAACTCGTATTCCAATTAGGAATCGACCGTGAGGCGAATCGGAATCCGTTGTTTGATACCATGCTTGTGGTGCAAAACATGGAGATTCCAGAGATTGAGGTGGATCATCTTCAATTCCATCCTTATGAAGAAGAGTCACATACTTCGCAAGGAGCCTTAACTTGGGCGGCGATTGAAGGCGACGAGGGCCTATCTTTAGTTGCGGAGTATCAAGTAAGCCTATTTAAACAGGAAACCATCGAAATGATGGGGCAAGATTTTCTGACCGTGCTACAAAAAATGATGGAAAACTTGGATGAAACCATTATGGAATTGTCCATTCGTGAGAAACAAGAAGCAGATGTATCGGATGCTTTAAGTGCTCTTGATGAAGAATTCGCCTTTTAAGAGTTGGGGACGGGGAGGATCGTCTAACATATGTTAGAGAAATTACAAAAATTGGGTCATTTAGTGGGGAATACACCACTGGTTCCTTTAGAACATCCATCGATCCATTTATATACAAAATTGGAATATCATAATCTGATGAATAGTGTGAAGGCTCGAACTGCCTACTATATGTTATCATCCGCGATCAAACGCGGGGAGATTCACGAAGGTACGACGTTGATTGAATCTTCGTCAGGCAACCTGGCGATTGCATTAGCAACGTTTTGCCAATATCTGAAGATCAAGTTTATCCCGGTCATTGACCCAAATATTAACGGAGTGTATGAGGATTTATTACGCTCGATTTCCTATCAAGTGGTAAAAGTGACGGATCGGGATGAGACAGGTGGGTTCTTACTTACTCGCCTAAAGAAAATACAAGATCTACTTCACTCGATTCCGAATGCATATTGGACGAATCAATATCAAAATCCAGATAATTTTTATGCCCACTACCACGGAATCGGAACTGAATTAGTCCAACATTTTGAAACGTTAGACTATGCATTTATTGGAGTGGGAACGGGCGGGACGATTTCAGGGATTTCGAACCGTTTGAAAGAGGCGTTTCCGAATGTAAAGGTGATTGCTGTAGATAGCGAGGGGTCTGTCATTTTTAATGATAAACCCAAAAAACGGCATATCCCTGGCATTGGAGCAAGTACTGTGCCGGAGCTAGTGAAACGTGCTGTGATCGATGAAGTGGTTCATATCTCGGAACAGCATACGGTAGAAGGATGCCATCAATTATTTGAAAATCACGGGATTTTCGCTGGAGGATCTTCTGGAACATCTTATTATGCGATCCAACAATATTTTCAAGATAAGGCCTTCGCCGAAAAGCCAAATGTGGTCTTCCTATGCCCGGATAACGGAGTTCCCTATGTACAGACGGTTTATAACGCCGAATGGATCAAATGGCTATTGAATCAATCAGTTTGCATCTCGTAATGAAACATACATGGAGGGATTTATATCATGCTTTATTTAAATACACAGCACATCAAACAAATAGGTGTCGATTGGCATGGGACCGTGCAAGTCATTCAGAATGCCGTTTTAAATTTAAAAGAACAGAATTTCGCACAGCCGATCAAGCCGTACTTGCGATTTAAAGATAAAACCAATCGAATCATTGCGATGCCTGCCTACATCGGAGGCGATTTCGAAGCAGCAGGGATTAAGTGGATTGCTAGTTTCCCAAAAAACATCGATCAAGGCATCCAACGGGCCCATTCGGTTACCATTCTAAACGATTCCGATACCGGCAAGCCTTTTGCTACCTTAAATACCGCGATTGTGAGTGGAATCCGTACTGCTTCCGTATCGGGTCTGATCATTCAAGAGTTTGAGAAAGTACGGGATCTAAAAGATGTAAAAGTGGGTATTATCGGCTTCGGCCCCATTGGCCAACTGCATCTCAGTATGGTTACGAATCTATTAGGAGACAAGATAGCATCCGTCACTTTATACGATAAAAAAGGCGTTAATCAAGAGCATATTCCGGCAGAGATCCTCTCGAAAACCAACATCGTCGATTCGTACGAAGAAGCGTATCAGGATACAGACATTTTCATTACATGCACCGTTGCCGCGGAAGGATATATCGACCAGAAGCCGAAAGATGGCGCTCTCTTACTAAATGTATCGCTTCGTGATTTTAAACCGCAGATCCTCGATTATACGAAATCAATCATTGTCGATGATTGGGAAGAAGTTTGTCGTGAAAATACGGATATCGAAGTGATGCATCATGAGCGGAATCTACAGAAAGAGGATACATACTCCATTGTAGATGTGGTGTGCCATGATGCGATGAACAAATTACCAGCGGAACAAGCCGTTCTGTTTAACCCGATGGGCATGGCGATTTTCGATGTAGCGATTGCTACCTATTATTACAAATTAGCAATGGAAACAGGGTCAGGGGTCCAATTGGATGACTAGGTCCGGAAAATAGATTGGATTTTGGGGTTAAAGAGGGGGTTCTACCATGAATAGTGTGATTTCTTCGCTAGCTTTAGTACCGGCGGAGCAAATTTATTTCCATGAATCACATGAAAATGAACGGTTAGGAAAAATATGCAAATCGATAACCGAGGAAGGCTATTTGAGTAATCCGCCGATCGCGATGAAGCTATCAAATGATAAGTATCTTCTATTAGATGGAGCCCATCGACTAATGGCCTTAAAGGCACTCGATTGTAAGCGGATTGTGATCCAGTTAGTAGAAGAAAAGGATATTTTTTTAAGTGCCTGGAATCATCTCCTCCCACAAGATGCTTGGTGGGAGGAATTACAACAGTGTCCTTATATTCGTTGGGCTACGGAACTGCTGGATCGCAATTGGCTTGCTCATGTCGTGTTACCTAGTGGAGAAACAACCTATTTATATTCTACTCATGATAGCGAAGAACCATTGGATCAATTAGCAGCATGGCACCATATTGTAGGACTCTATCAACATAAATGCCATGTTCGTAGAATTCCAAATGGAACTCACGTTGAACCAAAGGATGGGGAAGTATTTATCTGTTATCCGCAATATACCTTAGATGGATTAAAGAGAGTCGTTGAGTCCAATCGATTAATGCCAGCTGGGATCACCCGCTGTATTGTGGAAGGTCGCTTATTGAACTTACGAATTCCACTGGAAATCCTTCAATCTGAACAACTTCCAGTGGAAAAGTGGCAAACGCTACGTAACAAGTGGATGAACAGCCTACGTTTCTATACAGAGCCAGTCTACGTTTGTGAGGCGTAACTTCATCGAAAAGGAGTGATCTTATGAGAGCTTTTAGACTGATACTCCTAAGCTTCATTATATGCTTAGGTAGTTTTACCCCACTGATCGCAAGTGCACAGCAAGAATTACTACATACGACAGTGGAGGATGTAGAGAAATTTATAAACGACCAAAAAGAGGCTGGGAAAATCCCTGGCTTGGCCATTGTCGTCACGCAAGGTGATAAAACCTTGTATCAAAAAGGGGTCGGATATGCCAATGTCGATCAACAAAAAAAGATCGAACGAAATACGCTATTTGAAATCGGCTCAACCAGCAAAGCCTTTACCGCCCAAGCGTTATTTCAGTTAGAGGAAAAGGGACTCGTTCGCTTCGATGATCCGATTACGAAGTATATCCCATGGCTTACGATGATGTATCAAGGGAAGCCTGCTCAAATCACCGTGGAGCAGTTCCTCCATCATACGAGCGGTGTCCCGTTTAAAACCATTGGCCAAATCGCAAGTTCCACATCAGACGATGCACTGGAGAAGACCGTACGTAAGCTAGTAGGTGTCGAATTAACAAATCGTCCTGGTGAAAAATTTGAGTATGCCACCATTAACTATGATGTGCTCGGCTATGTGATCCAACGCGTTTCAGGGCTTTCGTTTGAAGAATATATGAAAAAGAACGTCTTTCCAGAGTTAGGGCTAAAGGACACATATATTCAAGGGAATGTGCCGTTGGACAGAATGGCAACAGGATACAAGGCTGGCTTTACGAGAGCACTTGAATACAAAGCGCCACTCTTTCGAGGCAACTATCCGGCTGGTTATGTCGTCTCAAGCATCGAGGACATAGAGCAGTGGTTGAAGGTTCAGATGGGCAGTGTGAAGGTAAATGAAGAGATTAGTAAACGAATCACTCGGTCACACGAACCTGACCGAAAAGTGGCCCCAGATCTAGACGGTTCTTCTTATGCGGCAGGATGGTCTGTCTATCAAAATGGAGATGGCGGGCAGATCGCTCATAGTGGAAATAATCCTAACTTCTCTTCTTATTTTGCCTTTCGTCCAAAAGATCAACTCGGGGTAGCGGTTTTAGCGAATATGAATTCGGATTATACAGCTGTGATTGGCCAAGGAATCATGAATATGATGAATGAGAAAAAAGGGACCAAGCTTACTTCCGATATGTATGTGAAAGTGGACCAAGTGGCAACAGCTGTTACGTTTATTCTTGGGACGATGGCACTGATTACACTCTTCTTTTTATCTCGCATTGCAATTCAAATCTTCAGGGGGAAGCGTACATTTGTAGGAGTCCGATGGCGTACAGCCTTCCTGACTGCGGTGTTACTAGCCATCATGGGCGGGGCCTTTGTGGGAGCGTTGTATTATCTGCCTGAAGTCTTTTTCCAAGGACTTCCGTGGAGTTTCGTCACTGTATGGGGTCCGATGACCATTTTGACAGCGATCCTTTCATTAGGAGTTGTGAACGGGTTGTTTTGCCTGTACGCCATACTAGCCAAGCTTTATCCTAAAAAAAAAGACAAGCCTATCTTTTATTTAGGAATCCTTAGCTTAATTGGCGGTCTGGGAAATGGGCTTATTATTTTCATGATTAATTCAACCCTCGCTTCGGATAAGGGGTTTAGTCCAGTCCTGTTTGGCTACTTTATCATGGGAATCGCCATTTATGTGATGGGCGAGAAGATGGTGCGAACCAAGTTAATTGATATCACTAATAACATCGTCTATGAAAAGCGCATGGACTTAATTGGAAAGATACTCGGAACCTCTTATCAAAATTTTGAATGTATCCCAGATGGGAAAATCTATGCTACGTTGAATAACGATACCGAAACCATAAGCCGTTTTTCTACGATTGTCATTACTGGAATTACAAGTTCCGTGACCTTGCTGTTTTGCTTCGTGTATCTGGGGTTTATCAATTTTTACGGATTACTTGTTTCGCTCGGGGTCATTCTTTTATCAGTAGGGCTTTATTTCATCATCGGTCGTTCGGCCAACCTGATGTGGGAGCAAACACGCGATATTCAAAATGTGTTTTTCAAATTTATCAATGATATTGTGGGGGGCTTTAAGGAGCTGTACCTACAAAAAGGAAAGCGGGCAGACTTTCAGCAAGCGATAGAGGAAAGCTGTGATGCCTATCGAACCAAGAGAGCTCTTGGAGAGAAGAAGTTTGTGAATGTTTTTGTGATTGGAGAATTGTTGTTTGTGTTTGTTATTGGGGCTGTTGCTTTTTTCTTCCCGATCTTGTTTCCCGAAATTCAAAAGGAATCGTTGATTAGTTATGTATTTGTCTTCTTGTATATGACAGGTCCGGTTCATGGGATCTTAAACTCATTTCCAGAGTTATTTCGCATTCGGATTAGCTGGAAGCGAATGAATGAGCTAACGTTGGATCTCGCTTCAGCTTCACAGGTGGAAGAAGTGGCGGAGAGTGTGGAATATAAAACGGCTCGCTCGCTACAGATTGAGGATGTGGTTTATCGATATAAAAGCAAATCGGGAGAAACGTTTTCTGTGGGCCCGCTCCAGTATGAGTTTCAGTCTGGGGAAATTGTGTTTATCACAGGGGGCAATGGTAGTGGGAAGTCTACCTTAGCTAAGTTGATCACGGGGCTTTATTCGCCTGATTCTGGACAAGTTAAGATGGATCATGAATCTATTGATTCAGCGCAAATAGGCTCTCATTTTTCTACTATTTTTAGCGATGTCTACTTATTTGATCGTTTATATGGGATTCACACCGATAACAAACAAGCGGACATCAAACGCTATCTCAAATTGCTAGAAATAGAGGATAAGATATCGGTAGATGCAAACGGGGTCTTCAGTACGGTGAATCTCTCAACGGGACAACGGAAACGGGTCGCGCTTATGATTAGTTATCTGGAGGACAAGCCTTTCTATTTGTTTGATGAATGGGCTGCGGATCAAGATCCGGAGTTTAGACGATTCTTCTATGAGAATTTGCTCCCGGATTTGAAGGAGCGGGGGAAGTGTGTGATTGCGGTGACGCATGATGATGGGTATTTTCATTTGGCGGATCGGGTGATTAAGATGGAGTATGGTCGGATTATGGATTTGGGTAAGGTGGGGCAGGTTGTTTGATGAATCGTAGTGATCCGACTCTTTCATCTTTCTATCTAAACAATGGTATAATGTACAAACATTTATGCTAAATAAAAAATTAAGGGGATATACATATGACAACTCAGTTGGAACCAAACAAAATTTTTCCTGTGCTAGAAACGGAGCGGCTCGTGTTAAGAGAGGTTACCCCTGCTGATGCGGGAGATATGATGGTCTATTTATCAGATCCAGTCGTGATGAAGTATTACGGACTCGCTCCTTTTGAATCAGAACAAGATGCGCTAGACGAAATCGCTTGGTATGGAAGCATTTTTCAAAAGAAAACGGGAATTCGCTGGGGTATTACGCTAAAAGGGACCGATCAAGTTATCGGTAGCTGTGGCTTCCTCAACTGGTCTACTCAACATTATCGTTCGGAAGTGGGCGCTGAGTTATCGAAAGAATATTGGAGTAAAGGAATTATGACTGAGGCGTTTCAAGCGATCCTTCAGTATGGATTTGACCACATGGAGCTTGTCCGAATCCAAGGATTGATGGAACTCGAAAATATCGCTTCACAGAAGCTATGCGAAAAAAGCGGCTTTATTAGAGAAGGCTTATTACGGAAATATGAATATACAGTTGGGAAGTTTGATGATATGTATATGTATTCATTGTTAAAGGAAGATTTTTCGGTTGTATCTTAAGTGGATGATTAGGTAAAAGATAATCCCCTTATATGGCGAGATGCCGTATAAGGGGATTTGTTATGCATGCGGATATCAACTAAGATATTTTTACTATGTTTACTGTAACTGCAAGTGATTCATTAAATACTGCGTAATCATTTATACCTTGTGTGTTAACAACTTGTAGTGTGCTAGGAGTTACGACTGCTGTTAAATCAGTAATATACGTTTGAGATCCAGTTAGGAAGTCACTGACATTTTCAAAAGTCAGCATGGAACCACTCTGAACAACGTTATCTAAACTTAATGCAACGGATATTGCACCTGGAGGGGTTGTCGGTCTAACAAATACAGAATAAGAGATTAAATAGACGTGCCCATTCGTTAAAGTAATATCTGTACCTGTAAAAGTAATATCTGCTCCGCCATTATTAACGAGTACAGTATCTAATGGAATTGCTACCGGAGAAGATGAGGTACCGGTTACACCTGTAATTCCAGTACTGCGTGCAACCATCATATTACTGGTGTTAATAGTCCCAGTGGGTCCTGAGGCCCCTTGAGGCCCTGTGTTTCCTTGAGGTCCCGTGTTACCTTGAGGTCCCGTATCGCCTTGAGGTCCCGTGCTACCTTGAGGTCCCGTATCGCCTTGAGGTCCCGTGCTACCTTGAGGTCCCGTATCGCCCTGAGGTCCCGTATCGCCTTGAGGCCCTGTGTTCCCTTGAGGTCCGATATCCCCCGAAGGTCCACTTGGTCCCGTTGGTCCCTGAGGTCCGATATCCCCCGAAGGCCCACTTGGTCCCGTTGGTCCCTGAGGTCCAATATCCCCCGAAGGTCCACTTGGTCCCGTTGGTCCCTGAGGTCCGATATCCCCCGAAGGTCCACTTGGTCCCGTTGGTCCCTGAGGTCCAATATC
>NZ_SLXV01000021.1 GCF_004341445.1 Baia soyae
CTAAACGCATGTATCGGTAGGAAACTGAGGGCAGAACCTCAGGTGAGATCAGAGTCTCACAGCTACTGAAGCGACTTCGTGTCGCACCCTATTTTCCCCGGTACCCCTATTGCGATTACATCCCTTGCATTCCTATTTTCTACTATTTTTTCATCCCCTATGATCAGTACCGCTATCTCTATGGTGCTTGTAGTAGCTGGATCTGTTTTACTACAAATGTCACTAAAATTATCTTTTCTGAAATACTTTATTAGTACACACCTAAGCTTCATTAACACATGGCTAGAAGCCAGCAATTTCAGAGCCAGTGACTTCTATCTATTGACTGGTTCTAATATAACAATGACTGGTAGTATCATCATTCTCCTAGCTTGGGTGCTTGTTCCGACTATCATAGCTGTTATCCATTTCCGAAAAAAAGATATATTGAACGCATAGTACTCACGAAGCATTTCCTAGTTCATAAAAGGAGATGCTTTTTTTCTTTTGCACAAAAATGATCTACTTCTCCCCTCCACTTTCTGTTACGCTAAATACATCAATAAACTGTCGGCAGATACATAGACCGGGGATTGCTGCAATAGTAGTTTTATTACATGGTTAGTTATCCTTGACCTAAACCGACCAACAACAGCATATCCATTTCATATCCATAACCTAAGGTGATCATATGCCCCCTATCTTTCGTTCCCGAAAACTACCTGAAGCAGTAAATCAACGCATCTCTCGCTTTCCCGAAGATGTACAAGAATTCTTTCATGAAATGGTCAGCGCAGATCGCTCTCCCTTGACTGTTGCTAACTATGCCTACGATTTCACTCTCTTTTTTGACTTCCTTCATGAACGAGAATTAGAGCTAAAAGACGTCGACAGCCAAACCCTAAAAAGGTTCTTTCGTCACATCGAAAACGGCTACGAACGCAGTGTCATGATAAAAGTAAATGATGAATGGATCGAGCGAAAACATTACCGAGAGAATTCCCGCAGTGGAAAGCAGCGCAAAAGAGCCTCCCTTCGCTCCCTATTTCGCTATCTAATAAGGGCCAAGCTACTAGAGCGCGATCCGATGGAAGAGTATGAAGATGCCTCGCTCAAAGCTCGCTCGAAGCAAAAAGTACCTGTATTTCTCACCCAAGAAGAAGCACTTCGCCTTGTGAAAGCCGTTCAAAGCTATCATGCCAAGAAAAAGAAAAAAAATTGGATGGAACTTAGAGACACAGCGATCCTACTCTTATTACTAAATACAGGCATGCGGGTGTCAGAGCTCATCTCGCTCAATCTGAACAGCATCCAGAGTCAAGGAAGCCAATACCGTATCGTCGTAATCGGGAAAGGCGGCAAAGAGAGAATGCTAATGCTCAACCGAACTGCTACGGAGGCTCTAATTGCTTATCTGACTCTACGACCTGTAGATCGAGTATCGCCACTCCATGTAGAGGCGCTCATCCTTAACAAGAACTTCACACGAATAAGTCGAAAAGGGATCTCGGAAATATTAAAAAAATATGTGAAAGAAGCAAAACTACCACCAAAAGCAGCTACCATCTCGCCACATAAACTAAGACATACCTTAGCAACCCTTTTGCTATCAAACGGAGAAAACCTCCGCGTTGTACAGGAGATTTTAGGACATTCCAACATTCAAACAACTCAAATCTATACCCACGTGATTAATACTGAAAAAGATGAAGCATTAGAAAGGTTAGAGAATATGTTTTAATTCAGATGAAAATAACGAACCTATGTTTGTTCTCATCGCTCTTTTCATGTATACTATGGATAATGAAATCAGGAAAAAACAAGGGGGACGAGAGTTTTGAACAAGTTATCCTCTCGCCAACAAGCTATTTTAGATTACATACAAAGAGAAGTTCGAGAAAAAGGATACCCACCCTCCGTGCGGGAAATCGGTGAAGCTGTAGGACTTGCCTCTAGTTCAACGGTTCACGGACACCTATCTAGGCTTGAGAAAAAAGGATTCATCCGGCGTGATCCCACGAAGCCACGTGCAATTGAGTTACTGGTGAAGGAAGAAGCCGAAGCAATCTCTTCTACTCCTCTACCAGATACGATTATGATTCCGCTACTGGGGAAAGTTACTGCTGGTGACCCTATTACGGCTATCGAAAACATTGAAGAATATTATCCACTACCCAAACGCCTCATGAAAAATGTGGATGATCCGTTATTCCTGTTAACCATTCAAGGAAACAGTATGATTAACGCAGGTATTCTGAGTGGTGATTACGTGGTCGTACGCCGACAGCAAACAGCCAATAATGGTGAGATCGTGGTTGCCATGACGAGTGAGGGCGAGGCAACTGTGAAAAGATTTTACAAAGAATCTGATCACATTCGACTACAACCCGAAAATGATGAGCTAGAGCCGATCCGTCTTCCTCAGGTAACAGTACTCGGGAAAGTGATTAGCTTAATCCGCGAAGTTATGTAAAAAAGCACTGGCCATTTCTGACCAGTGCTTTTTTGTATGAGAAAACTAATCTGTCAATACTCCATGGAATACCACATCAAACTCTGCTTTGTTGTTATTTACTCGATAGTTGACAAAATAAGCTGTTACCGTTTTATAGCCACTCCAAGATTGGTTATTTAGATCGACCAGAACTTGATCCACTCGCTGATTCATTGCTGCCCAGTCTTGGTATTTACCCTTTGTGTTAGATAAAGTGTAGGTCCCACGAAGAGTAAATGTATTGAGATTATAAGACTGATTGGTACGAGTGACGACATTACTCAGATTTCCGACCGATTTTATCTTATTGTACACTTGGTTCCGGTCCATGTAAGGATGCTGTCTCAAATAGATATCTGATACATGCGGTGTAGGCAGTTGGTCTGTTTGATTGATTAGTTTCTGCATGTAATTTTGGTAGTTTGTATTTAGACTTTGGTCTTGGCTCAACTGATTAATATACCGGTCGTAAGCGCTTATATCTTGTCGGAAGATTGAGTTGTTGAGGTAATCTAACATAGGCAAATACGTGGTATACATATACGATTGGAAAGCAAAAGCATAGTTATAAAAATCCCACGATCCATACTTTGCGTGCAGGGTTTGTGAAACCGTATAGCGATCTGCTGGATTCTTAGCTAACTGTTTTACAATCGTTTTCCGTGGCTGAACTCCACTGGTACGAGTAGATCCTGCGAAAAACTCAGCGCTACCTTCTTCGAACCAAGTCAATCTCTCTCCTTCGTAGAAAGGCCCATCACCGAACATGCCAGGAATGGAATATCGCGCTTGAAAATAATGTGTTACTTCATGGCGAAATAATTCTTCTAGAGAATAGATGCTTTGTGCAGGTGTTCGCTCATACGTGAAGAAAGTACCTGCTGATTCGATATAAATACCACCGTTATTTGTGCTAAATCCATACAGTAATCGGTTTATTTTATACTCATCCGGGTTGCTGTAGATCACAATGGTCAAAATATCATCCGGATTCCCCTTCTCGATTTCAACATCTCTTCCCAGTACCCGATGAAACTGCGATTTTACTTCTTTAGACGCCCAGTACAAACGGAGTACTTTTTCTACAGTTACCTGTCCACCCGTCTTAAATACAACAGAGCCATTATCAAATGTGTATGACTTGGGTAAATAGTATTGTTTGGCATTGTCTAATATTTGGTTCAGATTGAGTTTTGTACCATCTGCATCTACACTGTTATACAGATTTTTAATTTGTACAGCGGCAGTTAGGTAAGGCTCACTACTTTGTGGATATTTCTTCATGGATGCTGTAATGATTTGGTTTCCTCTGTTTGGTTGGCTATGGAATTTACCCAGTCGGCTTACATAATAAATCCCATTGTTAATCAACCAGGCACTGTCTTTATTGAGATTGTTCAATAGAGCAAAGAGTCCCTCTTCTTCGATAAATGGATTGATTCTTCCATACCAAGGGGTCTGATTAGGCGGGACATTTTCATCATACATGTAAGTGTCTAAGTCAAAATCAATGTTGCTCATTAGGCTGTAGACAGCGTTTCCTTTTGAGTACTGAGGCAGATAGGTATTGATATTAGCTCGATATTGAGAGAGAATCGGAACAGCAAAATTTACAGTCTCCACATCGCTTGATGCATTACCAATTAACATTCCATATGAAGCGATAACCTGATCTTGTGCAGTAGTCCCAAGTGTAAAGTTCGAATTATGGGCAATTGATTTTAAAGCTGGCAAGCAACGATCATGAAAAGTGCGTTGATCCAAATAGCTTAACTCTGTATGATAAAATCCTAGGAAAAAACCTGACCGTAGCACTTCTACCAAAGTAGGAATGCCGAGATTATTTTCACTTGTAAACTGTGTGCCCTTTTGTCCGAGAGCATTTATAATAGCTTGAACACGTTCTGGGTCACGATAAAACTGGTACGAGTCTTGGTTAAACTCAAATAGGTCTGGGATTTGGCTCCAAATGATGGTGCTCAACAGGTTAATTAAGTCATTGTTGTTCAGGGTAATAAGGTAAGACATTGGATAGTCAGCTTGAGTTTTGACTGCTTGAGTAGTTGGTTTTTGAGGTGGTCGTAGGGACAGGTCTTGGGATTTTTGTTGGTGAGTGGTAGTGTGGTCTAATGGTAACTCGGTTGACTCTGGTATTTTCCCCATAGGAGCCTTTTTTTGCGAGTGGCTTACTTTTACCTTTCCATTTACAAACTGCCCCCAATTGCAATACACAGGAGTAATCATCATCATAAAGGCAATGAATAGTGAGACATAAGCACGTTTCTTCATTTTGAGTCCCCCTAAAATGTATTAACCTTCATTTTCATTCTAATATTAATTTTCTGATAAGTAAATATTATTTGTATATTAAGTCTTTTGTTACTCCTATCCTTTATGTACAAACTTAGACTTTCCCTATAGGTGAATATGATAAGCACCTTGTATTCTTTGAGAATACAAATAAAGAAAACATTTTTCTGTGATTTAGAGAGATTCTCATTTCTACAAAAAAGGAAAGATGTTTATGTTGTACTTCGAACATACCATTATCGACACTCAGGAAGGTCTTTGTAATCAGTTGATGTCAGTCATTAGAACGGTAGGGGAAGCCTTATTTTATAGAGGGATTGGCTTTGATACTTGTGTTATTCTAGGGAAAGCCTATACTAGAACTTCCGTCAACTTTGATTCCCCACCCTTTTTTGCTGAGATTCCAATTGATTTATTTATTGATATGACCGACTTAACAAATGTACTTAATTCTGTAAACATTCGTCTTATACGATCAAGAGCAGAGGTTGTATCTCCGTGCCAAGGTATTATCGAGTGTTGGAGACCTCCTTTGAGGGACATGTCTGCTGTGGAACACAGAATTTTAGGTCAGTTTATAGCACATCATTTTCCTTTCGCAAAACAAGCCCTTTCCTTCGCTCATTTTCTTACTCACCTAATATCCTCTATTCATCCGAAATGGGAAGCGATTCACTATAGAGTAGAAAATGATTTGCGTGTCATGATCCCTTCAGAAGTTTTAGATCTCCATAAAAATAATCAAATGCAAAGTACTCTGACCACGATTCATAATGCTCCGGACTTGTCTGCTATTTATCTGGCTTGTGGGCTTCAAGAACAAGAGTATAATGATGTAGTAAATCAAATCAAAATGTACTATCCTAATTTAGAAGTATTTAATAAAAGACAGATTCTAAAAGGGTTCCCGGAAATAGAACAGCAATTTAACGCACTCACATTGGAAGAACAAGCACTAGTAGATTGGTTGGTTTGTCAAGCGGCTCCTTCGTTTAGCGGATGGTATAATTCCTCGTTCTCCTATTTGGCTGCTTATCTACGTCATTATCGATTCATTCACCCGACTACGACAAAGTTAGGCCCCGAAACAACTGGGGTTTGGGATGTGTGGTTTCCTCGTATATGAAGCGAATCTTACTTCTATAAAAATGCATCTCTAAATGGTTTCTTATTTTAGAGATGCATTTTTATATCAAAAGTCCATACTCGATCCATCTATAATAGATGAAAAACAATTCGAACCATCGTACCCTTCCCAGCTGTCGATTCTAGCTCTACACCATGGTGTAACTTGTTACACACCTCTTTTACCAAATACAGCCCCATCCCGGTTGATTCACGGTATTTCCGCCCATTTTCTCCAGTGAAATAGGGGTCAAATACCCTCTTCTGATCTCGAGTTGGAATCCCAATGCCGTAATCTCGAACCTCTAAGACTAGATTTTTTCCTCTACGATAAGAAGAAAACTCGATCTTTTCTCCTGTCCCTGCGGAGTAACGAATGGCGTTTATTGTTATCTGTCCGATCATGAATGAAAGCCATTTTGCGTCTGATTCCACGATGATATTCTCGTCTATCCTATTGTTAGGGTATACATCATTTCGAATGAAGGATCGTTTATTATCATGAATTACTCTACTAACCAATGAGTGTAAAGGGATTCGTTCAACATGAAAATCTTGCTCAAACACATCTAATCGGGATACATAGAGAATCGTTTCCAATCCTTTTTCCATGCGGTCTGCTTCCTCACGAATACTCTCAAAAATGGGATCGATTTTCCCCTTCAGTGTTAAGTGAATGACTGATAACGGTGTTTTCATCTGGTGAACCCACTGATTGATAAAAGTAAGGTGTTGTTCTTGCTTGCTCTCATATCGGCGGATTTTTTCCTGATAAAAGCGATATTGAGCGCGAAGAAGTGTCTGGATCGCTTTTGCGAGCGGTGACCAATTTCGGGTTAGAACAAACTCATCCCAATTATGAAAAGGATTGGATAGCCTGCGATAAATAGAACGGTTCGTGATATAGCGGAAAAAGAGATAAATCGTTAATAGGAAAAAGCCAAAAAAGACGGAATAGAGCGCTGTTAAATGGTTTCGATAACCATCTAACCAGTAGATGGAGAGTACGAAAAAGAGTTGAATGGCATTAAAAATAATGAGAGAGAGATGATCTCGTATGAATAGTCTCATGTCTCCTGCCCACTCTCCCATGTAACTTTGATCCGATAGCCTGCCCCTCTTATGGTTTCTAGGGCATTCTCTGCTCCGATTTCCTGCAACTTCTTTCGGAGTCGGTTGATCCATACGTTTAAGGTATTGCCATCAACAAACTGATGACTGTCCCAGACGGCATCCATCAGGTGTTCTCTCCCTACTATTTGATCTGGATTCTCAAGAAAAATCTCTAATAAAGCCCCTTCTTTATGACTTAAATCGATCTCCTGTTCTTTTAGCTTCAACCTTAACGTATCAGGATAATAGACCAGTCCGGATAGCTTTAGAGCCCTCCTATCCCTTTTTTCAGCAAATCCCATCCGTCGAAAATGATTTTCGATCTTGGCGACGACGATCTCAGGGTAAAAGGGTTTGGTGATGTAATCGTCTGCTCCATTTTGTAGGGCCATTAGTTGGTCCATTTTGTCTTCTCGTGCGGATATAAAGAGAATCGGACAAGTGGAGATGGCACGTATTTGACGACACCAATAAAATCCGTCAAAAAGTGGGAGATTTACATCTAATAACACCAGATCTGCTTCCGCTTCTTGAAATGATTCAAGGATTCGCTCGAAATCGATTACCACGACTACACGGTAGCCATATTTTTCGATGTAGGATTTTAATAGTGAGCTAATTTTTGGATCGTCTTCAACGATAAAAATAGTACGAATGGGTATTCCTCCTAACGCTTAGAGCACCTCAGTGTTAGTGTGTACTGAGGTGCTCGTATTTATTTTCAGTGGTTTCTGTAGTTTTGTTTTCCTTATGAATTCATGGACTCAACCATCACTTTATCCACTTGCCGTAGATAGAGCATGCGAACGATTAAAAAATAGATTAATTGCACAGCTAGGAAGCCAGCAATCGTTACCAGTGAAGCGGGAAGCATATTTTGTGCTTCGATGATATCAGCTATCTGTTTCTTCAGTATTTGCATCACTGATATCGTAACAAGTCCTGCAATGACTGTTGGAATGAAGAACAACATAGCAATCTGAATCGTACATGTGCGCCTCATCTCTAGTACGCTTAAACCAATCTTAGAAAGCATATTATAGAGTCGTTGATCCTGATTTAGATCTATATATAGCTTGAAATAAAGGAAGCTAGCAGTAGCAATTGAGAATACAGCTACCATAAATACTCCAATAAAGCTAAACATACTACGTGTCTCTTGTATTTTAAGGTAAACGCCTGCCCTTGTTTCAGTAATACCATTAATGCCATGGTCCAACTGGAAAAGCTCTTCTAGCTTCTTGCTCAATTTCCCTTCTTTCGAGTCTGAGCTTGGAAATCCCTGATGAGACCAGCTTGGAATGGAGTAAAACGTAGAAAGATGCTCTCTTCCCTTTCCCTTTGGTTTTTTAATTAGTCTTTCTTGCAAGCGTTTAAAGGTTTCATCGCTCACAACAACTAATGAAACAACACTGTTCAATCTTTTGTCGATTTGTTGTACGATTTTCAAATCGTATTGCGCTAATTCTTGCCCTAGTAATTTGAATTTGGATTGTTCTAATTTTGAATCGATAAAGATAGCTTCTCCATATTGGAGCTTAGAAGGAACCTTCTCTCCAAATAATGTAGCTACCGCACGGTATTCTGATTCTTTTACTACTTCCAAGTCTAATATGTTCAAGTCTTCCTTAGAAATATATGGCACAATCGATCGAAAGATTGTTTTCTCGTATTTGAGTCCTGCTTTTTCTAGCTCTTGATCTATTTTCTTTGTATTCGATTCCCATTTCTTGTACTCACCCTCCGTGTAAGTTTTAAAATCCTCAGGTGGATTACTACTATGGTCAATGGCTAAGGGAGTTTCTTTATATCCATCTCTAGCTTCATATCCTAAAGCATAAACAAAAGTAGCCGCAACGGAAGCCATAGTAATGACAATGGTAACCATAAAGAACATCCTAGCATTATCCTTTAGTTTGTAAGCCATCTCGGAAATCCATAACATTCTTGTCCCTCTCCAGAAGAAGGAGCGATTTCTTTTTAGTACTCGTATTACATATACACTTAGTTGGGTGAAGAAGAAATACATGCCAATGATCCCTAAAGTGGCAGGCCATAGTAATGCGTCAAATGTATTTATTTTTTTTGTTAGCAAGAAAAAAGCAGTTGTGATAAAGCCAATGGATAATAAAACGAGTAAAATATGTGCTCTTGGTTCTTTTTTTGGTTTATTGGTTCCCATTAATAATTCCAAGGCTTTTTTCTGTCGGACGAAAAACAAAGTGAAGAAAGAAATAACAAGATATAGTGCTAAGAAAACACCAACCGTAAGTCCAATGGCTGTTATAGGAAAATAAAATGGGAGCTTTACCTCTATAACTTCTGTTCCATAAAGGAGAAGGAGTTTCGCACATGCAAGCCCACAAACAATCCCTGTGACAATAGCACCAAGGCCGATTAAGATATTTTCCAAGAAGATGAGACGATTAATCTGTTTCCGTTTTGCTCCTAGGATGGTTAAGATCCCAAACTCTTTATTTCTCGATTTTAGAAAAGCGCTAATCGAGTAGAGTACGAATAAAAAGGAGAAAACGAAAATGATATAAGCAGCGCCTTTCATCATGATTTGAGTCGTTTGTCCGAGTTCGGATTTGGTTAGACTTGGATGATAGATGAGCAAGGCATAGCTAAAGAAAATCATGACGGCAAAGGCACTGCTTAAGAAGTAAGCGGAGTATGCACGTAAGTTTCGTTTGACATTATTAAACGCGAATTGACGAAAGTTCATGTGCATTTCCCCCTAAAAGCGACAACATATCAATGATTTCTTGGAAAAACGTTTGTCGATTCTCTCCCCTAACAATCTGGTTGACTAGTTTTCCATCCTTAATAAAGACGACACGATGGCAATAGCTGGCGGCTTGTGCATCATGGGTAACGAGCATGGTAGTCGTTTTATCCTCTTGATTGATTGACTCCATCATCTCCATCACCGTACGGGCTGACTTAGAGTCTAAGTTTCCTGTTGGCTCATCGGCTAGTAATAACGATGGGGAGTGAATGATTGCTCGAGCGATGGCGGCACGTTGGCGTTGTCCCCCGGATACTTCGTAAGTGCGTTTCTTTAGGATCTCGGTAATACCAAGTTTCTCAGCTACTTTCTGTAGTTTCTGATTCATCTCCCGTATTCCTTTGGTGTCTAAGGTCAACGGTAGCACTATATTCTCCGCAATCGTTAGCGTGTCTAGCAGGTTAAAATCTTGAAAGACGAAGCCTAATTCCCGGCGACGAAAGACTGCAAGATCGTTTTTCTTTAGAGAGAGTGGCTTTTTGCCGTTAATATAAATTTCTCCTGATGTCGGAGTATCAATCGTGGATACCATATTAAGCAAAGTAGTCTTCCCACTCCCAGACGGCCCCATAACTCCGACAAATTCTCCCTTTTCAATCGTTAAGTCAATCTCAGAAAGTGCTTTGTGTGTAACCTTTCCACCACTATATACTTTCGTTAACTTTTCTACTTTTAACATATCCATTTGTTTCTTCCCTTTCTGCTTGTACGTTATGAAATCAGTCTAGCAGACGAGATCAGGTGAACAAATTGAATTAGCTTACAAAAAACCTTACATTCATGTAAGATTTCCTGTAAGCTCTTTACCATTTTACCCAACTTCTAATCGATCACGTGGTTTTAAGTCTTTCCATTTGAAAGAGCGACGTTGGATTAAGATACTTCCCATTAAAGTAAGCGCTAAGAAGCCAAGTATCGCTACAAAGTAACGAAGCATTTCTTCCGGACGATTTAAAGCGATAATATTACGTAGCCCATTCACTCCGTGGGACATGGGAAGGAATCCTGAAATTTTCTGCAAGGGTCCTGGGATTAGCTCCGTTGGGAATGTGCCCCCACTTGAGACTAATTGTAAAACCAAGACCACAATCGCTAATAGTCTTCCTGGTCCATCGCCAAACGTGCCAATGAAAAAGCCAATGACGGTTATGGACATCAAGGAGATACAAATTAAAAAGAGATAGTACGAAATCCCAAGTTCAATCGGTAAGCCAAGTCCATAATGAACAATGCTTCCTGTTAGGAGTGCTTGGAAGATTCCAATCGGGTATAGGGATAGGAACTGTCCAAGAGGAACCAAGCCTAATCGATAAGGACCAAACTTCCATCGCTTTTCATTGATCGGGAGAACAAAAAACAGCATGATGGCACCAATCCATAAAGAAAGAGGTAAAAAATAAGGTGCAAGCCCGACACCGTATTCCCCTACTTGATGAGTACTCTTATCTTCGGTGTCGATTGGATCTGATACGATCTCAGCTAATAATTTGGAATCTGCCTCAGAACCAGTTGAAGCTTCATTCAGCTTTCGGGCTAGTTGTTGATTGCTATCTGCTACTTTTTGCATGTTTGATACAAACTCAGGTAGCTTTTGGTTCAGCTCGTTTAGTCCATTGGTTAACTGAGAGAGGGCATTTTCTAGATCGTCAGCCCCTTTGTGAAACCGGATTAATCCTTGGTATAGCTTATCGGTTCCATTGGCTAACTCCCTGATTTTCTCGATATCTTGCTGTAGATCTTGAAATTTTTGCGAGACCTTCCCAGCATGTAGCGGGGATAGTCTCTGTATTTCTTGCACACGGGAACCGATCTGCTCCACTTTATCTACTAGTTGCTTGGTTCCATCATTTACTTGTCTGGCGCCATCTTCTAGTTGTCCAGCAGATTGTTGGAGGGTTCGTGTACCTGATAAAATTTTGTTTGCTCCCGTTGATGCTTTTGTGATCGCTTCCTGTATACGATTGCTACTTTCATACAGCTTTTTGGTTCCATCTGCAATCTTCCCTGCTGCATCAGCCGCTTTGGTAACCCCTTCCTTTGACTCATTGATCAGGTCAAAGATATTTGATATATATTCTTGCGTAAATTTCTTACCAATCCCCGTACTAAGCTCATTTTCAATCCTTATCGCGATCTGCCCAGCCACATAGTTCTTTCCTTCATTTCGGATGAAGTCCAACTTTGCTTTTTTGGGATTGGAAGTGGAGATGGATAGGGAGAGTTCTGTGAAATCAGAGGGAATGATAATTGCTAGGAAATACTTATCTCCTTCCACTCCCACTTTTGCTTCGTTTCGATTCACCACATGCCAATTTACATCGATCTTTTCCTTTATTTCATCTACCAACTCATTGCCGAGGTTTTCCTTCTCCCCTTTGTAGACCCCGCCCTGATCTTCGTTCACAAGGGCTACAGGGAGTTGATTTAGAGAACCGTACGGATCCCAAAAGGCATAGAGATACAAACCACAATATAGCAGTGGAACGAATAAAATGGCTAGGATCGCTAATCTCCCGAGGCGATTCCTCCATATACGCTTCCACTCCGCTTGAGCAATATACCAAGAGATCATAGCCGGTCCTCCTTCTTAATGGAAAGATCAATTTTCGTCTGATGCTCATTCCATACTTCCCGTCGCAATGTGGTTAGTATCAAAATCAGTTTATCCCGCTGCACGATCGGTTGCAGGACCGATGAAAATTGACTCCATTCTTCATCAGTCAATCCAAGCTCTGGATGATCTAATAGTAAGATGGGAGGTTGATGAACCAACGCCGCAGCAATCGACGCTTTTAATTGATTGACGGGGGATAGATCTACATATCGATCCTTTCGTACACCATCTAAATCCCAATCGTCCATAACCTTTTCGAGGAGCATTTTCTTATGCTTTACTCGAAACAAGTTTGCTTGTAAAAGGAGCATCTCCTCTACTCGCAGATATGGAATAGGCTCATAAATACGGTGAATGGAAGCAATCCCGATATGCGCCGGGGAGATTTTCTCTTTTTTTTCCTCTTCCACCATCCAGACTGCACCTTGCTCCGGTTTTAGATACCCACCTAACATCAATAAGATCGATGTACTTGTGATCTGCTTTCCACTATAAATACTAATGCTCTCTCCTGGCACAAAGGAAGCGTTCCAGCTCGATATAATTTCGTCTCCATGATTATGTAAAGTTACTTCTTCTATTTGTAAGCTACACATGTCTCCAACACCTAAAGTTTTTTTTAGTGTTTGTTAAAGACATGCAAACCATACTCACAAAAAAAGAAGCATTTCCTGTTCTCTTACAACGAGGAAATGCTTCACAAGGTCCACCTATTTATTTTCTAATACAAAACGTTCAATTCGGTCTAATCCTTCTTGGAGCTGTTTTAGGGAAGTAGAATACGAAATTCGCATGTGATCGTCAGAGCCAAAACCAGCTCCCGGAACAACAGCAACCAATTCCTTTTCTAATAATGCGGTTGCCCAATCATCCGCTGTTTGGTACTTTTTAGATGCATCTAACGCTTGACGAATATTTACATAGGCGTAGAATGCTCCTGGAGGTTTTTGGCAGACAAATCCCGGGATCTTGTTTAATCGACTAACTACGTAATCTCTTCGCTCTTTAAACGCTTTTTTCATCTCTTCGACAGGTTCTAGAGATCCATTAAATGCTGCGATTGCCGCATACTGAGCGATGGAAGTAGGATTTGAAGTGCTATGACTTGCTAAATCAGTCATGGCCGTAATGATATCTGATGGGCCTGCCGCAAATCCGATCCGCCAACCGGTCATTGAGTATGTTTTGGAAACGCCGTTTATGATAACGGTTCGTTTATAGAACTCTTCTCCTAAACTAGCCATACTCACATGATGCAGACCTTCGTCATAGATGAGGTGTTCATAAATTTCGTCCGAAACAATCAAGAAATCGTGCTTGATTGCCACTTCTCCGAGTCCACGTAGCTCATCTGCCGAGTACAGCATACCTGTAGGATTGGAAGGACTATTAATGATAACAGCTTTGGTACGGGATGAGACTGCTTTCTCAAGCTCGGCAGGTGTAATCTTAAATTGATTCGCTTCTTCTCCTACGATGACAACCGGTACTCCACCTGCTAACTTGATTTGCTCCAGATAACTAACCCAATAAGGAGATGGGACAATTACTTCATCACCGGGATCTAAAATAACTTGGAACAAATCATATAAAGCATTTTTCGCACCTACGGTTACGGTTACTTGGCTGGTAGTATATGTTAATTCATTTTCTCGTTGTAGCTTTTCTACGATGGCTTTTTTTAATTCAGGAATACCACTAGAAGGCGTGTACTTGGTCAATCCTTGATCCATTGCTTCTTTTGCAGCATGGATAATATGTGTGGGAGTATTAAAATCTGGCTCTCCAGCCCCTAAACCAATGACATCATGGCCTTGTTGTTTTAAAGCTTTTGCCGTTGCCGTGATAGCGAGTGTTGGGGATGGTTCAAGCTGTTGAACTCGTTTTGATAGTTTCATGTACAAACCCTTTCTATCTAGTAAGAATAGAACTACATCACTATCATCATAACATTGTCTAACGAGAAGAGACCAGATTTTTTGCGTCCCGTGCAATCATTAATTCTTCATTTGTCGGCACGACTAAAACATCGATTTTAGACTGTAGAGTACTAATTTTTCGCTCTTCTTTTCGGCGAACCGAATTTTCTTCTAAGTCGATCTCCACACCGAGATAAGATAAACCCGAGCATACTTTTTCACGGATCAGAGAAGCATTTTCTCCTACTCCAGCTGTAAAGATGAGGGCATCTGCTCCATTTACCGCTGCGAAATAAGCTCCGATCATCTTGCGAAGACGATATACATACATCTCAATGGCTAGTTTTGCTTGTGGATTCCCATCAAACATCGCTTCTGTTACTTCCCTCATATCGCCAGACAAACCAGATACCCCCAAGAGACCACTATGTTTATTTAACATAGACTGAACTTCTCCAAGTGTAAGATCCTCTTTTGCCATCACAAATGGAACAATTGCTGGATCAATATCTCCAGATCTCGTACCCATCATCAGCCCTTCTAGAGGAGTCATTCCCATGCTGGTATCGACCGATTTCCCATATTCAACAGCAGAAAGGCTCGCTCCATTACCAATATGTGCAATGACAAGTTTCAAATTATCAAGCGGCCGCCCGAGAAATTCTGCCGCCTTTTGAGCTACATATTTATGTGATGTACCGTGAAATCCATAACGCCGGATCCGATGCTTTTGATATAGGACACGTGGGATTGGATACATAAATGCATAGTCAGGCATAGTTTGATGAAATGCGGTATCGAAAACAGCTACGTGGACTGCGTTTGATAATTGAGCTTGAGCCGCATCGATCCCGAGTAAATTGGGAGGATTATGTAACGGTGCTAGATCAATCGTTTTTCGAATTGCTTGACGGACCTCGCTTGTAATGACGACAGATTCGGAAAAAAACTCTCCACCGTGAACCACACGATGACCGACAGCCGATATTTCATCCGCACTTTGAATTACGCCATGCTCTTCTGACATGAGCAACGATAATACTTTGTTTAATCCATCGCGATGGTCTAATATCTCAGATGTTAGGACTAATTCCTCGCGATCAGGTGTTTCTTGTTTAATAATCGCGGCATCAGTTCCGATTTTCTCTACGAGACCCGAGGCCAATACCGACTCATCAGTCATCTCAAACAATTGATATTTAATAGATGAACTTCCACAGTTAATAACGAGTACCTTCATGATACAGAGCCCTCCCCATCACTCATTCGAATACCCTCTTGATCATAACGGAAAAAGCCTTCTCCCGTTTTAACGCCGAGCTGTTTGGCTCGCACCATCTTCTTCAGTAAAGGTGCTGGGCGAAACTTAGGCTCTCCAAACTCTCGGAATAATTGTTCTAGCGCAGCTAACACGGAGTCGAGTCCGAAGCGATCTGCCATTTCAAATGGTCCTGCATGAAATTGATATCCGAGCTTCATAGCACGATCAATTTCTTCTACTGTCGCTACCCCTTCCATTAAGATATTTGTTGCTTCGTTAATCATGAGTACAATCATTCGTGTCGTCACAAAGCCAGGTGATTCAAATACTTCTACTGCGGACAAGCCCCATTCGGGAAGCAGTTTGCGAACCATATTCACGGTTTGATCGGATGTTTTTAGCCCTCGAACCACTTCTACAACCGGAATAGTAGGAACGGGATAAACAAAATGTAGGCCAATTACTTTCTCTGGATATTGAGTCATGGCAGCAATCTCCGTCAAACTAAGTGTGGATGTATTGCTTGCAAACACCACTTCCGGTCTACAGAATTGATCACAAAGCTGATAAATTTCTTTTTTGATCTGCATGTCCTCGTCCACAGATTCGATTACAAAATCTGCGTCTCTTAACACATTTGGGTCGGCTGAAAAATGCATATTGGATAAAATAATTTTCTTCTCGGCCTCTGTAATTCCCCATTTAGCTAATTTACGATCGAGACTATGAACGACAGAACGTTTCGCTTGTTCTACCGCTTGTGGGTCTTTTTCTAAAATAGTAGTCTCAAACCTCTTGGAGGCTAATAATTCTGCGATTCCAGCACCCATCACTCCTCCACCTACGACGACTACTTGTTGAATTTGATCCACGTCATTACACGCCCTTTCCTATAAAACCGTGTTTTATTGTACCAGTTTTTTTTCCTTCTGGGATAATAACCCTCGAAATTCATCTCCCGATAATGTTTCCTCTTGTAAAAGGATGCGCAAGAACTGTGGGAATAATGAGCGGTAGTGTAGTAAAAGACTTGTACATTTCTGTTCTAGTTCCTGTAAGATTTGACTAATCTTTATTTGCAATTGTTCCTTAGGAAGCAGGTTTATGTCGATAATGCCCAGATCTGTAAATCCAGACTCCACAATCGCCTTAGCATATCGATTACATTGTTCATAATCACTTCGAGCACCTGTTGACTTATGTCCTAAGATAATGGATTCCGCTACTGCACCAGCTAATCCGATTAAAATCTGATGCTCCAAATGTTCTTGGGTATAAAGATGGCGATCTTCTCCAGGATGATGCCTGACATATCCTAATGCTTGCCCTCTTGGCGACAATGCTACGTGAGCAACCGATCCAGGGTTAACTACTTCTGCCATGATGGCGTGGCCTAATTCATGAATAGCAACTCTTTCCTTCTCTTCTTCACTGGTTTCGCGATCGATCTTCTCACCCATCATCACTTTGTCGATTGCTAACATCAAGTGTTTTTGTGTAACCTCTTTCTTTTTTTCCCGCAGTGCATAGATGGCCGCCTCGTTACTCAGACTCTCCAGTTGAGCTCCAGAGAAGCCAAACGTCTCTTCCGCTATTTTTTCGAGCCCTACATCGTCAGCTAACGGTTTTTCATGAGTGTGAAGCTCCAATATTTTCAAACGGGCTGATCGATCAGGTAGATCAACCGTAATAAGACGATCAAATCGCCCAGGACGAAGTAATGCATCATCCAATAAATCCTTTCGGTTGGTAGCAGCCATCACGAGGATCTGCACCTCTACATTCGTTGTAATTCCATCCATTTCGGTTAATAACTGATTCAACGTTTGATCGTATTCTCGTTGTTGGGATCCATCTCGTTTCCCACCGATGACATCTATCTCATCAATAAATAGAATCGCGCTAGAGACTCGCGCTTTTTTCGCTGCTTTTTTCGTTCGCTCGAATAATTCTCGGACCCTTTTCGCTCCCACTCCCACATACCGCTCAACAAACTCAGAGCCAGAAGCATGAATAAAAACAGAGTGAGTATAATGCGCTGCCGCTTTAGCGAGTAGGGTTTTACCGGTTCCAGGAGGACCGGATAACAAGATTCCCTTTAACTGGCGAATTCCGTAATACTCTGTTTGCTTAGGTTCGATTAAAAAGTCGAGCGCTTCTTGAAGCTCTTTTTTGGCATGTGATTGTCCGCCGATATCTTCAAAGCGAGTTTTCGGGATATCTAATGACTGATCTTGTGAATGGCTCTGGCTCCCAATCCAAGATTGTGGCCAATTCTTTTCTTTTAATAAGGGTGCCAGTAGAATGCCGAGCAGAACGATACCTAAAATCACTAATGCAGGAATCTCTACTCCCAAGTAAGCTAAGAAAAAAAGGACGGCAAAACCAGAACCAAATAGCCATGCTTTGGTGTTAGTCAAGTTTCTTTCCCTCCGGCTGGATCGGAACCATTTCAACAGTAAAACGTTTTCCATCCATAAACGATATATACAAATAGTCTTCGTCAATTCGCGATAAACTATCTATGCCTTTTTCGTGTGCCTCTTTTTCAGTTACCGCTGGGATTTCTCCATATTTCTTATGGGCAATGGCTTCCTGTATATGAAAACGACTTACTTCCCAAGCTTCTTTGGTCAATGCGTTTGGTTGGTTTTTCCAAGTTACGTTTAATTTTTTATCACCGATTATCTTCTGTAATGTATGATTCATCTCTGGAAATTTTTGCACGAATGTGTCTGCATCTATAATTGTTAATTGGACTGAAACTACACTTGGTTGCACATCAATATCTGTTACTGTTACGAAACTCTCACCCGACTCAAATACGCTATTAATTGGTTTTTGAAGCGTAAGCCAAGTACTAAGTTTCCAAGCTCCAAATAGAACAAAAAGCGTAACAACACAACTGATCACGATTGTTTTCCATTGCTTCCTTGGCATCTTTACGCCTCCTTCGTATATCAATATCACATACGAAAGTATATCATATTATTATACAAACCTAAGTATGGAAAGATTGGTAAAGAAAAATAAAAAGCCCATCATCTGGGCTTTTTGTGTAAAATGTACTAATCATAGAGCCTCGCCATCTGGTGATACTATCAGTACATCGCAAGGGAGGTGAAGCAGTGAACGTAAGACAAAGTTCGGACTGGCTTACTGATTTACTGCAAGTTCATCTATCACCCGATGAACTGCAACAAGTAAATACCTTTTTACATGCTGAAACTTGGGCATCCCCCTCAGCCCTTCAGCGAAATTGGTGTGATCAAAGGGAAGAACTTCCTTTGCGTTTTCATCTAGAAATTGACATGAAAGTATAAGTTGGTATTATTTTAACAATACATCTCCTGCCTATACCTACCACCCCAAGTAATTTCCCTGCCATCTTCTGGCAGGTTCTTTATCCCCGTAAATTTTCAAAAGCTTGATTCGCTTCGAAAATTACTTTTTCTGCGTCAATTGTAAGCATTTCACGATTTTTCATGAGTGGTCTTCCTTGTACATACACGTCCTGTACATCGGATCTCGTTGCAGAATAAACGATGTGTGAAAGCACATCTGTACGAGGTTGCATATGGGCTTGTGTTAGATCTAGGGTAATAAAATCAGCTTGCTTGCCAACCTCTAGTGTGCCAATTTCTTTATCTAGAAATAGTGCTTCTGCACCATATACCGTTCCCATTGCTAGTGCCGTTTCTGCCGGAACAGCTAGAGGATCTTGAAGATATCCTTTATGAATCAGCGCAGCTAGTTGAATCTCTTCTAACAAATCCAGATTATTATTACTTGCAGCACCATCTGTGGCTAAGCTAGGCCGCATTCCGTGAGCAATCATCTGAGAAATCGGGGCAATGCCGCTACCTAATTTCAGATTGCTCCCCGGATTATGGGCAATCTTAACATTCTTCTTTGCAAGAAGTGCTATCTCTTCTTCTGTTAGGTGAACAGCATGTGCAACGAGGGATGGGACATCAAAGAAGCCTAATTGATCTAAGTGTTCTACTGGTCTTGCTCCATACTCACGCACATTTAGCTCAACTTCTGCTTTTGTTTCCGACATATGAGTGTGAATCGGAAGGCCCAACTCTGCTGCTTTTTCTACAAATTGGCGAATGAAATCAGGACCACATGTATACGGAGAATGGGGTGCCATCATTGTTGTGATTCGACCATCCGCAGCACCATTCCATCGGGTTGCAAAAGAAGCTGCTTCCTCTAGTTTACTTTTACGGAGAGCATCATCGCCAAATCCAATGCACCCACGTGTGAGACGTGCTCGTAACCCAGTCTGTTCTACCACATTCGCAACTGCATCCATGTTATCGTACATGTCTAAAAAGGTAGTCGTTCCACCTTGAATCATCTCGAGTGCCGCTAGATGTGCTCCTGCGGACACATGTTCAGCATTCATTTTTCCTTCCATGGGCCATATTTCATTTTCAAGCCATTGTTGTAAAGGGAGATCATCTGCATACCCACGTAATAATGTCATTGCCAGGTGACCATGTGTATTCACGAAGCCAGGTAGTATTACTTTCCCTTTGCAAGATACAACCTCGTCATATTGACTTTGTTCTTCTACTGTTAACGCAGAACCTACATATGTAATAATCCCATCTTCAATCGCCAAGTTGCCATTTTGAATTGCTTGTGCGCCATCTTCCATGGTAATAACAACGGCTTCTGTAAATAACGTTTTCATTAATTGTCCCCCTGTAAACATTTATATGATTATTGTCTTTCTACAAAACTTAGTATATCATCCAAACTTTCTTTAGGTCCTTGAACCATAGTTGCAAATAGGTCCCCCTTTTGTTGAATTCGTTTGATCATCATAGGAAGTGTAAATTCTGTCGGGCATGATAAATATGCTAACTCATCCCATTCTAACGGAGCTGATACAGTAGCAGAAGATCGGGCTCTCGGGGAATAAGGAGCAATTAATGACTTTTTTGTCCAATGTTGCAGATAATCCACATACACTTTATCCCCGCGATCTTTCACCAATCGCTCTACCGTAATCAATTTTGGGAATCGCTCTGCTAAGTACCTTGCAATGAATTGGGTTACTTTTCGAGTCTGATCAAATGTATATCGATTTTCAATGGGAATATAAACTTGAAGTCCAGTAGCCCCGGATGTTTTCGGAAATGCATGTAGTCCCAGTGACTGTAAAACCTGATGAAGTTGTAAGGCTGTTTCCTGTACAGGGCCAAATTCAGATGTACTTGGGTCTAGATCAAATACCACTTCTGTTGGTGCATTCATATTCGAAGCATAGTGAAAGGATACATGAAATTCCAGACACGCCAAATTGGCTAGCCACGCTAGAGTAGGGAGATTATTCAACAGAATGTATTCCGTCTCATCTACCCACACAGTGTTTACAAAATCAGGTCTCTTTTTCGGACAATTTTTTTGATAAAAATGTTCTCCATCCACTCCATCCGGATATCGAATGGTAGTTAACAAGCGATTTTGTGTATAGGGTAACAGGTACGGCCCGATCTGGGTGAGATAAAGAAGATAGTCCCACTTGGTAATTCCCGATTGTGGAAACAAAAGTTTATCTGGATTCGAGAGTTCGATTTCATACCCGTCTATTTGAATGGTTTGTTTGATCTTTTTACCCATAAATGCCTCCACATCTGCCCATTTATCACCGGATTACGTACCAGATTTAGACTCTTGTCATAGTGTAAAACAAGACATCAAATCTCAAATGACAAGGAGGTAGTCCTATGCCACCACGTCCTCCGTATGCACCTTATCCTCATCGTCCACCTTATCCTTATCGCCCGGGGCCATATCGTCCAGGTCCTTATCCTTATCCCCCGGTTCCATTACCAGTTCCATTACCTATCCCGCCCTTGTTACCACCATTCGTCCCTCCATATGCCCCATTTTTACCTCCCATAGTTGTCTTCTAATCTTGTCTTGGTTTCAAATAGCGAACTTATCAGTTCCGCTATTTGAAACCAAGACATTTTGCTGAACGCATGGTTCCATCTGGCGTCCACTCTAGAAACTCAATCTCCACTTGCAATACAGGTGGGGTCCATATGACCTCTTCCTGAATTTGCGGAGGTTTTGCTAGAATCGATTTCGAAATGGCGATCTCCCTTGCCCAGTTGGTAATTAACTGTTTTTCTTCTACAGACAATCCGGACGATACTTTTCCGATATAACGGTACTCATTCTCATTTTTTATAACCATTAATACAGAATATGCTAAGTTGGATTTAATACTTACTCCAATGACAGTTCCCGTAATGTATTTCCAGTTTTTATATTTCAACCAAGTCGGATGTTTTTCTTCAAGGTGGTAAAGCCCCTCCCTTTCTTTACAAACAATTCCCTCCCAATTATTTGCTCGTGTTAACTGAATCAATTCTTCTGGTTCATCATACGTGGGGCAAACTTGTATGTATTCTCCGTGATGAAATTCTCTTTCTAATATTTTTTGCCTCTCCCATAGAGGTTGATCTGTTATCCATTTTCCTTGCCAACATAAAAGATCAAAAACAATGTAATACACAGGATTGGTAAGTGTAGCTGTTTGTATCCGCCAGGCTTCTTTTAATCGATCCCGTTTCATTACTTGAAAAAAGTCTGGTTTTCCTTCTTTCCATGCTATTATTTCTCCATCTATTACGGATTTTGTTTGTGAAGCAAACTTGTTTACAATTTCTTGTTTAATTTCTACATAGACATTGGTTCGATCTTGGCCTTTTTTTGTATACATTTGCACTTGGTCATTTTCAATTTCAGTGATTAACCGAACCCCATCCCACTTCACTTGATACACATGATCAGGGTTAGGCGTTACTTCTTGAATTAACACTGGCTCCATGGGTCGTATCATTTCATATACCTCCACCCTCGTTTCTAAAATATAGTATGCGAATGCACGTAGAAATCCAATCAAAATAAGCGCACTAAATGGCTTAGTCACAGGGTTCCTGCTCACGCCAAATGAATTACAGTTAGTGAGTGCAAATCGACCTGGTTCTTCTGTATTACTCAAGTTTTTTCAACATGAAGCTAAATTTCCTAGCAAAAAGCAAGATGTACCTAAGGTGGTTGTCGAATGTTTAGCTAAACAATTAAGTGTTTCGCCTAAACTATTTGATGAATATCGTTGGGGAGGCAAGGAGAAGTCGTATACCCGGCATCGCAAAAATATAAGGGATTACTTCGGTTTTAGAGAACTGACTGGAAAAGATAATGAACACTTGGAAAAATGGTTAGGAATACCCTGATGCTTCAAGAAATCCTCTATAACAATGATAAGTATTGGCTAAAGAGGATGACCCCAGAAGATTTCAGAGGACTAACACCTCTGTTCTATAATCATGTCAATCCATACGGCACTTTCCAACTTCATATGGATGAAAGGATACCGATTAAATTGGCTGTTGCTTAACAAAATATACATTGAATAACGTCCGAGCTACACTAATTGATTTTTAGCTTCTCCAAGCCTGCCAATCAAGAGCGGGCTTTTTCGTATGGGCGCACACAGAAATGAATACTTCTTTTGACAAGGTATATAAGCATATGATTATATATGAATGAGGTGATGAATACATGTTGGACTGGGAGCAATTAGCTGAATGCCATAAAGCTCTAGGAGATAAGACCCGATTACACATCCTTTCCCTATTAAAAGTAGAAGAGTTATGTGTCTGTGAGATCGTGGAGGTTCTTCAAATAACGCAACCTGCCGTCTCACAACATATGCGAAAGCTCAAAACAGCAAAATTGGTAAGGGAGAGACGAAGTGGACAGTGGGTATTTTACTCCCTAGATGGTTCCATCTATCCATTCTTTGAATCGATTGTACAGACATTCCCAGACGTACAGCATGAGATAGAGGAACTAAAGAAGATGGGGCTCAGAGTTCTTTGTAATTAAATTTGAACCATCACCTTACATTCATCCACAATTTGATGAAGGGTTGGGATTTGATGAGTGGTGTCATGAGAAGACTATCTTTTTTGGATCGGTATTTAACTTTATGGATTTTCCTTGCAATGGGTATAGGAATTATATCAGGTTATTTATTTCCTAGCATGGTCAAGACATTAACTAAGTTCCAAGCTGGAACGACATCCATACCTATTGCGATTGGATTAATCCTGATGATGTATCCCCCTCTAGCTAAAGTTCGTTATGAGGAACTTGGGCAGGTCTTCCGTAACTTCAAAATCCTTGCATTATCGCTAATTCAAAACTGGATCATCGGCCCTATTTTGATGTTTGGATTAGCGATCTTGTTTCTCAGAGATCAGCCTGAATATATGGTTGGACTCATTCTCATTGGGTTGGCTCGGTGTATTGCAATGGTTATTGTTTGGAATGATTTAGCAAATGGAAATCGTGAGTATGCTGCTGGACTAGTAGCTTTTAATTCTATCTTTCAAATCCTCTTCTACTCCGTATTCGCTTACTTTTTTGTTACGGTAGTGTCAAAATGGTTGGGGCTAGAGAGTGCTGTAGTAAGTATCACGATGGGTCAAGTAGCTGAAAGTGTGCTGATTTATTTAGGTATTCCTTTCTTCGCTGGCATGATTACCCGTATCACATTGGTTAAAGCCAAAGGACGTGAATGGTACGAAACAAAATTTATTCCTGTGATTAGTCCGATCACATTAATTGCATTGCTATTAACCATTGTTGTCATGTTTTCGCTGAAAGGTGATCTAGTGCTTCAATTGCCTCTAGATGTCGTACAAATAGCAATTCCACTATTTATTTACTTTGTAGTCATGTTTCTCGTTTCGTTTTACATGGGGAAAAAAGTAGGAGCAGATTATTCTCAAACGGTTTCTCTCTCCTTTACGGCAGCTAGTAATAATTTTGAATTAGCGATTGCAGTAGCAATTGGAGTTTTTGGGATTCATTCAGACGTGGCCTTTGCAACTGTCATTGGACCACTCGTTGAAGTACCCGTACTGATTGGCTTAGTCAATGTTGCTTTCTGGTTTAGACGGAAATACTTTCAACAACAGTAGAAATCGTAAGGAGTCTTGGACATGAACAAAAAGAAGCTGATCTACTTTCTATGCACAGGGAACTCTTGTCGTAGCCAAATCGCAGAAGGATTCGGCAAAAAATACTTAGGTGAACGTTTTGACGTATACAGTGCTGGAATCGAAACACATGGCTTAAATCCAAAAGTGGTGAAAGCAATGGCAGAGGTAGGCTTAGACATCTCCAATCAAACTTCTGACATCATCGATCCAGTCTTACTAAATAAAGCAGATTATGTTGTCACTCTTTGTGGCGATGCCAAAGATAACTGCCCGGTAATCCCTTCGCATGTTCAACGAGCTCACTGGGGTTTTGATGATCCGGCAAAAGCACAGGGAACGGAAGAGGAAAAGTGGATCGTGGTCCAAAGAGTCAGGGATCAAATTGAAACTCGTATCAAACAATTTGCTAAAGAAACCAAATAAGGAGAGTGAAACCATGATTCGACGAATGCATATCGCCTTAAACTGTACTGATTTAGATAAATCTCTCCAGTTTTATCAAAATTTCTTTGGTCAAGAACCCGTAAAAGTAAAGGATAACTATGCGAAATTTGAACTAGAGGAACCTGCTCTACATTTCTCTCTAAATGTACGTCCCTATGAAAAGAGCGGGGTACTCAATCATTTAGGATTCCAAGTTGCTAACACAGAAGAAGTACTGGAAATGGGAGAACGTCTCCGACAAGCTGGATTATTGCTGACAGATGAGATGAATACAACCTGCTGTTATGCAGTTCAAGACAAGGTTTGGGTTTATGATCCAGACGGAAATGCGTGGGAAATTTTTTACACGAAAGAAGACTCTGAATTTGAATCTGCTGGTGACCAACTAGATTTATCCCTTTGTTGTGCACCTCCCGAGCCAGTTATGATCGAATTCAACACTTTTAAGAAATAAGCAAGATTTTCGCTTAGGTTCATCTCCATCAAATTAACTGACTACTTCCTTAACATGAGGGTAGTAGTCAGTTAATTTAATGGAGATGAAATCGAAGCATGTATAGAAGCCTATTAGACGGTTTGCTAAGAAGAGAAATAAGGGGATATTTTATGAAAAGCTCTGTACTTGAAATCTTACGAGTCGCAACACGTCTAGGCCTCACCTCTTTTGGAGGACCTATTGCTCACTTAGGATATTTTCGAGAAGAATATGTTCATCGTAGAAAATGGCTGGATGAAAAAACATATGCTGATTTGGTCGCTCTTTGTCAATTCTTACCCGGTCCGGCGAGTAGTCAGGTAGGCATCGCCATTGGAATGATTCGTGGAGGCTTCGCTGGAGCATTAGCTTCATGGGTTGGGTTTACTTTCCCTTCTGCTCTCGCTCTTATCATTTTTTTCTATGTATTCCAGCAATCTCAACTTCAAGAAGCAGGTTGGCTTCATGGATTATTAGTCGTTGCAGTGGCAATTGTTGCTCAAGCCGTATGGGGAATGGCTAGAAATTTAGCACCAGACCGTTCACGAGCCACCATGGCCTTTCTCGCCGCTGCAGGTGCAGTCATTTGGCAAACCGCTTTAAGTCAAGTACTCATTATCGTGTTGGCCGGGCTTATTGGATGGTGGTTATTGCCCAATAAGTCGGTTTCCGAGCCATCATCGATTCAAATTTCCTTAAGTCGGAAAGTGGCTTTATTTGCTTTGGGATTATTTTTTGCCCTCTTGCTCCTTCTTCCTTTGATGCGACAATTAACTTCGGCACAGTGGCTGGCGATATTGGATAGCTTTTACCGAACGGGTTCATTGGTATTTGGGGGTGGCCATGTTGTTCTTCCTCTTCTTCAAACAGAAGTTATCCCTTCTGGATGGGTAAGTCCGAATCAATTCCTTACAGGCTATGGAGCAGCGCAAGCTGTCCCAGGACCTCTTTTCACCTTCTCCGCTTACCTAGGAGCGGTCACTAATGGATGGCTAGGTGCTCTGCTTGCAACGATTGCCATTTTTCTCCCCTCATTTTTGTTGATAGTTGGGACATTGCCCTTTTGGGATTGGATTCGTCGAAAGCCAAAGCTTCAGGCAGTATTCAGTGGAATCAATGCCGCAGTAGTAGGGATTTTACTCGCTGCTCTATATGATCCTGTATGGACAAAAGCAATTCAAACTCCCCTCGATTTTAGTCTTGCTTTAATCGCTTTTGGATTGCTAACCATCTGGAAGCTTCCTCCTTGGACGGTTGTAATATTTTCGATAGTATTTGGGGCTATCCTTTATTAGACATTATATGGAAGTTCAACCCCCTACAAGTGATCTATTGAGATTCCCGCTCTTTATTGCTCCATGTATCTATACAGTGTTGACTTACTAATTCCTGTTTCACTTTTTATTTCGTCTAGACTATACTTTTTGCTTTGATACATCTGAATAGCACGCTGAACGTTCTCATCAGGTTTTTTAGGTCTCCCACTTGTCACTCCCTTTTGTTTAGCTTCGTGTAAGCCTTGTTTTGTCTTTTCACTTATCACATCACTTTGAAATGTTACAAGATGCTTTACAATCTCACGCAGTGTATGCCCGAGCTGGCGGCTTGTATCGATATCTTCAAAGATGGACCAAAGAAAAGCTCCCTTTGTCTCAATAAGCTCTAATAGTTCCATGAGATGACGTGTTGAATCAGCTAAAGCAAATAATTTGGTGATGACAATCTTATCGCCTGAATGAAGGTTATCTATCATTTCCTCCAGCTTTTCTCGATTCTTAGCAGTTGCATGCTCTTCTAAAACGAATGTCTCACATTTAGCTTTTGTTAAGCACTCTAATTGTTGTTTACACTTTATATCGTCTTGATAGGGTCTCATATATCCAATCCACATGATATGCACTCCTATATAAATTACTTATATACATAATCATCCATATAACCTTTCGTCTCAAAATGGTTCTTTTTTGGGAAAGGGGTGATATACTAATTTATTATCGGACTTTAGAATGAAAGGTGCAATGAAAGTGGTAGAGAAAATAAAAAAAGAATGGTTTTCCAATGTAAGAGGAGATGTGCTTGCTGGAATCTTGGTCGCATTAGCACTCATTCCAGAAGCAATTGCTTTCTCTATTATAGCAGGTGTGGACCCAATGGTTGGGTTATACGCATCCTTTTGTATTGCTGTTATCATTTCGTTTGTTGGAGGACGACCAGGAATGATTTCCGCGGCAACGGGAGCGATGGCACTACTCATGGTTCCGTTAGTGAAGGAGCATGGGCTAAACTATTTACTAGCAGCAACGATACTGACGGGAGTTATTCAAATCTTATTTGGTGTATGTAAAGTAGCTAAGGTGATGAAGTTTATTCCACGTGCTGTGATGATTGGATTTGTCAATGCACTAGCCATCTTAATCTTCATGGCTCAAGTTCCTCATTTTATTGGCATTTCTAACATGACCTATATTTTTGTTGCAATTACATTGCTCATGATATATGTGATTCCACGGTTTATAAAGTCCATTCCTTCACCGCTTATTGCTATTATCTTACTCACGACCGTTGCTATATTTAGTGATATGGACTTACGAACGGTTGGGGACTTAGGTGCCATGAAGCAGTCTTTACCTCCCTTTTTCATCCCTGATGTTCCCTTTAACATGGAGACATTAGCTATTATTTTCCCCTACTCTCTTGCATTGGCCATTGTAGGATTGTTAGAAACACTGCTAACCGCATCGATTGTAGACAATATGACAGATACAGATAGTAATAAAAATAAAGAATCTCGTGGACAAGGAATAGCTAATATCATCACAGGATTCTTTGGAGGCATGGCTGGATGTGCCATGATTGGTCAATCTGTGATTAATGTAAAATCTGGAGGGCGTGGTAGACTCTCTACCTTTGTAGCTGGTATGGGCTTAATGTTTCTAATCATTGCTCTAGGTGATATCGTAATACAGATACCGATGGCGGTTCTCGTGGGAGATTATGGTGTCCATTGGAACTTTTGACTGGAATTCTTTCTCCTATTTAAAAAGAGCACCAAAAAGCGATGCCATTGTAATGTTAGTGACAGTAGCGATTGTCGTTTATACACACGACCTATCCAAAGGGGTTATAGCAGGAGTTATTTTAAGTGCCATCTTCTTTGTGTCTAAAATCTCTAAGATGAAGGTAACAAAGCAACAATCTGATTCTGATATCCAGTACACGGCTGAGGGGCAACTCTTTTTTGCTTCTGTTGAAAGCTTCTTACAGTCATTTGATCTTACCGTACAACAAGCACACATCGTAATCGACTTTGCCGATTCCCATGTCTGGGATGATTCTGCGGTAGGTGCGATTGATAGAGTGGTCATTAAGCTTCGTGAAAATCAGAATACCGTGGAGATCCGAAACTTGAATGTACCTAGTAAAAGACTAGTTGATAAGTTGGCTGTTTCCAACGATGCAAGTGCAAAATTATCAACTCATTAGTAGTGTAATATAACAATTTATGGATAACTGAAAAATGAGCAAAGGGAGTAACTAGAAGTTACTCCCTTTTACATGTTAGGATTAAATTGCAATATTTTTGGTAGATTGGTACTAAGTATGACTTCTTTCACTTAAATTTTGTTTATCCGAGAATATTCTTTTTAGCAACGGCGGCGTTATGAGAGTTGTAAGGATTACAACCGTAACAATGGCTGTGAAATACTCTTGCTTTAGCAACTGTGACTCCAAGCCAATCGCCGCTATAATAAGAGCAACTTCCCCTCTTGAAACCATTCCAGCGCCAATTCCTAAGGAAGAACGATTGTTAAACCCTGTTATCCTCGCACCAAGACCAGCCCCAAATAACTTAGTTATGGTTGCAATGATGGTAAGAACGATAATAAACCATAGTTGACTTCCCACGCCATCAAAGGAGACTGACAAACCAATGCTTACAAAGAATACTGGAACAAAAAAGGCATAGGCAATTGGCTCTATTTTCTGTTCTACTGATTGTTTGAAAGGAGTTTGTGAGATAGCGATTCCTGCTGCGAACGCTCCAATAATAGCGGCGACTCCAAGGGATTCTGCTAAGTAAGAGAAAAAGAAACAAATGACTAATGCCGTACTAACGATCGATTCAGACACCCGCCAGGAACTAAACTTCCTCATCATCCATGGGACAACCTTCCATCCCACTAAACCTACAGATACGAAGAAAATCAATTTCTTTAAAAATACCATTCCAAGACTGACATCTCCCGTAGTAAGCAAACTCATCATGACTGCTAAAGCAACCACGACTAAAATATCGTCTAATACCGCTGCACCTAAAATAGTAGTACTTTCCCGGCTCTTTAACTGACCTAATTCCTTGAGGGTCTGAGCAGAAATGCTAACAGAAGTGGCGGATAACAATAAACCTAGAAAAAAAGCATGAGAATGACTCAATCCAAATCCTAATCCAGCGAAATAGCCTCCTAAAAGAGGGAATATAATACCGCCTACCGCGACAGCGAAGGAAGAATTACGGTTCTGATTCAACGATTTAATATCCGTCTCCAAACCAGCAATAAACATCAGTAGGATAACCCCGATTTCACTAATTTGCTCGATCATTTCCGAGTCTTCAATCCAACCAAATACAGCTGGACCAATAACAATACCAATAACGAGCTTTCCTAGCACAGCTGGTTGACCAAGCTTTATACTTAGCTCACCAGCTATTTTAGTGGCGAGTAAAATAATTAGGATCTTTACAAATAACATATTGCACACCCCGATTCAAAGTTAACGAAACAAAACAGTCAGCGAAATATCCCATTATGTCAAATCTGTAAACTTATCCAAGTCCCGATTTGCGCCAACCACAACCAATACATCTCCTGCTCCAAGGACTTTCGCCGGATTCGGAGAAATATCAATTTCCTCTCCAGTTCGAATGGCGATTACGTTTAGATTGTATTTAACACGTAAGTCGATTTCCCGTAAATTTAAATTGACCATACAACGAGGAACTTTTATTTCTTCAACACTATAATCATGATCGAGTTTAAGGAAATTGAGTACATTAGGCGACATAAGATGATGAGCAATACGTTCTCCCATGTCCCGTTCAGGAAAGACGACCATATCTGCTCCAATTTTATAAAGCACTTGAGCATGACGTTTATTTAGTGCTTTTGCCACAACTTGGTTGATACCTAATTCTTTTAGGATGAGAACGGTTAGGATACTTGCTTGAATATCATCGCCGATTGCCACGATGACCGTATCAAAGTTACGAATCCCGATCGCTTTAAGAGCTTCTTCATCTGTAGAATCTGCGATCACCGTGTGGGAAACTTGATCTACTAACTCTTCAATGAGGGATTCATGGATATCAATTGCTAATACTTCATTTCCTTCTCGATATAAAGTCGTCGCTACACTCGATCCGAAACGTCCTAATCCGACTACTGCATAATTTTTTTCTTGCATAATAGTTCTCCTTTGTCTGCATCTAATATTATCCGATCATGACATTTCCTTCTGGATAGCGATAGAGATCACGCTTCCGATTTTGAGCCAAAGCAAAAGCAATTGTGAGTATCCCAACTCGTCCAGCAAACATGGTAAAGATCAAAATCATTTTGCCCGCTATAGACAGGTTAGGAGTCAAACCCATGGATAAACCAACCGTTCCAAAGGCGGAGGTTGCTTCAAATAAAATCGCCAAAAAGTCATTACCTTTTTCGGTAATAGTCAAAAGCATCGCAACACCTATCACAATGGCAAAACCACAACTCGCTACTGCTAATGAACGATAGATCAAATCATATGGAATTCGGCGTTTATAGAAAGTAACATCCTCTTTTCCTTTAATTTGTGACTTTACAGCACCTAATAGAACAGAGAAAGTACTGGTTTTAATTCCGCCCCCCGTTGATCCGGGAGACGCTCCGATAAACATCAGAACGATAATGAGTAGTAGTGATGATTGAGTGAGATCGGAGATGTTCAGAGTATTAGATCCAGCAGTACGTGGTGTAATAGCTTGATAAAAGGAACTGATTATCTTCCCTGTACCAGAAAGAGGTTGCAATGTCTTTGGGTTGGTATATTCAAACGAAAATATAAAAATAGTCCCCATGAGGATTAAGACCATACTGGCTATTAGAACCATCTTGCTATGTAGCGAAATTCGTTTTGTTTGACGGTATTCGTACAACTCATTCAGTACAATAAAACCGATGCCACCTAAGAAAATAAGAGTGCAAAGAATGATACTCACGTAAGGATCACTTGCATACCCAGTAAACCCTTGAAAGCCTCCCATAATATCGAATCCTGCATTATTAAAATTAGAGATGGAGTGGAAAAGACCGAAATATAGTGCCCGATCCAGAGGCATATCATTAGCAAAGCTTACAGATAGCAATAGAGCGCCTACAGCCTGTATAACGAACGCAAAGAGGACAATCCGTTTCACTAGTCTAACAATGCCTTCTACTGACGGTTTGTTTAGTGCCTCTTGTAATAATAAACGATCCTGAAACGAAACCCGTTTCCCTAATAAGACTGCAAAAAAGGTAGCAAATGTCATGAAGCCCAGCCCACCTACAAGGATAAGGATTAAGATAACAATCTGCCCGAAGAGAGTAAAGGTATCCCCTGTGTCCACTACCACAAGCCCCGTTACACAAGTAGCCGAGGTAGCGGTAAATAGAGAATCAATCCAAGCAAGTCCTTGTCCGTCTTTTGTGGCTAGGGGTAAGGTAAGAAGAAATGAACCCATGAAAATGATTAAGAAGAAGCCTAGTACTAATACCCTTGATGGACTCAAATATTTTCGTTTCTGATTCATGATCAAACATCCTTATCTTTAAAATGGTACCTATCATCGACATAAAGTATTATTTATCACTTCCTCTCTTAATACGCAAAAAGAGTCTGCATGCAAGGCTTTACTACCTAAAAATAGGCAGAAAAGTTCCTTGTGTGACAGACTCCTCCGAGTTCAAATGTATTCATTTATATAACCATTATAATCCATATACATGAAGTGAGTAAAGGTAGATTCATTTCATGAACTACTTATTCTAACTGTCTATCTCAAACGGAATTTTTTATTTTTATCTAACGGTTTGTGTCCAGAAAAGTTCCAGTTTCTGGACACGCCCAAAAGCAACTAAAAATTTATAAAGTGGTTTGGCGGAAGCTCTTCAGTATGTTCGATCTGGAGATACTTTAGTAGTATGGCGTTTAGATCGTCTAGGACGCACCATGAGGAATCTTATACAGATTGTCAATGATCTAAACGATCGAGAAATTAGCTTTCATAGTCTTCACGAGAATATCACTATAGATCGCTCTAATGCTACAGGACAGTTGATGTTTCATCTCTTTGCGTCTTTTGCTGAGTTTGAGCGAAACTTGATTCGTGAGAGAACAGAAGCTGGACGGATCGCCGCCCGTGCCAGAGGCAGAGTAGGCGGACGACCCGAAAAATTTGATAAAAAAGAGGAAGAGATGATAAAAACACTCGCTTCCAATGGAACGCCCATTAAGGATATTGCCCAAATGATGGGTATCTCTAGAACTACCGTATATCGCTATTTAGATAAATAATATTCCTTATTAGGGTTACTTTGCGGTCTACAGTAGGAACCCTGTGACTAAGCCTAAATGGTAAGTCGTTTTACCATTTAGTGCGCTTATTCGTCTCTTTCTTTATCCTCGCAAATTCTCAAAAGCTTGATTCGCTTCGAAAATTATTTTTTCTGCGTCAATTGTACGCATTTCACGGTTTTTCATGAGTACTCTTCCTTGCACATACACGTCTTGTATGTCCGTTCTAGTTGCAGAGTAGACAATGTGCGAAATCACATCTGTACGAGGTTGCATATGTGCTTGTGTTAGATCTAGGGTAATAAAATCAGCTTGTTTACCAACCTCTAAGCTACCAATTTCTTTATCTAAAAATAGGGCTTCTGCTCCATAAATCGTTCCCATTGCTAGTGCCGTTTTTGCAGGAACAGCTAGAGGGTCTTGATGCTGTCCTTTATGGATTAGTGCAGCTAGTTGAATTTCCTCTAACATATCCAGATTATTATTACTTGCTGCCCCGTCTGTTGCTAAGCTAGGTCGCATTCCGTGAGCAATCATCTGAGTAATAGGTGCAATGCCACTGCCTAACTTCAGATTACTCCCTGGATTATGGGCAATCTTAACATTCTTTTTTGCAAGAAGTGCTATCTCTTCTTCTGTTAGGTGAACAGCATGTGCAACTAGGGATGGGATATCGAAGAAGCCTAATTTATCTAAGTGTTCTACAGGTCTTGCTCCGTACTCACGGACACTTAGTTCAACTTCCGTTTTTGTTTCGGACATATGAGTATGAATGGGAATATTAAGTTCCACTGCCTTTTCTATAGACTGGCGAATGAAATCAGGATCACAAGTATAAGGAGAGTGCGGCGCCATCATCGTCGAGATTCGACCATTCGCAGAACCATTCCATTTTTCGGCAAAAGAAGTGGCTTCTTCCAGGTAACTTTTACGAAGAGCATCATCGCCAAAGCTAAAGCAACTACGTGTGAGTCGTGCTCGCAATCCTGTTTGCTCCACTACATTTGCAACAGCATCCATGTTATAGTACATATCTAAAAAGGTAGTCGTTCCACCTTGAATCATCTCAAGTGCCGCTAAATGCGCTCCTGCGGATACATGTTCAGCATTCATTTTTGCTTCTATTGGCCATATTTCATTTTCGAGCCATTGTTGCAGAGGGAGGTCGTCTGCGTATCCGCGCAATAACGTCATTGCCGAGTGGCCATGTGTATTCACAAAGCCGGGCAGTATCGCCTTTCCTTTGCACGATACAATTTCATCGTATTGGTCTTGTTCCTCTTCTGTCAACGCAGAACCTACATATGTAATAACTCCATCTACGACTGCTAAATTACCATTTTGAATAGCCTTTGCGCCATCTACCATGTCAATAATAACGGCTTCTGTAAATAATATTTTCATTATTGTCCTCCTCCTGATTATAATTATTATTTTGCGAAATTAAATTTTGTAAAATAATACCACAGCAAATTGTTAGTGTCAATATCTGAGATAATGTCAAAAAAAAACGATTTTTCACTATAATCAGCAAAAAAACGAGTTTTTTTATTGAAATATAAATAGTTCTCTCCTGAAATGTCGTTTATGCCTAATAATGCATACAGGATAACTCACTAGTAAATACTTAAGATAATATCATAACGAATGTAGAAAAAGGATTTGAGGTAATGTAACAATGTTATCTATTGATGAGATCAATCCGAAAGCATTTGTAAGCCAAATCGTAGATACCCTTCAATATCCTCCAGACCTAGTTAACCACATGTTTGTTATATCACCCAATCTTCATGCCCATTGTGTTTTCATTGAAACATTAGTCGATAGAAATAAGATTGAACGTGAATTGCTTCATTTCTTATCCAAAGAATATATAAGCGATGAGTTGGAATCGTCTGAGGATATCATAAACGCACTACAAAATCGAATTCCGATTAGCTCTATTTCAGAAACCACAGACTTGAATCGCTGTATTCAGAAATTGTTGAGTGGATGGTGTTTACTAGTTACTTCAGGAACAAGGAAAGTTTTGTTGCTGGATACATCCAAGACACATCATCGAAATATATCCGAACCACTAATGGAGTCTACTGTTCACGGGCCACAGGAAGGGTTTACGGAGGAAATTGAAATCAATCTCTCTCTCCTTAGAAAGAGAATAAAAAACACTCATTTGCGAATTGAACAGTTCATCATTGGAACAGAAACAGAAACAAGAGTTAGATTAATATACCTTGAACATCTCGCCCCCTCAGAAGTAGTAGATGAATTTCGAAAGCGTATCCATTCGATCCAGGTTGACAGCGTTTTGGATACTGCCTACATAGAAGAATACATTCAGGATAAAACGATATCCCCGTTTTCTACTTTACTAAAAACAGAACGGCCTGATGTTCTGGCGTCTCATCTATTGGAAGGGAGAGTGGGGGTGCTTGTTGACGGAACTCCAGATGCATTAATGGGACCCGTCACCTTTTTTCAATTTTTTAGTGCACCGGAAGATTACTATCAAAAACCTCATATCGCTACTCTCCTTAGATGGTTACGGATGTTTTCTTTCATTCTCGCTATATTTATACCCGCACTCTATATTTCGATCCTAACTTATCACCAGGAGCTTCTCCCCCATTCTCTCCTCATCAATCTTTCGGCCCAACGCGAAGGTGTTCCTTTTCCCACTCTGTTAGAGGCCATTATCATGATGATCACGTTTGAAGTGTTACGCGAAGCAGGTCTTCGTATGCCCCGAATCGCAGGACAGGCCATCTCTATCGTTGGTGCGTTGGTATTGGGAGAAGCTGCTGTTGTAGCAGGTCTCGTGGCTGCGGCAATGGTTATTGTGGTAGCCATTACGGCGATTTCCAATTTCGTGGCGCCTTCTTATAGCTTTGGAATTACCCAGCGAATTCTCCAATTCTTTTACATGGCACTCGCGGGTTTCATGGGGTTGTTTGGTGTGTTATGTGGTGTACTGTTTACTGTTGTACATCTTGCTTCGATTAAATCGTTCGGTGTTCCTTACCTCTCTCCAGTGGCTCCTTCTAAATTTACAGACTGGAAGGATATCTTTGTCAGAGTACCTCGACCATGGAAAAAAGCTTATTCTCAAGGAAATCCAATAAAAAGAAAGCGAAGAAAAAGAATATGAAGGAGTTAAAAAAGCTTTTCAAGCTCATGATGACTGGGGTTTGTTTATGTTGCATGACTGGGTGTTGGGATAAGATTGAAATCAATCAATTGGCAATTGGCGAGCTGGTAGGAGTAGACCAAGATCAGGAAACAGGTAAGAAAACCGTTTACTACCAAATTGTGAATCCTAGCGCGGTTGCTACTCAAAAAGGTGGAGGTATCAAGGCTCCCGTGTACACGTACTGTGTTCAAGCTAACAGCATGTCCGAATTAGGAGCAAAAACGGCTAATCTTTTACCAAGACAACTATTTCCTGATCACTATCAATCGGAAATAGTGACCGAACGATATGCTAAGCAAGGTTTGAATTCGCTCATTAATTTTTTTGAGAAACAACACAGTAGACGTTCCAGCCTTTATTTATTCGTTACAGATTCACCACTCTCTGAAGTAATGCTGACATATCTTCCACTAGAAAGATTGCCTGGGCGCTCTCTGCGATCTATCGTGGAAATCCAATCCCGTGCCACCGGTAGGTTGAGTAAAAAGGTACGAATAAAAGATTTAGCCGAAAATATGGAATCCTCTATGCTTACCGTTCTGCCAATGCTACGTCTAAACGGGTCTCCATCCCCCACTACGGATCGATATGAACAGATTGCAGCAAATGAAGGAAATCTTATCTTTAGCGGAGGGGCTGTGTTTAAGCATGACCGAATGATTGGCAAGTTACCATTAGATCAAATGGGTTACTATACGTTGTTAAAAGGAGATAGTGAGGTATTTATGGAGTCGATGATGGTACAGGGTGATCGTAGGGTAGATGTCCAAGCATTCAAACCAAAAATCCAGAAACAATTGGAAATCGTTTCTGGAGAACCTGTTTGGAACGTTAATATCAGTACACGTCTCTCCATCTTGAATAATGAGCAGACAAAAGGATTAACTTTGGAAAATTTGAATGTGATCAAAGAAAGATTTAACCAACAGGTACTCCGAAAGGCAACTACATTTTATCAGGAGTCGATAAGGAAAGAATGGGACTTATTTGGCTTGGAGGAAAAAATGATGTATAAGGGAGGGGAAGATTGGAAAATCATACAAAATAAGAAAAATGCTTGGCTCAAAATAAAGCTTCAGCTTTCCGTTACAAGTGAAATTCATGATGTTGGACAAACCATTAATCCGTATATGGGGGACAATGATGGAAACAGCAAGAATTAGCCCTTGGCAATTTTTTATCTTAGCACTCGGATATCTATTAGGAACATCATTCTTTTTTCGCCTTGGAGGAATCATTTCCATTTCGAGACAAGATGCATGGATGACTCCTTTATGGACGGGTGCAGTCGGTATTTTATTGTCCCTTATCTGGATTAAGCTTACCACCTATTATCCTGGAAACTCAATCATCCAAATCTGCGTTCAAGTTGCTGGGAAGGGAATCGGTGGGCTAATCGCACTACTGTATATTGGATATTTTGTACATCTTTCTGCCTTAATCACCCGGAATTTAGGTGATTTTATGAAGATAAACCTAATGCCACGAACTCCTATAACGGTATTTCATGTCATGTTCCTCCTCATCATTTGCTACGCTGTTACAAAGGGAGTCGAAACCATTTCTAGATCAACCGAATTTTTATTTCCTATTGTTACTGTGGCCTTTCTCTTTATATTTTTTATTGCCCTTTCAGAGTGGAATTGGGATCGGTTTCAAGGAATGTTTCAAACGAATATATGGTCGACCCTGCATAAGAACAGATCTGTAATTGCCTTTCCTTTTCTGGAATCGTTTGCCTTGGTGATGTTATTTCCCTATGTTAAAAGCAAAATTAAAAGAAGCTTTATCCTAGCAAATATCATTACTGCATTATTTCTCAGTGTGGGAGTTTTTTTTACAATAGGAGTACTTGGTGTTACCCGAGCTACCCACGAAACTTACTCTTTGTTTGTAATTGTACAAGAGATACACTTAGGAACTTTTTTCGAGCATATGGAATCAACGATTGCACTTATTTTGCTTATTGTTATTTTTATTAAGCTGAGCATTGCGTACTATTGTGCAGTAGCAGGATTATGCCAATTGTTCCATGTGAACAACCGATCGTGGCTTGCGATTTCTCTTATTTTATTGGTTTCTGGACTTTCATTAGGATTTAACAATATTCTAGAAAATATGACATTTAACAGACAGTACTATTTCGAATATATCTTCCTCTTCGCTGTCCTTCTCCCACTATTACTTCTTTGCTTAACATGGATTAAACAGGGTAAGGAGAAGAGAAAGGCGGTTGGTTTTTGATTATGGTATGGATCATCCTTTTTATTACAGTAGCTCTAGCACTTAGTATTTTTGTAATGGTTAAGCAAAAAAGAAGTGTAAAAGAAATTGGATTGGTTGTGACGATCGTTTCGCTTGGCTTCGCTGATTGGATCAGCATCTTCTTAGAAAGAAAATTTAATCCCAATCAATTAATTGTAAACTTAATTGATTGGGTCGTTTCTTTTTAACGTTAATCAATCGTTAACGGAATTGATTGTTGATAAGATCGCTTATTAAATTGTGTCTTGAGAATTAAACAGGAAGTTAAGAACAATCGAATTAGCTTAAAGAAAACTTACAATTATTTAAGGTTTCCTTATCGTCAAACAAAAGGAAGACAAGCCCTTTTAAAGGCCTGTCTCCTTCTCGCTCTTCTTCTGCTGAATTTGTCGCAAAATCTCTTTCTTCAATAAGGGCTGCGGGTCTTGCCAATATGCAGGCTTCATCACTTTTCCATCCGATTCTCGATAGCGTGGCTTCCCATCTTCCCACAACTTCGACATGTTAGCACGATGAACGATGTCAAACAGCTCACCTGGGTCTACTCCCATCTCTACCAGCGTCCCTAAAGAAAAATACATCAAATCAATCATCGCGTCCGCTTGGTCTTCCAATGTTCGAGATTCAACAAACTCCTGTAATTCTTCCTGCATAAAGCCAATTCGTTGTTTTACTCGATCGTCAGGAAGTAACTGCGGTTCCTCTGGTGCGGCTAATCCAAAGGATTTGTGCCATGATTTTACTTGTTTCCACGATTCTCTCATAATCTCTCACTTCTCTGTCTCTACATTTTGATTACTCGTCTGGATCATAAAATATGAACTGAACAAAGTAGTCTTACATATAATGGCCCGTTCCCTGCTCCAATTAACCTTACATTTTATTAATGTTCCTGAAAGGTAAATCCATATTTTCTATCTATCATGACGACTATACTAATCCATAATAAATTAATAGAGAGGGTCGCCACAATAAAAATAGAATGTCTAACTAAAATTTAACACGACTCGGTGATGATGGAAATGATCATTATTGACATGGTGTCGTTGTTTGGGGGTAATACACATGAACTTTCGTCAATTCGCGTTTAATAACGTTAAAAGAAATGCTCGGGCTTATTCAGCATATTTTCTAAGCAGTTCATTTGCAGTGATGATTTTTTTTACCTATGCGATGTTTCTCTTTCATCCTGATATAGAAAAGTCTTTATTAGGAAATGATGCCAAACTGATGATGAAAGCAGCCGAATATGTGATCTTTCTCTTTTCCTTTATATTTGTACTTTACTCAAACAGTGCCTTTTTAAAAGTTAGAAAAAAGGAGTTTGGTCTGTTAACCATCTTAGGTTCAGAAAGTAGCCAGCTAAAGCGCATGATCTTCCTTGAGAATATGATTATCGGCCTCGCATCAATCATTACAGGAATAGCGTGTGGAATACTTCTTTCAAGGTTTTTTCTCCTCTTTGGGGCTAGAGTTGTAGAGATTAAAGAATTATCGATGTACTTACCATGGAAAGCGATGGGTTTAACAGCAATAGCTTTCTTTGCACTCTTTTTAGTCGTTTCTTTCTTAACTCAGTTTTTTGTCCGACAAAATCAAGTACTTGATCTATTACAAGGAACGAGCAAGCCGAAGCCAGAACCAAAAGCATCGATATGGTTGTCTCTCTTATCGGCTTCTTCTTTTGTTGGAGCCGCCTACTTAATGACACAAAAAATATCAGAATCGACGGTTCTTTGTATCTTTATTCTAGGGATGATTGGTACCTACTTCTTCTTTACACAACTGAGTGTATGGATTATCCGTTTATTCAAGAAAAATCGTGTCTTCACTTGGCGGGGAACCAATCTGTTATGGGTTTCCGAAATGGCTTATAAAATGAAAGATAATGCGCGGATGTTCTTTATGATCACCATTGTCATCGCAATGTCCTGTTCAGTAATTGGAATTGTTTTATCTTTGGATCAACAGGGTAAGCGGATATTCAAAGAAGATCCATTTGCACTTACTTATATAGCAAAATCAAAAAAGGATTCGCAGGCGGAAACTACCCAGATTGATCAGGAATTAAAGTCTGCTAGTGTAGGGTTTGAAAAAATAGAGCTAATCTCTACCAGACCTAAATTTAGAGAAATCGATTCCCGCTTTGCTATGATCAAACAGTCTAATTATGAACATCTAGAAAAATTTCTTCATTTGAAGAAATTTCCTAATCTACAAGTTGGGGAAGCGTTTGTTATTACCGACAAGCTAAAGAATACAAAACAGCTCACTCTCGCAAATGGGAAAGGAACTCTCCAAGTGGTTGACCAATTCGAAAAAATAGTCACAAGAGATGTTGCGAATCTCATAATCGTTTCTGATGAAACCTATAATCAGTTTAAGTCTTTTATCAAAGAAAAAGAGGCTTTTAGTAAGAAGGACGAAGATCTAAGGACCTTCTATTTTGTTCCCGAATGGTCAAACACAAAATTACCAGGTTCTAATTCACTAGAATTAAATATTGGAAAAAAATTGATTGAATTGACAGAGCATCTAGGAGCATCAGGGGAAGGGTGGAATGGATTTCTTAGTTCACGTGCAGTAGACTATGTAGAGTTTAGACAATTTAAGAGTATGATTATTTTTATTGGTGTATTTATTGCATCCATTTTCTCCCTCTTTACCGCTAGCTTTCTGTATTTTAAACTTTATACCGAGCTAAATCAGGATCGACATATCACACATGGGCTGTCCAAGATCGGTTTAAGTGAGAAAGAAATGAAGCGATCAGCTACTATTCAGATTTCTGTTCTCTTTTTTCTCCCGATGTTGGTTGCAGCTTTGGAGACGATTATAGGCCTAGAAACTTTAAAAAGCCAACTTTCTCTAGGGGATACATTAATCCCCACTCTGACCGGGATCGGAGCATTTTCCGTTGCACAGTTTGTTTATTTTTTGATCGTTCGAGCTCGGTATCTAAGCCAGTTGAAACGAGTAATGGTGTAGGCATTATCAGCCAGTTTTTTCAAAAGGGGGCCTCAACAGAAAACGCGCTTTTCTGTTGAGGCCCCCTTTTATATCGTTTCAGGCTTCATTCGTTTTCCATCGATTCTTGATCACATGGCTTGTTTTGATTACTTGCCTGGATCATAAAATATTTAACTGAACGAGTAGTCCCCAGTATAATGGCCCGTTCCTCTACTCCAATATTAAACTTTTTCGTCGATAAAATCAGAAATAATGGCCCGAATGACTTGAATGCCATATTTATCATACAAATTGATTCGTTGATCGTCTAACCTCAGCTTTCATACACCGCCTTCTCCGATTCCTCTAAAAATGGAATAAGATGTAATTACAGTATATGACAACTAACAAAATTGGACAATATTCCCTATTGTGAAATAAGGGAGATCAACCCATATTTTTTTCTATTCGGAACTCTGTGTTTAAATTTTTTACAATGATGTCAAACTGCTTACTATATGGATGCATAAATCGTTGATACTGAATTCGGCGCTCATCATGAGACCGTTTCAGATATTGGAGATCAGTTCCTCTTTCAACTACATCACGGTCCATTCTCCTTAGTAACTCGGTTTGCTCATCGGTATAAAAATAAATCTTTAAATCAAATAAATCGAGGTTTATAAACGCCATACTCATTCCTTCTACTATGGTTACTCTCTTTGTTGAAGAGATTCGTTCACTTCTCTGGTAATGAGCATCAATCGTATAAAAGTCCGTCCCTGCACGAACCATTTGGATATCTCGTTCCAAAGCAGTCGAAAAATGAGCCTCTGGATGACAAGCAGTCATTTTATCTTGATGCTCTACGTTTTGATAAGTGTATTGAATCCTAGTATGCTTGCGAATATTGGAACCAACAATATAGGGATCCGTGTTTATATAATTGACTTCATCTCGCTCAAGTTGACTGATCAGTTTGTGAGCAAACGTCGTTTTTCCAGCGGCACCATGTCCGGAAATACCTATAATCATTCGATTATTCGTTGTGTTAATTCTATCTACAATCTGTTGTAGTAATAATTCCATCCCCGCACCCTCCTTTATCGCAATAGGCCAATATCATACCATACTCGAATTGAGTAGTGGGATAAAATAGAAAGCCACTCGAATCTCTTTCATTCAAAAGAGTTCGGGTGGCTTTAGACGAATCCTGCTCTTACAAATCTCCAAAGTCAAGATTGCTTGCTTTCGTATAATTGGTTACTTTTTGTTCAAAGAAGTCTGTTTTGGTAGCGTTAAGGTTTGAGAAACTTTCTACCCACTTCATCGGATGAGTTTGAATTTCAGGATACAAAACCTCAAATCCTAGACGGCTCAAGCGTTCATTGGATAAGAATTTGATGTATTTCTCCAACACCTCATTGTTAATCCCTTGAATCTCGTTGTTGGTAATATATTTGCCCCACTCAATTTCATGTTCAACTGCTGTTCTCGTCATCTCACGTAATTCTTCAACAAACTCTGGTGTAAACAACTCAGGATTTTCTTTGCGAAGCTCTCGGATCATGTTTTGGAATAAAACAACATGAGTCAGTTCGTCACGTTGAATGTATTTGATGATCGTCGCAGTTGCAGTCATTTTTCCTTGTCTCGCCAGTGCATAGAAGAAGGAAAATCCACTGTAGAAATAAAGAGATTCTAACAAGAAGTTAGCCATACATGTACGGATAAATTGACGATCATCTTTTTGATCTACAAACTGTTGGTACAAGTCGGCAATAAAGCGATTTCGCTTCATCAAATGCTCATCGTTCCGCCATTCGTCATAGATACTCTCTCTAGTCTCCGGAGAACATACGCTATCTAAAATATAGCTATACGATTGCGCATGAATCTCCTCTTGAAAAGCTTGAACGTTTAACAAGGAAGAAACCTCTGGTGCCGTAACATACTCATTAATGTTTGGCAGATTTTCTCCTTGAATCGAATCAAGGAAATTCAGAAACGAAATCGTTTTATCAAATGCTCGACGTTCAGCTGGACTTAGTTCCTGAAATTCTTTAGCATCTGAGGCAAGTGGGATCTCCTCTGGAATCCAAAAATTGTTTAGCATCGTTCGATATAACTTATGAGCCCAGTCGTACTTAATACGGTTCCACTCTCTCAAGTTGGTAGTATTCCCGTTAATTAGGCGCTGTGTCCCTCTTTGTCCATCTTCATTAAAAATCTTCTTCCGCTCTAGTTGCACGTTTGCGTTCTCCTCTCGTTACGATGAACAACTTACACATTCTTCTACTTCTACAGATTGGTTACGAATGTAGTAAATCGTTTTCACACCATTTTTCCAAGCTTCCATATAAAGCTCTAAAAATTCTTTCGCGTTTGTTTCAGGGGTGATATATAGGTTAAACGATTGAGCTTGGTCGATATGGCGCTGTCTCATTCCAGCGGCACGGATGCTCCAACTCTGATCAATTTTATGCGCTTCTTTGTAGTACCAAGTTGTCTCCACCGACAGATTAGGAGCTGTCTGCGGAATGGATGCCCCTCGTTTTTCTTCCACGAAAAACTTCGCATACACAGGGTCGATTCCTGCAGTAGAGCCAGCAATCAAGGAAGTGGAACCAGTTGGAGCAATCGCCATGACCCAAGCATTACGCATCCCGTGCTCGGCCACTTCTCGTTGTAGCTCTTCCCATCTTTCGCTATTATAGCCACGTTTCTCAAAATAGACTCCTGATTCCCATTCACTTCCATAGAAGGCCGGATAGGATCCTTTTTCTTTAGCATGTTCCATCGAAGCACGAATCGCTTGATACGCAATCTCTTCAAATAATCGATCAGCTTCTTCCACATGATCTTCCGATTCCCACATAATTTTCTGTTGGGCTAAGTATTGGTGATAACCACTTGTTCCTAAGCCCACAGCACGATACTTGTGATTCGTAACTTCCGCTTGCTTGACAGGATACATATTTAAGTCAATTACATTATCAAGCATCCTCATCTGTACCGGAATAATTCGGGCAAGGTCCTCGTAGCTTGCTACTTTCCCTAGGTTAATAGAGGAAAGATTACATACTACGAAATCCCCAGGCTTTTGCTTCGTAACAATCATTCCATCCTCGATTTCTTCACTCATCCACTCGGTTGCAGACATATTTTGGCAGATTTCCGTACAAAGATTAGAGGAGTATATCATCCCTTTGTGTTTGTTCGGGTTGGCTTCGTTCACCAAATCACGGAAGAAAATAAACGGAGTACCTGTTTCAAAAGCACTAACCATTACCCGTTTCATAATGTCAATCGCAGGAATCTCAACTGAATCAAGGGACGGATGATTTTCACATGCTTGATAACGTTTCTCAAATTCAGCTCCAAAAAAATCTTCAAGCGAGTATCCCATCACTTCTCTTACTTCGTGTGGGTCGAATAAGCTCCATACACCTCGCTGTGCTACACGCTCCATAAATAAATTCGGAACACAAACGCCTGGGAAGATATCATGCGCCTTTAAACGATCATCCCCATTGTTTGTTTTTAGATTGAGGAAATCAAGAATATCGGAATGCCACACATCAAGGTAAATAGCAAACGCTCCCCGACGAACTCCTAACTGATCAACCGCAACAGCCGTATTATTGTAATTTCGAATCCATGGAATGACACCACCTGATGCACCTTTATGTCCACGGATTTTAGAACCTTTGGCACGGACTTTTCCTAAATAAATCCCAACTCCGCCACCATACTTGGAGACTTGAGCTGTGGAAGAGTTTGTTTCATAGATGGACCACAAGGAGTCATCTACTGTATCGATAAAGCAGGAAGAAAGTTGATGAAGCGGCTTTCCAGCATTCGCTAATGTGGGAGTAGCAACTGTTAATTCAAGTCTGGATAAAACCTCATAAAATTTCTCCGCCCACATCACAGGGTTCTGCTCTTTAGAAGCCAAATGCATCGCGATAATCATAAAGCGCTCTTGAGGTAACTCCATTACCTTCTGCTGGAAGTTACGTACTAAATAGCGATCCGCAAGAACTTTTAAGCCAATGTAATTAAAGAGCTCGTCCCGTTCAGGTTTCATAACAGAAGACAGATAAGCAATCTCTTCCTTACTATAGTTTTCCAATAAGTATGTACCGTACAAGCCTTCCTCCGTTAGGGAGCCAATGAGCGAATAGAAATCCCCATACTTCTTAGAAGCATCAAATTGACGATTTTCACCCGCTTGTCGATAGAGAAACATTACTAAAAAACGAGCAGCCACAAACTGCCAGTCCGGCTCCTCCACACTCGTTTTTTCAACCGCTACTTGAATTAGCAACTGAATTTGCTCTTCTAGCGACATATTTTCTCTTAGCTGTGAGCGTGTCTCTTCTTCTAAGCTAGTAAAATCAAGGTGAGTAAAGTCACGTTCCACCTCTGTTAACCAATTTCCAATTTTCAGGTTTACCTCTAACCCCTTTATTTCAATCATACATCCACATCCGATCCATATATAGTGACTATTTGAGTATACCTGACACTATATATTGTGCAAGCTAATTTAGAACGCAAAAAAATAAGTTATCATTCATTATCTCGGAATTTCCAATTTGAAACGCTCAATCTCTCCATGTAGCGCACAATTTTGCGAGTTGACGAGAGTGAAAAAAAGAAACCCTTTATATAGTTAACTAAATATCTAATCATAAGTATTTATTTTATATAAAGTACACAAAAAATCTTATAAAAACACATACTCAGGGGCTATCCTAAAGTAGATTTTCTCTCTTTAAGATAGCCCCGCTTTATTCAAATATAAAATCGTAGCTGTATAGAATAACAGCCTAGAAATAATTCTTCATAGGTCCGTTATCTTTATAAACTCTTGCTCCAGTCGTCCACTTGGCTACCTTCTAAGTAACGTTCACAATCAAGTGCCGCCATACAGCCTGTTCCAGCCGCTGTAATCGCCTGACGATAAACATGATCCTGCACATCTCCACAAGCAAATACTCCAGGAATATTTGTACGTGTTGTACCAGGTTGTACTTTAATATAACCTGTCTCATCGGTCGCTAACTGATCTGGTAAAAAGCTGGTATTTGGAGTATGACCGATCGCAACAAAAATTCCATCTGTCTCGATGATCTCTTCCTTACCTGTTTCGTTATTCTTCACTTTCAAACCTGTAACACCTTGATCCCCCTTCACTACTTCAAGAGGAGTACAGTTCAGGCTCCATGTGACCTTCTCATTTTCTCTAGCACGATCTTGCATGATCTTGGACGCCCGAAGCTCTTCCCTACGGTGTACCACTCGAACTTCAGAAGCAAATTTCGTTAAGAAGTTCGCTTCCTCCATAGCCGAATCTCCTCCACCCACTACAATAATTTTCTTGTCGCGGAAAAAGAAGCCGTCACAAGTAGCACATGTGCTGACACCCATCCCAATGCTTTCTTTTTCATTTGGAATCCCTAATAATTTAGCGGAAGCACCTGTTGAGATAATTAAAGTTTCGGTCTCTACTACTCTCTCTTCGCCGATATGTAATGTAAATGGTTTTTTAGACAGATCGACTCGATTCACCCATCCGCGTTCAAAACGTGCACCAAAGCGTTCCGCTTGTTTACGCATGTTCTCCATTAGTTCTGGCCCCATAACTCCTTCAGGGAATCCAGGAAAATTCTCAACTTCCGTCGTGGTGGTTAATTGCCCACCTGGTTCTGGGCCCTCAATTACAAGTGGATTCATGTTTGCACGAGCTAGGTAAATCGCTGCTGTTAATCCAGATGGACCTGTTCCAAGTACAACTACTTTATTCATTTAAAGTCCCTCCATTTTCATCTAACTCACTTAGATTAGACTATATATTATTAAATAATAACTCTAGTTTACCAGTTACAAGCCTTCATGGGTAGTCTGACTACTTATTTTCTAGTATGGATTTTCAAGTATCGATCATACCTTTCAAGAGCCACATATTTTCCTAAAAAAAATACAAACTAAAAAAAACAGTACTAGTTAGGAGAATATCATGTTCAAGATTTATTTTAAACGATTTCGTTGCCATGAAGAAACCGATGAAGTGGGTGAAGATGAACCTTATCTCTTTGTAGCTGCCATTAACTTAGCAGCCACCGTCACTATTGCAGGATTCCCAGTCCCACTTCCTGCTTATGAAGTGGTTAGATATGGTCCGTATGGAGGTGTAGATGGAGCCGAGACACACGCTGCCGGTGACATCTCTCAATGTTTTTGGGGTTTAGATAATCGATCCACCCCCTTAGACAACCCGGATCAAGTGATTTTTATCTTTGCACTTATGGAAAACGATAACGGTAACGCCGAAGCCCTACGTGATTTTGTCAAGGGAACCATTAGTTCAACTCTCTTTGGAAGTCTGAATCTAAGCCGTCCAGATCGGGTTACAAAGCTTATCAGAGACATAACTGGAATCTTAAAAACCCCTACATCAATAGGACTTAACTTAGACGATGTTATCTCTGTCCAAGAGCTACGTTTTACCCGTGACGAGTTAAATGCTGCAAATCCATCCGTCTTTGAAAAAAGTGTTCGAGTCCAAGGTGATGGAGGAGATTACACACTGACTTTTGAAGTCGTTCGAACTTCCCATGACATATTTGGAGCTATCTTTGGAAAATGGGCGAGTCTAGTCAGCTTTTTGGGAGATACATTAGATGTTGAACTTCCAACCTTCGATAACACTGGACGATTCCAGCAGTTTGTATGGGGAAATGTTTCATGGCATCCAGAGATCGGGGCATTTTCTGTTAGGGGAGATATTAGTGCACGCTGGATGCAAATCGGTCGAGAGCAATACGGTTATCCCATTACTGATGAGCTTGGAACTCCAGATGGACGAGGACGATTTAACCATTTTCGAGCTCTACATTTACCGGATAAACCTGAGTCATCCATTTACTGGACACCTGAAACAGGTGCGCAAGAAATTTATGGAGGGATCCGTGTGAAGTGGGCTGAATTAGGGTGGGAAAGAAGTCCTCTGGGCTATCCAGTTAGTCCTGAAGAAGACCGACCTGGTGGAGGTCGTATGCAACGGTTTGAACATGGCACGATCCATTGGACACCAGAAGGTGGAGCCGTAGTAGGCTAACAAACTCATTTCCTCTAACATAATGTGCGCTCCCTTCATTCCAGAAGATGGAGCGCACATTTTTAGTATACTTAGTAACAAAAATAAAAAAGCCCACAATGGGCTTCATGGACATCACCTAGCTCTTCTACGATTGGCTAGAATTTGTTTGTAAACTGTAGGGCTGAGTCGTTTAAATAACGAACTTCCTGGAGTGATATTTACTTCATAAATCCAGATCTTCCCGTTAGGAGTAATGGCTAAATCGACACCAAACTCTCTCCAAGAAGGATATGCTCTAGAAATCGATTTTACTGATTCTGCGGCAATCTGTTCAAGCTGACTTTGCGTTTCCACACTTTTTTGTTGAGAGTAACCTAATTTGGAGCGTAATAACGTAGGAACCAAGATGGTAACTCCTCCACTCGAACCATTTGTAACGACTCCTAGTGAAGGGGCTTGCTTTCCAATTAGCCCCATGCAAGTCCAAATTCCATTTATACGAATGAAATGTGCCCTAATATCAAAGGCTCGACCTGACTTCATGACACTATTAATTCCTTGCTGAACGAGGTAGGTTCTTCCTCTCATTTTTCTAGCTAAAATCCGTTGATATGCCGCTTGAACACTTGCTACTGTCGCTTTCCCCTTTAAATCTCGATCTTTAATCAGAAATTGGCCATTTTCTAGTTTTTCAATCCTTATGACACCTTTTCCTTGGCTAGAATCATTTGGCTTCACATAGATCAAATTATACTTCTGACACATTTGTTTAAAGGTCTCTAGAGAGAAGCGGAGTGTTTCCGGAAGATGAGAAGCAGTCGCGGAATTCCGACGAAGTATCCCATGATTGCCAATCTTACTTATCACTTTCCCGTACCTCATAATTCATCCCCTCTTTCTGAGATAGTATAAGTTATGCGAAAAGGGATGAAACTCTTGTACACTAGCATATTCCATTGATAGATAGGTTATTATTTTTAATAGATAGATAGATTTGAACAGATGAGAAAACAAAAAAGCCAAGGATCAGAAGTGAACTGCACCCCAATTGTTGGACACGAAAAATCTACCAATTGGAGGTGCTTTTTCTATGACTAAGTATTCAATAGAGATTAGATTGGAAGCTGCTAGAGCCTACCTCGACGGAGTCGAGTCGTATAAAG
>NZ_SLXV01000022.1 GCF_004341445.1 Baia soyae
TTGGATTCGTCAGACTTAAGTGAACCGCCTAGTGCGGAACCGCATGCTAGGTGGTGTGAGAGGTCGGGGGTTAATCACCCCCTCCTACTCGATTAATTGCTTTTATAAGAAAAATTGTTAAACTATACGTTGGTAGTAAAATAGTTTGCTCTCAATAAAAGAAATAGGAAGGAGGATTCTAGATGTATCAATCAATTTTAAAACAGAAAGCCATTGTAAGTAGTATTTTCTTTTGTGGTTATTATCTAATGTTGAGGATAACATTAGAACCAGAATCATTGTTATCGTCATCTTTCATTGTTTTCTACATTGTTTTTCCGATAGTATTCTTTTACGGAGGATTGGTTTCCTTTCTGTCTGACTATCTCATCATTAAGCGGCAATATCCATATTACTTCAGCTCACTGTGTTTTCATTTGTTAGGCGGTTTATTAGCACCTATTGTCATTTTGTTAGTAGCTAAGCCGGAAGGTATGATGTCTAGTTTATGGAAGACTAATCCATTAGATATATTGTTTAATCAGACCACGATGGCAGGAGTTTTCTTTTCGTCTATTTATTGGGTTATCGATATTTTGATAAGATGGATGTTTTTTAGAAGGAATAAAGATTAGCTCGCTCTAAGCTTCTTACGTGTTATAAAAAATAAAGCCAAAAGGAGACTTAACATGAATAAGTTTAATCGAGTTTTATCAGGTGGTTTGTCTATATGCCTCCTATCGTCGATGGTTATTTCTTCATCAGCTAGTGCTACTAGTAGGAAGGACTTAGATGTTCGTATTACCCAAAGTACTGATTCAGTTGATTTTTCATGGACTACCGTAGGTGATGTTTATAAGGTATATGCCTACCGAGATGGAAAGGAGTCCCTTATTTGGTCTGGGGGAGATTTACATTATAAGCAGACAGGACTTGAAGCTGATCACGCCTATAGTTATAAAATAATAGCGTATAAGAACGATCAGTTGATCGATGAAGAGGTCGTCCATACTTCTACTTTAAAAACGAAGGAACAAGTATCTGAGACTGAGCGATACAATGAGAAGTTATTCAATCAATCTACGAGTAAAGTAAAAACGAATAAGAAGCCATTACAACTGATGGGTACAACTCAAGACGATAAACTCAACGAGGAAAAACTCAATTATCCTATGATAAATGCACAAATCAACTCCACTGTAAAAAACGATAAAATCAAATTGCAATGGGTAAACGTGCCAGACCAAGATGGGATCTATGATGTGTATCGGGATGGAAAGCTTATAGAGAAAGTGAACGGGAACGAATTTGTAGATGCCGACGTTAAGACGAATACGAAATATAAGTACAAGATTATGGGTTCAAAGAGAATCCCGGATAGTGAAATCCAAAAGAAGAAAGAGTTTTTAGCGAAGAATAAGGTGACTTTCTCGCAGAAGGATGAAGAAATCCTATTCTATGAAACCAAAGAAATAGGAACCATCGTGAAGTCTTCAACCAACATAATTTCTGCTCAATCTAGATCGAAGAAAGCGAAACCTACTAAACCGACAGGAAAGAAAGCAAAACTATCTCAAGAGCAGCAAGATGATTTTGAATATCCAAACGGTGTTGGTTACCTGTTCAGATACACTACCTTTATTCCGATGGATAAAGCTCCAAATCCAGCTTGTCTTGGTATCCCAATTGGTACTGTGTGTGATTTTGACTCATTTCATGGCGACAATAGAGGCTTTGATCCATTTGCAGAAAGTTTTCGGACAAGATCAGATACGTTTGTAACCTGGGATGATCGAAAAAAACCCAATGATGTTGCGTTTAAGCCTGATACAGGTATAACAATTGGATATAAAGATGGAAAAAAAGTGGCTCGGGCGAAGGCTCCTAAGAGTGATATAAGGCTTGCGGGCCAAGACAAGGGAGATGATTGGATTTCTCATCAAGTGCAGGTACAGTCCGCTATCCCGCTATTAAAAATTGCAGACCGTAATGTAGCTCCTGACATTGACGCATTCTATTATACAAAGGTTTACAGTGATTGGAAGGGACAGTTTTATGGTGTCCACGATAAAGCGCCTTCTCATGAGTTCTATATGTATGAGCACCCCGGAGACATAGGATTTGATATTATGCTATCCGAACACACAGACTTTAATGCACTATTTCCGTTGGCTAAAAAACATGAGTGGAAATATAATTTAGTACTCCCTCCAGATGGAGCTCCAGTCCCTGGTGGAAGTAGTAGTGGTATTGATGAGTCAGGGAATTTTGTGTTTAGTATGGGAAATGAAAATTATGTAAATTCAAAACACTATACCCCGACTTGGGGTAGTTTATCTCTAGATGTACATTTAACAGAAGGTAGCAAAAATGTAACAGTAAGGCTTGAAAAACTTGATGGAACTGTCATTGAAACCAAAAAGGGGTTGGCAGGTGGCAGTGTGGCTTCCTTTTATGTTGCTGGTTTATCTGAGGATGAAGAATACCGAATTGTGATAAACACAGCAAACGATAGTGGGAGTTACGCGAAGGGCTATATCCATCAAAATGATTGGATGGATGCTGGAATTACGACTAATCATGAAGAAGTTTACACCTACAATGGTGTAGAACTACGGAAAGGAATGTATAAAGGAAAACGGTATGCTTGGGGCTTAGCTAGAAACGGGGAATATGTTCGATTCGAGGTAAGTATAGATGGTGGGAAGACTGTTGCGGATACCAGTTCTCGAACTGGTAAAGGGAGTTACACTTCTGCGACAACAGCACCCTCTAGCGCTTATCGTGTGTTCCGAGTGTGTATAAAGGATGGTTGTGGGAAATGGTGGTAGAGAGTATATGCAAAAGTAAAATTCATTTCCACCCATGTGTGAACTAGATTATCGGTCTGATTTCTCAGACTGTGAAACAAAACCTCCTTTGATAGATTTAGAGGGGGGTTATTTATTAATTGGTTTAAACTGGCTTATAAACTCGAGATGAGAAATATCCAGCCTCAATAGGACAGACTTTGGTTAGGCTACATTCAGTTGCTTTTAGGCAATCTTGGCTATAGGGAGCCAAGATTGCCTCTGTAATTGAGAGAAACGTCCATACCTAAAAAACATCGCAATGATGTTGCATTCCCTAATTGTGCTCATCTCGAGTTATTTTATGTAAAGATATACTAAACACCTTTTATATTCGGAAAAATAAATAAATTATATTATAATCATTACTTAACTTATAATAGAAAATGGATTACTTTTACATGAAAAATCGTTAAACTATGTATTGAAAGGTAATGGTATGTTATTCGATACAAAGAAATGGGAAGTAGCTTAGAGAGTTATTCTACTAAAATAGTTTATAGGGAGAAGATAACATGATAGTTGGAAAAAGTGCAGTACGTAGCCTATGTAATGAAGTTGATAAAGTAGTTCGTGAGATTGATCAGATTACACAATCTCACATTGACCGCACATCAGATAAAATTGATGCAGAATTAAACTCTTGTGCGCGTGAGTTGACCAATGCTCAAAACACATTAGGCCAAATTAAACCGCTCGTAGATCGCCTCGTACAACAAGTAGGTGGGAATGCTCCTGATCATGTACAAGTGCTTGTTGGCTCGATTTGTACCGAAATTATGTCTAAGGTGACAGGTATTAGTACCAACCTATTAGAAGTCCAAAAGAACGTAAAAGATGTTGATAAATATACGGATCAAATTGATGGTTTAACAGATAAAATCGATGAACTGACAGATAAAATTGATAATATAACGGATCGCTACCAGAACTAATAAGAGGAGGATTTCATGTGAGTGATTATTCACCAAAACCCACACCGAACTACATGTCATCAGACTGGGGACAGTTACACACGAAAACAGCGGCTTTAAATATTGATCACATAGCTGATAAAGCAACTTTTGCTATTCAAGTGCTAGAGTCCTCAGTAAAAGCATTTGACTCCATAGAAAAAGAGATTATGGATGCTTCTAATGCTACCACTCCCATCACCCGGGAAGGATTGCGAGCCTTTTCTTTTCGAATCGATGCCCAACAGCAACAATTAATGCAAGGCTTACAACATTTGAAACAGATGATGGCCGATATTGATAAAACGACGGATAGCATTCAACAACAAAAGACAAATTGGTAATGATAACGGCTTGATTGGAGTAACTAACCTATTTGGAGAAAGTCCATAAAAATTATTGGTTGATGTACTAGATATAATGTGATATGTTATATTTCGTGATATTAACTGAGCTAGTAGGATCCAGATTCACTTAAAGGGTTGGGACCTCACTGGACTAACCTCCCCCTGTGGTGAACAAGCTGATCCTAGCGGAATTTGGCTCACACCAACTTTTTGCTAGGAAGGGGGCCGAAAGAGATGGAATTTTCTACTTTCGGAAGGCATGTAGCCATGGACGCATGGGGTGTAAATTTTGATCTTTTGAACGATGCGGAGTTTTTACGCGAAAGGATGGAGCAGGCAGCAGTTGCTTGTGGTGCGACAATCTTATCCGTTCAATCTCAACAATTTGATCCTCAAGGTGCGACGGTACTTGTTATGTTATCGGAGAGTCATCTCTCGATTCATACGTATCCAGAAAAAGGCTTTGCCGCACTTGATTGCTATACTTGTGGTCATACGGTTGATCCCATGGTTGCTATTGAGCACATGCTGGAAGTGTTACAACCAACCCAAGCTATTTCAAAAGTCCTCAGACGTGGGGATGGACCAATCGAGGTTGTACAACCAGAGCACGTTGGTTCAAAGAAATTAGCGGTCGTCTAAACTTGACTAAACGAATACAAACCCCCTCTCTAACATCGTTGGAGAGGGGGTTTATTATATTTTATTCAAATCTATGATTAGTAGTCTTGCTTCTCTTATCTTTGATGAAGTGCTTCGAGTGCTAAACTGGATGCCTGCGAGGATTCAATCTTACGAATCTGTTGTTTTACTTGCGGAATCGCTTTGGCACTCATAGATAGTTCGTCCAAACCGAGACCGACTAAGATTTCAGTCATGCGTGCATCACCTGCTAGCTCGCCACACATTCCGGCTGGGATTCCAGCGCGGTGGCAGGCTTCACACGTCATTTTAACGAGTTTTAATACGGCTGGATGGGTCGGGTCATAGAGATGGGCCACTTGTTCGTTTCCACGATCTGCGGCAAGAGTGTATTGCGTGAGATCATTGGTACCAATACTCATGAAGTCCACTTCTTTGGCCAGTTCATCAGCGTGGATTACTGCTGCTGGGATCTCTACCATAATTCCTACTTTGATTTGATCGGAGTAAGGAATTTTTTTCGTTGCTAATTCTTGTTTGCATTCCTCTAGAACCTGTTTCACCTGCAGAATTTCCGATACACTTCCTATCATAGGAAACATGATCCAGAGTGATCCATGTACGCTGGCACGTAGGAGTGCACGGAGTTGTGTTTTAAATACGTCTGGATTTGCGAGACAGTAACGAACCGCACGGAGACCGAGGAATGGATTCTCTTCTTTTGGAAGTTCCGCATAGGGTAAATGCTTATCTCCACCAATATCTAATGTTCGGATGATGACGGGCTTTGATGGAAATGCTTCTAAGACTTGTTTATAGGAGGAGAACTGTTCTTCCTCTGTAGGCCACTTTGTGTTTTCTAAATAGAGAAACTCTGTGCGGAATAGTCCGATTCCCTCCGCATGGTTGGCTAACGCATCTGGTACATCTTGAGGGCTACCTATATTAGCTAATACCTGGATCCGTTTCCGATCGGAAGTATAGGCATCCCCAGCCGCTTCTTGTAGAGCCGATGCTTGAAGTTGATTTTGCTCTACAATCTTTTGTTTGACCTCGGAGAGTAAGGAATCATTTGGATTGACAATAACTTCCCCGGAGCTTCCATCGAGGATGATCGTATCTCCATCTTTGATTTGCTGCATAAAGCTTCCTAACCCGAGTACTGCAGGAATCCCAAGCGTTCGAGCCATGATAGCCGCATGGGCCGTTTTGCTACCGCGCGCTGTGATCATGCCGATAATAGCTTCTGAGAATTGTGCTGTCTCGGAAGGAGTAAGTTCCTCCGCAATCATGATACTCTCAGGTTTTACCGAGCCAAGATCAAGAGGAGGTTTCCCTATAATGTTTTGCAACAGTCGATTCCCAACATCACGGATATCATCGGCTCTAGCCCGCATATACTCGTCTTCCATATTAGAGAATAAGGAACTAAATTCGCCTGTTACAGACTGACATGCCCAATCGGCGGCTTGCTTTTTTGTATTGATGCGTTGTTCCATTTCGCCTATAAATCCTGGATCGTCTAAAAAGGCTAAGTGAGCATCAAAAATAGCAGCTTCAGATTCCCCCATCCGATCTGCTGTTTGTTTCCGTAGAATTTGTACTTGGTCTTTGGTTGCTTGAATGGCTTGCTTAAAACGTTGTAACTCGGAAGAGAGGTCTGTTATGCTTCTTTCTTGGACACTCACTTCTTCTTTTTTCCAAATGACAGCTGTACCAATGGCTAGACCGGTAGCAGCGCCAATTCCTTTTCCGTTTTGTTCCAAGATCATTCCCTCCAAATTACTTCATTACTCTTGATGGCTCTCGAGGAATTGAGTCATTGCTTCGATTGCAGCAACCTCGTCTTCTCCCTCTGCACGAACTGTGATCGACTCATTTCCTTTTATCGCTAAGGACATAACGCCTAGTAAGCTCTTCGCATCGGCTTCTCGTCCGTCTTTGACTATTTTAATGGAGCTTTTAAAGCTACCTGCTTTTTGAATAAGGAGTGCCGCAGGGCGTGCATGTAGTCCTGTTGGATTCTGAATCACAACTGTCTTCTCTGTCATGAAAAAAATTCCCTTCTATATGTAATCTTTTTTATCATAACCTAAAAAGATTTCCCTATGTAAGAAGGATCTTTCTACCATTACGTTACCCTAATTATTTTTGCTTTTTTGCTTGATAATATGTCAAAATAAAAAGGAGTACAGGCATTATTTATATCTGTAATTTTGAATAGGAGGCATTTTGCGAATGAATGAAAAATTACAAGTCCTAAGAGCTAGATTACAAGAGATATACCATCTACATTCGGCAAAAGCGATCCTAGAGTGGGATCAAGGTACGTTTATGCCGAATTTAGGGGCGGAATCTCGTGGGAATCAATTATCAGTATTGGCGGGATTGCATCATCACAGACAGACCGACCCGGAGTTAGGTCGTCTGTTAGAGGAATTATCTGCTGAGGCGGAGAGCTTATCTTATGACTCTGACGAAGCAGCACTGATTCGTGTGGCAAAACAAGACTATGATACAGAGACGAAGGTTTCCCCAGAGTTTGTCGCTGAGTTTGTCTCTCATACAGCGAAAACCTATAGTGCGTGGGTGAAGGCACGTAAACAAGATGATTTTTCTATTGTGCAACCCTATCTCGAAAAGACATTGGAATTAAGTCGTCGTTACGCGGAGTTCTTCGAGTATGAGCATGTAGCCGATCCGTTGATTGCACGAAATGATTATGGGATGACTGTAGGTACGATTCGTCCTTTGTTTAGCCAATTGCGCGATGCATTGGTCCCTATGGTGGAAGCAATCACGTCTAAAGAGCCTACAGGCGCATTTACGATAAAGAAACATTATCCAGCAGATAAGCAAATTGAATTTGGTAAAAAAGTGATCACTCGCTTAGGATTTGATTGGGAACGTGGTCGTCAGGATTACGCTCCACACCCTTTTATGACCAAGTTTGCGCATAATGATATTCGAATTACGACTCGGGTAAATGAAAACTATCTAGGGGAAGCTCTTTTTAGTAGCATCCATGAAACCGGACATGCATTATACGAGTTTGGGATTAATGAAGCTTATGAAGGAACTCCTCTGCATCATGGAACCTCTTCTGGAGTACATGAGAGTCAATCACGACTTTGGGAGAACATAGTAGGTCGTAGCTATGAATTCTGGACGTTCTTTTATCCACAGCTACAAGCTACTTTCCCTGAACAACTGAAAGATGTTTCGCTAGATGAGTTTTATTGTGAGACGAACAAAGTGTCCCGCTCGCTGATTCGTACGGACGCGGACGAAGTTACTTATAACCTACATGTCATTATTCGCTTTGATTTAGAAACACAGATGCTTGAAGGTAATTTAAAAGTAAAAGACCTTCCAGAGGCATGGCGTGCGCGATATCAATCTGATTTAGGGATTTCATCTCCTACAAATGCAAATGGAGTCTTGCAAGATATCCATTGGTATTTCGATCATATTGGGGGTCTATTCCAAGGCTACACATTAGGGAATATCTTGAGTAGCCAATTCTTTGCCGCGGCTGAGAAGGAGATTCCAAACGTCCGCGAATTGATGAAACAAGGTGATTTCACGCAACTTCACACGTTCTTACAAAACAACATCTATACCCATGGTAGAAAGTATACAACTGATGAATTGGTAAAACGGGTAACGGGACAGGCTCTCTCGATTGATCCATATGTTGAATACCTACAAAATAAATTTAGTATGATCTATCCACAACTTCGCAAGTAAATCTTGTATAAGTGAAGCCATCATCTTCTACGGAGGAGGATGGTTTTTCTATTTCACTTCTCTTAGTCGAATTGTGACAAAAAAGTGAACAAACAATGAACAAAGAAGGAAATATTGTGACGGATAGAATAACTTATATATAAATAAAAATTCAAAAAGAAACAGATTGCTTTTATTGATATAAAACGACAAAATTCGACTAGTTACCCCTTTGGATACAAACTTTTTTTAAGGGAGGGAATGGCAACCGGCTATGTAGGAGGTTGCGTTAAAATGATTATACATAAACATATTTTAGAGAAGAATTTTAATAAAGCAGCTCACACTTATGATGAATATTCTCAGGTTCAACAGAAAATGGCTCATCATTTGATTCAAACTCTTCATCAAAAGAATGAGTATGTAGATCGAATTCTAGAAATCGGGTGTGGAACAGGATATTTTACCCAATTATTAGCGGAAACCTATCCAGATGCACGGATTACCGCAATCGACTTGGCTGAAAATATGATTCAAAAAGCACAAGAACAGATGGAAGAGAGAAATGTAGAATTTGTACTGGCGGATGCAGAAGAGCTAAGTGAATTCTCTTCAGAGTCTTATGATTTGATCGTTTCAAATGCAGCTGTCCATTGGTTACAACGTCCTGGTTGTTTTTTAAGTGGCATTATGAGATTGCTAAAGCCAGGTGGTAGCTATCTTTCTACAGCCCTTGGACCGGATACTTTTCTAGAATTGAGATCTAGCTTTCAATATGTGGAAAAGAAATTAGGGGTTCAGCCTACAGAACATCTTGTTCCGCTAACCTCTATGGAGGATTGGGCAGTCCGGCTAGAGGAGTCAGGATTTCAAGGAACGGAGATAGAGGATCATTGGTTACGACAAGTGTACACGGATTGTCGGGAGCTACTGCAGTCTATAAAGGCAACAGGAGCTAATTACCGATCGAATCGTCAAAGTATATTTGAGGCTAGGAAAATATTGATTAGGATGATGAAACTATATAATCAAGCGTATCGCAACAAGCAAGGGTTGGTGTATGCTACCTATCAATGGATGCAGATCATGACCAAAAAACCAGGATAGATTTTTGAAAAGTCAAATAAATAACAGGAAATGTCAACTGATACATAAGGTATCAGTCGACATTTCCTGTTATTCTTTTACAATGATAGTAGTTGGATCTCTTTTTAGTTCTCTAAATTGCCCTGGTACACTAATTTCACCAATCGAATACCAACCTTTTTTAGGATCCCAGACTCGATAGGCATCTGCGGCCTTCGATAAAACGTGTTTATCCTTGGGTTCTGTTAATTTAATTTCTTGTTCAACAACAGGCATTCCAATTTTTTCTTGTCTGCCAGAACAACGAGGCGACTTCTTACATGTGCGCATGATATTGATCGAAGCAAACGTTTGTGAGTTTTGTATACTGTTACTGTTTTTTAATTCTTGGATGGCTTTCCCAAGGATTGCATGCTCCGGATGTACATCAAATACACTCATACTTTTAAATTCAGCTTGTGGATATTCTTTTACGTAAGCCGCGACGATGGTTTTGGCTCGTTCATAATCTAGGTCTCTATTTCCGCCTTCGACAAATAAGTCATACACTAATCGATGATCGTCATCGAGTCCCATTCGGTTAGTCGCTTCTGTAAACTCATTCACCCGGGCTTGCCCTAACTCTCTAGAGGTTAAATCAGGATCGACTCGTTTATTAATTCGGGCCCTTGCACCTGTAATATCACCGTGAGACATCAGAATGACATATACTTCTTTGTTTTGTTTCAAATCTTGAATGATAGGAACTCCAAAGGTGAGGACTTCATCATCGGCATGTGGTACGAAATAAAATACAGTCGGCTTTTGTGGACTAGGCTTCTTTTTCAATGGTAGTATATGAAAGCTCTCTTCCTTAGCCGATGCCATTGGAGGGATAGACCGTTCGGCAGGAAAAAGAGAACGGATTGTTCCTGGTTTTAGTACTCCCACTGTGATGAGAGCCATAAAAAGTACACCGCAGGTGGCTACTATCACTTTTTTCTTCATCTGAAAGCACCTCTTATCAATTGAATCAAGTTATTTGACATCTGAGATGATTATATCAATCTAATGAAGCAGAAGACGAAGAACATTTTGTTACACTTCGTCATAATACTTTATTATACGAAGAAAGAGAATAGCAATCGTTTGCGAGGCGAGATAAACCCTGTAAAAATCTGATTTTTATCGGATTAAATCTATTTTTTTATATGAAAAAAACGTGCTGAATCGGTACTTTCCCTCTTGACGACGAAAGAAAACAGATAAATAATAGTATTGAAAGCAATTGCAAACGGGGAAAAATTCTGTGTGGTTTTCACATAGGACCCTATATGAAATATGTTTGTTGTTCACCTAACTGAGGAAGGTGTTTTTTTCTACCCTGACAATGAATGATTGTTCATTCACATTCAATTGTCTCTTCATCCCGAGAGGAGGAGTTATTTTGTTACGCATGAAAAAAGTTGCCGTTCTAGGCTCAGGAGTGATGGGTGCATCGATCGCAGGTCATTTGGCGAACGTAGGTATCAAGGCCTATCTCCTAGATATCGTGCCAAGTCAATTATCTGACAAAGAAGAAAAGTTAGGTCTATCTCTAGAGCACAAAGCAGTACGTAACCGCTTTGCGCAAACGGGGAAAGAGCGCTTAACCAAAGAGAAGCCTTCTCCACTATATACCAAAGATGTCCTTGATCTAATCGAAGTAGGTAACTTAGAAGATGACTTTAACGTCTTATCAGAAGTGGATTGGATTATTGAAGTAGTAGTAGAAAACTTGAAAATTAAACAAGATTTATTTGCGAAAATTGAGGGTGTATGGAAACCAGGAACAGTTGTCAGTTCGAACACTTCGGGCATTTCCGTTCATGAAATGGTTGAAGGGCGCTCGGATGAGTTTAAGAAGCATGTATTGGGTACGCATTTCTTCAACCCACCACGCTATATGAAGCTTCTTGAAATTATCCCAACGAAGTATACAGATATGAATCTGGTTCAAGAAATGAAAGCGTTTGCGGAAACGGTGTTAGGTAAAGGTGTTGTAATTGCGAAAGACACACCAAACTTTATTGCCAATCGCATTGGAACCTATGGCTTGCAGATTACGCTTCAAGCGATGGAGCAAATGGGCTTAAATGCAGACGAAGTAGATGCTGTTACAGGTCGTGCTATGGGAAGACCTAAGAGTGCTACTTTCCGGACGCTTGATATAGTAGGTCTTGATACGTTTGTTCATGTAGCAAACAATGTTCATGCAACGGCTACAGATGCTGTGGATAAAGATGCATTTACGGTATCCAATACGCTAGTCAAAATGGTAGAAAACAAATGGCTAGGTTCAAAAACGGGGCAAGGTTTCTATAAGAAAGTAGGAAAAGAAATCCTCGTTCTGGATACAAAGACATTCGAATATAAGCCAAAGAGTAAGTTTAAATCTGCCTCTTTGGAAGCTTCTAAGCGTGCGAAAAGTAAGGCAGAAGGTCTACAGGCGCTTGTGTATGGGAAAGATACCGCTGGAGAATTAGCATGGACGATTACCAAGAAGGTATTGCTCTACTCCGCTAATAAGCTAGGTGAAATTGCCGACGATATCGTAGCCGTTGACCAAGCGATGAAGTGGGGTTTCAACTGGGATTTAGGTCCATTTGAGCTATGGGATGCGATTGGTGTTGAGAAGTCCATTGCGATGATGAAAGCAGAAGGCGACACAATCCCAGCTTGGATCGAAGAGATGCTTGCAACGGGTAATCAAACTTTCTATAAACAGGAAGCGAGTACGGATTATCAATTTAGCATTGGTGGCAAATTCACGGCGATTGAAGAAGATGTCAAGAAAATCAACCTAGCTAAGTTGAAAGCAGAAGGTAAGTTGATCAAAGGGAACAAAGGTGCGAGCTTGATTGATATCGGAGATGATATCGCTGTTTTAGAGTTCCACTCACCGAAACAAGCCATTGGTGCAGATATCATTAACATGATTAATCACTCGGTGAAAGAAGTGGGCGCGAACTATAAAGGGCTTGTCATTGGGAATCAATCGCAAAACTTCTGTGTTGGTGCGAACTTGATGCTGATGTTGATGGAAGCACAAGATCATAACTGGCCAGAGTTAGACATGATGGTTCGTCAATTCCAAAAAGCGATGGGCTCCCTTCGTACCTTGGATCGACCAGTCGTCGCAGCTCCATTTGGCATGACACTTGGCGGTGGGGTAGAGGTTTCCTTGCCAGCTGACCGCATTCAAGCTTCTGCGGAAACCTATATGGGTCTAGTAGAAGTAGGAGTTGGACTCATCCCTGGTGGTGGTGGTAACAAAGAAATGTTGCTCCGCTGGACAGAGGGTGTAAATCCAGGAGATAAAGTTTCCTTGCAACCGCTTGTAAACCATGTGTTTATGACCGTTGCTCAGGCAAAAGTGTCTACGAGCGGCGAAGAAGCACGTCAATACAAGTTTGTGCGAGAAATGGATGGAATTACAGCGAATAATGATTTCCTCATCCATGATGCGAAACAAGTGGCACTCGGGCTATATAACGCAGGCTATAAAGCGCCAAAAGAGCGCAAAATCCCAGTGGTGGGTGAAACAGGATACAACGTGCTCCGTTTGGGAGCAAAAGACCTCATGTGGGGTGGATATATCTCAGAGCATGATTACAAGATTGCGAGCAAATTGGCCTATGTACTTGCGGGTGGTCTTGTTGCCGAAGGAACACTTGTTAGCCAGCAATATCTCTTAGACCTCGAGCGTGAAGCATTCTTAAGCCTAATCGGTGAACCGAAAACTCAACAACGTATGCAATACATGCTTGCTAAAGGGAAACCATTACGCAACTAAGCGTTTAAGGAGGAGAACATATGCGTGAAGCAGTAATTGTAGCCGCTAGCCGTACTGCTGTCGGTAAAGCGAAAAAAGGTTCATTCCGTAATACGCGTCCAGATGATTTGGGAGCTGCTGTGGTTTCCGATGTATTGAAGCGTGTACCACAAGTGGACCCAAAACAAGTAGAAGATTTGATTATGGGCTGTGCTTTTCCAGAAGGTGAACAAGGGATGAACATTGCACGGATTATCGGAATCCGTGCAGGGCTCCCACATGAAGTGCCAGGTATGACCGTAAACCGGTATTGTTCCTCTGGCCTACAAACCATTTCCATGGCGGCAGAGCGTATCATGTCCGGCTTTGCGGATATCATTATCGCAGGCGGCGTCGAGAGCATGAGTATGGTGCCAATGGGTGGCTACAAGCCATCTCCAAACCCGACTCTAATGGACAGTGCCCCTGAAGTGTACATGTCGATGGGACACACAGCGGAAGAAGTGTCCAAACGCTACAATGTAACCCGTGAAGATCAAGATGCATTTGCGGTTGAGTCTCATCGCAAAGCATTTGAAGCGATTCAATCTGGAAAGTTTAAGGATGAAATCGTTCCGGTTACCGTAGTCGAGCACTTTGTGGATGAAAAAGGCAAGTTGCAAAAGAAAGAAGTCGTCTTTGATACGGATGAAGGAGTACGTGCAGGTACCAATGCGGAAGCTCTAGGAAAATTACGTCCTGCTTTCAAGTTAAATGGGACCGTAACTGCCGGAAACTCATCTCAAACCAGTGACGGTGCGGCGGCTGTCATGATTATGTCCCGTGAAAAAGCAGAAGAGCTTGGTGTGAAACCACTTGCTGTATTCCGTGGATTTATGCTGGGCGGAGTGGCTCCAGAAGTGATGGGAATCGGGCCAGTAGAGGCAATTCCAAAGCTTCTTAGCAAGTTAAATCTTAACGTGGAAGATGTAGACTTGTTTGAGCTAAACGAGGCATTCGCTTCTCAAGCGGTAGCGGTTATTCGTGAACTTGGCATTGATCCGTCCAAGGTAAATGTAAACGGAGGCGCAGTCGCTCTAGGGCATCCGCTAGGATGTACAGGTGCGAAACTTACCGTGTCTATGATCAACGAACTCATTCGCCAAGAAAAACGATACGGCGTGATCACGATGTGTATCGGTGGCGGAATGGGCGCCGCAGGATTGATTGAGCGAGTTTAAGTATCTATAACATATAAAAAGGGAGAGTGTAATAATGATCGCAAGCAACCCTTATAAAGTAAAAGGCGGTTCTTACCTAATCGAGGAAGTGAAGCCTGAACAAGTTTTCACTCCTGAGGATTTCACAGAAGAACAGATTATGATTGGCAACATGACAGAGGAATTTGTAAAAGAAAAAGTAATGCCAGAACTTGAAAAAATTGAGAATCACGAATTTGAACATAGCGTTCGTTTGCTAAAAGAAGCAGGGGATCTAGGGCTTCTTGGAGCAGATGTACCTGAAAAGTACGAAGGAAGTGCTTTGGATAAAGTCAGCTCTTCTTTAATCACTGAGAAAATGGCTTTAGGTCGTTCTTTTGCTCTTTCCCACGGTGCACATGTAGGAATCGGTTGCCTACCAATCGTTTTATTTGGTAACGATGATCAAAAGAAAAAATATCTACCAGACCTCGCTACAGGTCGTAAATTTGCTGCATATGCACTCACCGAGCCAAGCTCTGGTTCCGATGCATTAGGCGCGAAAACAACGGCTGTATTGTCCGCAGATGGTACCCATTATGTCTTAAACGGAGAAAAACAATGGATCACGAACTCTGGTTTTGCTGAAGTGTTTGTCGTATACGCAAAAGTAGATGGCGATAAATTCTCTGCTTTCATCGTAGAAAAAGGATTTGAAGGTGTATCGACAGGGCCAGAAGAAAAGAAAATGGGAATCAAAGGATCTTCTACTCGTACGCTCATTTTAGAAGATGCAAAAGTACCCGTTGAAAACCTTCTTTACGAAGTTGGTAAAGGGCATCATATCGCGTTCAATATCTTGAACATTGGTCGTTACAAATTGGCAGTGGGTACAGTTGGTTCTTCGAAGCGTGCGATTGAGCTTTCAGCGAAATATGCAAATCAACGGAAGCAATTTAACATCCCAATCGCAAAATTTGGCTTGATCCAAGAAAAATTAGCAAATATGGCAATCAAAGCATATGCCAATGAATCATTGGTATATCGTATTGGTGGTATGTTTGATGCTGGCTTAGATGGAGTAGAGGAAGCTGAAGGAGCGGTCGTGGCGGATGCAGTACGCGGTTTGGCAATTGAGTGTTCTGCTGCAAAAGTATTTGGCTCCGAAGTGCTTGATTATGCAGTAGATGAAGGCGTGCAAATTCATGGTGGCTATGGCTTTATGAGTGAGTACGAAATCGAAAATCTATACCGTGATTCCCGTATTAACCGAATCTTTGAAGGTACCAACGAAATCAATCGTCTCTTAATCCCAGGTACGCTCATCAAAATGGCGATGAAGGGTGAACTGCCACTGTTACAAGCGGCTATGGCACTACAAGAAGAACTTCTTGAATATATGCCATCTCTTCCTGATGAAGATGCAGCTGTACTGGAAGAAGAAACAAAACTTGTCTCGCATGCGAAGAAAATCTTCCTCATGGTAGCAGGTCTTGCGGTTCAGAAGTATGAACAAGCATTGGAGCGTGAACAAGAAATCTTACGTGACCTAGCTGATATCGCAATTGAAATTTTTGCGATGGAATCTGCTCTTCTTCGTACTCAAAAAGCGATCGCAAAAAATGGAGAAGAAAAAGAACAAGCAAAGATCGACCTTACTGTCGGTTTTGTTTATGAATCATTCCAGAAAGTAGATGCATTTGCACGCCATACTTTGGCTGCGATGGAAGAAGGCGACGTACTCCGTACAACTCTTTCTATGTTGAAAAAGTTTACCCGTGTTCAACCACTAAACGAAGTGGCACTCAAACGCCGTATCGCAAAACGTGTGCTTGACGCCGAAAAATATACTGTTTAATTTCATACACATGATGAAAAAGCCCTCTGCCAAATGCAGAGGGCTTTTTCATTTCTCGTTATAGGAGCAATCTTTTCTCTATTTGCATGAATGTGATTGTTCAATTAATTTATCTGGGTTTTCCGGGGTTTTTGCCGCCTATTTTGAATAGTTAGTTGAAATAGTTATAGACAAAGGTAGTCGGAAAGTGATATAACTATATATTTGCAAATAAAATACTTATATTTAATTTATGTATATTTCATATTGTATAAAGGATAATAAACAAAATAAAATATTTGACTTAGAAAATTTTTTATGTTAAATTCAAATTACAAAATACAGAAAGGAGATGAAAACATGCAAGCAAACAACCTAGTAGAATTGGAAAACCTATGTTGGGAAGATTTAGAGTTGGCAGATCAAGACGTTGTTAACTTTATCGACATCCAAGGTGGAAAGCATTCCTAATACCAAAAAATGTTCTGCGGCTTAATGTCGCAGAACATTTTTAAATCACTTTAATATGTGGAGGTGTCATTCTAATTGAATATAACCCAATTGTATGAAGAATTTATTCTATTAGATGAATTAGAAGAACAAAAAAAACTCCCGTTTAAAAGGAATTCTCCTACCCATAACATTTGGTTGACTTGGAATCGAATTCATCTTTCCAAATTCTCTAGCTGGATTTGGCAAATGAAGAACTGCGGTACTATCCAAGATATCATCCGTGTGATAGGAACTTTACATATGACACTCCGCTTTTTACATGTTTTAAAACGGAATGACTTGATTGAAATGAATGATAACGGAAGTTGGAATTGGCTTCAACCGCTCGGACATACTGAACAGGAAACGCTCGACCCTGCTTTGATGCAAAGTGAAATTCAAGCGTTTATCAATAAAAGAGAGTTTGGTCAGTTTCGATGTACGTGGGAAAGCTCCTTAAATCGAGCACAAATTCTACATGATTCACTATCTCCATGGCAATCGGAACTCTTTTTTTGTGGGGATGATGATTTTACGAGTCTGGCTACAGCAGAACATGGGAGAAGGATCACAGTTGGTGATGTAGATGAGCAAGTACTACAAACGATACAAAAAATAGCCGAAAAATTTCATTTTCCAATTGAATCTACTTCTTTTGATGTTAGAAAGGAAACCCCCGCTGAACTACGAAATCGCTTTCATGCATTTCATTGTGATCCGTTAGATAATGGGTCAGGACTTGATGCTTGGCTTACCCGTGCATTTGAATTACTTACCGGACAGATTGGAGATCAAATCTTTCTTAATGTGAGTATGGATAGATTAGGGCCTCGAATAAGTGATCTTCAGCAATTCTTGCTTTCAAATGGTTTTGCTTTAACTTATATCCATCATGGGCTTAGCAAATATCCAGTGATTGACGAACCGTACCTTCAAGTGGATCCATTAACGGACCGTTTAGGAGAACTAAATGTAGATAAGGCTGAATTGGACAAACTTGTCATCTATACCGATCTCCTTATTTTTAAACGGGTACAGGATCGCCAAAGGCTCTGGCCACAAGATTATATTGATTTCCGTAGACAGTTATAGTGTAACTAGGTCAGAATAGATGCTTCATCTAAGGAGTGCAGCGATGTGTATATTTTAGGTGTGAACGGATGGATTCGTGGCATACATGATGCGAGTGCTGCTTTGTTTTACAATGGAAAGCTCATTGCGGCAGCAGAGGAGGAACGTTTTAGTAGAAGAAAGCATGCGTTTAACTCATTACCGTACGCGGCGATGAACTATTGTTTACAGGAAGCAGGGATTACAGCAGATGATATTGACCATATCGCAGTAGGCTGGGATTTAGCAGAATTAGATCAATATTACGGTAAAGAGGGCATGAAGCAGAAGGAAATGCTAGATATCGTATTTCCTCAGCAGATGTTTCCTAGAGTGAAAGATCCTGATTTCCATTTGATCCCGCACCATGTGTCCCATGCATCAGCCGCGTTTTATGAATCGGGTTTTGATCAGGCTACGATCGTGGTGGTAGATGGATCAGGTGAAAATGAATCGATTTCGATTGCACGTGGCGATCGAAGCAGTAAGTCTGTAGAAATACTGAAAACGTATCCATTACGTAGTTCGTTGGGTATATTTTATGAAGCAGTGACACTCTTTTGTGGATTGGGTAAATTTGGGGAAGGGAAAACGATGGGACTTGCTTCTTATGCGGAGCCTGTACACAAATTTCCTACTATCTTGGAAGGACCACCGCAACTAACTGATGATCAAAATCGAGATGATGTGGTACTAAAGTCATGGCTCACCTACTTACAAAGCCATTTTCAATCGCAAACGAAAGTTCCTGGATATGACTTTGATCCACTTTATGGAACATTACAGAAGCATGATCATTCCTTATCGTACGCTTCAATCGCAGCTTCAGCACAACAATCTTTGGAAGACGGCTTGGTTCAAATTGTGAAAGAAGCGATCCAGTTAACGGGTATGAATCAGGTTTGTTTAACAGGTGGCGTAGCGTTAAACTGCGTGGCGAATCGTAAAGTTGCCAACTTGCCTGAAGTAAATGGACTGTATATTCAACCAGCTTCTTCTGATTCAGGAGTTTCCATCGGTGCGGCGGCATGGCTTTCAGCGCAATGTGGACTTGATGTGACTGTACCGCTTGACCATGTATATTCGGGTCCTTCTTTCTCAGAAGAACAGATTATGGATGTACTGAATCAATTTAGCCTTTCCTATCAGAAACCGAACCACTTAGAAGAGGAAGTAGCTAAGCTACTGATGGATGATAAGGTAGTTGCTCGCTTTGATGGCAGAATGGAAATGGGCCCAAGAGCTCTTGGAAACCGTAGTATTCTATCAAATCCCCGTAGTAAAGAGATGCTAAAAAGGGTGAATCATATCAAACTGCGTGAGCAATGGCGTCCACTCGCTCCGAGTATGACTGTGGAATTAAAGGGCCAAGTGTTAGTGGAGCAGGAAGCCTCCCCTCATATGCTTCTCAGTTCAGAGGTGAGATCTGAACAAAGAGATCATGTGCCAGCAATCGTACATGTAGATTACTCTACACGTGCCCAAGTAGTAGACAAACGTATGAATGAAGGATACTGGAATTTATTGACCACATTTGCGGATATGAGCGGAGTCCCTACTGTGATGAATACGTCGTTTAACATAGGCTCAGAACCTATTGTTTGTACGCCCGTTCATGCTTTGAAATCATTTTATGCTTCGGGTATTGATGCTTTGATTTTAGGACCTATTTTAGTTCGAAAATAAGATATATATGGAGGAGTCAGAAATGAGTGAACAAACGTACCCTGGCTATTCTGAGTATATTTTGAAAGAAATCGTTCCCTCCGACAAGGTTGTTTATAAACGAGGAGCCAACCGAGAATATATTCACCACGAAGAATTTGCGGCTTGGCACCAGTATTTTTGTAGCGAAAGTTATCAACCACCTGTTGGAAAGAAGATTGCACTTCTCCATACTTGCACGTGGGGCAAACCTTATGATCAATCTTATATTGGTCATAAAATCAAAGGAATTACGGATCAATTTCCACTCGTTCATCGGATTGTATTATCTAATGCTGGGATTATTCCCTATGAGTACCAATTGAATCCTACTTTTTGTGCTTATGACTGGAAGTTTGATTATACCCAAGATGAGCAAGAACAGCAAGAGATTATAGCAGAGTACAGGAAGGTATTAACGCAACGTCTTCAAAATTACCTGACCGCTCATAAAGATACGTATCAAGCAGTTATATTACTAGGAATTCCTAGTCTCAATATGATGAGCCCTCAATATAAAGAAATTTGTAATCAGCTGGGCATGCCATTTATGGTTGCTCCACGCGCAGCTACTTACCGTAATTTAAAAGAGGAAATCCTACAATTGCAGGATATAGGTGAATTTTTCACAAACCCTGCTGTGTTGGAAGACTTAAAAATGCTATTAAGTCAGGTGAGTTCACATGTTACCGATATCAATCATCATACCAGCATATCGTGATCCCAGATTGAAGCAATGCCTAAGTAGTATAGACGAACAGGTAGAAGTAGTCGTAGTTCTAAATGGAGCAACTCGAGAAGTGGAAGAAATCGCAGAGAAGCATCCGAATGTGGTTATTGGTAGACTGTCTGAACCAGGTCTGCCACAAGCATATAATCACGGCATCGAGCTTGCTAGTCATCCGAATGTGTTGATTATGGATTCGGACTGTGTGTTTTTACCGGGGACCATTCGAAAGTTATACGAAAAACTAGAAGAGGCGCCTTTAGCAAAGGGACGTGTGTTATTTAACTTTAAGTCTTCTATTCATAAAATCGTGGCTCGGGTAAGACATATCCATACAGCTGGAAAAAAAGCATATTCCCCCCCGTTAGCTTTTCGAAAATCAATTTTATCTGATATTGACGGATATTTTTTCCATTCTTATTTATCTTGGACAGAGGACTTTGATTTCGATGCGCGGGTCAAAAAGGCGAAGCTACCGATTGCGTATGATGATTCAGCCCGCATTGTACATCCGGAACTAGCGGTTCAAGAAGACCTAAGAAGTTCATTTCACTATGGGCAAGGTCATGCCGAAGGGGTACATCTGAACATTCAGTGGTACAAGCCTGTACTACCCTATAGTTGGAAACAAAAAAAGCAGATGTTTCAACTGATCAAAAAGAAGTATGGAACATGGACGGCTATTTATATGATGTTTTGGCAACGGTCGTTTTATAAAGGCTATCAAAATAAGATAAAACAGTTTCAGAATCAATCTAATTAGATAAGGTAGGGGATTACGTTGACAATCAAACAACAATATGATGATATTTCCCAATTATATGATCAGTTCATTCCAGAACCAGCAGGTATGATTGAATTTTACCTAGATATTCCTAAGGAGAAGAGTAAAATCTTGGACCTAGGTTGTGGATCTGGTAGATTAGCGTTTGCGTTAGCTGAACAAGGACATGAAGTTCACGCGTTTGATATTTCTCCAGGGATGATTGGGCGTGCTCAGAAAAAGTTGGACGAGCGAACTGACCTCACAGGAAAATTGACTTTTGGAGTTAGTGATATACGAGAACTACAAATTCAGGATGAGTTTGATTTCATCTTTATTACAGGTGGCGTTTTTGAGTATTTGCTCACAATCAAAGAACAGAGAAAAGTATTGGATAAAGTGAAATCGTTATTGAAACCAAATGGAAAGTTCGTAATGGATATCATTTCTCCTCCTCAAATCTGCCCTTACAGTAGCAGACAAGGTGATGGCGGTGGAAAAACGCCTAATGCAACGGAAGAATTGGTTCATTCTTGGAATGAAGTTAAGTTTGATCATTATCGCCAAGTTGTCTTTACTTCCTCTTTCTTTGAAGCTTATGATCAAGCAGGAAAGTTGCAAGATAAATATAATTTCCGCTTCCTATCCCGCTACATCATGCCATCGGAAATGTACCATCTTTTAGAAAACTGTGGTTACCGTGTAAATGATTTCTATGGCAACTACAACCGTGCTATCTTCCGAAATGGCAGTGAATTTATGATCGTCGTCGCATCCCACTCGGACAGCAAGGAGACGTAAAAATGAGCAAAAAAGCGCGTCACTTGGTAATTGCTCCACATCATGATGATGAAATATTAGGATGTGGAGGAACGATGGCAAAAGCAGTTCAAAACGGAGAGCATGTACAAGTCGTCATATTAACAAAAGGTGACTTTAGTGGCATACCCGGTTCTCCTGATGAATCGAGTGCGCTCCGAAAGCAAGAATGTATAGAAGCGTGTAAGGTTTTAGGAGTACACGACGTGATTTTTTTAGATGAACCAGATCGTTCTCTCGTCTACAGCAGAAGATTAGTAGAGCAATTAGTTTACTTGATTCAACAGTTTCAACCCACCGTTGTCTACTATCCTCACCGAGAGGAATCGGATCGGGAGCACCAAGTGGTAAATGAGTTGATGAAGGAGTCTCTCTTACTTTGCCAATCAGGCTTCTTAGGTGAGAAGGTGGATACGATACGATGCTGTTTGAAGTATGAAGTATGGACACCGATGAAGAGTTTTCAAGTGGTAAATAACGTTACAGACTTTATGGATTTAAAGTTAAAGTCATTAGAATGTTATTCTTCTCAGCTCAAGTTATTGAAATTAAAAGAAGGCATATATGGATTGAATTCGTACCGAGGAATGCAAACGAACCTTCTGTTTGCAGAAGTATTTGGGCTTTAGACTGATAGATCGAAAGGGGAGTACAGATGGAGAAGCGTTGGAATCGCGTCTATCTATTCCTGTTAATGAACTCTGTGTTTATGAGTTTATTATTTTATACCTCTATTTCTACGTTTTTCATGCAATCAAAGGGACTTAATTTAACACAGATTTTTGCATTAGAGTCAGTACTAGCGATTGTGTTATTTCTTTGCGATATCCCGGCTAGCATCTGGGCAGATCAGATTAATCGAAAGATAGTATTGATTATCGGAAATGGACTAGCTGTAGCGGGTGCATTTACCATGGCTTTAGCGTCAGATTACTGGCATTTCATCTTATCCTTTACCTTTGATGGGATTAGTATCGCAATGCTGTCAGGAGTCCAGTCTGCTTATGTCTATGATGAACTAGTGAAGAGTGGCCGTGATCAGGATGCAACTAGAATATATAGCCGATTCCATATCGCAACTACATTAGCGGCCCTAGTGGCCCCCATTATGGGTAGCTATATCGCCTCTACCAAAATGGATTATGCACTTCCGATTTGGATCAGTGCTTTTGCACTAACCATTGGCTGGGTGTTTACTTTCTTTCTACCGAGTCAATTTCCAGCTAAACCGGACGAGGTGCAAGAGGGTGAATCGATGACGGCTACAGGCTGGAAAATCTTGAAGAAGAGCGCGATTCACATATGGAAAACGCCATCCCTCATCTTCTTCGCATTAAGTGGTCCAGCGGTATGGGTGATTTCCAATAGCATCCACTATTTAAATCAAATTTTGTTTAAACGTTTAGATGTGGCTGTTACGTATTTCGGTTTGATTATGGCGATTGCAACCTTGATTTCGTTGTTAGGATCTTGGGGTGCTGAGTACTCACAAAAGAAACTAGGGAGTATTCGATCTATTTTATTATGTTCTGTATTGTTAGCCGGTAGTTTCTTCGCAATGGTTTGGATTCATAATGTCGTGTTATTAACGATTGCGATTGGTATTTTATTAGGAAGTGTGGCCCTGCGTGCACCTATTATGTCGAGTGCGTCTAATGCGTTAGTTCCTTCAGAAATACGAGCCACTACGTTATCCCTATTAACCCTAATCGGCACGTTATTTACCGTTTTACTCAACCCAGCGATTGGCTATGTATCAGACCTCAATCTTAATTATGCTCTGATTCTTTGTGGAGTGACGATTCTCGTTCTCACATTTGCCTACTATCCGAAACTACGAAAAATCGGATTAGGTGAGGAACGAGAAAGCGAAGAAAGTAAGGTCGAAAGTGCGTAAGGAGGAAAGAGAAATGGATCGGGATGAAATTCGTCTCCCTATGGTTGAAATCTTCTCAACCGTAGAAGGAGAAGGGGCTGCTGCTGGCTTTCCTACGACGTTTATTCGTTTATTTCATTGTAATCTGCGCTGTGTTTGGTGTGATACTCCGTATAGCTATGCTCCTGCCAAGCCTGTATTTGAGGCCACGATAGCAGAAATTGTTCAAGAAGTAAGGAAATATCCGAATGAATATATCTGCTTGACCGGTGGGGAGCCCCTTATTCATGGTGAAAAATCACGCCAACTTATTTCTGCGCTAGCTGAGATTGACTATATCAAAGATATTCATATTGAAACCAATGGAGCAATTGACTTACAACCTTTTCAAGATCTAAGAGAAACGAATCCATTCGTGAAGGCGAAAACACGCTTTGTTCTAGATTTTAAACTTCCTACTAGTGGTGAGCTTGATAAAATGATTCATTCCAATTTCGCCCTACTAGAAAAGCAGGATGAAATCAAGTTTGTGATTGGAAATGATGTGGATTTTGAGGTTGCTAAGGAAATGGTAGAGAAAAAAGTAGACCAAGGTACTCCCTTGTTTAGTCCTGTATTTGAAACCATGCAACCCGCTCAATTGGTAGAGAAGATGCTAGAACATAAGTTATCTTCGGTTAAGTTGAGTTTGCAAACACATAAATTTATTTGGCACCCGGAAAAAAGAGGGGTCTAGTCTAGGAGGAGAATACTTATGAAGAAAGCCGTTGTCGTTCTTAGTGGAGGATTGGATAGTGCTACATGCGTAGGAATTGCTAAAAAAGAAGGGTGGGACATATACCCGATCACCTTTCTATATGGTCAAAGACATCAACATGAAGTAGAAAAAGCTCGCCTAATCGCACAACACTACGGGATATCTGATCATAAAATCGTAGATGTCCAATTTCTAGGAGACATTGGAGGAAGTTCATTAACGAATCATTCCATTGACGTCCCTACTAGTGGTCTAACAGATGATATCCCCAATACGTATGTGCCTGGTAGAAACTTAATTTTTCTCTCGTTAGCTACTGCATATGCAGAGGTGATTGGAGCAGAAGCGATCTTTACAGGAGTAAATGCCCTGGACTACAGTGGATATCCAGATTGTCGCCCTGAATTTATCCAATCCATGAATGAAACGATTTTGTTAGCAACCAAAACGGGTGTAACAGATAACAAATTATCGATTCAAACGCCGATTATTCACAAGACGAAAGCGGAGATTGTGGAGATGGGGATGAAGCTGGGAGTCCCTTATCATTTAACCACTTCTTGCTATCAGGGAATGGAAAAAGCTTGTGGTGAATGTGATAGTTGTTTACTGCGAATCGAAGGGTTTAAGAAAAATCAAGCCTCTGATCCGATTGAATATCAAATTCCGATTGATTGGAGAGGATCCCTTTGAGCCAGGGAATGTATACTCTAGTGAAGCATTTCTGGATATCCTGTGCCCATAGCGTTCCAGGTGCTGGGAAATGTGAGCGGATCCACGGTCATAACTATAAAGTGACTTTTTGTGTTCAAGGAAATAGTTTAGACTCTTCCCATATGCTGATTGACTTTAGAGAAGTGAAACATGCAATCGAAAAGCAATTTGATCATCATTACTTAAATGATTTCCCTGAGTTCTCGCCAGAGCTAGGTGGTGCCGCTCCTTCAACGGAAAAAGTAGCAGAAGTTTTCTTTGAGCGTATCAAGCAGTTGTGTGAGAAGAAGGAAAATTGTCCGATCATGAAGTGGGTAGAAGTAGAAGAGACGAATGAGGCTTTTGCGAGATACGAAGAAATGAACTAAGTCACATATGATATACTCAACAGGATTATATAGTCATTAGGAGAGGAATTTCTGTTGAACTTTATTGCTTGGATGATTGTCGCATGTGAAGTGATGTTTTGGGTTGTTATTGGGTTAGGATTGGTTACGCGTTACGTACTTAAGATGAAGCGCCTTGGTCTATTTTTATTATCCTTAACGATTGTTATTGATCTAGCTTTGCTAGTCATTACGGGGATTGATTTATACAATGGAGCCACTGCGACCGTAGCGCATGGGATTGCCGCTGTTTATATTGGGATCTCTATCGCATTTGGAAAAAGTATGGTTCAGTGGACGGATGAGCGTTTTCAGTATTATGTGTTGAAACAAGGAGATAAGCCAGTAGAACGATTTGGTATGGAGTATGCAAGGCATTATCTAAAAGGCTGGTTTAGACATGTTATCGCATATGGGATTGGTGCTGGATTATTGGTAGGCATGATTTATTGGATAAATGAACCATCCCAGACTAAGGCATTTAATGGTATTTTGAGAGGTTGGTCTGTAGTTCTAGGTATTGATTTGAGCATTACGATTAGCAACTTTATTTGGCCTAGAAAGCCAAAGGGTTCGTAGGATTCCAGTCTAGGTAAAATGAGAGATGCCTTCTTAAATAGAAGCCATCTCTCATTTTACGTTGATCCATCTTCTGATATTGTAATGATATAATTTATGATATAAAAAATATCATAAAGGAAGGTGTAACTACATTGAAAACTCTCGAAACAGAACGCCTTATCCTTCGCTTTCAAACCCTTGATGATGCTACTTTTATATTAGAACTTGTGAATGATCCCTCTTGGTTGAAGTTTATAGGGGACCGAGGCATTCGGACTATCGAGGACGCCAAGAATCATATATTAAATGGACCAATCCGAATGTATGAGGAGCTTGGTTTGGGATTTCTTTTAGTAGAGCGTAAAGAAGATCATGCTTCAATAGGGATTTGTGGACTCGTGAAAAGAGCATCCTTAGACGATATCGACGTTGGGTTTGCCTTCCTTCCTCAATATCGTGGCCAAGGATATGCCTATGAAGCTACCACAGCCGTCATGTCATATGGAAGAGGTACATTAGGATTAGATCGTATCGTGGCTATCACTGCACAGGATAACGTCCACTCAATCAAGCTCCTCGAGAAGCTAGGGATGAAGTTTGAACAATTTATCCAGCTATCCAGTGACTCTGAAGAAATCAATCTATTTGCTTGGAACCGATAACACAGATAAACAACAATGTGTAATGGTTCATTGATATTGCCTTCAAATAAGAAAAAATCCTTCTTCCCGATATCGAATAGGGAGAAGGATTTTCTTTACGCATTATTATAGAGGTACGATATACATTGAAATCATCAAGAAGTGTGCCAGAGAGCCGAGCATAATGAAAATGTGAAAGATCTCATGGAAACCGAACTTGTTTGGGATGAAGTCAAAGATCTTGGTGGCGTAGATGACAGCACCGACGGTATAAGCGACACCGCCTGCAATGAGTAACATAATCGCTTTACTAGGCAGGTGATCGATAAATTGACCAAAAGGTAAGATGGCTAGCCATCCTAGTGTGACATAGAAAATAGTCGAAACCATCCGAGGTACGTTCATAAACCAAAGCTTCATCACCATGCCAACAATGGCCAAGCTCCATACGCAGATGAGCATGGTTAAGCGCCAAGCACCTTCAAGCCCAACATATACAACGGGTGTGTAGGTTCCAGCGATAAAGAAGTAGATGGCAATATGATCAAATTTACGCAGGGCTAGCTTAGTTTTGGGCTTCACATGCAACCAGTGATAGAGAGCACTAGCTCCAAACAGAACGATGAGACTAACTCCATAGATAATCATGGTTAATAGTTTGGTTGGGTTTTGATAGGTTAATACGATGAGAAAGACAAGACCCACAATCCCCGCAAGGAATGAAGCAAAATGAGTCCATGTATTAACAGGTTCTCGCATCCGTAAGAATTTCATTGCATACCCTCCATTTATACACACTATTTGGTAAGTCTATCCAACTTGGTTTGTCGTTAGCACAGGAACCGAAGCTTGTTTCCTTTTCACGAAGCGGGTGATCCGAATCATCGCTTCGCCTAATTGCTCCAGGGAGCTAGCATACGAGCAACGAATATGACCAGCACCACTAGGCCCAAATGCATCTCCAGGTACCACGGCTACCTGCTCCTCTTTTAAAAGCTCTTCTGCAAAAGTGGTAGCGTCCATCCCTGTGGATTCAATAGATGGAAATACATAGAATGAGCCCTGTGGATCATGACAAGTAAGTCCTACGTCGTTCAGAGCCTTCACCATGAAGCGGCGTCGACGATCATACTGAGATACCATCGCTCTACATTCGAGTATACCATTTTCTAGGGCTTCGAGTGCTGCTACTTGGCTCGTGATCGGAGCGCATAAAGCCGCGTATTGATGGATTTTCAGCATCCCAGTAAGCAATGCAGAAGGAGCACATACATAACCAACACGCCACCCTGTCATCGCAAATGCTTTTGAGAATCCACTAATGAGAATGGTATGGTTTTTCATCTCTGGAAGTGCGCCGATCGAGAAATGCTGTCCTTGATAAGTGAGTTCGGCATAAATTTCATCTGAAATAACTAATAAATCATGTCGTTTGATCATGTCTGCTACCGGTTTTAATTCCTCTTCGGTCATAATAGCACCCGTCGGATTGTTAGGATAACAGAGGATTACGAGCTTGGTACGCGTTGTAATCGCTTTTTTTACATCGTCTGCCTGTAGCTTAAATCCATATCGGGCATGAGTTGGAACCGCTACAGGAACTCCGCCGGCTAACTCCACACAAGGAGCATAGGAGACATAGCAAGGCTCTGGGATGAGGACTTCATCACCCGGAGATAACAGGGCACGAAATGCTAAATCAATCGCTTCACTTGCTCCGAAGGTAATTAATATTTCTGAAGAAGGTTGATAATGAAGCTGAAAACGTTGCTCGAGATACTGGCTAACTGCTTTCCGTAACTCGGGTGTTCCTTGGTTAGAAGTATAAGCTGTCATTCCTAGATCAAGGGAAGTGACTGAGGCCTCGCGAATATGCCATGGGGTAACAAAATCTGGCTCTCCGACGGCGAGACTGATCGCATCAGGTGCATTGCTTAATAGATCAAAGAAACGACGAATTCCTGACGGTTTTAGATTTCGTACGATAGGTGATAGTTTGTCTTCTAGGTTCATGGTGTTTGATTGGGTGCACTGATGAAGGCACCGTCCTCCTTTTTTCTGTGAAACGACTAAGGAATAATGGAAATCCTACGGTCTTGATTTGGTTTATCTAAGATAACGCCATCTTCTTTAAATTTCTTTAGCACAAAATGGGTTGTGGTACTAACGACAAATTCAAGAGGTGCTAATTTTTCTGTTACAAATTGTCCCACGGCTTCCATGGAAGAAACTTCTAATGAGACAGATAGATCATACGCTCCAGACATGAGATACACATCTTTTACTTCCGGATAATGATAAATCCTCTGTGCGAGAGCATCAAAGCCGTATCCATGCTGTGGAGTAACTTTTACATCAATGAGAGCGGTGACCCGTGGTCTGCCTGTTTTTTTCCAATCAATGATCGTACGGTGCTTTAAAATGATTTGCTCATCTTCAAGCTGACGAACGATCGCTTCGACTTTTTCTAAAGGCTCGTTTACAAGATGAGCGATCTGCTCGAGGGTAAGTCGTGCATTCTCTTCAAATAAAGAGAGTATTTCCAAGTGCAAGTCAGTCATCCTATGCCTCCTAATGTCGAATTCTTTTCTATCAATTATCTCTATTGCCCGCTATTATATCATCTTTTTGGCCAAACAAAAAAGCAGCTAGTTTGAAGCTGCTTTGCGCGGTATAACGCAAGGGATTAAATGGCCTTGCCTGTTCGCTCTAACTCTGCTTTTAATCCGAGTACTTTCATAACCTCTTGATACTTTGTTTCGTCTATAGCTGAATCCCCAAATTCCATCATTGCAATGGTATTTTCGTTTAACTCAGAGCTTAATTGATCGTTTACTTTTTCTGCCAGTTGCAGATAGGTAAGATCTTGCTCTTGACGATAAGCCAGCAATTTTAATCCTGACTGGAAACGATACGATTCGGTCGCTTCTCGGATTCTGGGAATCTGTTGGAGAATGCTTCGTATTTCATCATAATGATCTGTTAAATCAAGCTCTTTTTCATCTTTCACGAGTCCTTCCCCCTTAATAAATATTTACTTGGGTTTTCGAGAAAATCGATATAGATTTCAAATGAGAGCTGACGGCAGACTTCATACAGTTCTTCGGATTTTCGATTTAGTTCTAAGTCAAGTGTATCATATACCATCAGGGCACGTGTAAGGAAGAGGACTTGTTGTTTATTAACCCGCTCCCGAAAGAAAAAAATACGCGCGCCCCAATGCAAAGTGCGAGGGTCTGTGGAGTAAATGTGATTATAGCGAATTTCGTACAGTTTCAAATGATAGGATGGACTGGGAATGGACTGGAGTGGATGAAACTTCTTATATCCATTCGTTGTTTTCAACGAGATCCAATAATTCTTCAAATTATAAGGAAGCCATTTCATTTGGTGGAGATGAGCAATTACTTTCATCATGCCCTCAAATGTATGAGCATAATCAGAATCAGCCTCTGCTTGAAAGCGAATCGACTGAAGAAAATCATGAACTTGGCTACGACCATCTTCATATAGAAACTGGATAATCACTTATGGTTCGCTCCCATCTCTCCTTTAAAGTGGTGGACCCGATCTAATTTTTGAAGAAGTTCTTTAAGATAAATAGTGCATTTGCAGGACGCTCTGCAATTCTGCGTGTGAAGTATGGATACCAATCTTTTCCATATGGAGTGTAAACGCGTACTTTGTAACCTTCTTTTACTAGATCGCGTTGTAACCCATTACGCACTCCGTATAACATCTGGAATTCATACAGATTGTCGTCAATGTGGTTCTCTTTGATCCATTTCTTTAGTATATGAATGATTGTCTCGTCATGTGTGGCAATTGCCGTGTAACAACCGCTGAGAAGATGATTTTGTACGAGACGAACATAGTTGTCATCTACTTCGGATTTCTCTGGAAATGCGACTGCCGCAGGCTCCTTATAAGCCCCTTTTACGATACGTAGATTGACTTGATTCTCGCCTAACTTCGCGACATCATCGACAGCCCGATATAGATAAGATTGAATAACCAATCCAATATGCGCTTTGCCATACTTAGCAAGTAAACGGTTAAAAATATCGATGGTAACCTCAAGTCGAGGTGTGTCTTCCATATCAATGCGGACAAAGTTATTACACTCTTTGGCTTTAGCGGCAATCCGATCCATGTTTTCAAAGCAGAATTCAGGATCGATATCCAGACCCAGTTGAGTGAGCTTAACGGATACGTTGGAGTTGACACCGCTTTCAGCAATCGCTTCAAAGATACGAACCGATTCATCAGTAGCCGCGATCGCTTCTTCTTTGGTGTAAACGCTTTCCCCGAGGTGATCAAGAGTAACAATAAGGCCTTCTTTATTAATCTCCGAGACGAAACGAACGGCCTCTTCCAGCGATTCACCAGCAACGAAGCGGGAAGCTCCTAGCTTCATCCCATATTTGGATACAAAAGAAGTAACAACTCGATTGCCTGCTAAGGTAAGCACTAGGCTACGACTGATAGACATAACAATTTCCTCACTTTCGACAACAACCACAAGTGTCATGATAATTTTTAATGATAGATAAAATGATAAAATTAGTGCTTTACATAATCATTATACAATGATGTTTCAAATGACAAAAGGAAAGAAATGCTTTTAAGCTCCATTTTTTCTTAAGAAAACAGCTGGTAAATCTTATCAATGGAAACGATTGCATGCCTTTGTTACCTACGTTACAATGACAAAGGGGCAAATATGATTTTTTGAGGGGGATAATATTCATGTTACAAGAATACCGCAATGAACCTTTCACAGACTTCTCGAAGGAAGAAAATTACAAAGCATTTCAAGCTGCACTTGATAAAGTACAAAGTGAGCTTGGTAAAGAATATGAAATTATTATTGGGGACGAGCGTATTAAAACAGATCGTACTATGAAATCGCTTAACCCATCTAATCTAGATCAAGTAGTCGGCGTGGCTTATGAAGCAAACGTAGAGTTAGCTGAAAAAGCAATGCAAGTAGCTTTATCCACTTTCGATACTTGGAAAAAATATAGCCCAGCGGCACGCGCTCGCATTTTATTTAAAACATCAGCTATCATGCGTCGTAGAAAACATGAGTTTTCAGCATGGATGGTATTAGAAGCAGGAAAAAGTTGGGCAGAGGCGGATGCGGATACAGCAGAAGCAATCGATTTTATGGAGTTCTATGGCCGTGAAATGATTCGCATTAGCGAAAGCCAACCGTTAACACGCATCCCGGGTGAAGATAATGAGCTTACTTATATCCCTCTTGGCGTAGGTGTAGTGATCCCGCCTTGGAACTTCCCACTTGCGATTACAGTCGGAATGACCACAGCGGCGATCGTATCAGGTAATACGGTTGTCCTAAAACCAGCAAGCCCAACGAACGTGATTGCGGCTAAATTTATGGAGATCCTCGAAGAAGCTGGCTGTCCATCAGGCGTAGTTAGCTACCTACCAGGCCCAGGCGCTGAAGTGGGCGAGTACTTGGTGACACATCCGAAAACTCGTTTCATCTCCTTCACTGGTTCTCGTGCAGTTGGTCTTCGTATTAACGAACTTGCGGCGAAAACGGTACCAGGCCAAAAATGGATTAAACGTGTGGTTGCAGAGATGGGCGGTAAAGATGCAATCGTCGTAAACAACGATGCAGATTTAGATCTCGCGGTTGATTCCATCGTGAAAGCAGCATTTAGCTTTGCTGGACAAAAATGCTCTGCATGTTCTCGTGCGATTATCCATCAAGACGTTTATGATCAAGTTCTTGAAGGTGTTGTAGCGAAAGCGAAGGAACTAAAAGTAGGGAATACCACTGACCTCGGAGTTGATCTAGGTCCAGTAGTAGATGATAAAGCGTATAATAAAATCTTGGAATACATTGAGATTGGGAAGCAAGAAGGTCGTCTTATGGCAGGCGGCGGCAAAGCAGAAGGTAATGGATACTACATCCAACCAACTGTATTTGCAGATGTGGACCCACAAGCTCGTATATCTCAAGAAGAAATCTTTGGACCCGTTGTTGCATTCCATAAAGCAAACGATTTCGATCATGCGCTTGAAATTGCAAACAACACAGACTACGGTTTAACAGGTGCAGTGCTTACAAGAAGCCGTGCGAACTTAGAAAAAGCTCGTGAAGAGTTTCATGTAGGGAATCTATACTTTAACCGTAAGTGTACAGGAGCTCTTGTAGGGGTTCATCCATTCGGCGGATTTAACATGTCTGGTACAGACTCCAAAGCAGGTGGACGTGACTACTTGTTGCTCTTTACACAGGCGAAAATGGTTTCGGAAGCTTTGTAAGGAGTTAGATGAATAGGGTATTGATTGGTTAAACCTCTAGTGATTGTTTGCTAGAGGTTTTTTGTATGCTGGTTGGCTGGAGGAGGTTTTTGTTGATTAGTCTAATAGATGATAGATGGCTCGGGGTATATGTGTCTGCTCACAGCTCAAATAGTGAGCCTGCGAAGATGTGAAAAGAAAGTCCGCTCCGTCGTTCTCCACTACGGGCAAGTGGCAAAAACTCGCAAAAACCGCTCAAACATTTGCCACAAAACGCCCTAGCTGCGAACAACTACGCTAAGTAGGCTCACTAACATCGCTGAGAGCAAACACATATACCCCTATCCCATGACCACTTATTGAGTAATCAACAGTGTAGTTGTGGATCGAAGGTGAAAGATGTACATGATTCCTATGCCATGACCACTTATTGATTAACCAGCAGTGATTGTGGGATCGAAGATGAAAGGTGTACATACCTGTACTTGCATTCCATTTACGTTCATCAATTTTAACCGACCCTCCTTTCCCTCCCCATTACTAAACTGATTAGAAAAAAGCCGAACTATCTCCCTCATCCACTCGATTTTTTTCATTGTTATAGAGTAATTTATTCTGTTATGCAATAGAATCCTTGACATGTTACGGCGTTCATCATATATTTACTATAAAATGTTAGTTGAAAATTTGAAGTTTGATTAATACTGAGATTTATGTGTCACTTTCTACTACATACGATGAGGAGCTGGCCTAACGATCTTAGGTTTTCTTGTAGGAAGTTTGTAAGTACTCGTTGATTGGAATAGCTTAGGGAGTGGTTAAGATAATCAGTTTTTCGAAAGTAAATAAGTGGTATGGAAATTTTCATGTTCTCCAAGAGATAGACTTAGAAATTAAGCAGGGCGAAGTTGTGGTCATCTTGGGTCCTTCAGGGTCGGGTAAAAGTACCCTTCTACGATGCATCAATCGATTGGAAACGATTACAAAAGGCGAGTTAGTTGTAAACGGTGTCAAAGTGAATGATCGCAAGACGAATATCAACCAATTACGTCAAGAGATTGGAATGGTATTCCAGCACTTTAATTTATATCCTCATAAGACAGCTCTTGAAAACATTACACTAGCACCGACAAAGGTTCGTAAACTGGAACGCGAGCAGGCTAAGAAATTGGCCCTTGAATATTTAGAAAAAGTAGGAATTCCGGAAAAGGCCGGCTCCTACCCGAATCAATTATCAGGCGGGCAACAACAAAGGGTGGCGATTGCTAGAGGACTCGCGATGAAGCCACAGATTATGTTGTTTGATGAACCTACTTCGGCTTTAGATCCAGAGATGATTGGCGAAGTGTTAGACGTCATGAGAACGTTAGCTAAGGAAGGCATGACGATGGTTGTTGTAACGCATGAGATGGGCTTTGCAAGAGAAGTGGCAGATCGAATCATTTTTATGGATGAAGGAAAAATTCTAGAGGCTGCGGAACCAGATGTGTTTTTCAACAATCCAAAAAATGAACGTACCAAGCTTTTCTTGTCTCGTATTCTAAAACACTAAAATTGGAGGCGAATGGAATGAGATTGAAAAAATGGGCTATCGTGGCCCTATCGATTGTTACCGCTGTCTCGTTAGCTGCTTGTAGTAGTGACAAAGGTACTGCTACGGATGCAAAAGGTGTTGGATTTAAAGAAAAGATCGAAAAGAGAGGCAAGTTTATTGCTGGTGTAAAATTCGATTCGAATTTATTTGGTTTCAAAGATCCTGCCGATCAGACAGTGAAAGGCTTTGAAGTAGACTTGATGAAGGAGTTTACGAAGCGTACTTTTGGCGATGTAAACATGCTTGAACTGAAGGAAGTTACTTCTAAAACACGTGAAAAAATGCTGACATCAGGTGAGATCGATGTAATTGCGGCAACGATGACCATTACGCCTAAGAGAAAAGAAACGGCTGACTTCTCTCGCGTTTATTTCCTCGCAGGGCAGGCGCTATTAGTGAAAAAAGGTAGCCCGATCAAAGATGTAAAAGATCTAAATGGAAAACAAGTAGGTACCGCTAAGGGCGCAGTAAGTGGTAAAAACTTGAAAGCAATCAATAAAGATGCGGTTGTAAAAGAGTACAGCAACTATGCGGAAGCATTTCAGGCACTTCGTAGTGGAATCATCGATGCGGTTACGACAGACGATGGAATCTTAGCGGGTATGGCCAAGCAAGATCCAAATTATGAAGTAATCGGAAACCGTTTTAGTAAAGAGCCTTACGGTGTTGCAGTTGATAAAAAGAACAAAGACTTATTGGAAGCGATGAATAAGTTTTTAGATGCGACGATGCAAGATGGAACATACAATCAGTTATACAAGAAGTGGTTTGGACAGGATGCACCAAAAGATCTGCCGAAAGATGCAGTACTTGAACTGCAACCAGGTGTTGAGGGCTAATTTCATACCATTTTAGTAAAGGAGAGGGATGGATGAGCTATTTGGCACCATCCTTCTTTTTTCATGAGTAAAGGAGCTTAGCGATATGAATTGGGATTTTGGATTTATTCAAGAATATAGAACTGAATTTATCGATGGTTTTTTTCTAACTCTAAAAGTAAGTATGGCGGCACTTATCTTGAGTCTCATTATCGGGACGATTATCGCGATCTTTCGAATATCCAGTAATAAAGCATTACGAGCTTTTGGGACTTCGTATGTAGAATTTTTCCGAAATACTCCTTTGATGGTACAAGTCTTTTTCTTCTACTTCGGCCTTGCTTCTATTGGCTATAAATTAACTGAGTTTTGGATCGGTGCGTTGGCCCTTTCGATTTATACGGCGGCCTTTATTGCCGAGATTATCCGTGCAGGAATTCAAACTGTGCCACATGGTCAAACGGAGGCGGCTCGGGCATCTGGCTTAAGCTTTTTGCAGACCATGTTCTATGTCGTATTGCCTCAGGCATTTAAATTGGTTATTCCCCCTATGTGTAACCAATTTATCAATTTAGTTAAGAACTCATCGATTCTTTCTGTTATCGCCGCTCAAGATATCTTGTATGTGGGTGAGCAAGCGATTGCCGAATATGATCCGTTTTCTGTAGAGATCTTTGTAGCGGCACTCTATCTCATTATTACGATTCCGTTATCGCAAGGGGTAAACTTGCTAGAGCGTCGTTGGGCGAAACAAGGTACACGTTAGGAGGCGAACCAGATGGATTTTAGTAAACTTCTCGAGGGGAATACTTGGGGAATTTTAATGAAAGGGTTGTGGGTAACTCTAGAGGTTGCCGTTATAGCCATTATCTTAAGCTTTATCATCGGGATTGTTCTAGGGATTTTACGATATTCAAAATTACCTGTTCTTTCACAACTTGCTACTTTGTATATTGAAATTGTACGGAATATCCCATTGCTAGTTGTGATCTTCTTTGCATTTAACACGCTATTAGATAAATTGGATTCCCTTGTGATGATTGTGATCTTCGGGATGACGGTCTTTACATCCGCGCTTATCGCCGAGATTGTCCGAAGTGGATTAAACTCGGTTCCAATCGGTCAGATTGAAGCGGCCCGCGCTCAAGGGATGAGTTATATCCAAACACTTATTCACATTATCTTGCCGCAAGCACTCAAGCGGATGATTCCACCGCTTGTGGGACAATTTGTTACCTTGATTAAGGATACATCGCTTGCCGCAGCGATTACATTGCCTGAATTACTACATGAAGCAAAGCTTATTTACTCTAACCCAAGCTATGTAAATGCTACGATCCCAATTCTATTACTGGTAGCAGTGATTTACTTTGTGGTGAACTATAGTTTATCTCTATTAAGTCGCCAACTAGAAAAGAAACTAGCTGGTTAAATGAGATAGAGGACGCGAATAGAGGTTGGTCTGAGTTTCTGGACCAACCTCTAGCTATGTAAAGAAGAGGACTTTATGCATTTTGTTAGAATCTTTTTCACATGAATCGCATATTTGTGTGACAATCAGACTATGGAACTAGACTTACTAGATAATAGATTGATACGATGAGGTAAACTGGTATACGAAGGTAGGGCAAACATGGCAGAAATTATTCATTCTTTCTTAGAGTGGCTAGCAGGGCTTGGCTACTTTGGCATTGCACTTGGACTCATGGTTGAAGTGATCCCTAGTGAAATTGTTCTTGCCTACGGTGGTTATCTGATTTCAATTGGGAAAGTGGAACCAATTGGTGCGCTTATAGCAGGTGTCGTGGGCGGTGTGCTGGCACAATTATTTTTATATTGGGCTGGATACTACGGTGGTCGTCCATTAATCGAGAAATACGGAAAATATGTGCTGATCAAACCTTCGCATCTTGATCTAGCAGAGAGATGGTTTGAGAAGTATGGTGCTGGAGTGATATTTGGAGCACGATTTATTCCGGTTGTCCGGCATGCGATCTCGATTCCAGCGGGAATTGCGAAGATGTCTTGGAAGCGTTTTACGATTTTGACAACCCTTGCAGCTATTCCGTGGTCGATTTTTTTCCTCTACTTAGGTTACAAGCTTGGGGATAATCAAGAGAAGATCAAGGAAGTAGCAGGACCTTATGTACAGACGGCGATGATTGCAATCGTGATTATACTTGGTCTATACTTTGGTATTAAATGGTTTATAAATAAGAGAAGGAAAACAAATTAGTCTCGTGTATAATTAGGTGCGATGATGACTAGTCTCGAGAAAAGGAGGGACTGTTGATGAATATTTCTGGTTTAGAATGGGTTCTCATCTTTGTAGCGGCATTACTACTGTTTGGGCCTAAGAAGCTTCCTGAGCTAGGAAAATCAATTGGTAAAGGAATTCGTGAATTTAAGAAGGCAACGAGTGGGATGTTAGATGAGGAGAAGAAACCTGAGGTGTCGGGGTCCTCTGAGACTTCAGCGCCTGTACAAACACAACCAACGACAACGAATTCTTCTCATACAACGAATACAGAGCAGAAATAAGTGAAAAATCTCCTGTCTTTTTAGGCTAGGGGGTTTTTTGTTTGTCTATGATATAATGTAAAAGTATTTTTATTTCATAGAATGAAATGAATTGTATTCATAAATTCCGATTGTGAAAAGGTATGGGAGGGGTTTGGTTTTGAATATTTCGGGCTCTTTACAAGAGAAAATACATACTACGATTATCTCTTTTGGACTAACTCATCGGGAAAAGGAGATAACGGTCTTATGGATTGCAGGCTACAATTACAAAGAAATTGCATTAAGAGTGGGTGTGTCTAATAATACCGTGCGTAAACACATCCAAAATATCCATTCGAAACTAGGTGTTCACTCCAAAACAAATGCTCTGATTAAAATCATGTCTGAAGTCTATAGTGGCACACAACAAAGCCCTGATTTCTCTAGTGATAATATATAGAAAAGTAGAAATAACTCATATGTAGTATTGTTTAATTCTGTGATGCCATTTACCATATGGGTAAGATCGGACGCCCCCATATACGAGTGTCTGACTTAACGCTTGAATGGGAATGCTAGGGTGCATATTTTCTAAAATAATTGCATTTTATAAAATATGTATATTATTCTATTTTTAAAAATGTTTTTATTGGGGGATGTTATTGGGTGAAAAAGCGGATTACGTTTCTTGATACTACGCTTAGAGACGGAGAACAAGCACCTGGGAATGCTATGACACCAGATCAGAAATTAGAGCTAGCGTTAATGCTAGAAGAGGCGGGAGTAGATACGATTGAGACGGGTTTCCCTGCATCCTCTCATGCTGATTTTTTAGCAACGCAGATGATTAGTGCAAAACTACAAACGGCATCATTTGCCACGTTTTCACGTGCTCAAGTTAAAGATGTGCAAATCGCGATCGAAGCTGGAGGCGTAAGCGATCGACATCTGGTGATGTTAGTAGCTACAGGCAGTGATTTGCATCTGAAAAATAAACGAAACATCACGCGTGAACAAGGGCTTGCTGAAATAAGAGAAGCAGTAACGTATGCAAAACAACAAGGTCTTACCAATATAGCGGTAGGCATAGAAGATGCTAGTCGTGCTGAGTATGACTATATGGAAGCGATGACTCGAGTGTCTATCGAGGCAGGAGCCAACCAAATCATTCTCGCCGATACAACGGGATATGCTACCCCTTCCTCATTTGGAAGCTTAATTCAATTTATCCGTAGCATCGTTGGCCCAGATATTAAGGTGTCCACTCATTGCCATAATGATCTTGGTCTTGGGGTAGCAAATGCGTTAGAGGGAATTTTAGCAGGAGCAGACGAGATCCAAGCAACCTTGGGCGGGATTGGTGAGCGAGCAGGAAATACTTCCCTAGAGCAAGTCGCAGCAATCCTTTATTACAAGGGAGATGATTATGGGCTTACGACGAGCATTCGGCTTGATAAGCTATATACAACATATCTCATGTTACAGGAATGCATTGAATTGGAAGAGTCGCGTATGCAGCCCTTATTTGGTAAGTACGTGTTTAGCACGGCAGCTGGTATTCATCAGCAAGGCATGTTAAATGATCCAGACACTTACGAATACGTAAAGCCTGTGACGTTAGGTAGAGAAAGGCAGTTGTTGGTAACCCGCCATTCCGGGAGAACGATTATTCGCCATCTACTGAAGGAACAAGGGGTACTGTTTACAGATGATGAGATTAATCACCTATACGAGAAATTTATTAATAAATCTAGTTTTTGTGATGATCTCACTACCTTTACCCAAAAGTTAAAGGACGAATTAGAACTTCAAAAAGCCGAGGTGGGGGCCATATGAGGAAAGCATTGCTTGTGCTTGATTTAATAAATGATTTGGTTCATGAAGATGGTAGCGTAGGGAAAGACGGTTTTTATGAACAGGCACAGGAACGGGGAACCGTTGCCCATACTGCTCAGGCCATTGAGTACTGTCGGAAGGTCGATATCCCTGTGATCTACGTGATCGTTGGTTTTAGTCCAGGATATCCTGAATGGAGCGAACGTTCAAAACTGTTTCGTCATGTGCCAAGCAAGCAGCAGGTTTTACTAGGGACATGGGCTACGCAGGTGCATGAGGAACTTAGGCCTTTACCAAGCGAAGTGATTATTACCAAAAATCGGATCGATCCTTTCTATAATACGAATCTAGAAACAGTTTTACGTTCCATGGAAATTGATACGCTCTATCTGTGCGGAGTTTCGACGGAATTCGTTGTATTGGGCACGGTAATGAGTGGACATGACCGAGGATATACGGTTAGACCGTTAGTAGATTGCATCTCATCAAGTGACGCTCATAGCCATGAATGTGCTATGACCATCATTGAGAAGCTTGCGGACGTATATAGTTTGGAACAATTAACCCTTGAGGAGGGCGTAAAACTGTGAAACCATATCATATTTTTACAGATGAACAACTGAGTGAGCTTAACTCATCCCTTTCTAGCTTCTCTACTATTTCACCCTATACAGATGCTTCTCGTTTTGAAGAAACTATGATTCACAGCGTAAAAAACGGCCTTCTACCCACGTTCTTTACCGAGTTATGTGAACGGATTCGTTTGGACCGAGCAAATGGTCTCCATGTCCATGTTTTGAAGAATTGTCCGATTGATTCGGAGATTCCTGATTTGAATCATGATGATCCGGTAAATGATAAATATCGTTTGAAGAAAACCTTTCGGGGCGAAGCATTTTTAGGTGTTTTTGCTTATCTGCTCCAAACCCCGTTGCTCTCTTATGCAAGCCGTAATAATGGTGATTTCTTTACGGATGTAGTTAGTATTAATCGATTTAAGGGAAAACGTACAGGGTTTACAGATGGCGACTTGATTTTCCATAATGACCGGTCGAGTCACCCGGTGAGGGCGGATTATATTACCCTCCTAGGTGTGCGTTGTCCATCTAATGATCTGGTTTATACGACATACGTAGACGGTCAAGATATGATGGGACATCTAACGCCAGAGCAGATTCAGATTCTAAGTGAAGATTGGTATTTCACAGAGGTGGATGATTTAACGAAGGAAAAGGTAAAGGATTGGGAGAAATCCAGTACACATGCTATTTTGAAAGACGGAATGATTTGTTTTCAAGATACGCTTACGCAACCGGTAGCCGATGCGCCTATCGAGGCATATAAAGCACTGCTTGCATTTAAGGATGCGATTACCAAATCACAAAAAGTTCGTCATCGCATGGAGTACGGGGATTTGTTAGTTTTTGCGAATCAATTTGGGCTTCATAATCGTGAACGCATTGAGGTGAATAATCCAGAAGATACGGCTAAGCGTTGGCTGTTAAAAACATATACATTTAGGGACCATACAGTAGCGGATACATATGAGGACTACTGGGTGAATGGTGTATATGGTTGTGTGAGTGATAAACCAAAAATAAAAGAAGGGAAAGCATGAGCTACTAAGTAGCATCGTGCAAGGTGTGATACATGGAAGCTACCTTAAAAAATCTGATGCAGGCATTGCCGACCCTTCTCCAAGAGAACGAGTCAGGTGTCCTAGCTGAAACCGAAATTACCTTTACTCCTTTTCAAGCAATTGAACGTTCTAAATCAGCTGTTCATTGGTTATTCCGTCCTGATCAAACGGGCGGGACAGGGGCTGCGATTATTCGTTATGAACCAGGTGGAGAATCTCCTCCCCACCTACATACCGGATTTGAGCTTGCTTATGTGTTGGAAGGCGAGATGATCACGAGTCAAGGTTCCGTTAAAAAGAATGAAATGATGCTACTTACACCAGGCAGTAGACATAGCTCACGCAGTGGTGAAGCAGGCTGTTTGGCGTTAATTATTTGGGAAAAGCCTCCCCAACCGATCGAAGAGTGAAAGGGAGAGTAATATGACAACAACACATTCTTCTTCAACACGATATCGATGGTTTATTTTATCCATTGGTGTTCTTGCACAAATCGTATTTGCAATCGGATTTGCTGGTATTCCGTTATCCGGAGTGATTATGCGTAGTGATTATCACCTTTCCATGGGTGAGCTAGGCTTTGTCCTCGGTTGTATGGGGCTAGGTGTCGGGATCTCTGAAATCGTATGGGGAATCTTGACCGATAAGCTGGGGGATAAAGTGGTTCTGATGATTGGGCTTGCCTCCATGGGCGCTACGTATGCGATTATTGCATATGGCTTTGTCCCGGGAGGGATCACGGACTATCGAGCGTTAGGATCATTATTAATTTTAGCAGGGGCTGTAGGAGGTAGTATTAACTCTTCCTCCGGTCGTGCGGTCATGACGTGGTTCCAGGATCATGAACGTGGTTTTGCTATGAGTATCCGCCAGACAGCTATCCCTGTTGGTGCGGCGATTGGTTCGATCACGATTCCCTTTATCGCATCGTCTTACGGATTCGGGCTTGCCTTCTCTACTCTCGCGGCCCTAAGTCTCATCGTAACGTTGGTTGTGTGGATTTGGATGGTTGAACTTGAAATACCCGAAGCATCCACGCAAAATGTATCTGGTGAAGGGGTTTCGCCACTGAAGCGCATGTCTGTTTGGAAAATTGCACTAGCTGGTGCGGCATTAACATTTCCACAGATGTCGATTCTTACCTTTGCTTCGGTATTTCTAACAGACCAACACCATATGAGCTTGTTCGTTGTTTCGATTATTGCCTTCTCGATTCAACTAGGTGGCGGGGTTTTGCGACTCGTTACGGGGCGAATTACGGATAAGTACCAAAACCGTCGTAACATGCTCCGCTGGATCTCTGTCATTGCTGGAATAGCAGGGATCTTGCTCGGCTTGCTTTCTGGACAAAACGAATTCCTTGTAGTGGGCTTACTCATCATTACAGGACTAGCCGGAAATGCTTGGCATGGTGTGGGATATACGGAGATTGCGGTAGCTGCGGGTGTTCGCTATGCAGGTAGAGCACTTGGGATGATGGGAGCAACGGTATTTGCGGTCTCATTTGTGATTCCGTATATGATTCCATTTATATTAAAAATGTCATCATGGAGTGGCGTGTGGATTTTTGTCGGTATCGCTTCCCTTCTAGCTCTGCCGCTTATTTTTGAATCTGCTCAGCCTATGAAGAAAAACCTTGTTGCAAAAGAAGGTGACAGTGTTGGCTAAGACTTTATTTCATAAAATCTGGGACTCCCACTGTGTGAAGCAGATAGGAGATACAGAGGATTTAATCTATATTGATATGCATTTATTGCATGAGATCAATACACCGCAAGCATTTGATCGATTACGAGAAACCAATCGGACGGTACGAAGACCCGATTTAACGATCGCGACGGAAGATCATAATACGCCAACCCGTTCTGTGGCTACATTGGAATCGGACGAGGTACGCAGGCGGCAAGTTGATTTATTGCGTCGCAATTGCTCGGAGTTTGATATTCCTTTATTTCAGTTGGGTGAACCCGGTCAAGGGATTACCCACGTCATTGCGCCGGAACAAGGCTTGGTTCTTCCAGGAACCACACTGGTCTGTTGTGATTCACATACCACAACCCATGGTGCGTTTGCGGCTCTTGCGTTTGGGATTGGTACAAGCCAAGTGGAGCACGTGCTTGCAACCCAAACGTTACGATTTCAAAAGTTTAAATCGATGCGTGTCACTGTCGAAAATCATTTGCCAGAGCATGTTTCTTCTAAAGATTTGGCCCTTTCCATCATCCGCCATCTAGGTACTGGTGGTGGAATCGGCCACGTCATCGAATATGCAGGATCAGCGATCCAGTCTCTTAGCATGGAAGCTCGTATGACTCTGTGCAACATGTCAGTAGAAGCAGGCGCGAGTGCGGGGATTATAGGAGTTGATGAGACCACGATCGATTATTTGCGTAAGGTGTACAAGTCTAATGGACAATCCCTTGCTGAAGAAGAAATCGACAGATGGCGCACCTATGTGAGTGATTCGGATGCTATTTTTGACCAAGAAATCGTGATCGATGGAGCCACGATTCAAGAGAGTGTGACATGGGGTACCAATCCATCTCAAACCATTGGCTTTCATGAACGGATCCCAAGCTGTGCCGATTATGATGATCCGAGTCAAAAACAGGCGGCCAAACGAGCATTAGAATATATGAATCTACAGCCGGGGCAATCGTTATATGATGTCTCGATCAATAAAGTATTTGTGGGTTCGTGCACAAATGGGCGTATAGAAGATTTACGTATTGTGGCGGGGATTTTGGATGGGCGATCGGTTCATCCTGATGTTCATATGGTGATCGTTCCCGGATCTACACAAGTACGTGATCTTGCGATTCGGGAAGGGTTGGATGAAGTGTTCCAAAAAGCTGGAGCTGATTTTCGCCATTTGCCGGGGTGTTCGATGTGTTGCGGTCTAAATGAAGACAGCATGAGAAAAGGGCAGCGTTCTGTTTCGACTAGTAATCGGAATTACGAAGGCAGACAAGGTACAGAAGCGATGACGCATATTGCATCTCCTTCTATCGCGGCGGCTAGTGCCATTACAGGGAGAATTAGCCGGGTTTCGGATTTATAGAAATGGAGGATGAAGAGTGTGGGAAGGGAACGGATTCAAGGATATGGCATGCCTTTAGTACAAAACAATGTGGATACAGATCAGATTATCCCTGCTCGTTTTTGTTATCAACCGAAGCGGGTTGGTCATGGCGAATCATTGTTTGGGAATTGGCGCCAGGATCCATCTTTTGTATTACATGATCCGCGCTATTCGGATGCTACGATACTGGTTGCCGGGAGAGAGTTTGCCACGGGATCCTCACGAGAGTATGCCGTTTGGGCGATAAAAGATTATGGCTTTCAGGTTGTGATTGCCCAGAGCTTTGGTGATATTTTTTATAAAAACGCCATTATCAATGATTTGCTCCCACTCAAGACAACGGAGCAGGGCATTGAATCGTTATGGGATGCGCTCCATGATAATCCTAAGTCAGCTATTCACATTGATCTGGAAAATGAAGTGATTCGCTTTGAAGGTGGGACGTCTCCTGCTATGATGGACCTGCATTTTAAAAAGAAATATATTTTGAACCTAGATGATATATCGTTGACCCTTGAAGATGTGGGAAACATTGATACCTATGAAGCGGCGAGAAGTCCACACTTGGCCACTACGTTGAATCGAGTTGAAGTGCGATGAGAGTTGCCATCATCGGTAGTGGTCCGCGGGGGATGTCCGTTCTAGAACGATTAGTAGCTCGGTTAATAGAGTCAGAGAGTAGAGAGAGCGTTGAAATCTATTTAATAGATGATGGATACGTTGGTACTGGTAGAGTCTGGTCTACCGAACAATCCCCTCATCTACTCATGAACACGGTTGCGCAAGAAATATCTGCTTTTTCTGGGCCATGGGACGGTACAGAGGCACGTCCTGGAAATGGTCCTTCCTTTGCCCAGTGGTGGCAATTGTACCGTGAGGATTACGAACAATTCGGTGGTTACGGTCCTCGGGCTTATTATGGAGAGTATTTATTATATGTTTTATCGGCGGTAGAAAGCTCTCTTCCTTCGCATGTTACTTTATGTAAACGTTCTGCACGTGTAGAACGTTTGGAGGAAACATGCAGAACCCAATTACTGTATTTTTTGAATAGTGAAATCTTGGAAGTGGATCGAACGGTACTCGCAACAGGTCACCCGAATAATCGTCTACAAGGATTTGAGAAGACTCTTCATGATTATGCTGCTCGTACAGAGGATGTCATGTTTATGTCAGGGGATTCAGTAGCAGATATGAATCTCTCTGAAATAGGGCCTCAGCAACATGTAGGCATCATCGGGATGGGTTTAACTTTTTATGATCTATTAGCCGAGCTGACGATGGGGCGCGGTGGAGAATTTATTACGGAGCAAGATGGTTCGATGCGGTATGAATCATCAGGCTGTGAGCCACGTATCTTTGTAGGCAGTCGCAGTGGGGTGCCGGTACCAGCGCGAGGGTTCAATCAAAAACCATCTGATTACGAGTACCATCCAGCGATCTTCACTCGTGAGCGAGCTTTTTGCATGATTCAAAAGGGAGAGGTGCACTTTGACCGGGATGTCCTCCCTCTACTAGAAGCAGAAATTGGTCTCGTTTATGCTGAAACGAAATTACGCCACGAGAAGGGTGAGGATCAGGCCCGTCAATTACGTGAGTATGTGATCATCCATCAAGTAGACTCTGTAGAAGGAGTTAGCACCTTTGCTCATATACTCGGACTCTCCCATCCGATGACGATTGATCTCTATAAACTCGCCAATCCATTTCGTGGATGTACATTCCCATCTCTAGATTCATTCAATGAAGTCTTGTCCTCCTTGCTTGCGGCTGACTATGAAGAAGCGATGCGTGGAAATGTTGATTCGCCGATTAAGGCGGCATTGGATGTGATCCGCAATTCGAGGTCCGTCATTCGTGTATTTGTTGATTTTGGTGGACTACATCCCCATTCCCATCAAAATGAGTTTTTGAGAAGATTTTCGCCTGTCAGTGGATTTCTTTCTGCTGGACCTCCTGCCTTTCGAGTCCTTCAACTACAAGCCTTGATCAAAGCAGGGATTGTGACGGTAATAGGCCCATCCGTGAAGTTTGAACCAGTTGCCAACGAACATGAAAGTGGTATTTACATGTCCTCCCCGAGCGTAGAGGACTCAACGGTCGCTGTGAAAGTAGTGATTGATGGGCGAATTCCTACCACCGACATTACCCGAGACCGCTCAAGCTTAACCCAGTCACTCCTTGAAAAAGGGATTTATACCCCTTTTGTGAATCGGAAAAGGGATGCTGTCTTTGAAACGGGTGGAGTTTCCGTCACCGCATCCCCGTTCCATCCGATTCGAGCGGATCAAACGATCGCTGACAGACTATATGTACTGGGAATTCCAACGGAGCACACACGCTGGTTCATGCAGTCAGGAAGTAGCCGGCCGCATAAATGGATCGACTTCATGATTGATGCGGATGCGATCGCCACAGATATGATCCAAGGAAGAGGAGAAAAGCATGATCCCAACCAAGCCGAAAAACAGCATTATGCAGCTACTGGAACGTTATAATCAAGACACCCGCACAGATAAGCTTAATTTGACTGTAGGTGTTTATACGGATGAGTCTGGATGTTGCCCGATTCTGGATTCTGTGCGAGATGCTGAGTATTACCGTGTAAGCAACCAGACCCATAAAGCCTCCTTTCATCTTGCTGGCGCACCGGAATTTCATCAAGCCGTTCGCAAGGTGCTTTTCTCCTCTACGGGAAATAGTTTGGAGGATCATGTAGAAGTGATCCAAACTATAGGGTGTAGTGGCGCTTTATATCTAGCGGGGCAATTAATCAAATACTATGCTCCCACATCAAGTATCTGGCTGAGCTCCCCTACATGGGAAAATCATACAGCGCTTTTAAATAGTAACGTAGATCACATTCGCCATTATCGTTATCAACCTGCTAACCAAGAGGAGTTGTGTATCGATACCATGCTAGAGGATCTACAGTTTGCGCAACCCGGCGACTTTGTGTTGCTACACGCCTGTTGCCACAATCCAACGGGAATGGACCCTAACCTAGCCGGGTGGAGGATGCTAGCTGAGTTTTGTGCAGAACGAGAGCTTATTCCTTTATTCGACTTTGCGTATCAAGGATTTGCTCACTCCATCGAACAGGATGCAGAGTTTTTAGTTCCCTTTAGTGAGCGTTTAGATACGTTCATGGTGTGTAATTCATTCTCAAAAAACATGGGCATTTATGACGAACGCACTGGGGCGCTAACACTGGTTTTTAAGGATGAAACGAAACGAGCAGATTGGCATAAAACAGTGAAAGGCTTGATTCGAAACACCTATTCGATGCCGCCGGTACACGGTAGTTTTATTGTGAGTCATATTATAAATGATCCCGTTCGTTTTTCTCGTTGGGAGCAAGAGCTTACAGGGATGTGTAATGATCTTCATCGGCGCCGTGGTGCGTTTTTCTCCGAGTTAGATCGAATTGGGATAGCGGATCAAGTTTTGTCTTATCGGAAGCAGCAAGGGATGTTTGTTTGTCTGAATCTATCAGAGGAAAAGATCGGTTTGCTCCGAGATGCATATGGAGTCTATCTTCTTGATACCGGTCGGATGTGTATTGCTAGTCTTAGCACTGCGAATATGCCGAGATTTTGTGAAATACTTACCAAGGTGATCTAGGGATTTCTTACCGATCTCAAAATTCTTTATTGACTGATCGATCTATAAATGCTAAGGTAATAAAGTAGATTGTTAATGGAGCATACCAAGTGCTCCATTCTCTTTTAATCATATCGGACTGTTTGATCTAGAATAGAAGCTGTAAAAGAAAAGGAGCTGATTTTTATGATGACGACAAAACAAAAAATGATTCTTGTAACAGGAGGGACTGGTCAGACGGGAGAGCGTATAGCTAGAAGATTGACTCACCTTGGTTATCCCGTTCGTACCGCTAGCCGAAAGATTATTCCTTTAGAAGGCACTTCAATCGAACATGTGCGCTTTGATTGGAATGATGAGACTACGTATGGGCCAGCATTGGAGGATGTTGAAAAGGTATATCTAGTGGCCCCGGTTCTAGTAGCTGATCCTACTTCTCAGATGATGGCTTTCTTAGATCTGGCTCTCAAATCAGGAGTGCGCCGTGTGGTTCTGCTCAGTTCTTCCGCAGTGCTAGAGGATGATGGTCCTGTGTTCGGTAAGGTACAGCGTGCGATACGTGAACGTGCTCCAGAGTGGGCGATCTTACATCCTTCTTGGTTCATGCAGAATTTTATCCAGACACATGCTGCTATGATCAATCATGATGGAGTTATGATTACAGCTACAGGAGGAAATGCTCGAGTTGGGTTTGTGGACGCTGATGATATCGCTGAGGTTGCTGTGTGTTCCTTGACTGATAAAAAGCCTCATAATACGAGTCATGTGATTACGGGTCCGGAGGCGCTTAGCTACTCGGAGGTGGCAGATATAATCGGATCTATTGTGGCACGAGAAATCAAACATGTGGATATTTCTACAGAGAAACTCCGGGATATGATGGTCGGAGTTGGTATGCCGGAGGATTATGCTTCGATTTTGGCTGGTATGGAGGAAGGAATTAGGAATGGCTTGGAAGATCGGGTTACGGATACGGTAGAACGGGTGACGGGTCGTGCTCCGCGTTCGCTCAGGGATTTTGTGGTTGCGAATTCGAGTGTGTGGGATATCTAATCCAAATGAAAACATCTAAAATCTCTTCATCATTCTAATGTGAATCAGATTAAGAATAATAATCACCACCGCTTATCCTAAGGGTGGTGATTATTTCAGACTGCAGACAAACCTCTTCTGAACAACAAGTTTAGAAGAGGTTTTTGTGTGAATTGACTCAAATATCGTTTATGGCGATGGTTTCTCCA